>CAZHEH010000033.1:0-30533 GCA_964531695.1 uncultured Planctomycetaceae bacterium | reverse complement strand
GGCCGCCCGAGCGGTCGCGGTGGCGAGTTGATCGGCCTGCTGCCGGGCCTGCTCCCGGAGCCCGTGTCGGACCGTGAGGAAGTACGCCCATCCCGAGCCGACCGTCACGGCGAAGACGATGAACGCCAGAGCGATGACTGCCTTAAGTCCAAGGCCGATGCGGAGTTGTTGGCGGAGCCGGGCTCTCATGGCGGTTCCTGCGGCGGGGGGGCAGGGCGGCGGCGCAACTCGATGCGCCCACGGCGTATATCGGCAGGCCGAGCGGTTCGCTTTGGCACGGATGGGCGGGCCGTCGGGCCCGGCCGGCGCGCCGCCGGCCCCGCAGGGCCGGCTCGGAACCTCCCCGCGACAGTTGACGCGATCCTGGCCGGCTTGGCGCTTGCAATGGGCACGCAAATGCGGGATAATCAGGAATCGGAGTCAACGGCATTTCGTATTCGTGCGACCCAGTAGAGAAGGCGCAGATGAGTCCCGGTCAGGAATTCGCCCACCAGATGTCGCAGGCGGCCCAGTTGGAGTCCCGCTTGGCGGACGCGTTGACGGACACGGCCGAGGAAGTGGCCCGGACCGAGTGCTTCGACTCGGAGCAGCGCGCCGAGGTATACGCGATTCTGGACACGTTGCGCGCGGACAGCCAGGCCCACCGGGAGTGCGTCGGGCGCTGGGTCAACGACCGGACCGGAGAGGCCCACGATGTTTGAGCAGGCAATTCTCGCCGAGCGGTTCGCCTCGCTGCTGACGGAGCAGCAAAGCGCCGAGCGGATGTACGCGGACCTGGTGCCGCGCATCACGGACCCGCGGCTCCGAGAGCAGATCGAGCAATTGCATCGCGAGAAACAACGTCACATCGAGTTGACCGAGCGTCTGCTCGAGATCGTGGCGTAGTTACGGCGTTTCCCGCGGGGGATGGGAGAGCCCGGCGCCCCCTCCCATGTCGCACGCATGCATGCGACAGGGCGGGGGCGGGCTCGTAGTGGGGCCCGCCTCCTTCCGCAAGCCGCGCAACGTCGGCCTTTCGTGCCGGCTATCATTCCGGTGACGTTCGGGAGCGCTTGTACCGAGGAGAGCCATGCAATACCGCAAGCTGGGACGTACCGACATCGAGGTGTCCGTCATCTGCCAGGGCTGCTGGCAGCTCGTGAGCGAGGATTTCAACTGGGGCCACAACGAGGTCCGCGACTCCATCGAGGCCATCCGCGCGTCGCTGGACGCGGGGGTGAACTTCTTCGACACGGCCGAGGGATACGGCCGCGGCGAGTCGGAGGAGGTCCTGGCCGAGGGACTGGGCGACCGCCGCGACGAGGCGGTGATCGCCAGCAAGGTCTCCGGCGGGAACTTGGCGCCCGGGGCGCTCCGGGAGCATTGCGAGCGCTCCCTGAAGCGTCTCGGGACCGACCGGATCGACCTGTACCAGATCCACTGGCCGAACCCCGACATCCCGGTCGCCGATTCGCTCGGCGCGATGGAGAAGCTGCGCGACGAGGGCAAGATCCGCGCCATCGGCGTGAGCAACTTCGGCGCCAGCTACATGAAGGAGTTGCTCGAGGCGGGCCGGGCCGAGAGCAACCAGCTCTGCTACAGCTTGCTCTGGCGGCCGATCGAGCACGCCGTGCAGCCCCTGTGCGTCGAGAACGACCTGAGCATCTTATGCTACAGCCCGATCGCCCAGGGTCTGCTGACCGGCAAGTTCTCCTCCGTCGAGGACGTGCCCGAGAAGCGCGTGCGGACGCGGCTGTTCTCGTCGGCGCACCCCAACGTCGATCACGGCGAGCCGGGCTGCGAGAAGGAGGTGTTCGAGGCCATCGGCCGGATCCGCGAGATCAGCGGATCGGTCGGCAAGCCGATGGGCAACGTCGCGATGGCCTGGCTGCTGGCTCAGCCGGGGGTGACTTCGGTCATCGTCGGGGGGCGCAACGAGGACCAGGCGCAGGAGAACGCGGCCGCGGGCGACTTGGAGCTTGCCGACGACGTACTGAAGCAACTCGACGACGCGACCGCGCCGGTCCAACGCGCCGTCGGAACGAACTGCGACATGTGGCAGCACGACAGCCGCATGGAGAGGCCGGAGTGAGCCGGTCCCGGCCCGGAAACCTGGAGATTGCAGCGTGAGCGACAAGGCCGTGGAAACCCCGGAACTCGTGCAGGTGGCGGCCGGCCTGTACGTCCGCCAGGAGATCGACAACTGCACGTGGATCGACCTGGGCGGCTCGGCCGTGGTCGTGGACGCCCTGGAGCACCGCTGCAAGGGCGGCATGGTGATCGGGGCGATCCGGGACACGCTCGGCGACACGCCCGTCGAGCACGTGCTCAACACGCACACGCACCCGGACCACGTCGCGCTCAACGCCGACTTCCAGGAGCAGTTCGGCGCGGACATCATCAACGCCCGCACGAGCGACATCCCCGACGAGGGGCTGACCTTCGAGGGCGAGCGGCGGAGCGTCCGCATGATCCCCATGGGCGGCTGCCATACCCCGGAGGACTGCATCGTCGAGGTCATGCCTGACCGCGTGCTGCTGAGCGGCGACCTGTTCGGCTGGGGGATGATCCCCGTGGTGGGTCCGTTGCGGTCCGCCAAGGCCGAGCTGTTGGAGCGGATCTACGAGCGGATGATCGACTTCGATGCCGGGGCGGTCATCCCGGGGCACGGGCCGCTGGCGACGACGGACCACCTGCGGCGGTGGCCGGCGTACTTTCGGAACCTGGTGCGGCAGGTCGCGGACGCCTGCGCGGCCGGCCGGAAGGATGCGGAAATCCTGTCCGATCTCGGGCCGCCGGACGATATGCAGGACTGGTGGCGGCTGGCCGAGTGGAAGCACGACCGCAACGTGCGCATCGTGCTCCAGGCGGTCCGCAAGGGCCGTCTCGGCGTCTGAGAAGGTTTCCCAGCCCGCCCCGGCCGGACCGCGCGCATGCACTCGGGCAACCTGTTCTCCGACATTCCGGCCGAGCTGCCGGACGAGCACATCAAGCCGCTGCTGGCGGGCGGGGCGTTCCGCGTCGAGCGGATCGTCTCGCGGGGGCACACCTCGCCCGATGGCTACTGGTACGACCAGGATGAGCACGAGTGGGTGCTGCTGCTGTCGGGGGGCGCGGAGTTGGAGTTCGACGAGGGGCCCGCGTCGGTCGTGCTGACCCCCGGCGACTACCTGCACATCCCGGCGGGGGCCCGGCACCGCGTCGTCTGGACGGACGAGGAACGCGAAACCGTCTGGCTGGCCGTGTTCCATCATCCTTAAGGGCCCCGCGTAATTCGCCGGCATCGCTGCGCAATTCGTGCGCGCCGGGTGTATGGAGGGGCGGAACCCAAGCGCCCGGCCGCCGGGCACAAGAGGAGAAACGCCATGATCCGCAAATGGATGCCACTGTTGGCCGTGTCCGTCTTCGTGGGTGCGGGGTGCGAGTCGAAGCTGACGCCTACCTTCCGGCCGGAGGGTGCAGCGCGCGAACGCGCCTCCGGCGCCAGCCGTATGGCGATGGCCGAGGAGGCATCGCCCGTCGCGGAGCCGTCGGGCGACGGCTACCGGACGGACATCCAGGCCGGGCTTCTGACGGCCGGGAGCTTCGACGACCTGGCCGATTCCCGCCCGTACCTTGGCTTCGTGTCCGGCCTCTCGGGGCAGGGGCATCTGGCGTCGCTGGCCGCACGGTGCGGCTCAGCGCCGGTGGTGATCCACGTGGAGACCGCCTCGGGCGAACCCGTGCCCAACGCCGTGGTGGACGTGACCGGCGGCTCCGGTCGGCGGCTGCGCCTGCGGACACGCACGGACGGGCGGTGCGTCGTGCTTCGACGCTGGGACGGCTTCGATGCCGACGAGCGGCTCGGGGTGATCGCGCAGGCCGGCGGGCGCACGGGCGAAGGCGCGATCGCGCAAGGCCAGACACGCTGCGTCCTGCAACTGCCGGGCGCGAGCCCCGAACGGCCCGACCGCCTGGACCTGGCGTTCGTCGTCGATTGCACCGGCTCGATGACGGATGAGCTGGAGTACCTGAAGGTCGAGATTCGCGGCATCGCCGAGGAGATCTCGCGGCGCTTCCCGCGCGTTCGGCAGCGGTACGCCCTGGTGGCCTACCGCGACGAGGGCGACGAGTACGTCACGCGCCTGTTCGACATGGACTCGCTCGATGCGTTCGTGCGCGATCTCGGCCGGCAGAGCGCGGGCGGCGGCGGGGACTATCCCGAAGCGGTGCATCGCGCGCTCCAGAGCGCGGGCCAGCTCGGCTGGGACGACGGGCATGCGACGCGGATGGTCTTCCACGTCGCCGACGCGCCGCCGCACGACAACCGGGCCGGCGAGGCCCTCGAAGCGCTGACGCCGCTTCGCGAGCGGGCCGTGGCGGTGTACCCGGTCGCGGCCAGCGGGGTCGGGGCCGCGGCAGAGTTCGTCATGCGGACCGAGGCACTGCTGACCGGGGGGCAGTACCTCTTCCTGACCGACGACTCGGGCGTGGGCAATCCGCACGCCGAGCCGCACTTCCCCCATTACCACGTCCAGAAGCTGCGGGACGTGATGGTGCGGATGGTCGCCTCCGAGCTGTCGGGCGAGCGGCTGGAGCCCGATCCGGACCGGATCATCCGGACGGTCGCCCCGCAGCCGGGCGGGCAGGACGACCCCGCCCCGGCCGCCGGGGCGCCCGTGCCCGCGGCGTCAGACGGCGCGTAGAGACGCCGCGTCGTAGTGGACGCACATCAGGTAGAGCCCGTCCGGCGGGGCGGTCGGGCCGGCGTCGCGGCGGTCGCGCGTGGCGAGGATGCGGTCGATGCGGTCCGGCGTCCATCGCCCCCGGCCGACCTCGACGAGCGTGCCGGCGATGATCCGCACCATGTTGTACAGGAACCCGTCGCCCTGGACCGTGATCGCCACCTCGTCGGGCGTCCGGGCGACCTCGCAGCGGAAAATCGTGCGCACTGTCGTGAGCCGCTGGTCGGAACTCGTGGCCAGGCCGGCGAAGTCGTGCGTGCCGGTCAGCCGGGCGGCCGCGTCCCGCATGGGCTCGATCTCGAGCGGGCGGAAGTAGTGGTACACGTGCCGGGACGCCATCACGTCCCGCAACGGCGCGACGCGGACGCGGTAGCGGTACGTCTTGCCCACGGCCGATCGCGAGGCGTGGAATTCCGGCGGCACGAGCGAGGCGGAGCGCGCCACGACGTCGCCCGGCAGGCGGGAGTTGATCGCCCGGCGGAGCCCGGCCAGCGGGATGGCGTGATTCGTCGTGTGGAAGTTGGCGACCTGCCCGCCCGCGTGGACGCCGGCGTCCGTCCGACCCGCCCCGAAGACCGTCACCGGATGCCCCACGACGCGCGCGGCCGCCTCCTCGACGCACTGCTGTATCGTCGGCAGATGCGCCTCCTGCCGCTGCCAGCCGTGGTAGGCGGCGCCGTTGTAGGCGATGACCAGCTTGATATTCCGCGAGGGCGGTTCCATCGCCCGGCCATTCTGCCGGGGGGAACGCGCCGAGAAAAGCCCCCACCGCCGCTGGGCTGGGCGATTCTACAGCATCTCCGCAATCTGCACGGCGTTGAGGGCGGCGCCCTTGCGGATCTGGTCTCCGCTGACGAACAGGTCGATGCCGCGCCCGTCCGGCTGCGAGACGTCGCGCCGGATGCGTCCGACGAGGATCTCGTCCTGGTCGCTGGCGTCGAGCGGCATGGGGAAGCGGCTGCCGGCGCGGTCGTCGACGATCTTGATGCCCGGCGCGTCGGCGAGGAGTTCCCGCACCTGCTGCTCGGTGATCGGCTCGGAGAACTCCAGGTTGATCGCCTCGCTGTGGGCCCGCAGCACCGGAACGCGGACGCAGGTGGCGGTCACGCGGATGTCCTCGCAGTGGAAGATCTTCCGCGTCTCGCGCCACATCTTGCGCTCCTCGAGGTTGTAGCCGTCCTCGCCGACCTCGCTGTCGTGGCAGAACACGTTGAACGCGGCCGGGTGCGGCAGGGCCTTCGGCGTGAAGGGCGTGCCCTCGAGTGTGGCGCGCGCGCCGTCGAGCAGTTCCTGCATGGCCGGGGCACCGGCGCCGCTGGCGGCCTGGTAAGTGCTGACGACGATTCGACGGATCGGGTTGGCCTTGTGCAGCGGCCAGACCGGCACGTTCATGATGATCGTCGAGCAGTTCGGGTTGGCGATCACGCCCTTGTGCCATGAGAGGTCCTGCGGGTTGACCTCGGGCACGATCAGCGGCGTCTCCGGGTCCATGCGGAACGCCGAGGTGTTGTCCACGACGACCGCCCCGGCCTTGACGGCCGCCGGCACGAACTGCTTGGAGATGCTTCCGCCGGCCGACGAGAGCACGAGGTCCACGTCCTCGAAGCTGTCCTCGGTCAGCTCCTCGACCGTCAGCGCCTCGCCGCGGAACGGCAGCTTCTTCCCGGCCGAGCGGTGGCTGGCCAGCAGCTTCAGCGACGACAGCGGAAACTCCCGCTGCTCCAGAATGCGCAGGAACTCGGTTCCGACGGCGCCGGTGGCGCCCATGATGGCGACTTTCGGGTCCATTTCGATCTTCTCGCTTTGGGGACTCGGGGGCAGGTCGCGGCCGGGCCGCCGCGAACCGTTGAGTCGCATAGTTTACGGAAAGCGAGGCGCAGCGCGAAGGCGATTTTCCCGGCGGGAGCGGCCGGTCAGCGGATCGAGACGATGCCGCGGCGAATGGCAAACTTGACCAAGCTCGTCTGGTCGTGGATGTCCAGCTTGCGCATCAGGTGCGAGCGGTGCGTGTCCACCGTCTTGAGGGCGAGCTTGAGTTCCTCGGCGATATGCCGGTTCGTCTTGCCCTCGGCGATGAGCTGGAGTACCTGCCGTTCGCGCGTGGTGAGCTTCTCGTACGGGTCCTGGGCTCCGGAGCGAATCCGCTGCACGACGTGCTGAGGAATGCCCGGCCCGAGGAACAGTTCCCGGCGCGCCACGGCGCGGACCGCCTCGGCCAGCCGGGGCCCGGCCGACTCCTTGAGGAGGTAGCCCGAAGCGCCGTAGTCCAGCGCGCGGGCGATGAACTGCTCGTCGTCGTACATGGTGAGGATCAGGATCGAAAGGGCGTCCACCTGACGCCGAAGCTCCCGGCACACGTCCAGGCCGTTGAGCCCCGGCATCATGATGTCCAGCACCGCCACGTCGGGCTTCTTGTCGAGGACCTCGTCCACGACACGCAGCCCGTCGCCGCATTGCGACAGAACCCGAATGTCCGGCTCTTGGTCGATCAGCGTGGCCAGGCCCTCGCGCACCATGCGGTGGTCGTCGGCCAGCAGTACGCCGATAGCTCCGTCGATCATGCCACACCCCCTGAGTGTCGGCGTTGCACGCTTCCGTGTCTGCTCATGTCCAACCCCTTATCGCCAAGATGGATGTATGAGTATGTCGAACCCGGAACGACAGAGCAGCATACGCGACCCCGCAACCCCGTGGCAAGAGAAAAATGCTAGGGTAAACACCTTAAGGTGCATTCACCAAAGCACTTAGGGCTTCCCATGCTCCGAGCACGTCGCCGGCCGGCGCCGGGGGGCCGCCTACTCGATCCGCTCCGGTCCGAGGATTGTGTCCGGTGCGACCGTATCCACCGTGAAACGCCCGGATTGCGCCAGCATCAGCGTTTCGCCGGCCTCTCCCGGACGCGACCGCGCCACGATCCGAAGGCGGCAGTTCTTGCTGGTCACGTCCGGCACCGTCCAGGACACGGACCACTCGGGTCTGCCCTCGGCCTCGCCATCGACCGGCTCGATATTCTCGGCCACGACGTGCCAGGACCGCCCGTTGTTGGCCGAGAACTCCAGGTCGATTTTCCGACCGGCGTGCCGCTGGACCAACTCCGGCATCCAGCTCAGCTCGCGTCGCCGGCCGGCGCGGAGGAAGGCGCCCTTCCGGGGCCAGCCGGAATCGTCGCGGGCCGGCTGCTCGTAGACGATCTCGAAACCCCCGACCGGCCGGACCGCCGGCTGGGTGGCGGTCGACTCGCCGGGCTCGACGTCCATCACGTCCGTCATGGCCAGGCCGATGTTGCCGGCCAGGTCGCGCGCCTCGAGCCGGAACCGCATGCCCCCGTGCCGCGCGGCCGCGGGCGGCAGGACGACGTTGTCGATCCGCCCCTCCGCGTCCAGCTCTCGGGGCCACCTTCCCCATACCAGATTGTGCGGGAACTCGGCGAAGCACGTGCTCAGTTGGATGCTGCCCGGCTTGAGGTAGGGATCGTTCACGGTCCATGCCAGCGAGACCTCGTCGCCGACCTCGTAGGTGTGCGGAACCCGGTTGCCCTCCTCGTCCACCTGGAAGGGCGGCGGGTCCAGCCGGAGCGTGATCGCCGGCTCGGCGCGGTCCACGACGTAGATGCGGTGGGGCTGGCCCGGCGGCACCTCGCTGGTCGGCTGGCCGGGGCCGGCGAAGCGCACCCAATACTGCGCGTCCGTCTCGGCCCGCATCAGGAAGTGGCTCTGCTCGACGCCGTAGTAGCCGGCCCGTTGCCAGTCCCGGTGGTCCGTCGAGTACCACACGGCCATTCGGGGCTCGCCCGTGACCTGATACCCCGACGGGTGCCGCAGGAAGAAGTACTCGCTGTTGGTGAAGTACACGTCGATGCCCGGGGCGACCTCGAAGCCGGCCTCCTCGGGGTCGACCGGTTGGAGATCCTCCGTCGGCCGGTAGTAGTAGGGTGCGTCGTACGACCAGGCCGGGAGATCCTTCCGGGGGTTGTAGTCCGGGTTCGCGTCCTGCTGGGTGCAGCCCGCCAGCAGGGCCGAGATCAGTACGATCCGCGCCGCTGTCCGCATTTGACGAGTCCTTTCGATCGCTTCGCGCTGCGCATAGCGCCAGACGTCGGTTCACCGAATCCCTTATCGGCGTGATGGGCTCCGAACATGCTGGGTTTTCGGGCCGGGCATCAGCCCAGGGCCTTGCGGGCGTGGGTCAGCAGCAAGGCGCCGTCTGCGCGGTCCACCCCGCCGCGGGTCCAGCGGGGGTGTTGCGTGACGTCCACGAACCGCTCCGGGTGCGGCATGAGGCCGAGGATGCGCCCCGTGGGGTCGCAGAGCCCGGCGATTCCGTCGACGCTGCCGTTCGGGTTGGCCGCGCTGCCGGCGTTCCCCGCGGCATCGGTGTAGCGCAGGGCCACGGCGTCCGCCTGCCGAAGCCGCTCCAGCACCGCCTCGTCCCGCGGGACGAACTTGCCCTCGCCGTTGGCGATCGGCAGGTAGATCACCTCGTCGGCCGGCAGGAAGACGCAGTTGCTCGAGTCCCCGCGGAGGTGGACCCACCGGTCCTCGAAGTGCCCCGAGTCGCTCCAGGCGAGGGTGGCCTCGGCCGTCGCGTCCGCCTCACCCACACGCCCCCACGGCAACAGCCCGCTCTTGAGCAGCACCTGGAACCCGTTGCAGATGCCCAGCACGAGCTTGTCCGCCTCGACGAAGGCGTTCAGTTCGTCGGCCAGGTGATGCACGAGCTGGTTGGCCAGGATCTTGCCGGCCGAAACGTCGTCGCCGTAGCTGAAGCCCCCGGGCACGACGAGGAACCGGTATTCGCGCAGCCGTCGGGGCTCGTCGAGAAGCTCGAAGACATGGACGGAGCGGGCGTCGAAGCCCGCACGGCTCAGCGCGAAGACGGTTTCCCGGTCGCAGTTCGTCCCCGCGGCTCGCAGCACCAGCGCTTTCGGGTCGGCCATGAATCTCTCCCGAGGGCTCGCGGCCCTCCGGGTGCGATTATGGCGGCCGGGCGCCGAGGCGGCAAGGCCCGGTTCTACGGCCCGGCGCTGGGGGCCATGGCGGTCGCGCTCGTCGCGGGCCAGGAAGGCGACGTGACCCAGCGCGCCACGTACCGGCCCACGAAGGACGAGCGCGTGGCGGCCGAGTGCGCGTCGGCCGTGCCCATCATCCCCGACGTGACCCGGAACTCGTGCAGCTTGTCGTAGGCCTCGCGCTTCCCGGCGCCGGCGGAGGGGCTCGGCTTGTCGAAGCCGATGGCCCCGGCCGCGGGCCCGTGCGTGCCGTCCACGTTCCCCGCCAGGATCGTCCCGATCACCAGCAGTCCGACATCCGCCTCGGAGTAGAAGTTGACGACGCCCTTTCGGGTCCGCTTCAGGGCCTTGGTCAGGTCGTACGCGCTGGAGATGCTGGCCGAGAGCAGCACGACACCGTCGACCTTGCGGTCTTCCGGCATGGCCTCGGCCGCGAAGACGGCGATGCCGCCGCCGCCGCTGTGCCCGATCAGATGCACGGGTCGCCCGGGGTACTCGTCCTGATATTTCACGACGCGCTTGGCGACGTTCGAGCCGGCGATGCGGTTGCCGATTACGTCCATCTGGTTCAGCAGCATGCCGAAGCCGGGGACCGGTCGGCCCCAGTGGTGGATGGGCATGGCCGAGCCGAGCCCCGCCGACAACAGGCCGCGGCGGATGTTCCGGTTCAGCTCGCTCTCGCCCTCGATGCCGGGCAGGATGATAACCAGCCCCTTGTCCTTGCGCTCCGGCGTGACGTACGGGCCGTTGCTGTTGCAGCCGCCGGCCAGCATGGCCGCGCCCGCCAGCACCAGCAGACCGCATCGCAGTGAGTTCGTGCGTCGCATGTTCGGCTCCCTAATCGATCGATGAGGACCGGCCGTGACGGCGCGCGGCCGAGTTCTCCAGGGGATATCGGCGAATCCGAGCGCGGCAATCACCAAGTCTTCGCGGGCCCCGACCCGCGTCGTATAATGTACCCGGTTTGCTCCCGTGGGCAAGGCCGTGTACTTTTCTGTAGGCGTCGCCCGCGCGGCGCCGAAAGGGACGTAGAGACGATCCCAGGCGGAGCCGTCCGTTGAGCGAAGGGTTCCGGCGATGGCGGCCGGAACGGCTGGTTCAACGGGCCGGCAGGGCTTACATGAGCAGACGGACGTTGCGACAGATCGTGGAGGCCGCCCATGGCTGAAGAGGAACCGCTCGAACCGTCGACGGAAGGGGACAGCGAGATGGTCACGGTCATCGTCGCCCGCTCTGAGGACGAGGCGGAGGAGTACGTGGAGCTGCTGAGCGACCACGACATCCCGGCCGTGGTGGGAACGGACGGCGAGTTGGACGAGGACGCCCCGAAGCCCCGCCGAGGGCTGACCCGCGGCGTGCCCGTTCTGGTGCCGGAAGTGCTGCTGGACGAGGCCAGCGAGGTCATCGCCGACCGGGAGAGCGTCGAGGGCCTGCCTGTCGGCGATGAGGACGAGGACGAAGAGGACGAGGACGAGGACGAAGACGAGCTGCCCTTCACCGGCGAGCTGCGCCCGGACGCGGAGGAGGAGATCCTCGACGAAGAAGAGGACGACGAAGAGGACGTGTTCGCCGTGGACGACGAGGACGACGACCTCGATGCGTTCGACGACGAGGATGGCCTCGATGACGAGCTGGACGACCTGGACGAGGACGAGCGCTGAGCGAGCTTCCGGGGCGGCGCCTCAAACGTGCCCGGATTTCGTCCGATAACGACTATGCTGACGTGCGAAGCCCCGCCGACCGACAGGCACCCCCGCCGACCGGCCCGGGCGGGAACGGAGACCCGAATGAGCGCCAAGCCCATGGACGACGCCGAGCGCGAACCTGAAGGCGGGAACGAAGCCGAACGTCGCGACCAGGACCGACGCAGCGTGATCGACCGCCGCGTCGGGCTGGACCGCCGCCGCGGACCCGGACGCCGCCGCTCGGACAGCCGCCGGTCCGCCGAAGAAGGCGAGATGACCGACGAGCAGTTCGAGTTCCTCATGGCCATCCAGGAGTATAAGGAGTTGAACAAGCGGCACTTCCCCACGTGGACGGAAGTGCTGGATGTCGTCAAGGCCCTGGGCTACAGAAAAGTTGCCGAACCGCGGGATCTGGAGTAAAATGCTACGGACCGCGAGGAGTTGATGGCATGGTTGCCAGCCGCTATTTCGCCG
The DNA here is from genome assembly GCA_964531695.1 of uncultured Planctomycetaceae bacterium. Classification (GTDB taxonomy): domain Bacteria; phylum Planctomycetota; class Phycisphaerae; order SM23-33; family SM23-33; genus JAGXKT01. The sequence goes on along the minus strand of CAZHEH010000033.1, from coordinate 18,663 downwards.
AGCCGATCGACATCGCCACGGTGGTGGTGCCGGTGGCCGTCTACTTCCTCGTTCTCGGCCTGCTCAACAGCCGCCGCCGGCCGCAACTGCTCACCGGCAGGATGGACTTCGCCGTCCTCGTAACCGCCCTGAGCCCGCTGGTGGCGCTGCCCGTGTTGAATTCCCTCGGCGCGTCGGTCTGGACGGTGCCGATGGTCGTCGCCGCGCCGGCCTTGTTGATTCTGCTGCTCGCGCCCGGCGGGCGGATTTGGGTCGTCTACAACGCCTCGCGGGCGCAGGCGGCCTCGGCCGTCGAGCGGGCGCTGGACCGCGTCGGGCTCGCCCATCGGGAGGCCCCCGAGGGCTTCTACCTGCCGGACTCGGACGCGACCGTCCGCCTCGGGACCTTCTCGCTGCTGCGGAACGTGACCATCCGCCTCCAGGGCGGCGGCCGGGAGCTGTCCCGCGCCTTCTCCGACGCCCTCGGCGAGGAGCTTTCCGGCATTCGGGCCGAGCCGAGCCCGGCCGGCGTGTCGCTGCTGCTGGCGGCGACCGGCATGCTCCTCGTGCCGCTGACTCTCCTGGCCCGCGACGTGCCCGAGATCGTCCGCCTCCTGACCGATCTGCTGTAGCGCGGCGCGGCCCGATTCACCATTGACCCCCGCGGCGAAACTGCTATGCTACGGGTTTACCCGCCAGCGGGCAGCCAGAGGAACGCACCATGAAGATCGATACGCACCCTGAATACACGGAAAGCAAGGTCACCTGCGCCTGCGGGGCGTCCTTCGCGACGCGCTCGACGACCGGCGACATCCAGGTCGACATCTGCTCGAACTGCCACCCGTTCTACACGGGCCGCCAGAAGCTCATCGACACGGCCGGGCGCGTGGAGAAGTTCCAGCGGAAGTTCGGCGGCGACTACTTCAAGGGTCGCGACAAGAGCAAGAAGTAGCTGCCTGTCCCGCACAAGCCGGTACCGCGCGGCCGCGCCGTACCGGCCTTTTTCTGCCCTCGCCGAGAGCTCGACAATGTCCACCACGCAGGCCGAAACGCTGATCAGCAAGCTCGACGAGCTGGACCGCCAGTACGCCGAGCTGGCCGAGCAGATGAACGACCCGGCCGTCGCGTCGGACGGAGAGCAGATCGTCCGGGTCTCGAAGGAGCATGCGCGCCTGGGGCGGATCGTCGAGCCCTACCGCCGCTATCGCGACCTCGCCGCCCAGCGGGACGAGGCCCGCGGCATCCTCGACGACCCCGACGGCGACGAGGACCTCAAGTCCTTGGCCGGCGAGGAGATCGATCAGCTCACATCCGCCGCGGAGGAGGCCCTGGAACAGGTCAAGGGCCTGCTCGTGATGAGCGACGAGGAGGAGATCAACTCGGTCCTCGTCGAGCTGCGAGCGGGCACGGGCGGGGACGAGGCGGCGCTGTTCGTCGGCGACCTGCTGCACATGTACGAGCGCTACGCCGAGCTGAAGGGCTGGAAGTTCGAGGTCATGTCCGCCAGCCCCACGGAACTGGGCGGCTTCCGCGAGGTCATCGCCAACGTCAAGGGCCCGGATGTGTGGAGCCACCTCGGCTACGAGGGCGGCGGGCATCGCGTGCAGCGCGTCCCGCAGACGGAGAGCCAGGGCCGCATCCACACCTCGGCCGCGACGGTCGCCGTCATGCCCGAGCCGGAGCGGATCGACGTCGAGATCGACTGGGACAACGACGTCGTCGAGCACAAGACCCACGCCTCCGGCCCCGGCGGGCAGAACGTCAACAAGGTCGAGTCCGCCATCCGGCTGGAGCACGCCGAGACGGGCATCACCGTCTCGATGCAGGATGAGAAGTCCCAGCACAAGAACCGCGCCAAGGCCCGGCGGATCCTCGCGTCGCGCGTCTACGAGCACCGCCGCCAGCAGCAGCTTGCCGAGGAGGCCGCGGCCCGCAAGTCCATGATCGGCTCGGGCGACCGCTCCCAGCGCGTCCGCACCTACAACTACCCGCAGAACCGCTGCACGGACCATCGCCTCAAGGGCGAGGGTCAGGAGGGCGCCAACTTCAACCTGGAACGCGTTCTGGGCGGCGAGCTGGACCCGGTCGTCGACGCCCTGATCGCGCGGGACAAGGCCCAGCGGCTGGCGAATCTCTGAGTCGTCAGTTCGGCGCGGGCCTCCGAAGCCGTGGCGAAGGGGGGAGTTCGGCGGGCGTGCGGCGAGGCGCCCTCGAGCGGGGGCCGGCGGATTCGCCCCGGATCACCTTCCCAGCGCGCGTTGCTCGGACGCGATGCGGTCGATCAGCGCGTGCAGCTCGCGTTTCGCGTCCGGATCGTAGGCGTCGCGGCGGTGGGCCGCGTAATCTTCGGCCGCGGCCCGCATCGCCTCCTCGAGCGAGCGGCAGGCGAACTCGCCCGCGACGGACATGACCTTGGAGTTGTCGAAGATCACCGGCCAGCACTTGTCGCCCAGCAGCGGGCCGGCCCAGTCGGCGTTGTAGCGCACGAGCGTGTCGCACGGCACGTGGACGACGTCCGGCTCGGCGCCGAGGGCCTCGCCCATCGCCGCGTAGATGTCGTTCCAGGTGAACCCCCGCAGGTGCCGCGTGATGTGGTAGCACTCGCCGAGCGTCTCGGCGCGCCCGAGCAGCTTGCAGAAGGGGACGGCGAAGTCCGCGCTGTGCGTCAGCGTCCACAGCGACGTGCCGTCCCCGTGGATTACGATCGGCCGTCCGTTCAGCATCCGCCAGGCCCAGTCGTCCCCGCCGGCGATGCCGCCGGGGAACCGCGTGCGGTGCGTGTGGCTCGGGCGGACGACCGTCACCGGAAGCGTCCCGGCGGCGTGGGCGTCGAGCAGAACTCGCTCCATCTCGATCTTCGCTCGGCTGTACGGCCAGTAGGGGTTCGCCAGCGGCGTGTTCTCCGTGACGATGTAGTTGGCCGGCGGCTTCTGGTACGCGGAGGCCGACGAGATGAACACGTATTGCCCGCACGTGCCGGAGAAGACGTCGATGTCCCGCGCGACGGTCTCCGTACGGAAGGCGAGGAACTGGCAGACCACGTCGAAGCGCTCATCCGCCAGGGCGCGGTAGGCCGCGTCGTCGCTCAGGTCGCCGCGGATCTGCCGGACCTCCGGCGGCAGGGCGGCGGCGTGTCGGTTCCGGCCGCGGTTGAAGACGCTCGTTTCGTGGCCCATCTCGACGCCGCGCCGCACGCATTCGTAGGAGATTTCGCCGGTGCCGCCGATGTAGAGAACCTTCATGCGCTTCCTTCCTCTCCAGGCGCGGTATTCTATCGCGCGCGGGTTGGGCTGGACACGCCCCGGCGGAAACGCTATACGGTTACATCGACAGCAACAGCCGGTGGGGCGGCCGGCGAACGGCACAAGGAGCACAGCCGTGTCCACGATTGAAGAGATACTGATGGTCAAAGGTCCGGACGTCGTGGTGGCCCCGTCGGAGACGTCGGTAACGCAGGCGGCGAAGCTGATGGCGGAGGCGAAGGTCGGCTCGCTGATCGTCAAGGACGGCGACGCGGTGAAGGGCATCTTCACCGAGCGCGACCTGCTGCAGCGCGTGGTGGCCCGCGGGCGCGACCCCGAGGCCACGGGCGTCTCGGAGGTCATGTCTTCGCCCGTCGAGGAGTGCCGTCTGACCGACGACACCGACATGGTGGCCGACCGGTTGACGAGCCGGCACATTCGGCACCTCGCGGTCATCGAGGAAGGGGCCCTGGTCGGCATGATCTCCCTGCGCGACGTGATGGCCGCCAAGGTCCGCGACCAGCAGCAGCGGATTCAGGACCTCAAGGAAAAGGCCGGCGAGGACTGAGCCGGACGCTCCCGCTCGGCTCCTCAGCGCCGGTGCCGCAGGCGGCGAGGTCGAAGGTCGAAGGTCGGAGGTCGGAGATCGGAGGGCGGGGCGCGTCCACAGCGTCGTCGCAGCCGTGACCGTGATCGGCCGGGCCGCACCATGCCGCGAAAACCCGGGGCGGTGACGGCCTCTACGGCAGCTCCCCGCTGTGCTTGTACACCTGCGTCGCGATCGACCGCACGTAGCCCGTGAAGGGGTTCTCCGGGTCGGCGTCCGCGTCGATCGCGTGAAGCGTGATGTACATCTTCGCGTCGAGATTATCCAGGTAGTGCAGGAAGAACGCCTCCGGCACGGCCGGAAGCTTCGGCGAGCCGTACTCGTGCACGCCGTGGTGGCTCAGGATGATATGCTGGAGCAGGTTCACCGTTTCTTCGGGGATGGGCTCTGAGTCCTCCTCCGCGACGGCCGCCGCCTTCTGCTGGACCCAGATCGCCGCGATGGTGATGTGCCCCACGAGCCGCCCGCGGGGCGTGTAGTTGATCGACAGCCCGCTGGTCAGCTCGGCGACCTTGCCGAGGTCGTGCAGGAACGCCCCGGCCAGGACGAGGTCGGCGTTGACCTGTGGGTACAGCGGCAGCAGGGCCTTGGCGGCCTTGGCGATGGCCAGCGTGTGCTCGAGCAGCCCGCCGACGAACGGGTTGTGCATCTCCATGGCGGCGGGGGCCTTCTTGAACGCCGCGACCAGCTCCCGGTCCTCCACGAACTTCTTGATCAGCCGGCGGAGGTGCTTGTCCTGGATTTCCCGCAGGATCGCCAGCAGCTCGGCCCACATCTCCTCGATGTCCAGCTCCGTGACGGCCATGAAGTCCGACACGTCCACCTTCTCGGCCGGCCAGGGGCGGCACGCGTCGATGATGAACTGGAGCTGCCCGCGGTAGTCGTCCGTGCGCCCCTTGACGTGCAGGAAGCCGTCGGTCGGCACGGACTGGAAGATCGTCTCCGACGCCTGCCACATGCGGGCCGGAAGCTTGCCCGTCTTATCGCACAGCGTGCAGGTGATGTACGGGTCGCCCTTCTTCGTCGTCCGAAGGTCCTTCTCCCGCACGAGGAAGACCTGGTCCAGCGTCTCCCCCGGCCGGAGGTCCGAGATGTACCGCCGCTCCGCGTTCATGGAGGGGATTGTACCCCGGCGAGACCGGGCCGGAAAGGACGTTCGCGCCGGCCGCTTTGGCCGCTCACCACGTCCGGGCCTGCTTCGCCGGGGCACGGTGCCGCCGCATTGCCAAATGCCCTCCCGGCCGCTATAACCGCCCACCATGGGCGGAACGCCTCCGCGCCCGCCGATCGCCGATCGCCGTACTGCGACCTCCGCACTCCGAACTCCGAACTGATGCCATGAAATACAGCCAACTACTCATCCCGACCGTCAAGGAAGTCCCGGCCGAGGCCGAGATCCCGTCGCATCAGTTGATGCTCCGCGCGGGGTACATCCGCAAGATCGCCAGCGGCACGTACGCCTATCTGCCGCTCGGGTGGCGGAGCATCCGCAAGATCGTGCGGATCGTCCGCGAGGAGATGGACGCCGCCGGGGCCCAGGAGGTGCTGCTGCCGGCGGTGCAGCCCATCGAGTTGTGGCGTCAGACCGGCCGGGACGTGGCCTACGGCGAGACGATGGCCCGCTTCACCGACCGCCACGGGCGGGAGAACGTCCTGGCGCCCACGGCCGAGGAGGTCATGACGGCCCTGGCGGCCGGTGAGATCAACTCGCACCGGCAGTTGCCGATCAACCTGTACCAGATCGGGCTGAAGTTCCGGGACGAGTTCCGTCCACGGTTCGGCGTGCTGCGCAGCCGCGAGTTCATGATGAAGGACGCCTACAGCTTCAACGCGACGCCCGAATCCCTCGACGAGACGTACCGGCAGATGTACGACGCCTACTGCCGCATCTTCGACCGGTGCGGCGTGCCGTACGTGATCGTCGAGGCCGAGACGGGCGAGATGGGCGGCAGCGGCAGCCACCAGTTCACCGTCCCGTGCGACAGCGGCGAGGACGTGATCGTCTACACCGAGGACGGCTCGTACGCGGCGAACATCGAGAAGGCCGCGACGGACGAGCGCACGCACGACCTCGCGGGCGAGCCGACCGGCGAGCTGGAGCCCGTCCAGACGCCCGGCTGCCGGACGATCGACGAGGTCCGCGAGTTCTTCAAGAAGCAGCTCGGCACGAAGCTCAAGCCGGAGAACATGCTCAAGACGCTCGTATGCCGGGCGAAGTACGCCGAGGGCGGCCCGGCCGGGCCGGAGTGGGTCGTCGCGGTGGTCCGCGGCGATCACGAGCTGAACGAGGAGAAGCTCATCGGCGCCGTCCGCGGCGAGCACCCGTCGCTGGAGGGCATTCGCCTGGCCGAGCAGGCCGAGGCCGTGGAAGCGGGCTTTGCCGTCGGCTTCGTCGGGCCGCACGTGGAGGTCTCGTGCCTGAAGGTGGTGGACCCCGACGCGGCGCGGGGCGGCTTCTGGGTCGTCGGCGGCAACGCGACCGACACGCACGCCAAGCACTTCAACTGGCGGCGGGACGTTGCGGCCGGGGGCATCCTCGTCGCGGACATCCGCAACGCGGTCGAGGGCGACACGCACGGCGGACAGCCGCTGAAGTTCCGGCGCGGCATCGAGGTCGGGCAGGTTTTCCAGCTCGGCACGAAGTACAGTGCGAAGCTCGGCTGCACGTTCCAGGACGAAGCGGGCGAGGAACACCCGTGCCGGATGGGCTGCTACGGCATCGGGATCAACCGCATCCTGGCCTCGGCCATCGAGGCGAGCAACGACGCCGACGGCTGCATTCTGCCGGTCAACATCGCGCCGTTCGAGGTCGAGGTCGTGCAGCTCAACAACGACAAGCCGGACGTGATCGCCGAGGCGCGGCGGATCTACGAGGAGCTTGCGGCCGCGGGGGCGGACGTGCTGCTGGACGATCGCGAGGCCCGCCCGGGCGTGAAGTTCAAGGATGCGGACCTGATCGGCATCCCGCTCCGCGTGGTGGTGGGCGAGCGCGGCCTGCGAGACGGGAACGTCGAACTCAAGCGCCGGACCGACGACGAGCCGACCGTCCTGCCCGCGGCCGAGGCGGTGCCGCGAGCCCTGGCGATGCTGAACGACATGCGCGCCGTCGGCGACTAGCTGGGGGACGCAGGCGGGGGCGCGTATGAAACATCGTATCTACATCGATGAGGTCGGCAACCCGGACCTGCGAAGCTCCGACAACCCCAACCACAGATTCCTGAGTCTCACGGGCGTTGTCGTCGCGCTGGACTACGTACGATCGACGCTGCATCCGGACTTGGAGGCGCTCAAGGTGGCGCACTTCGGATCCCATCCGGACGAGCCGGTGATACTTCACCGGAAGGAGATCCTCCACGGGAAGCACCCGTTCGAGGCGCTTCGGGCCTCCGACAAGCGGGCCGTGTTCGACGCTCACGTACTTGGGCACATGCGCGACTGGGAGTATATCGTGCTGTCCGTATGCATCGACAAGCGGAGGCACCGTGATACCTACCAGGTATGGCGTTATGATCCGTATCACTACTGCCTGGCCGTGCTGCTGGAGCGATTCGTGTTCTTCCTCGACCAAGCGGATGGAGAGGGCGACGTGATGGCGGAGTCCCGAGGCGGCAAGGAAGACCGTCGGCTCAAGGAATCCTTCCTACGCTTGATGGAACGCGGGACGGACTTCGTCGACCCGGACCGGTTCGCGAAGCGCCTCACGAGCCGGCAGCTCAAGGTGAAGCCGAAGACAAACAACATCGCCGGTCTGCAACTGGCCGATCTTCTCGCTCACCCAAGCCGGAACGAGATACTCCTCGAGAACGGGTAACATGGCATCAAGCTCGGTCCTTTCGCTGAGAAGGTGGTGGCCTTACTTGCCGGCAAGTACTACCAGCGCAAAGGGGTCGTATACGGGAAGAAGATGCTCTGAGCGCAAGAGAAGGGCCCCTTGTCGGGGCCCCGATGGCAAGTACCATCCACCTCCGGATGTCCGGATTACCTTGATTATCGGCGTGCCCAGGATCAGAGTCAACCCGAAAAGCGTGCCGTCGCGTGGCTAAACCCCGCAACAAATTCGTCGACTACGCCCTGTACCTGTGCGTGCGTGTGTTCGCGATGTTCGTGCATATGTTCGGCCGCGACGCGAACTACCGCACGGCCCGGGCGCTGGGCAATCTGTTCTACCGCCTGGACCATCGCCATCGGCATCGCGGCATGGAGCATCTCCGCAGGAGCTTCCCCGAATGGTCGGAGGGTCGCCGCCGGCGCATCTGCAAGGCGTCCATGCGGAGCTTGGTGTACCTCGGTCTGGAGGTCCTGCTCACCACTCGGCTGATCACCCCCGGCCGGTGGCAGCGGCATATCTCGCTGTCGGAGATGAAGGACTTCATCCGGCTGATGACCGAGCAAAAGACGGGCGTGATCGTCGTCACCGGGCACTTCGGCAATTGGGAGGTGGCCGGCTACGCGATGGCTACGCTCGGCTACCCGTGCTACGCCATCGCACGGCCGCTGGACAACCCTTACATCAACGAGTACCTGCTCGGCGTCCGGCAGCGACGCGGCATGATCGTGCTCGACAAGATCGGCGCGGCCGGGAGCATCCAGGACATCCTGGCAGCCAACGGCGTGGTCGCGTTCGTCGCCGACCAGGACGCCGGGCGAAAGGGCATGTTCGTCGACTTCTTCGGTCGCCCGGCCAGCACATACAAGTCCATCGGGCTGATGGCGATGCAGCACGAAGTCCCGCTGGCGGTGGCGTACGGGCGGCGGATGGACGAAGGGTTCCGCTTCGAGCTGGGCTGCGAGCGGATCATCCGCCCCCACGAGTGGAAGGACAAGGACGACCCTCTCCGCTGGATCACGCAGGAGTACACCCACGCGCTGGAGCGGGTGGTCCGCACCGCGCCGGAGCAGTACTTGTGGGTCCACCGGCGATGGAAGCACCGGCCGAAAGGCGAGCAGCGCGGCCCGGACGGAATCGCGTGAGATGTTCGATGGATCCACCCATCCACGCCGTCCACGGGCCCACGACGCGCTTGGCGAGATGGCGCGAGTGGCTCGCCAACCGTGTCTCGGGCAGCCGCCCCGGCCAGGCCGGCAGCCCTACACTCCACCGACCACCAGCCCCAACTATTAACTACCACCCACCAACTACCATCCCCCAACGATCACGACCGTCGGCGGGGGTTGGCCAGGGGCCGCTTGTAGGGCGGCTCGGCCGTCACGACCGCCCGGATGAACTCGCGAAAGCGCCCGGCCGGCGCGCCCCAGTCCTCGCGGGCGTCCATCTCCGCCAGGGCCGCCTCCAGCGAGAGCCCGCTCCGGTAGAGCAGGCGGTAGGCCTCCTTGACTTGCTTACGGTCCTCGGCCGTCACGTCGGGCGCCCGCCGCAGCCCGACGGTGTTGAGCCCGACCACGCCGTTTATGGCCGTGCCCATCGTGAACGGGGGCAGGTGGGCGCTGTAGCCCGAGATGCCCTGGGTCATCACGCGCTCGCCGATCCAGGTGTACTGGTGAATGAGCACGTTGCCGGAGAGGATCGCCGCCCGCCCGACGGTGGCGTGCCCGCCGACGGCGGAGCCGTTGATGAGGATGCACTCATCGTGGACCGTCGCGTCGTGTCCGGCGTGGCTGCCGACCATCCAGTAAGTGCGGCTGCCGATGCGGGTGGCGTTGCCGGGCGTGGTGGCCCGCGAAATCGTCACGCCCTCGCGGAAGACGTTGTCGTCCCCGATGATCAGGTACGTCTCGTCGGCCGGGTCGAACTTCAGGTCCTGTGGCTCCCCGCCGAAGACGCAGAAGGCGTCCACAATATTGCCGGACCCGAGTGTCGTCCCGCGGCGCACGACAACATGCTCACGCAGCCGGCAGCCCGGGCCGATCACGACGCCCGGCTCGATAACGCACCCGGGGCCGACCTCCGTGTCGTCGGCCAGGCGGGCGTCCGCGTCCACTGTGGCGGTGGGGTGGATTTTCGGCATCGAATGCTCCCATCTACGCCCGACCGTGGCGTCGGGCGGGCCGATATCATAGAATAAGCGATGCCGCATTGCAGGAGATTACGCCGCGACATTCGCGATCGGCCCCATGGCGGACCCCACACAGACCACAGCCCCCGACCGGCAGCTCGCCGATCTGCTGAGTGACTGCTCGCAACGGTGCGAGACGTACCTGGAGCGGTGGCTGGTCTCTCCCCGTACGCCCGAAACGCTGGCCGAAGCCATGCGGTATTGCATGCGGGGCGGGGGCAAGCGGCTCCGCCCGGCGCTGGTGATGCTGGCGGCCGAGGCCGTCGGCGGGCAGGCCGACGACGAAGTGACCGGCCGGGCCGCCGCGTCCGTCGAGATGCTGCACACCTACTCGCTTGTGCACGACGATCTGCCCGCGATGGACGACGACGACCTCCGCCGCGGCCAGCCCAGCGCCCACGTGCGGTTCGGCGAGGCGATGGCCGTTCTCGTGGGCGACGCGCTGCTGACGCGGGCGTTCGAGGTGCTCGCCGAGGCCGGCCCGTGCGGCGCGGCCTTGGCCGCCGAGCTGGCCCGCGGCGCCGGCCCGGCCGGGATGATCGCCGGCCAGGTGGCCGATATGGAATTATGCGAGCTGCCCGCGGGAGCGGACGGGCTGTGGTACATCCACGAGCACAAGACGGCCGCCCTGCTCCGGGCCGCGGCCCGCATGGGCGGGCGCTGCGGCGGCGCGGGCGAGCGGGAGCTTGACGCGCTCGGATCGTACGGCGAGACGCTGGGGCTGGCCTTCCAGGTCGTCGATGACGTGCTGGACGTGACCGGCAGCGCCGAGCAGCTCGGCAAGACGCCCGGCAAGGACGCCGAGGCCCGAAAGCGGACGAGCGTGGCCGAGCTCGGGCTCGAGGGCGCCCGCCGCCGGGCCGGCGAACTGACCGACCGGGCCGTTGCGGCGCTGGCCCCGCTCGGTGGCTCGGCCGACCGGCTGCGGAAGCTCGCGGCCGCGCTGGGCCGCCGCAAGCGGTAAGGGACCGCCTCGATCCCTCGCACGGCCCGCCCAAGGAACAGGAACATGGCGGACGAACGTCTGCTCGACAAAATCGCCAACCCGCACCAGCTTCGCCGGCTCAGCCCGGAGCAGTTGCGGCAGCTCGCGCGCGAGATCCGCGAGCGGATCGTCGACGTGGTCTCGCACCGCGGCGGGCACCTGGCCAGCAACCTCGGCGTGACGGAGCTGACCATCGCGCTGCACCACGTGTTCGACTTCTCGGACGACCGGCTGCTGTTTGACGTCGGCCACCAATGCTACCCGCACAAGCTGCTGACCGGCCGGGCCGACGGCTTCGGCGACCTCCGGCAGGCGGGAGGCGTCAGCGGCTTCCCCGCCCCCGGCGAGAGCCACTATGACCTGTTCGCCACGGGCCACGCGGGCACGGCCATCTCGACCGCGGCGGGCCTGGCCTGCGCCGACCCGGACGCCCGGCGCCGCGTCGTGGCGGTCGTCGGCGACGCCAGCATCGTCAACGGGCTGGCCCTCGAGGGCATCAACAACGCGGCCCTGCTCCGCCGGCAGTTCCTCATCGTGCTGAACGACAACTCGATGGCCATCGATCGCACCAGCGGCGCGCTGGCCCGCGTGCTCGACCGCCTCCGCATGACCGATACGTACGGCGGCTTCAAGGAATCCACCGAGCGGGTGCTGCACCGCGTGCCCGGCGGCGAAGGCGTGTTCGACGCCCTGCGCCACCTCAAGGACGGCCTGCGGACGAGCGTCTACGGCGGGCAGATCTTCGAGTCGTTCGGCCTGCGGTACTTCGGGCCGGTCGACGGGCACGACATCGGGCAGATGATCTCCGTCCTGCGGCGGCTGGCGGCCCACAAGCGGCCCGTGCTGCTGCACGTGCATACGCAGAAGGGCCGCGGCGTCGAGTACGCCGTCGAGGACCCGCGGACGTTCCACAGCCCCTCGGCCTTCAGCGTCCGCGGCGGCCGGGCGGTGTTCCCCGCCAAGTCGCGCAAGACGTGGACGCAGATCTTCGCCGACGCGCTCGTCGAGCGGGCCCACGCGGACGAGCGCATCACGGCCGTCACGCCCGCCATGCCCGACGGCACCGGCCTGTCCCGCCTGCGGGATGAGATGCCCGACCGCTACATCGACGTCGGCATCAGCGAGTCGCATGCCGTGGCGATGGCCGGCGGGCTGGCCAAGGGCGGCAAGCTGCCCGTCGTCGCGATCTACTCCACCTTCGCACAGCGGGCGATGGACCAGATCTTCCACGACGTGGCCCTCCAGAAGCTGCACGTCGTGTTCTGCCTCGACCGCGCCGGGCTCGTCGGCTCCGACGGGGCGGTTCACCACGGCTTCATGGACCTGGCTTACCTGCGGAGCATCCCCGGCATGACGCTGCTGGCCCCGGCCGACGCGGCCGAGATGCCCGCGGCGCTGGACTTCGCGCTGGCCTGCGGCGGGCCCGTGGCGATCCGCTACGCCCGCGAGGAGGCCCCGCCCGACCTGCCCGGCGACTGCCCGCCGTTCGAGCTCGGCCGGGCGCGCCGCGTGCGGGACGGTGCGGACGGCACGTTCCTGGCGTACGGCGCGGCCGTGGCGCAGGCGATGGCGGCGGCCGAGCTGCTGGCCGAGCGCGGGCTACGCGTCGGCGTGGTCAACGCCCGCTTCGCCAAGCCGGTCGATGCGCTGTGCGTGGCTCGGCTGGTCGAGTCCGGCCGGCCGGTGGTCACCTGCGAGGACCACGCCCGCACCGGCGGCTTCGGCTCGGCCGTGCTGGAGGCGGCCAACGAGCGAGGCCTGGACACCTCCGGCGTCCGCGTCCTCGGCCTGCCCGACCGCTTCATCGAGCACGCCTCCCGCGCCGAGCAGCTCGCCGAGGCCGGCCTCGATGCCGAGGCCCTCGCGGCCGAGATGCTGGGGATGGTGAAAGCCGGTCGTGAAGCGAGAGTGCGGACGGTCGACGCGCGAGGACTGACGGCCGAGGACTGAGCAGCGGCGCGCATGGCACGGCTGAAGGCGGCTGGCATCCCGGCGCGGCTACCGGCGCCCGGCCACCTCGGCCATGACGGCATCCACGATCTCGTCGATCCCCAGCGTCCCCACCTTCTCGCCCCGGCGGTACAGCATGGCCTTGCCCTTGCCGCAGCAGACGGCCACGTCCGCATTCTCGGCCTCGCCGGGGCCGTTCACGACGCAGCCCATCACGGCCACGGTCAGCTGCTTGCGAACCTCCGCCAGGGCCTCGCGCAGCGCTTCGACGACCGGGCCGATGTCCATCTGCAGCCGCCCGCAGGTGGGGCAGGCGATCAGCTCCACGCCCGGCCGGCGGCGCAGCCGCAGCGACGCGAGCAGCTCGACGCCGTCTCGCACTTCGGCGACCGGGTCGCCCGCGTAGGACAGCCGGATCGTCTCGCCGATGCCCTCGGCCAGCAGGGCGCCCATCGCGGCGGCGGATCGCAGCGCGGCCGTGGGACGCGGGCCCGCGTGCGTTACGCCAAGGTGCAGCGGCCAGTCCCACCGTTCGGCGATGCGGCGGTTGACGGCGATACACGTCAGCGCGTCGTGGCTCTTGGCCGACAGCACGAGCCGCTCGAAGCTCGCCTCCTCGAAGCTCGCCAGGTACTCTGCGAGCTTGTCGACCATCAGCTCGACGAGCGGGCGGGCGCGGTCGGCATCCCGCGCGGCCGGGTCGCGGCGGTCCACCACGGAGCCCTCGTTGACGCCCACGCGGATGGCGACGCCCGCGTCGGCCGCCGCGTCGATGACGCGCCGCACCTGATCCCGGTCCCGGATGTTGCCGGGGTTCAGGCGGATCTTCGCGGCGCCGGCGTCGATGGCCTCCAGCGCGCGGTCGAAGTGGAAGTGAACGTCCGCGATGATCGGCACGGGCGAGCCGCCGACGATCTCCGCCAGCGCGGCCGTGTCCTCCCGCGTCGGCACCGCCACGCGCACGAGGTCCGCCCCGGCCTCGGCCAGCGCCCGGACCTGGGCGAGCGTGGCGACCGCGTCGGCCGTGGGCGTGCTCGTCATGCTCTGCACGCGCACGGGCGCGTCGCCGCCGACGACGACATCGCCGACCGGCACGGCGCGGCTCCCGCGGCGCTGGATCTCCGGCAGATGGCCCATGGCAGCATTGTACGGACCCGCTCGCGCGGCCGGAAGGCCGGCCCGGTATCCTTGCATCCGCGTGCCCGTGGCGTAGAATGGGCGTTGACGCGCCCGTAGCTCAGTGGATAGAGCGCCTGCCTCCGGAGCAGGAAGTCGCAGGTTCGAATCCTGCCGGGCGTATTCCGCCCCCCCGGGGGCGGTTCTTGTGTCCGGGCGGCCGGAGCGGGCGGAGGGCCCGTCGGCGCGTCGCTGCCCGGCCCGACATGCGGCAAAGAGAGGACGCGGCGCGGCCTGCTCGCGGATTCGCCGCCCGACCCTCGTACAATACAGGTGGTGTGGCCTTGGATATCAGCGACATCCTGAACGAGTGGCCGTACGAGCCCGGCCAGATCACCGTCCGGAAAATTCGCGGCCGCGATGGGCGGGAGAAGATCCAGCTTCGCCTCGACCTGGGCCTGCTCCAGATGGAGACCTCCGGCCGCCCGGACGGCGAGCGTCCGCACGGCTGCGAGAGCTTGCTGGCGTATCACGAGCGGGAGCTGGCCCGCTACCGCGCGGCGCACGAGGGTTCCGACGAGGGCTTCGTCCTGGAGGAGGAGGACTGCGAGTTGCTCCGCGCCGAGGCGGTCATGTACTATCACCGGTACCTCGCGGAGTTCGTGCTGGAGGACTTCGAGGCGGTCGAGCGCGACACGGCCCGGAACATCCGTCTGCTGGATTTCTTCAACGCGTATGCCGTCGAGCAGTTCGACCGCATGGCCTTCGAGCAGTACCGCCCGTACATGATCATGATGCGCACGCGCGCCCGCGGGCAGCGCGAGTTGGGCCGCGAGCGCCCGCGCGAGGCCCTGGCGGCCGTCCGCAAGGGCATGGAGGAGGTCCGAGACTTCTACCGCCGCTACGGCGAGGAGGAGATGATCGGGGCCTCCGGCGAGCTGTCCGTGCTGGAGAGCTTCGCCAAGCAGATTCGCAAGCGGATCCCGCTGGACCCCCGCGAGCGGCTCCAACGGAAGCTCGACAAGGCCCTGGCCGAGGAGCGCTACGAGGACGCCGCGCTCGTGCGCGACCAGATCCGCGCGATGAAGCAATCCTCCGGCGCCGAGCCGGAGGGCAGCGCCGGCGAGTGATTGCCTTGCCGGGCCTCCGCCCGGCTCGATAGAATGCGGCACCAGACGTTCGCTAGGGGCGTCCCGATGCGTCGGGGCTGAGAGCGACCCTTGGAACCTGATCGACGAGCCCCCGCGGGGCGAGTCGCGTAGGGAAGCGAGCGGACATTCTCCGAATGCTCCGGCCCGCCGCTCGGCGGGCGACCTCGCTTGCCCCGACCCGCCCCAGGGATGATTACGGAGGCGGCCGCGCGCCGCGAGTGACATGACACAGTACGAGCAGGCGAAGCAAGGCAAGATCACGCCGGAGATGCGCCGCGTCGCCGAGCGCGAGAAGCTCACGCCCGAGCACATCCGCGACGAGGTCGCGGCCGGGCGGCTGGTGATTCCGGCCAACCGGCTGCACCTGGCGGGCGTCGCCGGCGGCAAGCCACTCGACCCCATCGGCATCGGCCGGGCCGTGAGCACGAAGATCAACGCCAACATCGGCGCCTCGTCCGTCACGAGCTGCCGCGACCACGAGATGGTCAAGCTCGAATGGGCCGTCCGGTACGGCGCAGACGCCGTGATGGACCTGTCCACCGGCGGCGACCTGGACGACATCCGCACGCACCTCCTCGCGGGGGCGACCGTCCCGCTCGGAACGGTGCCGATGTACTCGATGATCGTCGACCGGCCCGTCGAGGAGCTGACCCGCGAGCAGATGCTGGAGACGATCCGCGGGCAGGCCGCACAGGGCGTGGACTTCTTCACGATCCACGCGGGCGTGCTGCGGCGGCACATCCCGCTCGTCGAGCGGCGCAAGCTCGGCATGGTGTCGCGCGGCGGGTCGCTCATCGCCAAGTGGATGACTCACCACGGCCGCGAGAACCCGCTGTACGAGATGTTCGACGAGATCAGCGCCATCATGCGCGAGTACGACGTGGCCTATTCGCTGGGCGACGGCCTCCGGCCCGGCTGCCTGGCGGACGCCTCGGACGACGCCCAGTTCGCCGAGCTGGACACGATGGCCGAGCTGGTGCAGCGGGCCCGCGATGCCGGCGTGCAGGTGATGGTCGAGGGCCCCGGGCACGTGCCGTTCGACCAGATCGAGATGAACATGAAGCGCCAGCGGGAGACCTGCCACGGGGCGCCGTTCTACGTGCTCGGGCCGATCGTGACGGACTGCTTCCCCGGCTACGACCACATCACCTCGGCCATCGGCGCGACCGCGGCCGCCTACCACGGCGCGAGCTTCCTGTGCTACGTCACGCCGGCCGAGCACCTCTCGCTGCCCAAGCCCGAGGACGTGCGGGCCGGCTGCGTGGCGTACAAGATCGCCGCGCACGCCGCCGACGTCGCCCGCGGCCTGCCCGGCGCGCGGGAGCGGGACGACGCGATCTCCGACGCACGGGCCAACTTCGACTGGAAGCGCCAGTTCGAGCTGGCCTTCGACGGCGACCGCGCCGCCGAGATTCGCGAGGTCGACCACCTGGAGGCCGACAGCGACTACTGCGCCATGTGCGGCCGGGAGTGGTGTGCCGTGCGGATCAGCCGGGAAGTGACCTCCGGGGAGGCCGCCCCGCGCTAACTCGTTGACTCGTTCACTCGGCTTGGGGTCCGGCGGCCTATGGCGGATCGGCGGGCGGGCCTCGTGGCACGGGCGTCTTGCCCGTGTGTACCGGGGCCGTCTCGGCCCTGTGGCCCTTGCGGTCGAGTTCCGCTTACCGTATCGTGCGGGCAGTGCCACGCGGGAGTTCATTCATGTTCCGGACAAGCTGCACAGCCACGTCGGTCCTGATCCTTCTGTTGGCCTCCTCGGCCTCGGCTGACTCGGCCCCCGGCGAGGTCTGGCTCGCCAACGGTCTCGTGCTGGCGGCGGAGGCCGACGCGGCGGCGGCCAGGGCGGAGGCCGCGCCCGCCGCACCGACCGCGACGCGTCCGACCGAGGCCCCGCCCCCCGGCGAGGCGAAGCCCTACGTCCCCTGGCGGCAGCGGTACGGCCCGGCGTACCCCGACGACCCCTGGCGCTCGGCCGGGCGGTGGGCCCAGGAGCTGCCCGCCACGCTGCTCGACGACACGGTCTTCACCTTCACGGACCCGGCCGCGCTGATCGTGATGACCGCCGGCATCGGCGGCGGCGCGATCGTGAGTTGCACGGCCGACTCGGACGTTGCCGACCACTACCGCCGACACGGCCACTGCCTGCCCGGCTGGCTGGACAACCTCGGCGACACCATCGGCCACCCGGGCGTGCACTTCGGCGTGGCGGGGGCGATGTACGTCTCGTCGCTCGTCCGCGAGTCCCCGCGCGACTACGAGCGGTCCAAGACGCTCATCAACGCCCTGGCGATCAACGGCCTGTTCACGCTCGCGCTGAAGGGCATCGCCGACACCGACGTGCCGAACGGCAACGACTACGGCTGGCCGAGCGGGCACACGTCGAGCAGCTTCTGCTTCGCGTCCGTCCTGCACCGGCAGTACGGCTGGCGGGTGGGGCTGCCGTGCTACGTGGCCGCGGCGTTCGTCGGCTACGAGCGCGTCGACGCCAGCAACCACGACCTGTCCGACGTGGTCAGCGGCGCGCTGATCGGCATCGCCATCGGCCATGCCGTCGCCCGCAACCACGACCAACGCCTCGAACTGCTCGGCATGGACGTCGTGCCGTACTCGCCCCGTTCCGGCGGCGTCGGACTGGCGCTGGTGCGCAGTTGGTAGCTCGTGCGTCGTAAGTGGCGCCGGGAGGCCCGTCTGCGGCGGCCCGCACACGGGCCGAAGGGCTGATAGCTGAGCACTGACTGGCAGCCGACCACTCCTCCTACGCCTCCGCCAGCGACCGGATGCAGTCCAGACCTGTAGGCGTGCAAGCGCCGCTTGCACGCGCAACGGCCGGGGCGCATCATGCCCACATGCAGGGGTATCGTCGATGGCACGGGCGGATCGTGTTTCTGACCGTCGTGACAGCCGGGCGACAAAAGTTGTTCGCCGCGCAGGCCGCCCGTCGAATGTTACGCGAGGCAATTCGCCGGACGCGGGCCGAGCGGCCGTGGGAAATCACGGCCGTCGTGTTGTTGCCGAACCATATGCACATGATGTGGACGCTGCCCGATGGAGACTACCGCGGTGGTCGAGTTTCCGCCGGTATGTCAGACAGGGCGAATA
This sequence comes from uncultured Planctomycetaceae bacterium, assembly GCA_964531695.1. GTDB lineage: Bacteria > Planctomycetota > Phycisphaerae > SM23-33 > SM23-33 > JAGXKT01. Next base: position 520 of record CAZHEH010000033.1, on the reverse strand, counting down.
CGAGCTCGACTGGCAGGGCCGGGCGGACCTTCCGGGCAGCGTGGAGTATTTCTGGAATGAGTGACGCATGCAGCCCGTGCGCCTAATTCTGCGCGTGCACGGAAAGACGCGTGTACGCCCTACCTGCCTACTTCTTCGGATCTTTTGGCGGCTTAGGAATAACCGGCGGCGGTGTTGGTCCGCGTTTAGGTATATCTGGCCTAGGAGCGCCACCTGGGATCTCACGCCGTTCAGGGAGGGGCTTACGTGGAGTTGGCTGCTTTGGTTGCGGCCGTTTTTTGCCCATGATCGAATCTCCTTACGTCAAGTTTCGCAAGACAAAGCACACTATCAAGATTCCGCCAATGAAGAATAAGGCATATGCAAGCGCAGTCAAGACGTAGGAAACCTTTGTAAGAATGTTCTTATAGGAGTACTCTAGCAATTCCTGGTGCTTAACGCATGTGATGTAATGCCTATCCCAGTACACTCTTGTCCAAAATAATCCTGAATTCGCGGCAGGTTACAATCGCTCCTGAAT
>CAZHEH010000032.1:0-34120 GCA_964531695.1 uncultured Planctomycetaceae bacterium | reverse complement strand
GCATGTGGCCCATCTGCATGTTCGCCTCGGACACGCCCAGCCACCGGACCAGCCGCTGCATTGCCCGCGCGTAGGCCAGTACCTCCGCCACGCTGTTCATGTCCGGCTCGGAGACGATCTCCAGCAGCGGCACGCCCGCGCGGTTCAGGTCCACGCCGGTGTGCCCCGGGCGGTCGTGGACGTTCTTGCCGGCGTCCTCCTCCAAGTGGGCCCGCTTGACGCGAATGGTCTTGGTTCCGCCCTCGACCGGCACCTCAAGCCGACCGTCCTCGCTCAGGGGCAGGTCATACTGGCTGATCTGGTAGTTCTTCGGCAAGTCGGGGTAGTAGTAGCTCTTGCGATCCCACTTGGTGAACGGCCGCACGGTGCAGCCCAGCGCGAGCCCGACCTTCATCGAGTACTCCACGGCCGTGGCGTTCATCACCGGCAGCGCGCCCGGCAGGCCAAGGCATACCGGGCAGACGTGCGTGTTCGGCGGATCCCCGAAGCGGTTGACGCAGCGGCAGAACATCTTCGTCCGCGTCGCCAGCTCCACGTGGATCTCAAGCCCGATGATCGGCGTGATGTCGGCGTGGGTCTCGACCATGCGCGCAAGAATACCGCCCGCTCCCGGCCGCGTCCAGCGCGGGCCCGATCGGGCGGTGTTGCGAATGCTCGGTTGTCCGATGTGCTACTGCCTGCATTGTCGGATCAGACCCGGGGCGCCCAGGCCGATCAGGGCCACCGTCGTCGGCTCGGGCATTGGTCTTGCGGTACAGGTACACGTGACCGGTCTCGTCGCCGATGAGGATGTCTATGTCGCCGTTGTCGTCCCAGTCGCAACTGAACGGCCGTGAGCGGGGGCTTCGGCTGCCCGTCGTTTTCTGATATGCTGAGCGGCCTATGTTCGAGTCGCTTACTGAGAAATTCACCGGCGTGTTCCGCCAGCTTTCGGGGCGTGGGCGCATCTCGGAGGACAACGTCCGCGAGGCGATGCGAGAGGTGCGTCAGGCGCTGCTCGAAGCGGACGTGAACTACAAGGTCGCCCGCAAGTTCTGCGATGACGTTACGGAGAAGGCCGTCGGCACCGAGGTGCTCAAGTCGCTCCATCCCGGGCAGCTCATGGTCAAGATCGTCCAGGACGAGCTGACCGGGCTCATGGGCCCGGTCGATTCGCGGATCTACTACGTCACGCCGCCGCCGACGATCATCATGATGGCCGGGCTTCAGGGCTCCGGCAAGACGACCACCTGCGGGAAACTCGCCAAGAAGATCATCGCCGACGGCAAGCACCCAATGGTCGTGGCCTGCGACCTCCAGCGTCCGGCGGCCGTGGAGCAGCTCGGGGTTGTGGCCGATCAGGTCGGCGTGCCGCGGTTCAAGATCGACGGGGAGAAGAACCCCGTCAAGGTCGCCCGCAAAAGCGTCATGTGGGCCCAGCAAAATCAGCGCGACGTTGTGATCATCGACACGGCGGGTCGGCTTCACGTGGACGAGGAGATGATGAAGCAGGCGGAGGACATCGCCGGGGCGGTGAGCCCGCACCAGATCTACCTCGTCTGCGACTCGATGACCGGCCAGGATGCCGTCAACTCCGCCAAGGAATTCAATGACCGACTCGAGCTTGACGGTGTGATTCTCACGAAGTTCGACTCGGACGCGCGCGGCGGTGCGGCCCTGTCGGTCAAGGCCGTGACGGGCAAGCCGATCAAATTCCTGGGCGTCGGGGAGAAGCTCGACGCGCTTGAGGAATTCCACGCCGACCGCATGGCCGGCCGCATCCTGGGAATGGGAGACGTGGTCTCGCTTGTCGAGAAGGCCCAGCAGCAGTACGACGATGAGCAGGCCGCCAAGATGCAGGAGAAGATGGCCAAGGGCCGGTTCACGCTCGACGACTTCATGGGTCAGATGAAGAAGATGCAGAAGATGGGGCCCATGAAGGACATTCTCAAGCTCATGCCGGGGATGGGGGGGCAGGTCGAGGCGATGGGACTGGGCGGCGACGAATTCGCCCGCATGGAGGCCATCATCAACTCGATGACGCCGGCCGAGCGCGAAGACCCGGAAGTCATCGAGGCCTCGCGCCGACGGCGGATCGCCCGCGGCTCGGGCACAGAGCCGCAGGATGTGTCGGGCCTGGTCAAGAGCTTCGACATGGCCTCGGGCATGATGAAGCAGATGGCCGGAATGGGCATGAAGGACCGCATGAAGTTCGCCCAGCAGATGGGCCAGGCGGGCATGATGGGAGCCCAGCCGAAATTCAAGGTCAAGCAGCGGTCCAAGCGGCTGAGCAAGAAGGAGCGGAACAAGCGCCGCAAGAAGCGAAGCAAGCGATGAACCCCCAGACCGGAGCTTCGCGGGTGTCACGGATAAGGCGAGGAGAATACGTATACTCCCCAAGATGCGTGTCGCGGCAGGAACGCACGTTGCTGGCGCCGGCGTGGCCGACACGAGGAATGCGCGAATGCCGCCGGGTTCCCGCTATACTTCGCGGGATGGGCACCACGAGGACATCGTCTCCGTCGTCGTCGGCCGGGGCGCAATGCCGCGGCGTCGGCAGGATGAGGCGACACCTGTTGGGTGGCGTCGTCGAGACAGCGGTTCGCGGCCCCGGCGGCGAGGAACCTCCCTTTTTGGTTTGGGGGTTTACAGCGGCGGGGACCGGGCTATGGTAGTGCTTTGTTCCCCGCGTTCGGCAGGTTAGGGATGGCCGGCCGAGGATGCAGGCGGGATACGGAACCCTAACGAGGAGATAGATTGGCATGGCAGACCTGGAAGCACTCGCCGAAGCCCTGATCAAGGGAGATCGGGATCGCGTCGCGGCGCTGACGCAGCAAGCACTCGATGAGGGCACGGAGCCGCAAGCCGTTTTGAACGACGGGCTGATCGCCGGCATGAACGTGGTCGGCAAGCGGTTCAAGGCAAACGAAATCTACGTTCCCGAGGTGCTGATCGCCGCTCGGGCGATGCACGGCGGCATGGACGTACTGAAACCGGCGCTGGAGGCCGCCGGCGTCAAGCCCATTGCGACTGTCGTCCTCGGAACGGTCAAGGGCGATTTGCACGACATTGGCAAGAACCTCGTCGGCATGATGCTCTCGGGTGGCGGGCTGAACGTGGTCGATATTGGCACCGACGTGCCCGCGGAGAAGTTCGTTGACGCCTGCAAGAGCAACGCCGCGGCCGTGTGCGCGATGAGCGCCCTGCTGACCACGACGATGCCGCAGATGACCGAGGTGGTCCAGGCCCTCAAGGACGCCGGCATCGAGGTCAAGACGATCATCGGCGGCGCCCCGGTCACGCAGGATTTCGCCACCGAGATCGGCGCTGACGGCTACGCAGCCGACGCGGCCAGCGCGGTCGATGTCACGAAGGAACTCATCGGCGCGGCCTGAGCCGACGGCCGACACACGGGTTTCGATCGGGCCGGTCCGCGCGGGCCGGCCCGACGTTTCTTCCGGCCGGTCGGCGCCGGCGCGAGCCGGATATGCCCGAGGACTCCAGCCATATCGAGCGGGACGACGCCCTGGAGGCGACCGAAACGCCCGTCGAGGCCGACGAGGACGGCCTGGAGCACCTGCACATCAACATCCGCCGGGCCCTTCCAAACCGGCGACTGGACAAATACCTCTCCGGGCGGCTGGGCAAGCGCGTCAGCCGCACGTCTCTCCAGGAGTACATCCGAGAGGGCAATGTCACCGTCAACGGCCGCCCGGCCAAGCCGAGCTACAAGATCCGCACCGGCGACGACATCGATCTGATGCTGCCGCCGGACCGCCCGCGCGAGATTCCGCCGGAGCCGATCCCGCTGGACATCGTGTACGAGGACGACGACGTCCTGGCGGTCAACAAGCAGGCCGATCTGATCATCCACCCGGCCCGCGGCAACTGGACGGGCACGCTCGTAAACGGGCTTGCCTACTACTTCCGGAAGCGCTGGCGGGACGTCCGCGAACTGCCGGTCAGCGGGGAAATCTTCCGTCCGGGCATTGTCCACCGGCTGGACCGCGACACGACCGGCATCATCCTGATCGCCAAGACGGAACTGGCCCTCTGGCGGCTCGGCCGTCAGTTCGAGCATCGGCGGGTGCGGAAGACCTACAACGCCATCGTCCATGGGCGGATCGACCGGGACGAGGACGTGATCGACGCGCCCATCGGCAAGCATCCGAAGATCAAGGAGAAGTACGCGGTGGATCGTCGGACCGGCCGGCCGTACCCGGCGACCACCAAGCCCGCCGTCACACGATACAAAGTGCTGGAGCGGCTGCGCGGGGCGGGGCGAAGCCGGGCGTCGTTCAGCTTCGTGGAGATGTACCCCAAGACCGGCCGGACCCACCAGCTCCGGGTTCATATGAGCTGGCTCGGCCATCCGATCGTGGGGGATCGCATGTACGGCGGCGGGCCGGTCTATCGGAGCCAGCTCGCCGGGTATCCGGACCGAGCCGAGGGGCCCCTGATCGCCCGGCAGGCCCTCCACGCCCGGCGGATCCGCTTCCATCACCCGCGGACGGACGAGCCGGTGGAACTTGAGGCGCCGCTGCCCGAGGATTTTGTCCGAACGCTTGAGGAGTTGCATCGGCTGGCCGAGGGAGTATAATCGTCCCGCGGAAGGGCCGGGATGGCACAGCCCGCCTCGGCAGGTCCGGGCCGTTAGCTCAGTTGGCTAGAGCGCGCGGATCACACCCGCGAGGTCACTGGTTCGAGTCCAGTACGGCCCAGTTTGCCCGCAGCACGTCAGGGCAGAAGGCGCTCGGACTTGGGCGTCATGGAGCCGTTCCATCCGGGTGAGGCCGGATGCGAACATGGGATCAGTTGTTTCGGAGGGCCGTACGCGGAGAGGGGGGCCGTGCGGCAAGATTGTGAGGGTATGCGCCGATGGCACAGCGAATCGGCGACTGTTCGTATGGGAAGTGCGGGCGGGCATGCAGCCGTTGCCCCTTCCACCAGACCGCCAACGAGGAGGAGCGTCTGCGCCTTTATGAGCAGTGGCGGGAACACCATTGGGGGCCGCGTAGCCCCGAGTGGTATCTCTGCCATGGGTGCGCGGAGGATCTGGACCCGCCGACGTCGCACATCCACGCGCCGATCGGCCCGATGGACATGTGCTACGTCCGCCGCTGCGCGATCCAGAACGGCCTGCAAACGTGCGCCCACTGCTCGCTCTTCCCGTGCGAGCACTTGGAGCGGATCGCCCCAGGCCCGAACCGACGGGTGGCGGAACGCCGGCTCGGTCGGCCGCTGACGCAGGAGGAGTACCTGCGATTCTACGAGCCGTTCGAGGGGCTCAAGCACCTGCGAAGAATCCGCGCCGGGCTCAGCCCGGCCGAGATCGTGCAAGTCCAGCCGCCGCCTTCCCGAGCCGAGGCGGAGGAATTCCCCAGCCCGACCAAGCTGAGGGGACCCAAGGCCGTTCTGTGGCGCGGATTGCACGGGCTGCTTGTGTCGTTGTTCTCCGACGATGCGGCCACGTTCGCCGAGCAGGACAAGGCCCGGCATCGCCGCCGGGTATTGTACAACGTCCTGTGGGTCTTCGCGCGCCAGGGCCGTGCCCCTCGAGGAGATCGCGATTGCATCTCGATGGACGGGCCGACCTTCATGGGCGAGAGGCGGCGGCGGAACCTGAACCGGTGGCGGCAGTACTTCGGGCTGTGCGAGGACTGCATCCATTGCGGGCAGTGCGCGTTCGTTCGGTCGCACGGAATCACGATGGGGGGCTTTACGCCGGACGGGCGGCCGTTCGCGAAGTTCGACACCCGGACTGCCTTCGAACTCCGGCTCCGGCTGTCCGAGGCGGCCGGGGGCGTCTCGGCTCTGCGAGCGCTCATGGACTACACGGCCGCGCTGGAGGCCCTGTACGGACGCGGGGCGCCGCGACACTTCGCCCGAGCGGACATGTCGATGGCGGCGGCAGATGATGCTGAGGGGAGCTACCGATCCGAAGCCGAGCAGAACAAGGAATCCGGCTAGGCGCAAGTTCGGGGCAGGGCGTTTACCTTCTTGAAGACGTATCCCCTGAAGCTCGCAACTGCCCCAAGGAGGGCGTGCAATGCGACATCGCTCCCCGTCTGGCTTCGCCACAGTGCACGCGACGCACTGCCCGTGTATCATGCGTCCGCGATGAAGGTCTGCCACGTCATCACGCGACTCATCCTCGGCGGCGCCCAGGAGAACACGATCCTCACGTGCGAGGGCCTGCACCGGCGGGGGCACGAGGTCACGCTGGTCACCGGTCCGCCGCTGGGTCCGGAGGGCCAGCTCATGGACCGCGCCCGCGCCGGGGGCTATCGCGTCGTCGTGCTGGATTCTCTCCGCCGGGAGATCCACGCCGCCCGCGACTGGACCGCCTATCGGGGCCTGCGGCGGCTGTTGGCCGAGCTGCGACCCGACGTGATGCACTCGCACTCCTCGAAGGCCGGCATCCTCGCGCGCCGGGCGGCCGCCAAGCTCGGCGGCATGTCCGTGGTGCATACGATCCACGGGCTTCCGTTCCATCCCTACGAGCGATGGTGGCGAAACCGGCTGTACGTTCGGCTGGAGCGCCGTGCCGCGCGGCGGACGGACGCGATCATCTCCGTCGCGGACGCCATGACGGCCAAGGCGCTCGCGGCTGGGGTCGGCCGGCCGGAGCAGTACACGACCGTGTACAGCGGCATGGAGACAGGCCCATTCCTGGAGCCGCCGGCCGACGCCGCCGCCTTCCGCGCGTCGCTCGACCTGCCGGAGGGAGCCGTTCTGGTGGCGCAAGTCGCCCGGCTGGCCGAGCTGAAAGGCCATGAGTTCCTCCTCGCCGCGGCCGAGCGCTTGCCGGAGCATGTGCATCTCTGCTTCGTGGGGGATGGGCATCTTCGCGAGCGGATCGAGTCGGAGGTCGCCGATCTCGGTCTCGGCGGGCGGGTCCATCTGACGGGCCTGCTGGCACCGGAGCGCATCCCGGCCGTGATGCATGCCAGCGACATCGTCGCCCATTGTTCCCTGCGCGAGGGCCTGGCGAGGGCCTTGCCGCAGGCGATGCTGGCGGCCCGGCCGGTAGTGAGCTTCGACATCGACGGGGCCCGCGAGGTCGTGGACGACACCACGGGCGTCCTCCTGCCGCCGGGGGACGTGGAGGGCCTCTTCCGGGCCCTCACCGGACTGGCGAATTCGCCGGAACGCCGCGCTTCCCTCGGTACGGCCGGGCGCGAGCGCTGCCGGGAGATGTTTGACCCCGAACGGATGGTGGACCGCATCGAAGCGGTGTACGAGCGAATCACGACCGGATAGGCGGCACGCTACAGTTCTGCCAGCGATTGCCGGCTGACGGAAGCCAGCGAGTCCACCACCCGCGCCGCGTCCGTGAGATCCTCGGCGGGGTAGGTATTCGTCACGGCGATGACCTTCATGCCGGCGGCGTTGGCGGCTTGAATGCCGCCGGGGGAATCCTCGAATACGACGCACCGGTCCGCTGCGATCGGCCGGCCGTGCAGGTCCTCCAGCCGGCGCCGCGTCAGCTCGTAGCCCTCGGGGTCCGGTTTGCCCCTCGTCACATCGTCGGCGGAGGTGACCACGTCGAAGCGGTCGTGCACGCCGACGGCCCGTGCGGCCGCCTCGATCTCCGCCCGCAGCGCCATAGAGCAGATCGCCAGGGGCGTGCCGGCGTCCGAGATCGCGCCGATCAGCTCCACGGCCCCGTGCATCGGCTCGACGCCCTGCGCGAAAAGGTCCAGCACGAGGCGGCCCTTCGCGCGGATCAACTCTTCGACCTGCTCCTCGGTCAGCTCAACGCCGTGATCGTCCGCACAAATGCGGAACACGTCGCGGTCGCTGTAGCACAGGTACTTCTCGTAATAGTCCTCGCGGCTCATCTCGATGCCCACTCCGCGCAGCACTTGCGCGAACCCGGCGTGGTGGGTCGGTTCGGAGTCCACCACGACGCCGTCGAAGTCGAAGATCACCGCATCCACATGTATTCTCCGGGCGGTCACCACCGCACGTCCTGAAGCTTCAGTTCCACGTTCACGCGTCCGTTGAACTCGTTGATCATGGGTTCGGCGACCACGTCGACGCGGTTCACGCCGTCGAGCATGTCCGCCAGGTCGCCCATGCGGAAGCCGACCGCCCGCACGCCCGTGCCGTTCTGGCGGAGCGTCAGCCCCACCGTCGCGCCGTTTCGGCCCATGCGGCGCGGTCCGTTGAGCACCTCGCAGCCCCGCAGCGCCACCCGCGGGCGGGGGTTGCCCTGGCCAAACGGCGCCAACTCCGCGAGTTGCCGCGCGACGGGGAAGCTCAGATGTTCCAGCGAGGTCTCGGCGTCCACGCGCAGCGATGGCTTGAGTTGTTCGGGCGAGATGTGCTCCGCCGCGTACGCCAGCATCGCTTCGGCGAATGCCTGGACTTGGCCGGGCTCGATCCGCAGCCCGCCGGCCATCGCGTGGCCCCCGAAGCTCACCAGGTGCTCCTCGCATGCGGCCAGGGCGTCCCGCATGTGGAAGCCGGCAATGCTGCGACCGGAGCCCTGGGCCGTCTCGCCGTCGATGGCGATCAGGAACGTCGGCCGCCCGAACCGTCGCACGAGCCGCGAGGCGACGATGCCGATCACGCCGCTGTGCCAGCTCTCCGACGCCAGCACGATGGCCCGGTGTTCTTCGCCCGCCAACCCCTGGGCCTCGACCCGCGCCGTTGCCTCATCCGCGATGGCCCGTTCAACGCGCTGCCGCTCGGTGTTCTGTTGGGTCAGATACTCGGCAATCTTCCGCGCTCGGGCCGGGGCGACGTCCGTCAGCAGTTCCACGGCCAACCGTGCGTGGCCCATTCGCCCGCACGCGTTGATGCGCGGCGCCAGAATGAAGCCGACATGGTACGCGTCGACCTTGCCGCCGTGGAGGTCCGCGGCCTTCAGCAACGCCTGCAGGCCGGGGCTCTGGCTTCTCGGCAGGCCCCGCAGGCCATACGTCGCCAAGGCCCGGTTCTCGCCGACCAGCGGCACCACGTCCGCAATAGTCCCCAGCGCCGCCAGCGCCGTCGCGTCGATCAGAAATCCCCGCCACGGCTCGTCCACTCTCCGGCGTCCGCAGACCTCGCGGGCGATCTGCCAGGCGAGCTTGAACGCCACGCCGGAGCCGGCCAGGTGCGGGTTGGGGTACTCCGCGCCGGGCAAGGCGGGGTGGACGATCACGTCGGCCGGCGGGAGCTCGTCGGGGGCGGCGTGATGGTCGGTGACGATCACCTCCATGCCCGCCTCGCGCGCCGCCGAGATCGGCCCGGCCGCGGAGATGCCGCAGTCCACGGTAATGAGCATCTCCGCTCCGTCGGCCGCCAGCTTGGCGACCGCCTCGTCGTTGACGCCGTAGCCCTCCTCAAGCCGGTGCGGCACGTAGTAGCCGGCCTCGCCGCCGGCCATGCGGATGCACGTCAGGAGTTGGGCCACCGCGGTGATCCCGTCCACGTCGTAGTCTCCGTAGACGACGATCCGCCTGCCGCCGGCGATGGCCTGGGCGACGCGCTGGGCGGCCTCGACCGCGCCGGGCAGCAACGCCGGGTCGTGCAGGTCGCCGTAGCTGGGTTTGAGGAAGGCGCGGGCCTCGTCCGGTCCCTCGAGACCGCGGTTCAAGAGAACCTGGGCGACGAGGTCATCGACGTGAAGGGCGCGGGCCAGAGACCCTGCGCCGGGGTGTGCGGGCTCGATTTGCCACTGGTAGCCGTGCGGGCTCCATCCGGGCGAAGCCATGGGGGGATCCTCTGCATCCTGCTCGGGGGCAGTATAGCAGAGCGGGACGGCCGCCGCACAGGTCTCACTACGCCTCTGAGGAGGAGGACTTGAGCTTCTTCTTGAGCTTCTTGGCCGAGGCGTTGTGCTGCAGCGCGAAGCCGACCAGCGCCGGCAGGACGAACACGACTGCAAGCAGATGAACGTTGGTCTCGGCGGCCCGGCGGATCGTGTCGTTGAACTGCTCGTGCATCAGCAGCAACGCCATCGCCCCGCCCGCGGCCATGATCGAGCCCTGCACGGCCGTGAAGAGCATCACCGCCAGGCGGAAGTTGGCGTAGGCGAGCATGCCCAGCCCGACCATTCCGACTAGGGCCCCGGCCCACGCGTGTCGGGCCAGGTCCGGCTCGCCTGTCAGCCGCATGAGATAGGCCCAGGCCGCGAAGCCCATCACCGCGCCGGAAACGGCGCCGGTCAAGCTCGCCGCGCTTTGCATGAGCGGCCAGGCGAGCACGCCGCACACGAGCCCCCCGGCGGCCGCGCCGAACAGGACGGGCCCGGTGCTGTCCCCGGTCGTCATTCCGGCGAGTACCGCCCCGGCGATTGCGCCGGCCGCCCCGGCATTGGCCACGACGAAGAGCTTGTGGTACTTCCAGCCGAAGATCAGGTAGGCCAGCCCGACGATGAGCATGGGCACGCTCAGCAGGAGGGGGGCCTCGGCGAGGTAGTCCACGCATTCGGCCTGTGACGGCGCGGACAGCCCCCTCAACGCCCCCGCATGGCTCGATTCGGCTAGCAGCATACCGGACCTCCGTGTCGCCCATCGACCCGGCGCGGCGCGATAGACGCCGCGCTGTATTTGTCGGCAGGTCGGGCGGAGTTGGTTCGGCCTTTTTGCCCGACGGGAAGTTGCCCGAGCGGGCTCAGCCCCGGCGCCGCTGCCGGACGGCGGCGAGATCGCCCTCGGCCAGCCGGCGCTTGTTCTCGTCGCGAAGGGACTCGACGGCCTTGTTGAGCATCTGCTCGGCGCGGTCGTAATGGTGCAGGTATCGCCCGTAGAGAATCCCGAGCATCAGATGGATGTCGGCGACGTGCGGATAGCTCGGATAGTGCCGCAGGAAGCGCTCGTACGCGTCCGCCGCCGCGGGGTATTGCTCGTTGGCCATGAGCTGGTTGGCCACGTCGAGCTGATGGTTGCGAGGCAGGACGGCCTGGTCGCTGATCTGGATGAGCTGGAGATACAGATCGGCCGCGCGCCCGAGGTCGTGGCGGTTGCACGCCTCGCTGATCTCCTTGCGAACCTGTTGCTCGCGGGTGGAGATGGTATCAGCGGGGGACGATCGCACGGCCTGGGCCCGCACGCGCCGGGGCGGCTGCCGTGAGCCCACGAACGGGTCGTAGCCCTGGGCGACCATTCGGCGATACTTGGATCGCCGCCGGCCCGCGCTGAAGAGGTTCAGCAGATCGTAGGCGTCTCGCGGCAGCAAACCCGTTGCCAGGAGCGCGAGAGCCACCACGATACCGAAGACGTACCCGCTGCTGTGCGCCACGTATGCCACGCCGCCGGCCGCGCCGCCACCCAGGCCCTGGTCGAAAGACATCCACAGGTTCCAAAGGAACTGGAACAGCAGGAAGAGCAAGCTCGACACCTCGATCGGCATGATGACGTAGATCAGGATTGCCAGCACCGTCACGCGCACTCGGGGGAAGAGCACGAGGTACGCCCCCGTCACGGCCGAGATCGCGCCCGACGCGCCCAGCACGGGCGCCCGCCCGGCCAGCAGGACGTAGCCGAGCCCGGCCAGCACCCCGCCGGCAAGATAGAACGCGAGGTAGCCGACGTGTCCGAGCCGGTCGTTCAGCGCGTTTCCGAACACCCACAGGAACACCATGTTGCCCGCCAGGTGCATGAAGCCGGCGTGCAGGAACATGGAGCTGAAAAACTCGGCCAGTTGCGGAGCGCCGGGGTGCAGCAGGAACGGATGGATCCGCTCCATGTTCCCGCCGTTGAAGCCCAGCAGGTAGAGTCCGACGTTGGCCGCGACCAGCGCGTAATTCACCCACGGCCTGCAAGACATCCGGTAGTCGGTGCCGATTGGGATCATGCGCTGCTATGGACCTTCTCGCGCGGGACGAGCCCGGAGAGAAATCATATCAGCGCGCGCGGCGGGCCACAATCCGGGGCACGAAGCTTGTCCGGCCCGGCAGCATCTTGAGGTCCGGGAACGTGAGCGGGAGGGTCGCGATACGGATACCCGGTTCCACGGGCCCTCCGACGTCCAACGGTCCCTCGAAGGGCTGGATATGCCGCAGGTGACCGTGTCCGCCCCGGTAGAAGTCGATGTAGAGCCGCAAGTCGGTCAGCGTAGAGTCGGTGGTGTTCGTCGCGCGGACGACGAGCTCGTACACGCCGTCGGACACCCGGTCCGTGCATGACGACGGCGGGACGTACAGGCAGGCCTCGTCGTCGCCGAGCCAGGCGGGGGCCGAGGAGAGGCGCGACGACGCCGACAGGTCCGCCAAGTCCGCGTCCGGCATGACGCCCGACATGGCGATGCTGAACGGAATGCTGTGTCCGGCGGGGACGTAGCGGCAGGTTACGGCACGGGAGTCCACCGGTCGCCCGTCCTCGCTGCGGACGTCGACGGCCACCGTGACGCGGTCCAGGCCTCGGCCGGTGTGAAGGTTTCTGACTTGGCCTATGGCGTAGGTGACCCGGCCGCCGGAGCTTCGGTCCAGCGCGAGGCCCACGACCCGCACGTGCTCATCCGCGTGGTCCTCCCCGGTGTCGGGGGTGGGGGCGGCCTGCTCGGGCGGCTTTGTGTCCGTCCTGTCGTACGGCTCTCCGGTAATCGGTAGTCCCGTTTCCGCCGGACCGGCGCCGCGCCGTCGCGGCCGGGACGAATCGTCGTCGGTCCCGGCGGCGCGCTCGGGGCTTCGAGGGCGGCTGGGGTACGCGACGATCACCGCGATCAGCAAGCCAACCGCAACGATCGCCGCGGCCGGAACGACGTAAAGCGGCCAATTCGAGCGTACCACCGGACCAGTCGTCTTGTGGTACGCGTGGGCAACGCCGCCGCCCATCGCCAGCGCGGGCGCGGCCGAGATGATCTGCCCGGAATCGGGCGTATCCGTCGAGCCGATAAAGATGACTCCGCAGTGCGGGCAGCGGAGCTTGGCCTTGGGCAGCCGCTTCTCCGAGCTGAGCGACTTGCGACAGTTCGGGCAGTGGAGCTTATACATCGGCAAGCCCTTTCACCTGATGCCGTCCTATTCTACGGCGGACACCGTGGCGGGACAAGGCCCGGCCCCGCGCTTTGCGCCGAGGCCCGCGGCCGCTATAGTCGGCACCCCGCATGAGGGCGGGACTCATGGAAGCGAGTGGCATTCTGGCGATGGCCTGGGAACTGCCGGGCACGGGAGCGGCGGAGATGGGGCTGTTCCTGGGGCTTGGGAGCGTCTCGGCCGCGCTGATCAGCATGGCCAAGGCGGGCTTCGGCAGCGGCGTCGGCCTACTGGCCGTGCCGATCATGATCTACGCCTGCGGGGGAGACGCGCCGCTGGCGACGGGGATCATGCTTCCGCTGCTGATCTTGTGCGACAACGTGGCGCTGCTCCACTGGCGGGGCAAGTGGGACGGCCGTCAGGTCCGGATGCTGCTGCCGGGCACGGTGGTCGGCGTCGCGCTGGGCGGGGCGGCGCTATGGGCCTTCGGGAATATGGAAGGCACCGAGGCGGACGAGCGTACGAGCGTGGGGCTGAAGCTGGCCATCGGGCTGATCTCGCTGGGTTTCGTGGCCCTGCAGGGCCTGCGCGGGGTCCGGCGGCTGAACCGGGCGTACCGGCCGGGCATGCTGCAGGGGCTCGGCTTCGGCGCGGTTGCGGGCGTGACCTCGACGCTGGCCCACGCGGCCGGTCCGGTGACCGCGATGTACCTGCTTCCGCAGCAGCTCGGGAAGTCGCGGTTCGTTGCGACGACCGTCCTGTTCTACTGGCTGACGAACCTGCTCAAGCTCGGCCCGTACGTCGGTCTGGGGCTCGTGGGGAACGTGTCGTTGCCGGCATCGGTCGCGCTGGTGCCGGCGGTCTTGGTGGGGGCCTTGCTTGGCATCCTGCTGCACAAGCGCGTGGGGGAGCGCTCGTTCGCCGGGGTCGTCTACGCGCTCCTAGGGCTCGCCGGCGCGCACCTGACGTACGAGGCGGTCGAAGCGATGTGGTTCTGATGACCGGCCGGGAGCGGCTCGGCGGCGCACTTCCGTCGATCCGCCGTGGCGGGTAGCATGGCGGCATGGCTTCGGCATGGGTACGCGACATGCTCAGCGGACGGCGCCGCGGGCCGGCGGAGATCCCGCTCCGCATGGGGCTGCAACTGGCCTGCATCCCGTACGCCGCCGCGACGTGGGTCCGCCGCCGGCTGTACCGGTGGCGACTGCTGCCCGCTCGTACCGCGCCGATCCCCGTTATCTGCGTCGGTAACATCACCACCGGCGGCACGGGCAAGACCCCCATGGTCGCGTGGGTCGTCGCCCGGCTGCACGAGATGGGCCACAGGCCCGCGATCCTCACGCGGGGCTACAAGGCGGTGGCCGGCCGCTCGGACGAAGCCGAGCTTCTGGGCGAACTGACCGGCGCGCCGGTGATCGTCAATCCGGACCGCGCCGCCGGAGCGGCGGAGGCCGCCGGGCAAGGCGCGGACGTGGCGGTTATGGACGACGGGTTCCAGCACCTCCGGCTCCGACGCGACCTGGATATCGTGCTGATCGACGCCACGGAGCCCTTCGGCTACGGGCACTGCCTGCCTCGCGGCCTGCTGCGAGAGCCGCGATCCGCCCTGTACGACGCGGCGGCCGTTGTCATCACGCGAAGCGAGCAGCTCGACAAGGAGGCCCTGGGCAAGCTTAAGACGCGGCTCAGCCGCCTTGCGCCGGCTGCCACGGTCCACACGGCCGTGCATCGGCCCGTTCGGATCGTGGACGCTCTCGGCGGCGAGCACCCCCCGTATGTCATCGAGGACCGGCGCATCTTCGCCTTCTGCGGGCTGGGGAACCCGAACGCGTTCTTCGACACGGTATCGCGGCTCGGGGCGGAGGTAACCGGCCGCAAAGCATTCGGCGACCATGCGCAGTATCCGCCGCAGCGTTTGTCGCGACTGTACGCCGAAGCGCGGGAGGCGGGGGCCGAACTGCTGGTCACGACGGCGAAGGACGCCGTAAAGCTGCCGAAGGGGCCGTACGAGGTGCCCATCTGGCAGGTCGGCGTAGAGATGAGTCTGGTACAGGGCGAGCGGGCCCTGGGTGAGGCGCTGGGGCGGGCGGCGTGCGAACGGGCCGAAACTCCGGCGGGCCCGGGTGTGTCTAATCCGGAGGGAGAATCCGATGCCGGATGAACTGCACAAAGCGCTGCGCGCCGCCCGCGGAAAGCTGCTCCGGACGCGGGCCGCCGAGTCGGCCGCGGTCGGCGCGGTTGTCGGCGGGCTTGGTGCGGCCGTGCTCCAGGCGGCTTGGTTGCTGGCCGGTCTGTCGAGTGGGGTCGCTTCGGGGCTTTGCCTGGCGACGGCGGCCGCGGCGATGGCGCTTGCGAGCGGCGCGATTCTGCTTGGCGATGTGCTGGGCGCGTGCCGCCCGGCCGCACGCGCGGCGGGCGGTGTCGTCGCACTTGCAGCGCTGTGCGGCGTCGGCCTCCTGGCGACCGGCCGTGTCCCGTACGTGGCCGGCTGGCTTTGGCCGGTGGCGCTTCTGGCGGGCGGGGGCTTTGCCGGTGCGTTGGTGACGCTGGTGCGCGGCGCGGACGTTCGCGAGGCGGCCGCGGCGCTGGACAGCCGTGCGGGGCTGGCGGAGCGGCTGAGCACGGTGGCCGAGCGGCCCCGGCCGGAGGCGGGGGAGGCATCGGCCGGTGGATTCCTCCGGCGCCAGGCGCTGGCGGCCATGCGAGACCGCGGCGCCGACCGCCTTGGGTTGTGGACGCGGACGCCCGCCACGGGCGGGGCCTTGGGGCTTGTTGCGCTCGTCTGCGGCGCGCTGGCGCTGCTGCCCGCGGCGTTCACGGACGGGGAGGCGCCGCTCGACATGCGGCCCGAGGGGATGATCTCCGCCCCCGAACCGAACGACTCCGCGCCTGGCGTTGCGCTGACGCGAGAGCGGTTTGCCGGGATGTCGGCCGCGTCGCGCCAGGCCTTCGCCGACGCGTTGCGGAACCGAGCCGAGAGAAGCGAGAACCCCGCGCGGGCCGAGGCCCTCCGCCGTGCGGCCGAGGCGGCCGAGCGGGGCGACTACGAGGACATGGTCGCCCGGCTCCGCGAGGCCGGGGCGAGCGAGACGGACCTGCCATCGGACCTGGCGCGCGTCGTGCCGGGCGAGACGGGTCCCGCGGCAGGGGAAGGGGACGAGCCCGACGGCGGAACCTCCGGAAGGGCCGTGGAAGGGGCCGCGCCGCCGGGCGCTCCGGAGGCATGGCGCGAGGCCCGGCGCCGAGCCGAGGCCGCACTCAGCAGCCCCGGCCGCGTGCCCCCCGAATATCGAAACCTTGTGCGGGCGTTCTACCTCGGCGACGGAGTGGGGCCCCCGCACGCGCCGTAACGCGGGCTACTCCTCGCCGTCGTCTTCCTCTTCCACGCGGCTCATGGTGGCCGACATCTCGGACCGCTGCTCAAGCGTCATGGTCGTCTCCTCGCCGGTGCGAGGATCGGTCATGGTGGCTTTCAGCGTCAGGTCCTGCGACATGTCCATTTCCAGAACCAGCCCACTGTCGAGGTCCATCACATACGTGCCGGTCTGGTCCCCCTCGGCGCTCTCGACGTTCAGGCCCATCACGCCTTCCTCCTTCTCGGGCTCGTCCGCGGAGAAGTCGCCTTGGACATTAATGGTGGCGACCTTCCGGCCCTCGCGGTTCTCGATCGACTCCAAACGGTTCGTCGTGCGGACGGTCATCTTGCCGACGAACGGAACGGGAAGTTGTTGCTCCAGCTTCCAGGTGTGGCCTTCGCCCACCGGTTCCTTCGGGATCACCTGCTGGCCCGGACGCACCATCTTCGCCAGCGCTTCATCGCCGAAGGCCTGCTTGATCTGCTTCATGACCTCATCGGCCATGGGCATGCCCTCGAATTCCTTGGCATAGGCCTCCCACAGCGCGTCGACGCCGTCCACCTCCGTCACCTCGCCGTCGGCATCGAGGGTGAACACCAGTTCGGCCCCGAGCAGCGGGCGGAAGCCCTTGGCCATGCCCGGATCCTGCTCATCCGGCGGGTCGTTGCTGTCGAAACGCGCCACGACGCGGTTGCCCTGCCGCATGACGTTCTCGATTCGGGCGAAGGTCACCGCCATCGTTCTTTCCCCCTCTTCGTTCGGCTCGGACACGTCCATGCGCATGGTCATCGTCATCCTCTCGCCACCGCGCTGTGGAGCGGGCATCGCCGGGGAGGACATGACCTGCGACGACTCGGTTCGCATCGCCATTACGTACGACCCCGCCTCGGGGATCATCCGCAGCGAGACCTTCTCGTCGGATTCCTCTGCGGCCGGGGGATCGGCAACGACCAGCGCCGCCACGGACAACAGGATGGTTACGATGGGTATCACGCGCTTCATGTGTGGGCTCCTTGGGCTCTCCGCGCGGCAGGGCCGCGACTAGCCACTCTCTTCCGTATCGGTTTTCTTAGGGGCGGGCGCCACCTGCACGACCGTTTCCGTCACCTGTTCGGTTCGCATCGGGACCTCGCCGCCCGGGGTTGCGGCGACGTACTCCATGCCGCCTTCCTCCCGGACCCTCACCTCCCGCGCCATGCCGGATTCGGCATCGAGCCGGAGCGTTCCGCTCAGGGAGGCCTCCAGCGTCCTCAGCGCGGCGCCGCCGGCAGGGGGTTCCTCGTCGCCCTCGCCGCTCCGCGTGCCCCGGAAGGTTACGGCCAACGCGTCCTCGGCGTCGTCCGCCGCCAGCGTGCACTCGATCTCGGCGGGAGCATCCTGCCCAAGCACCCGGCCGGCGATCTCCACGTCCCACGTCTCGTCCGGCTCAACCCCGTCCGGAGGGAGGAACTTCGCCGCGTCGGTGAACCAGGCGGCCCAGGACTCCGCACCAAGTTGCGCTTGCAGGTGCGAGAGCATCCTCGCGTCGGCCAGCTTCCGCTCGGCCAGCTCGGCCCAGTACTCGTCGAGCCCCGATACTCGGGCCTCGCCCTCCGCCGTCAACTCGACCGTCAGCCGCAGCGAGAGCAGCGGACCGAGAATCCGCGCCAAGGACGGGTGCTGATCCTGCGGCCGGCCGCCGCTGTCGTACGCGGCGGTCTGCGTGCCGATCTCCATCCGCTCCCGGATGCGCAGCACGCGGATTTCGATCCGTCGGCTGCCCGCCTCCTCCCCCGCGGTCACTGTCAGGCCGAGAGCCATCTGCTGAACCAGCCGGTGGGGCGGCTGCGGCCGATCCGCCAGGTACACCTCTCGCTCCGTCACGCGCCGCGTCTGCATGACGTACCGGCCGGGCGGCCACATGCCGGCCGGGGGAAGCGGATCTTCCTGGGCCCGCGCGAAGGGCAAGGCGGCCGTCAGAAGGGCAAGAACGGCTACGACGTATTGGGAGACCCGCGTGGGCATGGATGCAGCGCACTGTATCGCCCGTCGGCGAGCCGGACAAGCTCATTTCGCCAACGGCGAAAGCTTTGACACCGCGAGAAACGCCGGGCAAAATGCGCCGTTTCATCCGGACGCGACGAGGAGTGAGGCGGCATGGCGAGGTTCTGCATCGGGATCGACCTGGGTGGCACGTACATCAAGCTCACGGCGCTGGACGTGGACCGCACGCCGGGCGCGGTGATCTCGCTGCCGACGCCCGGCTCCGGCGGGGCCGAGGCGGTCGCGGACCGCATGGCCGACGGGGCCCGGCGGACGATGGACGAGCAGGGCATCGCCTCGAAGGAGGTCGCGGGCGTCGGCATCGGCGCTCCGGGGCCGCTGCGGATCTCCGAGGGCGTTGTCGTCGGCATGCCGAACATCCCCGGGATGGAGAACGCGCCGCTGGCCCGCATGGTTTCGGAACGGCTCGGCCTGCCGTGCGCGTTGGAGAACGACGCCAACGCGGCCGCCCTCGGCGAGTTCCTGTGCGGGGCCGGGGAGAGCTCGAACGAGATGGTCCTGCTGACGCTCGGGACGGGGCTTGGCAGCGGCGTCATCATGGAAGGCGAGGTCTTCCACGGGGCGCATGAGTCGGCGCCCGAGCTGGGGCACCTCATCGTCGTTCCCGGCGGGGAGGAGTGTAATTGCGGGCAGAGCGGCTGCCTGGAGCGGTACTGCTCCGCCACCTTCATGGCCGCGCGGGCGCGACGCCGTATCGAGAGGGAGGCCGCCGAGGGCGAGCTGGCGCGGCGACTGGCCGAGAAGGGCGAGATCGACGCACGGGACGTTCGGGAAGCCGCGGCCGCCGGAGACGAGCTGGCGGCCGAGCAATGGGACGAGATGGCGTATTACCTCGCCATCGGCTGCGTGAACCTCTGTCGCATCTACGACCCGGACCGGATCGTGCTGGCCGGCGGCATGGCCCAGGCGGGCGAGGCGCTGCTCGAGCCGGTGCGGAAGCACTTCCGGGAGCTGCACTGGAAGCTGGCCGAGCCATTGAGCGAGATCGCACTGGCCAAGCTGGGCAACGACGCGGGCGCCATCGGCGCCGCGGGCGTGGCGTGGCTGCGGTTCGGGTCTTGACTCGGCCTATCCGGGGGTCTTGGGATGGAGGGACGAACACCAAGCGCCAGTACTGAGGGCTGAGGGAACGGCCCACGCCGCTTCCGGCCCCGCTACTCGTGACGGTCTTACGGCCTCCGAAACAACCCCGGGTTGAACTTGCGCCCGCGGAACAGGTCGCGCCAGCGGCGGAGCTTGCCGCCGGGGTCTTCGGGCAGGACGGTCTTCCAGAACCATTTGCCCACGGCCGCGGGGAAGCCGCCGTTGTTCGCGGGCTTGACCGGAATGTGAATCACCTCCTCCGGGTGCTTGAGGCCCCACTCGATGTAGGCCTCCGTCTCGCGGATCATCCGGCGATGATGCTCCTGCCAGCTTTCTCGCTCCGGCCGTGCCATGCAAGACCCATTGTAGCCGATGCCGGCTCGCGGGCCCAGACGGACGGTCAGTCCAGCTTCACCTCGTCCCGGTAACTCGGGACGCTGACGTTCCAGCCGGTCTTGTCGGCCAGGAACTGCCGGAAGTCCTTGGCGCTTTCCTGCTCGCCGTGGACGACGAACACCTGCCGCGGCCTGTCCATTTGCGAGAGCCAGTCCAGCAGCTCGTTGCGGTCGGCGTGGGCGGAGAAGCCGTGGATTCTCTCGAC
Source organism: uncultured Planctomycetaceae bacterium (assembly GCA_964531695.1). Taxonomy (GTDB): domain Bacteria; phylum Planctomycetota; class Phycisphaerae; order SM23-33; family SM23-33; genus JAGXKT01. The sequence goes on along the minus strand of CAZHEH010000032.1, from coordinate 14,148 downwards.
CCGGGCCCGCACATCTCGCTCCTGTCCGAAGATGCGCACCTGCTTCTCACCCTCAACGATCCGCCGGCCGAGCGTGCCCTGCGCCTGGTAGCCCACGAACAGGACGGTGCTCTCGGGGCGATCGATGTTCTGAACGAGGTGGTGTTTGATCCGCCCGCCCGTGCACATGCCGGAGCCGGCGATGACGATGACCGTTCCCTTGATGTGGTTGATCGCCTTGGACTGCTCGGCCGTGCGCGTGAGGTGCAGCATCGGAAGGTCGAACGGGGAGTGGTTCGCCTTTACCAGCCGGGCCATCTCGCGGTCGAACAGTTCCGGGTGATTGCGGAAGACCTCGGTGATGTTGATGGCCATCGGGCTGTCGAGGAACGTCGCGAGGTGCGGGATGCGGTCCGCCAAAAGCAACTTGTTCAGGGAATACAGTACGTGCTGGGCCCGCTCCAGCGCGAAGGAGGGGATGCACACGTTCCCGCCGGCCTCGTGCGTGCGGTTGATGACCTCGGCCAGGCGATCCTCGATGTCGTCCGGGCTCTCGTGCAGCCGGTTGCCGTAGGTCGACTCGACCAGCACGTAGTCGGCGTCCGCGTCCACGGGCACCGGGTCCTCGATGATCGGCATGTCCGGCCGGCCCACGTCGCCGGAGAAGACGATCTTCCGTTGCTGTCCGTTCTTCCGAGCGGTCACCGTCACGTTCGACGAACCGAAGACGTGCCCCGCGTCGCGGAAGATCGCCTCGAGCCCGTCGCCGAGCGCCAACGGCTGGTCGTAGTCCAACGGCTCAAAGGCCCCCAGGCAGCGCTCGGCGTCCCCCGTCGTGTACAGCGGAACGACCGGGTCGTGCGGGCCCTTGCGGCCCTCGCGGCGGTGCCGCCGGCGCTTGTGCTCGGCGTCCTCCTCCTGGAGGTGCGCCGCGTCCAGAAGGATGTACTTGGCGATCTCGGCCGTGGCCCGCGTGCAATGGATCGGCCCGCGGAAGCCCTCCCGCACGAGCTTCGGCAGGAGTCCGCAGTGGTCCAAGTGGGCGTGGGTCAGGAGGATGGCGTCGATCGATTCGGGCGGCACGACGAACGGTTCCCAGTTCCGTCCGCGGAACTGCCGCTCCTGGTAGAGCCCGCAGTCCACGAGCACGCGCGTACCGTTGGCATCGATGAGAAAGCGCGACCCCGTGACGTTCTGTGCCGCGCCGAGAAACGAAAGCTTCATTCGCATGGCGGTCCTTCCCTTCCGGTGCGGTCATTCTGTCCGCTCGCGGCGGCGTTGTCGAGCGTTGGCCACGGCCTTGTCAGATTCGGAGGGCTGTGCTATCGTCCCCGGCTTACCGTCCGCAATGCGAGGAGACGCCATCGTGAGCGACGAACTGGCCTATGCACTGATCACCCCCTACAGCTTGCTGAAGTCCCGCACGGGCGGCATCATCGCCCGCCTGCTCGCCAACGCCGAGGCCGATTTCGTCGGCGCGAGGATGTTCATCTTCTCCGACGAGTTCATCGACGAGTACCACGAGGTCGTCTGCGGCACGGACACGGACCCGGCCATCTGTGAGGCGTGGCACAAGTACGTGGACCAGTCGTTGCGACGGGATAACCCCTGGGGTCGTGTGCCGCGCTGCATGCTGCTGCTGTTCCGCGGTGCGAACGCTGTCCGGCAGCTCAAGGAAGACGTCATCGGCGGCTTCACCGAGCAGCCCCAGGGCGAAACGATCCGGGGCACCTACGGCGATTTCATCCGCGACGAGAAAGGCAAGATCCACTACTTCGAACCGGCCGTGCTCACCTGTCCGGATCCGGCCATGAACGACGAGCACCTGAAGCTCTTCGCCCGCTACGCCCGCAGCGACGGCGGCGTCCTGACCGGGCGATGCTCCTACTCCGACCCGAACGTGCAGGTCTCGCTGGTCATGCTCAAGCCGGACAACTTCGAGCGGCGCAGCCGCCGGCCCGGCAACATCATCGACACCTTCTCGCTGACCGGGCTGCGGATCGTCGGCGCGAAGCTGTTCAACATGACGGTGGCGATGGGCGAGCAGTTCTACGGGCCGCTACGGGAGGTCTTCGTCAACAAGCTCAAGTTCCTCGTTTCGCGCGAGGTCAAGGCCCGCCTCGGCGGCGCGTTCGACTTCGACGTCACGGACGAGGACGTCGCGGCCATCGCCGACCGGTTCGCCGAGCGCAATGCGATCTGCGAATTCAACAAGATCGTGGAGTACATGACCGGCGTGCATCCGGACGGCGTGTCCGCGGAGGAGAAGGCCTCGGCCTCGCGGGCCCGGTGCCTGGCGCTGCTCTACGAAGGCCCCGACGCGATCGAGAAGATCCGTGCGGTCCTCGGCTCGACCGACCCCGCCAAGGCCCAGCCCGGGACCGTTCGCAGCGACTTCGGCCGCGACCTCATGCGTAACGGCGCCCATGCCTCTGACTCGCCCGAAAACGCCGAACGCGAACGACGCATCGTCGGCCTCGCAGAAGACGAGGCGGCCGGGCCCGCCGACATCGAACGGCTTATCAACGATTACCTGGCGCAATAGGTCGATCCGTGAACCTCCGCATCGAGAAGTTCATCACGCCGCCGCTGGAGACGAACACGTACGTCCTGCTCTCCGGCGCCACGGCCGCCGTGGTCGACCCGGGCCTGGCCCCGCAAGAGGTCGTCGAGTTCCTGCGGGAGCGCGCCGCCGCGGTCGAGCTGATCCTGCTGACTCACGGGCACGGGGACCACATCGGCGGGGCGGACGACGTGAAGGAGGCATTCCCCGCGGCGGAGTTGGTCTGCCCGATTCGGGACGTGGCCATGCTGACCGACTCGTCGCTGAATCTGTCATCCCCGTTCGGCATGACCGTTACCGCGCCCCCCGCGGACCGGACCCTAGAGCCCGGCCAGTCGGTTGGCGTGGGCGAAACCAAGTGGTGCGTGCTCGACACATCCGGCCACACGCCGGGCGGGGTCAGTTATTACTGCCCGGACGCCGGCGTGGTCCTCACGGGCGACGCCCTGTTCGCCGGCAGCATCGGTCGGTGCGACATCCCCATGGCCAGCGAGACGCATCTGCTGACGACGATCCGGGAGAACCTGCTCTGCCTGCCGGACGAGACTCGCGTCCTGCCCGGCCACGGCCCGGAAACCACCATCGGTGCCGAACGACGGGGGAACCCGTTTCTACGCTGATCCCGCCAGGTGGATCATCGCCTTGACGACGCCATCGCGATAATCCGCCACGGTGTCGAACGCGTCCTGCGTCCCGTCGAGCGGGTACTCGTGCGTGACCATCCGACCGACGGCGGCGTCCGTGGCGACCAGCTCGATGGCGGCATCGGTGGTGTCGTTCTGCCGGCGCACGGGCTGGAGCGTCACCTCGTGCCGGCGCAGCGTGGAGACGTCGAAGCTCACTCGGTCGTCAGGGGGGATGCCGACGATCATCACCTTTCCGCCCGGACGGGCGAGGGCCAGCGCGTCATCCAGCGTCGCCTGTTCGCCGGCGCACTCGAAGACGACCGGAAGACCGTTCGGCTCGTGCCGGACGATTTCCGCGACCACATCCTCGCGTTGTGCGTTCCCCGTCCACTTGGCTCCCAGCGAGGCCGCCATCTCGGCCCGATAGTCGCGGATCTCCGTCAGGTACGCCGACCTCACCCCGGCCGCCAGGCAGGCCCGCAGGACGCACAACCCGATCGGCCCGGCTCCGAGGATCGCCACCGGCGTGTTCGGCCCGGCGCCGGACAGCCGCACGGCATACACGCCGATCGCCAACGGTTCCGCAAGCGCCGCCTGCACCGCGCTGATCGAATTCGGCACGGGCACGCAACTGGCCGCGGGCATCACGATCCGCTCGGCCAGGCAGCCGGGCTCCTGCCCCGGGCAGCCGAGGAATCGCTGCTTCCGGCACGTGTGCCGCCGCCCGCCAAGGCACTGGTCGCACCGGCCGCACCAGATCAGCGGATCGAGCGCCACGCGTTGCCCCGGCTCCAGCCCCTGTACGCCCGCGCCCACGGCCTCAACCATGCCGCCCATTTCGTGACCCACGCGCCAAGGAAAATCCACGACCTGGTCCCCGATCCTCCCTGTGCGGTAGTAGTGCATGTCGCTGCCGCAGACGCCCACGGCCTCGACGCGAAGCAGCACATCCTGGTCTCGTTCCAGCTTCGGCTCGGGTACGTCGCGGATCTCGACGGTTCGTATGGCTGTTAGGTATGCGGCCTTCATGGCAGCTCCTTTGGGCATACCTGAGTCTACGTCCCGACGGGCCTCGCCGGAAGCCCCGGCGCAGTTGCCGCCTTGGGCTTGTCTTGCGGCCGGCGGAGTGCTACCGTTTTTGAGACGGGCCGGCCGGGGGCGGGGAGCCCCTGGCAACGGCCGCGACGTGGGTCCGGGACACATTCGGACAGGACGAAAGGGCGGCAAAATGCGACGACTGCGTATCGGATCGATAATCTCACTGCCCATGGGTCTTCTGCTGTTGGTGTTCTTCTTCCTGCCATGGGTGCGGCTGTCGTGCGGCACCGACCAGGTGGATATCACCCTTGGCACGGCCAGTGGCTGGCAGCTATCGAACGGCACCTACTCCGAGTTCGAGCCGGGCGAGGAAGGCGGCGCGGCCCTGTCCGAAGAGGTGCATATCCCCAAGGGCACGGAGATTGATGCGCGACCGAAGTTCTACCTTGCGCTCGCGGCTTCTATCGGCATCGCGGCCGTGGCGGGACTCGGGCTGTGGGGCAAGCTCAGTGCCGAGGCGGCCGGGCACCTGCTGGCGTTGTTGGGCGCTCTGGGCATCGTCATGATGGTCATGGTCGTGTTCGTGGACTTTCATGACGAGACAAAGACCGCGCTGAATGTGCGGAATCTGGCGGAACTGAGCCGGGGGGGCGTTGGAGACGCCTCGGAGCGCCTGAGTGAGGCCAAGCAGGAGGAGATGGGCCGCATATCCGGGAAAATCCAAGCTGCGCTGGAGGACAAAGCGCTGCTGGATATGATCGAGACGAGGTGCACGAACTACGTCTGGTTTTCCATGCAACTCTATGTCCTGGTCGCGATCACGGGTGTTCTAATGGTTCTGCTGGGTCGGGTCGCTCCCAAATCGGCGCGGGCGGGGGCGATGCCGCCGGCCGAGCCGGAGCGGAAAAAGCTGCCCAAGGAAGAGAAGAAGCCCGGCGAGAAGGGCGAGCACGAGTTGGCTCGCCGCGTGCCGGTGGACGTCTTCGCTCGGGAAGAAGAGGAAGCCGACGAGGCCGAAGAGGACCAGACTGAGGACGAGCAGACCGAGTCCAAGCCCGCTGAGGAAGAGGACGAGGAGCAGGACCAGGAGGAGGGCGACGAAGGCCGCGGCCGGGACGGCCGCTGGCCGGCCTCCTAGCGCGAAACGGCCATGGCGGAAGCGCTGACGTCGACGGCCCTATGGTGGATCGCCCGGCACTGGGCGCTGGTCGCCATTGCGCTGACGGTCTTTTCCCTTCTGCTGTTTCTGGCGATCATGCTGGCCAAGTATGTTCGCATCTGCCTGAATATCTTCTGCGACACTCCCTTGCCGCAGGGCTTGGAGCCGGTGGACTTCCGCGTGGTCACGGGCGAGGTCGTCCGCTTCCGCAGCTTCGACGGCACCAGCTTGCGCGGCATGCACGTGAAGCGTTCGCGGCGGGGGCCCTCGCGCGGGGCGATCATCTTCTGCCATGAGTTCGGGGCCGATATGTACAGTTGCGGGCGCTACGTTCGCCCGCTGGTCGATGCCGGCTTCGACGTGTTCAGCTTCGACTTCCGCGGCCATGGGGAAAGCTCGCAGACGAAGGGCTACAAGTCGCTGCAGTGGCCGTCGGACAAGGAGATGGAGGACGTGCTGGGCGCCTGCGCGTACGTGGAGGCCGGCCTGGAGGCCGAGGGCCGCCCGCCGCAGGTCGGCATATTCGGCATGTCGCGCGGGGCCGGCGCCGGGCTGCTCGCCGCCTCCAGCGACCCGCACATCCGGTGCATCGTGTGCGACGGGGCGTTCAGCACGGACACGACGCTCGTGGCGCTGATGAAGAAGTGGGCCCACATCTTCGCCCGCGTGCGGCTCGTGTACGAGAACCACTCGGACCACTTCTGGAACCTGCTGCTGTGGCTGCTGATGCGCTTCGCCCAGCCGCGGCAGGGCTGCCGATACCCCTCGGTCCGAAAGGCCCTGCAGCAGATGCAGCCCCGCCCGATCCTGTTCATCCACGGCGAGCGGGACCGCTACATCGAGCAAGACCAGACCCGCCTGCTGTATGCCGCCGCCCCCAAGCCGCGCTACCTGTGGATTGTCCCCGGCGCGAAGCACAACCAGTCGGCCAACGTCGAGCCGGAGGAGTACGCGGCCCGCACCGTGGCGTTCTTCCGCAAGTACCTCGCGGAGGAAGACGTGGAAGAATCGCAGATCACCGCGCCCGCGCCCGAGGGCGAGGCCGACGTCGCCTGAGCCGCTACATCAGGTATTGCAGCACCGGCCCGATGTCCATGATTCCGAGGATGAGCCCGGCCACGTTCCCGTAAAGCCAACGGATGGGGCTGAACACCTCCCGGCCCAGCACGATCCTCAGCACGGCCGGCAGGAAGATCAGCGCCGCCAGGACGTACATGCCGTATTGCACCTGCCATCGCATGTAGTCCATCCGCTGGTCCACGGTGGGCAGGGCCTCGCGGACGATGTGATGACCGTCCAGCGGAAACAGCGGGATCAGGTTGAACATGAACAGCCCGATGTTCGCCAGCATCGTAATGCCGAGGACCATGTATGCCACCCGCACCAGAGAGGACTCCGGCGGCCCGACCATCGCGTACATGATCTTGAGCGCGATGCCGACGAGGATCGCCAGGCAAAGGTTGCTCAGCGGCCCGGCCAGCGACACGGCCGCATCGCCCAGCCGCTGCGGGTGCAGGTTGTTCGGGTTCACAGGCACCGGCCGGGCCCAGCCGATGAACTGCGTGACCACGAGGACCAGTGTCCCGATCGGGTCGAGATGGGCCAGCGGATTCAGCGTGCAGCGACCTTGGCTCTGGGCCGTTCGGTCGCCGAAGGCCAGCGCCGTCCGGGCATGGGCGAACTCGTGCACCACCAAGCTCAGCAGCAGCGGCGGCATGAGCAGCAGCAGTCTGTACAGGTCCTCGGGACTCATTGATTGTCCATACTGTACACGGCGGCGGGCCGTCCGCCGATGGGAAATGCCCTATACGGTCGATACGCTTGACCCTACATGCCCCGGCCAGCATAATGCCTTCAGGATGGATATTGACACCGCAGGCGCTCGAATGGATGCGAACGGAGTCGATCTCGACCTGGCCCGGCGGACGCTGGAGCTCGAGGGCCGGACGGTCGCGGCGCTGGCGGACTCCGTGGGCCAGGACTTCGCCGAGGCGGCCCGCCTCTGTTACGAGTGCACGGGCTCGGCGATCCTGACCGGACTGGGCAAGGCGGGGATCATCGCGCGCAAAATCAGCGGCACGCTGGCGTCGACGGGCACGCCGAGCATTTTCCTGCATCCCGTGGAAGCGCTGCACGGTGACCTCGGCCGGGTGCGGCGGGGCGACGTGGTCATCGCGCTTTCCCACAGCGGGCAGACGGAGGAGATCGTCCGGCTGACCGATCACATCAAGGCCCGCGGCGCGAAGCTGATCGCACTGACGGGCTCGGCCGGCTCGCCGCTGGGCACGCACGCCGACGTTGCGCTTCGCTATGGTGAGGTAGCCGAGGCGTGCCCGCTGGGGCTGGCTCCGACGGTCTCGACGACCTGCATGCTGGCCCTCGGCGACGCCCTGGCGCTGACCGTCATGCGGATGCGCCGCTTCGGGCCCGAGGACTACGCCGTGTTCCACCCCGGCGGCTCGCTGGGGCGCAAGCTGCTGAAGGTCGAGGCCACGATGAGCTTCCGCACCGGGGAGCGGCTGTACGCCGTGCCGGATTCGCTCTCCCTCGGGGATGCCCTGGCCGAAGCCGAGAAGGCCAGGCGCCGGACCGGAGCCATGCTGTTGGTGGACGGTCACGGCCGGCTGAGCGGCATCCTCACCGACGCCGACCTGCGGCGAATCCTGCTGGATCGTCGCGGCGAGGACGTGTTCTCCCTGCCCGTGTCGGATGTGATGACGCGCGATCCGAAACACGTTCGCCTCGGCGATTTGGCCAGCGAGGCCCTGGCGATCTTCAATCAGTACCGAATCGACGAGTTGCCCGTGCTGGACGACGACGGCCGGCCGGTCGGCGTGATCGACGTCCAGGACGTGCTCGGCATCAAGACGGTGAACAATGTTCAGGATTGACCCCGCCAACATTGAGCTGCTCGTGCTGGACGTGGACGGCGTGCTGACCGACGGCCGCGTCGTGCTCAGCTCCGCCGGCGACGAGATCAAGTCGTTCCACGTCCGGGACGGCTCCGGCATGAAATACTGGAAGCGGGCCGGCGGCAAGCTCGCCATCATCAGCGGGCGCGGCTCGGAGGCCGTGACGCGAAGAGCGAGCGAACTCAGCGTCGACGCCGTGCGTCTGAACGCCAAGAACAAGCTGCCGGTCTACCGCGAGGTGCTGGCGGAGCTTGACATAACGGCGGATCGCACGGCCGTGATGGGAGACGACCTGACGGACCTGCCGATGCTCATGGCTTGCGCCCTGCCGCTTGCCCCCGCCGACGCGGTAGCCGAGGTGCGCCAGCGGGCCGCCTACGTGACGCGGCTCGGCGGCGGGCAGGGCTGCGTGCGCGAGGTGATTGAGATGATCCTCAAGGGCTCGGGGCGCTGGGACGGCATCATGGCACGGTACTTCCCGTCGGAGGCGAGCAGCGCATGAAACGCCGCATCGTGCTGCTTCTGGGGACCTTCGCGATCCTGCTGGCGGGCTTCATGGGCTACCGGTTGGCGTCGCGGTGGGCCTCGGCCGGGCGCGACGGCCGTCAGGAAGAGGCCCGCGCCGAGTCGGGTGGGCCGCGCCCTCCGGACCCCCGCCACGAGACCCCACCGGGGCCGGAGAAAATCGGCCAGGTCGAGCTGAGCAGCGGGGAGGACCTCCGCGCGGAGACCTGGGACGAGGACCAGCTTCGCCGTGTCTTCGAGTGGGATAGCTACGAGAAGACGGGGCCCCACACCTATGACCTCGTCCGGCCGCGGATCACCTTCTACCTGGAGCGCGGGCAGGAGGTCTACATCCGGGCGGATGCGGGCACCGGGCGCACCGAGGGGACGGACGCGATGGGGGCGGATTTCCGCGAGTTGTTCCTCTCGGGCAACGTCGAGTTGCTGATCGACCGCGGGCGAACCCCCAACCGGCCGCCGCTGTCCGAGCGCCCGGAGGATCGCGTCCTGATCCGCATGGACAGCGTCCGGTTCGACCAGCAGTTGCTCCAGATCGAGACGAACAGCCGCATTGAGCTGGAATCGGCCGAGGCGGACATCAGCGGACAGGGGCTGGACATCCGCTGGAAGGAGGCCCCCCGGCAGCTCGAGTTGCTGCGGATCAACAAGGGCGAGAAGATCACACTCTACGACGTCCCGGACGACATGGAGGTCGTGGCGCTGCCCGGCGCTGCCCGCACGGAACCGGCGCCGGAGCCGGCCCCTCCGGACCGCCCGACGGAATCGGAACCCAGCGGCGGCGAGCCCCCGCCTCGGCCCCCGGCCGAGAGGCCCGTGGCAGCCGCCGGCGGCGAGCCGGACGATCCCGCGCCGAAGCGCCCCCCCGACGAGGGCGACAACATCTACGTGGTCGAGTTGTTCGACGAGGTCCGTCTCGTCTCGGACACCGGGCGGATCGAGAACGCCGACCATCTGACGCTGCGCTTCGAGCGAGACCGGGGCCTGGACGAGGGATCCGAATCCGAGGAGCCGGAGCCGCGGAGACGGGACCGACCCGAACGAGACAGGCCGGCCGAGCGGCCTGGCCCTGATCCGGTCAAGCCGCCCAAGCCCCGAACCAAGCCGGTGGTCATCACGTGGGAGGGGGACTTGGTGCTTCGTCCGGACGGGTACACTCCCACGCCTTCGCCCAAGCGATATACCGCCGCCGGTCGGGGGGAGGGCATGGTGCTCACGGACCAACAGACCCGCGCGGAGTGCGACTCGTTCCTCTTCAAGCGGGACGCGGACGAGGCGACCGGCGCCCCGAGCCAGCGGGGTCGTCTGGTGGGAACCGCCGAAGATCCCGCGGTCCTCACGTTGGACAACGGCTCGCGTGCGGAATGCGAGGAGATGCGCTTCGACCGCACGGCCGGGCGGGCCGAGCTGCTCGGACCGGGCAGCATGATCGGCAAGGGCGGCCGTGTTCTGGCGACCTCCAAACCGCCGGAGGGCGAGCCGGAGCGTGACGCCGCGAAGGACGAGACGCGGCAGCGAATCCAGTGGACCGACTCGGTCCTGATCGACTTCACGGAGCAGCGTGCGCGGCAGCCGGACGGCGAGGTGGCCGTGCGCCAGCGGATCGACCAGGCGCTGTTCCGCGGCGGCGTGCGGCTGGAACAGGAGGCGGGCGCCGAGGACGAGTTCGTCGAATGCGACACGCTGCTTGCCGAAATGACGAACCGGGACGGCGACATTCGCGTGGACCAGGCCATCGCGACGGGGAACGTCTACGGGCGCTGGGAGGGCCGCGACCTGTGGGCGGACCGGGCCGTGGTGGACTTTGACCGGCGCTCCCCCGAGCCCGGCGCCGAGCCGGAATGGCTCGCCAGCACGCTGGATGCCACGGGCAACGCCCGCGTGCGAGACGAGAGCGGGGCGGAGCCCTTCGAGGCCACGGCCGCCCGTATCGTCAGTGACCTCGTCCAACGGAACGCCTTTCTGTACGCCGACGATGACGACGAGGAAGCCCGGGCGGTCCTGCATCGCGGCACGAACCGCCTGTTCGGTCGCACCATCCGCGTTTACCAAGTGCTGGACGAAGCCGACCCCGAACGGCGCGAGGTGGAGTTGCGGACCGAGGGCGTCGGCGAGTTGGAGTTCACGACCGTCGTGGACATCTTCGGCGACGGCGCCGAACGAGACGAGCCGCGCGAGGTGAGGGTCACCTGGAAGGACGGCATGTCCTACTTCGGCCAGCGTGACACGGCCGAGTTCCTGGGGACCGTCCGCCTGCACAGCGGACCGGACTTCGTCGCCTCCGAGTCGCTGCGCCTGTGGTTCGAGCGAACCGCGGAAGAACCCGCCGATCCGGCGGACGAGGAGTCGGGCCTGGCCCTGGGCATGCCCGGATACAGCAGCCGGCGGGTTCGGATGGTCCGCGCCACGGGCGAGAACGCGGCCGAGCGGAACGTCGTGTACCGGCGCGTCGAACTGGATGAGGAGGGCCGCCTGCTGCGCCGCATGCAGCTACGCAGTACGAACTTCAACTACGATCGAAAGCTTCAGCGAGCGTCCATCACGAGTTGGGGCAAGATGATCGCCGAGGACTACCGGTCCCCGGCCGACAAAGGCGGCGGATCGGGGGAGGAGCGCTTCGGCGCGGATCAGAGACCCACCCAGACCGTGCTGGAGTGGCGCCCGGTCGAGGAGCCCGGCGGCGGCCCGCGATGCTACATGGAGCTGCTGCAGGCCGAGCGGGAGGCCACCGTGCACGGCGACGTGACGATGAAGCACTTCAGCGGCAAGGACGTGCGAGCCCCCGAGGGCCTCCGCACGCCCGATTGGGGCGCTCTGACGGAAGGATCGTCGCTCTCGCTGCGCTGCGGAGCGGCCACTGTATGGTTTGCCGAATCCGCGGAGGAGGCGGATGCCCCGAGGGTCGGCCAGTTCGAGCGCTTCCACGCATGGCGGCGAGCGCGGCTGACCTACGCGCCGTACGAGGCACGCGGGGAGCGGATCCTGTACGACCGCTCGCGCGATCTCGCCACCGTCTACGGCTACCTCAAGGACGAGCCGAAGGCCGACGCGGAGGTCATCATGGACGACCCGGCCTCCGGCCGATCTCAGGTGTATTCGAGCCCGATGATCCGGGTCTGGCCCGACAGCCAGCGAGTCGAGACCATCGGCGGCAAAGGGAGCTTCGGGCGGTAGCGGCGATCAGCTTGCCTCGTGGGCCGAGCCCGTGCGGTAGCCCTCCAGGTCCAGCGCGACGTAGGTGTAGCCGGCTGATTTGACCGCGTCGCGGATCTCCCCCCGGCGGCGCACGGCCGCGTCGAGGGCATCCGGGGGCAGCTCGATTCGGGCGATCCGGTCGTGGTCCCGCACGCGGCACTGGCCGAAGCCCAGCCCCGCCAGCGCCTCCTCGGCCCGTTCCACTCGCCCGAGCTTGTCCGGCGTGATCCGGCTGCCGAACGGGATCCGCGAGGCCAGGCATGCGTTGGACGGCCGGTCCCAGCCCGGCACGGCCAGCGCCCTCGACAAGGCCCGGATTTCGTCCTTCGTGATGCCCGCCGCCAGCAGGGGCCGGACGATGTTCTGCTCGGCCTCGGCCCGGAGGCCCGCCCGGGGCTCGTCCATGTCCGAGGCGTTCGTGCCGGTCAGCACGGCCGCCAGGCCGCGCCGGCGGGCCAAGTCCTGAAGCCGGCTGAGCATCTGCGCCTTGCAGTAATAGCAGCGGTCGGACGGGTTGGACGTGAAGTTGGGGTCCGCCAACTGCGGGGTCTCAACCTCGACAAGCTCCACGCCGATCCGGGCCGCCGCGGACCGGCCGATGCCTCGTTCGCTCTGCGGGAAGATCGTGCTGACGGCCATCGCGGCCAGGACGTTGTCCGTACCCACCGTATCGGCGGCGAGGTGCAGCAGCAGCGTGCTGTCCACACCCCCCGAAAAGGCGACGAGAACGCTGCCCGCACGCGACAGCTCCGCACGGCAGGCCGCCAGCTTGTCGCGCAGCGACGCGTCGAGATCGGCGACGGCATGTTCGGTGGCGGTGCTCATGGCTCCACGTCAGTATAGGCGACCGTTCGACGGCTTCGGAAGCGCTTCGGCACAGGCCGTTGCGTGTTCGGGCGATCCCTGCTATCCTGATGGCTTCGGGCGATGGAATCGCTCACGGCGGGCCAGCCAATCCGCCGATGTCTCGTTGCGGACCCCGAGGAACCCTCCGGATGCCCAAAGGCGACCTGATTGAAGTCGAAGGCACGGTGAAGCAGTCGCTGCCCAACGCGATGTTTCGCCTCGAGATCGAAGTGGGCGGCAAGCCCCACGAGATCATCGGCCATATCTCCGGCAAAATGCGGCGGCACTACATCCGCATTACGCCGGGGGATACCGTCACCGTCCAGCTCAGCCCGTACGATCTGAATAAGGGCCGCATCGTCTACCGCAAACGCTAGCGCGATTCCGGAAGCAGCCGCGCGACCTTCCAGCGTTGCTCCAGCGGCCCGCATCGTCCGCCGTCATCTCGGACAGCATCGGTACGCGCCGCCCCGTATTACGGTCCGGATGTCCCGCGACTCCTTCAGCGGCTCGTCCGTCTCGATCCAGAAGCGGCCCACCGCGTCCACGTTGTGCGCATCCGATGAGTTGACCAGAGGAATCCCGAGACCGGCGGCCGTCTCCGCCGCTCGCGCGGCTTCGCCGTCGCCGTGGTTGTTCGTGAAATACTCGATGGCGTCGGGGCGGAGACCCCTGTGGAGCAGGTCATCGCCGCCGGGCCAACGGTACGGATGCGCCAGCACGACCGCGTGGCCGGCCTCGCCGGCCTTGGCCAGGATGTCTGCCTCGTCCTCCAGTTGGAGGTAGGTTCGGTCCGTCGTGCCGAGTACCACGATGTGGTGCGAGCCCACGGTCAACTCCACGCCGCCGAAGATCCGGATCGCCGGAAAATCGCGCTGGAGATCGTCAATCTCGAAGTCGCGCCAGAGCTGGTCATGCTCGGTGAGGTAGGCGGCGCCGTAGCCGCAGTCGATCAGCGCACGCATCATGGCGGCGGGGGAGGCCACGGCGCAGGGGCTGTAGCGGCTCGTGTGCAGGTGCAGTTCGACCTTCATTCCGGCAGTATACCCGATCACCGTGTGGGGGCCGGCGCCTCCCGGCCGTTGCCGCGGGCCTGGTCCGCCCGGCGCTGGGCCTCCGCCTCGTCCGGCTCTCGGCCGACCTCCGAAACCAGCTCGGCGTGCATTGGTCTTGTTCGGGCTTCGTGATCGGCCGTCGCGTGCTCGACCAGCGCCAGGTTCGTGAACTCCTTCGGGTCCTCGGGGTCATTCGCCGGCTTCGGGAACGCGTACCGCCGGTACATCGAAGCCCAGCTTGATCTCGGCCAGC
>CAZHEH010000031.1:29698-34509 GCA_964531695.1 uncultured Planctomycetaceae bacterium | reverse complement strand
GATGCCGCACATGCATAATGCCCTGTCCGTTCGCGCCGGTTTCGGGGTCGAGGCGGTAGCCGCAGTAGAGAATGCGGTTGTCCCAGTCGGATTCGCCGTCGCCGTTCGTGCGGACCTCGAGCGGCTGTGCCGGGGGCGCGCAGGTCGGTCGGCCTTGGGCGAAGCCCCGAGATGACGCGTTCCCCATCACGGCCGGGGATTATCCCGCGCACGGCCGGAATCGGCAAGGGCAAACGGCGGGTCGGACAGCGGCTCTCCACGGCGAGATCGCGGAGAACGCAGAGGACGGCGGAACTCGGCGCGGCGAACAGCGTCTCAACGTCGAGAGCGCGGCGGAAGCAGACAAGGGCGGAATGGGGAGCCGCCAGCGGCCGGGATTCAATCGCCCCGCTGGGGCTCCTGGGCGCTGCGGCGTGACCTGTTCCCCGCCCTCCGGCCTTCGACTCGTCCCGGCGCGCCGGGACTCGCTCAGGCCTCACGGGCGGGGCTACCTTCTTACGGCCCCCACGGGGCCTTCCCTGCGCTGCGGCTGCCGGGCGTGCACGGACGGCATGTCATCCGTGCACGCGCGCATCGCCGCCTTGGCGTCACCCCGGCCGGGGTTCGCCGGGGGATCGGTCCGGACGGTGCCGGGGTTGCCACCCCGGCCTGGAATGGTCGCATCCCTCCGGGATTGTCGAAGGGCCGGGTGTTGCCGAGGTCGCCGGCGGCAATACCGTCGCTGCCCTCCACGGGCGTGAAGACACGCCGGGGGCAAGCGGCCAACCCCTCGCCGACCCTTCGGGCCGCAGCGCGGACAGATCGCAGGCGGGACGTCCTTCGACAAGCTCAGGATGGTGCCCTTCGACAAGCTCAGCATGGTGCCCTTCGACAAGCTCAGGACTGACCTTCGCTGCAAACGGCGCCGCCCTCCTTCCCCGCACGGGGGCGCGCGCACCATCGAACGTCGAACCCCGAACGTCGACCGCTTCTCACCGCGACCTCCGACCTGCGAACTGCCGCTAGTGCAGCATCACCTGTCGGCCGCGGACGGGGACGCCCTGCCCGCCGGACCCCGCTCCGGGCGGGCTCCGCTCCCGCCTTTCTCTGCGCTCTCTGCGTTGAGGCGTTGTCCGCTTGGCATTGAGAGCCGTCGGTTACACGTTCATGGCGTTGAGCCGCGCGAGGCGCTCCTCGACGGGCGGGTGGGTCATGAAGAGCTTCTTCATGCCGCCGCGCTTGCCGGTCAGCGGCTGGACGATGAACAAGCTGCTCTGGCTCTCGGGCACGGGCAGCGGCACGCGGCGGCTGCCCTCGTGCAGCTTCCGCAGGGCGTTGGCCAGCCCGCGCGGCGAGCCGGCGATGTGGGCCCCGGCCCGGTCGGCCTCGAACTCCCGCGAGCGGCTGATCGCCATGCGGATCAGCCCGGCCGCGATCGGCGCCAAGATCATCAGCGCCAGCGCCACCAGCGGGTTGCCCTCGTCGTCGTCCCCGCCGCCGAAGAACAGGCCGAAGTAGGTCAGCATCGTGATGGCCCCGGCCACCACGGCCGCGATGGTGCTGATCAGCACGTCCCGGTGCTTCACGTGGGACAGCTCGTGGGCGATGACGCCCTCCAGCTCCTGCCGGCTGAGCATCTGCCGCAGCCCGGCCGTGACGCACACGGCGCTGTGCTTCGGGCTCCTGCCGGTGGCGAAGGCGTTCGGCGCGGCCGCGGGCGAGACGCAGACCTTCGGCATCGGCAGCCCTGCCCGCTCGGCGAGCCGCTCCACCGCGTCGTACAGCTCGGGGTCATCTTGGCGGGACACCTCCTTGGCGCGCATCGTCGCCAGGGCGATCTTGTCGCTGAAGAAGAACGCGCCGAAGTTCAGCAGGATGCCGATGCCCAGCGCCGGGATCAGCGCCTGCTGCCCGCCGATCAGGTAGCCCACGCCCATACACAGGCCCATCAGCCCGCCGAGCAGCATCGCCGTCTTCGTGTTATTCCAGATCATCCGCAGCAAGGGTTGCACTCCTATTCCCCATCCAGCTCGTATTAGATCATACGTCCGGGGGTCAAGGGAAGATCGACTCGCGCCGCGGCTTCTCAGCGCCGAGAGCGCGGTGCGCGCGGCGAGCGGCGCAGGCGAGCAGGGCCGGGTTGCTCTCGCGAGGGTCACGGCTTACGATTCGGGGGCGGACCCGCTCGTGTCCCGCGGGAGGCAGGGAAGGCACATGCATCCGAGGCCGTACACACTTGCTTTGGCCGTGGTTCTGGCGGGGGCCTGCGTGGCCGTCCGGGCCAAGGAACAGCCCGAGCCCGAAGGCATCGACCTCCAGGGCGGGCACAGCTTGATCTTCGAGATCGGCACCAACCAAATGGAGCTGGATCGGCAGAAGGCCCGTCTGGAGGAGCTGCGTGCCGACCTGGGGCGGGCACGGGAGGCGGGCGATACGGAAAAGGTCAACGACCTTGAGCTCGCCATCGAGCGGGTGCGGGAAGACATCGAGGAGCTGGAAAAGGCGCCCCCCTCCTCCGGCGACCTCTCCCAGCGGATGATCGAGATCCTCAAGAGCCGCATCGATCCGCAGGGCCTGCGCGGCGTGGAGATGACCCCGCTGGGCAACAACCGGATCGAGATCCACCTGCCCGCCCGCGAGGGCACGGACCCGGAAGATCTCGAGCGCCTCGTCGCCCAGGCGGGCGTGCTGGAGTTCCGCATCGTGCCGGGGCTGGAGCGGTCCGGCCTGCCGCTTCGAGTCACCAACGAGGAATTCCGTCGCTACCGCGACATGCTCGAGGACGAAGGTCCGGAAGCCGTCCGGAAGCGGGACGGCGAGTACGTCTGGCTTCCGATCTACGCGGACGAGGAAGGTGGGGAGGAGGTCAGCGACCGCTTCCCCGGCCTGCCGTGCTACCGGCGCGAGGCCGACGGGCGGTACTACCTGCTGGTCGGCAACACGGACGCCCTGACGATGCTGCACGAGAAGGGCCCGCGCGGCTGGTCCCTGACGAATGCGCGCCCCACGCTGGACCGGACGGGCCGCCCGGCGGTGGAGTTCACCTTCGACGACCGCGGCGCGCGCCTGTTCGCACAGATGACCTCGGCCCACACGGGCAAGCCCATGGCGATTCTGGTGGACGACATCGTCTACTCGGCGCCGAGGATCCACTCGACGATCTCCAAGCAGGCCATTATCGAGGGCTCCTTCACGCAGCGGGAGGCGCAGGAGCTGGCTCGTACGCTCCGCACGGGTGCATTGCTGCACCGGCTGGACCCGGAGCCCGTTTCCCGGAGGAGCGAGTCCGCCGGGTCCGGCGGCGCCAACGCCGGTGACCGGGGCAGGTCCGGCTCGTCGTCCGACGCGGAAGACGCACAGGAGGCCGGGGCGGTCTGGCCCTGGGCCGTGGCGGGCGGCGGCATCGTCCTGGCGGTCCTGGCCGGCGTGGCGATCCGGCGCCTGCGGAAGCGACCCCGGACGCCGCCGACATCCTGACGAGGCCCGCGGTCCGTGGCGGCTTGCATCGCAGTCCACATACCCGGTTGCGATCTGCGGAAAGGGCGTTACAATGCTGTACCCATGTTCCCCCCGGCCGGACAAGACATTGCATGCGCGGGCGGGGCGTTGTTGGGGCCGTTGGCGGCCCGGCATCGTCCGGTGACGGGCGGGGACTGCACCCTCGCGGCTTGGGGAGCCGTCGGCGGGCGGGCGCCCGCACGGCCCTCGCGGCCGGGCGCGGCCGGCCGGGACAGCATGCCCCCCGACTGGGGCGCCTAGCCGGCGCCGCCGGGCGGTTCGTCGCGCGGAGACGGCCTCGTCGTCTCTTCCCGCACTGGTGCGGCCGGTGCCGCGCTATCCTTCTCCGGACAGGACACGAACACGGACGACCACAGAATGAGCACAGCAAAGCATGAGCAGTTGGGCCTGCCCTCGCGGCTGTACCGGCCGCTGGGCGACGCGGGCGAGAAGCAGGTAGCCGAGGCCGCCTTCGAGGTGTTGGCCCGCGGCGGGATGGCGGTGTACTCGGACACGGCCTTCGAGGCGTTGAAGGCGGCCGGGGCGGAGGCGGACGACCAGACGCGGATCGTCCGGTTCCCGCGGGCGTTCGTCGAGGACGCGGTCGCGTCGAACCCCTCGTCCATCACGCTTTACTCGCGCGACGGGCAGTACGACTGCGTCCTGGAGGACTCCCGCGTCCACTACGGCACGGGCGGCACGGCCTTGTACGTTCTGGACCCGGACACGGGCGAGCGGCGGCCGTCGGGCATCGGCGACCTCGTGCTCAACGCCCGGATGATCCAGCAGTTGCCGAACGTGCACCTGCACACGATCAACACCTTCCCCCATGACGTGAAGGTGCGTGACGACATCGACGTCAACCGCTTTTTCCACACGCTCAGCCACACGACCAAGCACGTCATGGGCGGCATCTACACGCTCGACGGCTGCAAGAAGGCCGTCGAGATGGCGCGGATGATCGCCGGCGGGGCGGACGAGCTGCGCCAGCGCCCGTTCGTGTCGTTCATCACGCTGATCATCAGCCCGTACAAGATCGACGACGACTACGGCGAGATGTCCTGCTACCTGGCGGGGGAGGGCCTGCCCGTCGTCGTGCCGACCGAGCCGATCTGCGGCACGACCGCGCCGATCACGCTGGCCGGCAACGTGCTGACCCACACGGCCGAGACGCTCGGCGGCATCTGCATGCTGCAAGCGGTGCGGAAGGGCGCCCCCGGCATCTGCGGGTCCGTCGGCTCGACGCCCGACCTGCGGACGATGGACCACCTCGGCGGCTGCATCGAGCGCGGCATGATCAATGCGGCCGTGTCGCAGATGGCCCAGCACTTCGG
>CAZHEH010000031.1:0-29598 GCA_964531695.1 uncultured Planctomycetaceae bacterium | reverse complement strand
GCATCGAGCGCGGCATGATCAATGCGGCCGTGTCGCAGATGGCCCAGCACTTCGGCATCCCGTACTACTCCACGGGCGGCACGACGGACGCCAAGAGCGTCGACGTGCAGTCCGCCTACGAAAGCGCGATGTCCGCCCTGCTCGTGGCGATGTCCGGGGCGAACTACATCCACGACATCGCCGGGCTCATGGAGGCGGACCTGACCGTCTCCTACGAGAAGCTCGCGATCGACAATGAGATTCTCGGCATGTGCCAGCGCGTGCTCCGCGGCATCGAGGTGGACGACGAGACGCTCGGCACGGAGCTGATCGTCTCGAAGGGGCCCGGACAGGACTACCTCGTCGAGCCGCACACGCTGGAGCACATGCGGGGCGAGTTCTACATGCCGACGCTCGCCAACCGAGAGAAGCGCGACAAGATGACGCCGGACGGCGACGTGCTGAGCCAGGCGCGGGCGTTCGTCGGCCGGGTCCGGGGGGAGCCCGCGACGCCGCAGCTCGACGAAGGGCTGCGGGCGAAGATCCGCGCGCGATTCCCCGAGATCCTGCCGGAACCGTAGGATTCCACGGATTGCACGAATAGCACGGATTGCACGAAGCCGCGACGAGGCGAAGGCGGTTCGAGGCCCGGAGCCAATGGCCGGCCCCGCCTGGCGGTCGTCGCCCCGCAGCGGGTGGCGGCGAGATCACACGCGAAAGCCGTGTGATTCGTGAACGGATTGGACCTGACTGAGTGAGAGACATGGATAAGAGCCAACAGAGGCAAGGCGTGCTCGTACGGCCGGAACAGCGGCTCAGCGACGAGCAGATTCGCTTGATCGACGGCATCTCCCGCGAGCTGCTGAGCGACCCCGGGCTGCTGTGCTACAACGACGCCGCCGCGGAGCTGTTCAAGCGGGCCGGCGCGGAGGTGACGGCCGAGGAGGACCACACGCGCATCCGCGTGCCCGAGGAGGTTCTGAACCGTGCGCTGGAATCCGCGCCGTCGACGATCGTCCTCGGCGCGCGGGAGCCCGAGAACCGGCTGGTCCTCGACGCGTCGGAGCCGCGCGTCCGCTTCGGCAGCGGGTCGGAGACGAACATCTGGCTGGACGTGGGCTTCGACGGCGACGTGCCGACCTTCACGCGGCAGCCGGGCAGCATCGAGCGGCTGCGGAACTCGGCCCACCTGTGCGAGCGCCTGCCGAACCTGGACTTCTTCATCCGCAACGTGAACATCCAGGACGACGAGGTCACCGACGCCAACAAGGACGTCAACAAGCTCCTGGCGAGCTTCGACAACATCACCAAGCACGTCGAGGCGGGCCTGACCACGCTCGACGCCCTCGACGACATCATCCGCATGGGTCATATCATCGCCGGCGGGGCCGACGCCTTCGAGCGCGAGCCCGTGTTCAGCATGATCACGTGCGTCATCAAGAGCCCGCTGCAGGTCGTGGAAGACACGGCCGACAAGCTCATGGCCATCGCCGAGCGGCGCGTGCCGGTGGTGATTTCGAGCTGCCCGATGGGCGGCGCGACGGGCCCCTTCGACGAGTTCGGCATGGTCGCGCAGATCAACGCCGAGCTGCTGGCCGGCGTGATGATCACCCAGCTCGTCTCGCCGGGCGCGCCGGTGCTGTACGGGGCGGTGCCGGTGCGGACGCGGCTGGACAACCTCAACGACATGTACGGCGCCCCGGAGTTCGCGCACTACAACATCGACTGCGCCCAGATGGCCCGCCATTACGGGCTGCCGTGCTATTCGACCGCGGGCGTCGGCGACGTCGCCGAGCCGGGCATCCAGGCGACGGTCGAGAAGCTCATGGCCTACCTCACCGTGCCCCGCAGCGGCGCGCAGTACATCCACTACGCCTTCGGGTTGCTGGAGCGGACGAACGTGTTCTGCCCCGAGCAGGCCGTCATGGACGACGCCCACATCGACATCGTCAAGCGGATCCTGCGGGAATCGCCCGTGGACGCGTCTCGCCGGGACGAGGTCCTGTCGCTGATCCGCGAGGTCATGGCCTCCTCGCACAAGACGTACGTGTACAACCTGCCGCTGCCGACCCGCGACGACGTGTACGTGAAGTACCCGCTGGAGAGCGAACACGGCGGGGCCCTGCGGGCGGCGCACGAGAGGTATCACGAGATTCTCGCCGAGCCCCGCAAGCGCCTGCCGGATGAAGTCCGCAAGGACATCCGCGCCAACGTGCCGGGCGTCCTCGACGCGACCCTCCCCGAGTGAAAGGAACGGAGCCGGGAATGACCAGCGCCGACGAACAGATGGGCGCGTACACCGAGGCCGTCAAGAGCGGCCTGTACGCCAAGAAATCCGGGCGGGTGGGCAAGTACGACAACGTCCGCCTCTACTGGGAGGACGAGGTCACGCGCTTCGCGCTGCGCCCGCACCTCCAGAAGCTGATCGACCGAAGCCAGGCATTGATGCGGCGGCTGCGGATCGTCGACCTCGGCTGCGGCAGCGCCGACGGCTACGAGCTGCTCGCCGGCGTCCGCCAGCGCGACGCCGACCTCCAGCAGACCGAGGTCGACCTGCTGACCGACGAGATCCTCGGCGTCTACAAGGGCGTGGACCTCAACGACGACCTGCTGGAGCAGGCCCGCGAGATCTACGGAAACCGGCCGAAGATGATCTTCGAGCAGGGAGACTTCACGCGGGAGCTGCCGTTCGACGACGGCGAGAGGCCGTACGACCTGTACTTCACGTCGTTCGGCACGTTCTCGCACCACAACGACGACGCCACGGCCGTGAAGCTGCTGGCCGACATCGCCGAGCGAGTCGAGGATTATTGCATCATCGTCTGCGACTGGCTCGGGCGCTACTCGTACGAGTGGCAGGACCTGTGGGTGACCGACCCGGCCGAGTTGCGCAACATGGACTACGTCGTGTCCTACATCTACGAGCCGGAGGAGCGGGAGGCCAAGCGCGACCAGCTCCAGCACCTCACGCTCCGCCTGATGAGCCGCCGGGAGGCCGAGGACATCGTCGGTCAGGCCAGCGAGGCCGCCGGCGTGAAGATCAACCCGGTCGGCTGGGTGGACCGGGGGATCATGACCGGCCGGCACGTGGACACCGGCGAGTACAACAAGCACGCGCGCCCGCTGCGCCGCGCAGTGAACTCGCTGCACGAGATCAACCACCGGACCGAACTGGACGACCTGCTGTTCAACTACGTGCCCAAGGCGGGCTTCCCCTTCCTCAACGACTACTTCGAGCACCTCCAGATGTGCTGGAACACGCTCGTGCAGTACACGAAGCATCTGCTCCAGAGCTACGATGCCCAGAAGCGGACGTTCGAGCCGCCCGAGCCCCCGCAGCCGGCGAGCCATCCCCCGGCCGTGCGAGACATGATGGAGCGGATGAAGCTCGTCGTCGAGGCCAACGGCTGGCTCCGCTACGGCCTGCCGCGGGAGAACATCATCGAGCCCCAGCTCGGCTACGCGCTGCGCTACCTCGTCCACAGCTTGCAGGACGGGCAGGGCTGCGCGCACGGGCTGCTGGGCATCTTCGAGGTGGACAAGCGCGCCAAGTAAACCGTGATCGTCTTCGAACATGTCTGGAAGACCTACCCGGGGGGTGTGGAGGCCGTGCGCGACCTCTCGCTGGAGGTCGAGCGGGGCGAGACGCTCGTGCTGCTCGGCACCAGCGGCAGCGGGAAGACGACCACGATGAAGATGGTCAACCGCCTGATCCCCATCACGGACGGGCAAATCCTCGTCGACGATGAGGACATCATGGCTCGGGATCCGGTTGAGCTGCGGCGCGGCATCGGCTACGCGATCCAGCACATCGGGCTCTTCCCGCACATGACCATCGCCGAGAACATCGGCGTCGTGCCGAACCTGCTGGGCTGGGCGAACCCCGATGTCGACGAGCGGGTCGACCGCCTGCTGGAGATGGTCGGCCTGCCGGCGGAGGACTTCCGGGACCGCTTCCCCTCGCAGCTTTCGGGGGGGCAGCGGCAGCGGATCGGCGTGGCGCGGGCCCTGGCGGGCGACCCGCCCATCGTACTGATGGACGAGCCGTTCGGCGCGCTGGATCCGATCACGCGGGAGCAGCTCCAGAACGAGTTCCTGGAGCTCGAGAGCGAGATCAAGAAGACCATCCTCTTCGTCACGCACGACGTGTTCGAGGCGGTCAAGATGGGCGACCGCATCGCGCTGATGGACGCCGGCGAGCTCCAGCAGCTCGCAACGCCCAAGGAGCTGGTCGACAGCCCCGCCAACGAGTTCGTGGACCAGTTTCTCGGGCAGCACCGCTTCCAGCTCTCGCTGCTGACGCGGACGGTGCGGTCGATCCTCGACGCGGCCGGGACGGACGGGCGGGCGCCGCAGCAACGCCCCGAGGACTACCTGGCGGTGCGCAGCTCCCTGATCGACGCGATGGACCTGTTCAAGCGCACCGGCCGGAGCGAAGTGCCCGTCTACGAGGGCAAGAGCTTCCGCGGCATGATGACCCAATGCGCCCTGCTCGACGCCGTCTCAAGCGTTTTGGGGGAGATGGGGGGTGAGGGATGAGTGGACGGTGGAAACTCATGGCGCTGCCGCTCTTGGCGGCTGCCCTGTGTCTGTACCCGCCCTTGGTACGCGCGGCCGAGCCGCCGGCCGACGAGCCGGCGGGCGAAGAGAGGACCACGACCCGCCCATCCGAGCAGCCCGCGACGCAGGAATCGGAAGAAGGCGACAGCCCGGCCACCCGAAGCCGCCGGCGTGAGGGGAGCTTCCTCAAGGAACGCGGCCCGGAGATAATCGAGCTAACCGCTCGTCATCTACTTCTGGCGTTCATGGCCATGCTTCTGGCCACGCTGATTGCCGTGCCCCTGGGCGTGGCCTTGTCCCGGGTCCGGAACGAATTCACGGCAAACCTCGTTTTGGGCGTCGTCAGCATCTTCCAGCCGATCCCCTCGCTGGCTTTGGTGGCGTTGGCGGGCGCACTGTTCCTGGCTTTGGGGCTCCCCACGATCGGGATACTCCCCGGCTTGGTCGCGCTGGTCGTGTACGCATTGCTTCCGATACTCCGCAATACCTTCACGGGCATTCGGCAGGTGGACTCAACCGTCATCGAGGTCGCCCGTGGCATGGGTATGACCGAGCGTCAGATACTGCATAGAATCGAGCTTCCGCTGGCACTGCCGGTCATAATGGCCGGTATACGGGTCGGGACGGTCTGGACCGTAGGCGTAGCGACGCTGGTGACGCTGATTGGCGCAAGGTCTCTTGGAATACTGATATTCCAAGGTCTGAGCGGCGGGCACATTGAGTTGATTCTGGCGGGGGCGTTGCCGGCCGTCGCGTTGGCGCTTGGGCTGGACCTGTTCCTGGGTCGTTTCGAGAAATGGCTTACGCCGACGGGCCTACGGTCCGCGTCAGGCAATGGGGTCTGAGCGGCGGAATGAGAGGAGCATGACATGAGCAGCAAGGCAAGAATTGGCACCGCGCTTGGTATCATCGTCGTCGTCGTGGCGCTCAGCGCCACGGCTTGGCAGTTGTTCGCACGCGCGGATGTCGTCATAGGCGGGAAGGACTTCACGGAGCAGGATCTGCTTTGCGAGATGATGGCCCTGATGATCGAGGACAAGACCGACCTGAGCGTGGACGCGCGTTCGCGACTCGGCGGAACCATGGTCTGCTTCAATGCCCTTAAGGGCGACGATCTTGATCTCTATGCCGAGTACACCGGCACGGGCCTGGTGAACATCCTGGACCGGGAGGCGATCTCCGACCCGGACAAGTGCTACGAGGTCGTCGCCGAGCAGTTCGAGGAGGAGTACAACCTGATCTGGCTCGAGCCGTTCGGCTTCAACAACACCTTCACCCTCACCATGCGCCGGGAACAGGCCGAGGAATTGGGGATCGAGACGTACTCGGACCTTGCCGAGCACCTGCGCGGCGATGACGAGCCGCAACTTGTCGCCGGCTTCACGGCCGAGTTTCTCGACCGCCCGGATGGCTACCAGGGCTTGATCGAGCACTACGATATGGAGTTCGCTGAGGATCCCAAGCAGCTTGACCCGGGCATCATGTACAAGGCCTGCGCGGACAAGGACGTTGATGTCATCTGTGGATTCCTGACAGACGGGCGCATTCAGAAGTACAACCTGAAGGTCCTTGAGGACGACAAGAGCTTCTTCCCCGCTTACTACGCCGCGCCGGTCATTCGTGCCGAGAAGCTCGATGAGTACCCGCAGCTTCGGGATATTCTGAACCAACTCGGGGGCAAGCTCGACACCGAAACGATGCGGCGGCTGAATTTCGCCGTAGACGAGGAGGGGCGCCCGCCGCGGGAAGTGGCGCGCGAGTTCCTCATCGACGAAGGACTGATTTCCGAAGAGTAGACCCGCATCGCGGGCCGTGCGCCCGCAACCCCCAGCAAGAAAGGATAAACCCCCATGGCCGGCATCGCCGGAATCCTCGCCAAGAGCCCCGACAAGAGCACCGTCGAGCGGATGCTCGAGACCCTCGCACACCGCGGCCCGGACCTCATGCGGATCGACGAGAACGGCCCGCTCTGCGCCGGCGTCCGCGCCTCGGAACTGTCCGAGCCCCGCGGCGACGGATACGCAACCGACGGCGAGGCGGCGATCTTCTTCGACGGGGAGATCTACAACTACCGCGCCCCGGGCCAGACGGACGCCGAGGCCGCGCTGGAGCTGTACCACACCTACGGCCGTGCGTTCGGCGGACACATCGAGGGCGTCTTCGCCTGCGCGATCTGGGACGGCGAGGAGCTGCTGCTCGCCCGCGACACGGTCGGCGTCCGGCCGCTCTACTGGGGCCGAACCGCCGACGGCGACCTCTGCTTCGCCTCCGAGATGAAGTCGCTGGTCGGCATCGCCGAGGAGATCACCGAGCTGCTGCCCTCCACGGCCTTCTCGAGCGTCACCGGCACCGGGGCCTACTTGCCCTACCACGCCGAGGTCCACGTCCCGCGCGGCGAGGACGAGGCCATCGCCCGCGTCCGCGAGGCCATGCTCGGCGCGGTGCAGCGCCGCATTGACGACGGCGCCGTCGGCGCCTGCCTGCTGTCCGGCGGGCTGGACAGCTCCCTCATCGCCTGCGCCGCCCATCACCTCGGGCTGCGGGACATCCCGCTGATCACCGTCGGCGTCGAGGGCGCTCCGGACGTCGAGAACGCCAAGATCGTCGCCGCGCAGCTCGGCATGGAGCACGTCATCCGCATCTACACGCCGGAGGACGTCGAGCGGCTCGTGCCCGACGCCGTCTGGACGATGGAGTCCTTCGACGAGGACTGCGTCAGCGGCACGATCGCCAACATGATCGCTTCTTCAGAGGCCGCCAAGCGGACCAACTGCATCCTCAGCGGCGAGGGCGGGGACGAGCTGTTCGGCGGCTACCACCTGCTCAAGGAGCAGGCCACCGACAACGACAAGCTCCGGATGATGGACCAGCTCATCGCCGTCGCCTACAACACGGCCGTGCAGCGCCTCGACCGGGCGATGATGGCCAACAGCATCAACTACCGAACGCCGTTCATCGACGCAGAGGTGGTCGCGGTGGCCATGCAGCTACCGGTGAACTGGAAGATCCACCCGCGCGGAGCCAAGGAGATCGAGAAGTGGATCATCCGCGAGGCCTTCGCCGACCTGCTTCCGCGGGAGATCTACGAGCGGGACAAGCTTCGCTTCTCCGGCGGGACGGGCACGGACGGGCTGATGGATCGCCTGGCGGAAGACAAGCTCGCCGACGGTGCCTGGTCCGACCAGGACGAGGGCAACAGGACGCCGGCGGGCTACGTCCTCAGCTCGCCCAAGGAGATGTGGTACTACAACATCTTCAAGGAGAAGTTCCCCGGCAAGGCCTTCGAGCCGCTCGTCGGACGGTGGGACCCCGGTAAGTAAATCGCGGTGGACGGATGATCGTGGGTGCGCCGCTTCCGCGGCGCGCCCCGCGACGCCACGGAAACAGGACAACCGATGACGAACGTAGCCCTGGACGCACAAGCCCCCGGCACGCCGCTGCCTCCTGTTTGGAACGTCTGCGTCGGGGCCGGCCGGGCCCACGAGGGCCTCCGCGCCGCCTGGCAAGAGCAGCTCCGGCGAGTCGTGACCGACTGCGGCTTCCGGTACCTGCGGTTCCACGGGTTGTTCCACGACGACATGTTCGTCTACCGCGAAGCCGACGGACAGCCGATCCACTGCTTCGACTACGTCGATGCGCTGTTCGACGCCATGCTCGAGGCCGGCATCCGGCCGTTCGTCGAGCTGGGCTTCTGTCCCGGCGAGCTGGCGGTGGAGCGCGAGACCGTGTTCTGGTGGAAGGCGCACGGCAGCCCGCCTCGGGACATGGACCGCTGGTGCGGGCTGGTCGAGGCCACGATCCGACACTGGATTTGCCGCTACGGCGCGGACGAGGTGCGCCGGTGGTACTTCGAGGTCTGGAACGAGCCGAATCTCGCCGTCTTCTTCAAGGGGACGCAGGAACAGTACTTCGAGCTGTACAAGGCGACGGTCCGGACGTGCAAAGGCATCGATCCGGCGCTTCGGGTCGGCGGGCCGGCGACCAGCAACTTCTACCCGCGGCGCGATCTGGACGCCAACGACCCCTCCGTGCGGGACGCGGCCACGTTCGAGGGCGTCGCGGACCTGTACGGTGTTCCGTGGCAGGGCGTGTGGATACGCGAGTTCCTGGACTACTGTGCCGCGGAGAAGCTGCCCGTCGATTTCGTCTCGACGCACCCGTACCCCACCGATTTCGCCCTGGACGGCTACGGAAACTACACCGGCGCGTCCCGCCCGGTCGATTCCCTGCGGCGAGACCTTCACTGGGTGCGGAATGTGATGGCCGAGAGCCCCTACGCCGACGCCGAGCTGCACCTGACCGAGTGGAGTTCCTCGCCTTCGCCGGTCGACCATACCCATGACTACCTCCAGGCGGCGACCTACGTGGCCCGGAGCGTCCTGGACGCCTCGGGGCTTGCGGATTCGGTTTCCTACTGGGTGTTCACCGACATCTTCGAGGAGAAGGGCGCGCCGCCCGGCCTGTTCCACGGCGGGTTCGGCATGCTCAACCGTCGCGGCATCCCCAAGCCGGTATTCCACGCCTACCGGTTCCTCAACGCCCTGGGCGACGAGGAAATCGTCCGCGGCGCGTGGGGCATCGCCACCCGGCATGCGCACAGCCGTAAGTTGACCGCGCTTCTGTACAACTACCCCCCGGAGGTCGCCACGGCCGTGCCGGTCTCCCAGCCGGGGCGCGAAGCGGCCGACAAAACGCTGCGCACCGGAGCCGCCCGCGACGTCGCGGTCACCGTGACGAACCTGCCCGGCGGGGCCCCGGTGTCCGTGGAGATCCTCGACACCGCCCACGGCGACGCGCTGAGCGCCTGGCGGGCCATGGGCTGCGGCGACGAGCCGAGCCGCGAGCAATGCGAGGCGCTGCACGCCGCCGCCAACTCGACCGACACGCGGCTCCACCGTGCCGACGAGAACGGCCGCCTGGAGCTGTCGGTGTCGCTCGAGCCGTGGGCCCTGGCGCTGATCCGCGAGTTGTGACCCCCGGCCCGTTCGCGAGGAACTACGCGACCGCGGCGCCGCGCGCCGACCCGTTGATGGTGCTCCACTGCGAGCCGGTCGGAGCGACCAGGAACGGTTCCGGGACGCCCCGCTCAATCCGGCGCGAGCGGACGAGTCCCGCCCTCCGGGTCTGCGTCCTCAACACGTCGCCACGAGGAAGGCGACGGCGAAGGCGACGATGCCGACGGCGACCCAATGCCAAACGGGGCGCTTGAGCGTGGGCGGGCCGGTGCCGACGTACATGCCGCAATGCGGACAGCGTTCGGCGCCTTCGTAGATCTCGCGGCCGCATTCGGGGCAGGGCTGCACGTCGCTGTCCTCGTCCTCGATGAGGTCTCGGTCGGTCTCGTCGGGGCCTTCGAGTCGGTCTTCGTCGGTTCGCATGGGTCAGGTGCACAGTCGCACGACGAGTTCCTGCATGGCCGCACGGGGCTCGAGGCCGGATTTCATCCCCAGGTCCGCCCGCAGCAGGGCGCGGAAGTCGCCCTCCAGGCGCCGCATCGGGCGGCGGTTGAGCATGTTCATGAACTCGCGTCTCGGCCCGGCCGGCATCTTGACGTCCGGCTGCCGCCCGGCCTCCATCTGTCGCTTCGCCTTCAGCGCCCGCCGCAGGTGCCAGGTCAGCATCCCGAGCGTGCGGAACTCCTCGCCCCGGACGGACAGCATGCCGTTCAGCGCCGTCAGCGCCCCGGCCGTGTCGCCGGACGTGATGCAGTTGGTCAGCGCGAACGCCTCGGGCCCCACGGTGGCTGTCACCAGAGCCCCGACGTCCCGTGCGGTGATGTCCGGCCGGTCGCCGACGTAGAGCGAGAGCTTCTCGATCTCGCCGTCGAGCGCGCCGAGATCCTGCCCGATCCACTGGGCCAGCAGCTCGGCCGCGTCGGGCGCGAGCTTCTTGCCCCGCTTGCCGGCCATGTCCCGCAGCCGCCGCCCGACGGAGCCCCGGTCCGGCCGGGAGCAGTCGACGACGCGGCCGACCTTCGGCAGCAGCTTGGCCAGCCGCGTGTTGCGCTTCCACGTACCGACCTCCAGGATCAGCGTGGACGCGTCGGACGGCGCGGCGAGGTAGCGCTCGAGCAGGTCACGGTGCTTGCGGACGAAGGCGTCGGCGTCGCGGAGGATCACGGCGCGTCGCGGCGCGAGGAACGGCGCGGTCCGCAACTCGTCGAATACGTCGGCGGGCTCGGCCTCGCTGTCGAAGCTGCTGGTGGCGACCTGCGGGTCGGACTCGCCGATGACGTGAGCGATCAACTCTCGCCGGCGGGCATCGCGCACAAACTCATCGTCGCCATGCAGGACATAGACGGGATGCACCGCCGCATCAGCCATGGGCCGTTGGATGCCGTGGGCCGTGGTCCCCCTGCCGACCGGTCATTCAGGCCGTCCGGATTGCCGGCAGAGCCGGGACCCGACGCCGCTCAGACCTGCTTGTTCCGAATGTGACGGTACACCAGAATCAGAGCGACCAGCATGAGGATCAGCGGGATCTGCCAGACACTGAAAATCCACAGGAACTTCGCCTTCCACCAAGCTGCCAGCATTTGGTTTCTCTCCTCGATGTTCGGCGCGGGCCGTCCACACCACGCCGCATGGGAACTCGTGCACCGCGACGTACCGCTGCCACTGGCGGCGACTGGACTCGAACCAGTGACCTAGGGCTTATGAATCCCTCGCTCTAACCAACTGAGCTACGCCGCCGCGGGAATCACGCAGTGCATTGTGGGGGCGCAACCGGAGGGATGCAAGCCGTTTTTCGTCCCTGCGCGCGCGAGTTTCCCGCCGTTCCCGGCACGGTGCCGCCGCCGGCCGGCACGCAGAAATACCTTTGCAAAGCGACGCCGGCGTTCGTAGAGTACGCCTAGCGCAAGTACGGCAATGCGCTGGCGCAAGGACGGTTCCGGCCGGAACGAGGTGGGCGACGTGACTTCAGACGTCGGCAACGCCCCCAAGGTCGTCCGCGATTTCCTGGACGACATGAGCGACGAAGAGCGCATGCTGGTGGTCCTCAATCGGGAGCTGTACGAGGGCGACTGGGACGAGATGGTCGCCGACCTGAAGGGACGCCTCGAGGGAAAGCCGTATATCTTCAAGCTCGCCCATCGAATCGCGGACGACCTCGAGCGGATCGAGCGGCTCCGCGGCTTCGAGCACGACACCGGCCTCCGGCTGGCCGAATACGTGAAGCTGGACTAGGAGACTGCCTCACGACCTCGCATGCGCCCCGTGGCGGCCGTGGGATACGCCGAGACAGTCCCTGAACCGCCGGGCCCTACCCGGCGCGACCTGCAAGGAGCGATTCATGCGAACACTGGCGATGTCCGTGCTGGCGGCCGGCCTCCTCGCCGCCGGCTGTGGCGCACCTGGTGGCGGGCCCGGAGCGGGCGGTTCGGCCGACGACTTCCAGCCCCCGTCTCTCGCCGGCACCGGGCTGAGCCACTACTGGCAAGCCCCTCTGCCGATCGACCCCGGCGAGACCATCGAGCGCCTCTACCACCTCGACGAGAAGATCTACCTGCTGACCTCGGACCGGGACCTCATCGCCGTCGATGCCCGCACCGGCCTGGCCCAGTGGGTCTACCGCATCGGATACGAGCTGGAGGAGATCTTCGACCCGTGCCATCCGATCGAGCAGGTCTCGCTGCCCGTGGACACCCCCGACGGCCGTGAGGTGAAGTTCTTCGACGCCGTCATGATCAACACGGTCAGCCGTCTGATCATCCTGGACCGATCGGACGGCACGGAGATCCGCGACCTGTCCTTCCGGACCTTCACGGCCAACGCGGGCGGCTCGGCCGACGCGAAGCACTTCTACGTCGGCTCGGTCAGCGGACTTTACTACGCCTTCGACTACGGCATGCGCGTGCCGAGCTGGCGACTGAAGACCGAGGAGATGATCTCGGCCCCGACCGTCGTGGACGGCAAGTACGTGTACGTCGGCAGTGAGGACGGACATCTCTACGCCTCCGAGGTCTCGCTCCGCCCGGAGAAGGTCTGGATCCATGAGATGGGCGGGGCCGTGGTGTCGCGGTTCATCGTCAACCGCACCGGCTGCTTCGTGCCGTGCATGGACGGGCGCGTGTACGGCCTGGACTTCGCCACCGGCGAGTCGATCTGGGAAGCGCCCTACGCCTACGAGAAGCCGATGGTCGGGCCGATCCTCGCCGGCGAGAACTCCCTGTTCCAACGCTCCGAGGACGGCAAGCTGCACGTGCTGGACATGCGAACCGGACGCCTGCTCTGGACCCAGCCGGACGTGCAGAAGGTGCTGGCCAACATGGACGAGCTCGTCTACACGCTCGCGCCGGGCCCCGAGCTGCGCGTGTACAGCGAGGACCTCGGCGAGGAGGAGATCGCCGTGCCCCTCGACGGGCTCGAGCTGTTCCTGGCCAACTCGACCGTGCCGGCCATCTACGCCGTCGGCGGCCGCAAGCTGCACTGCATCCGTCCCGAGTCCGCCGAGCGACTGACGCCCGAGATGCTCGAGAACTGATCGACGCACGGCGGCGCCCGCCCGCCGGAAGGAAGGTTGCCCCCGTGGAACGCAGGATCCAGCGCGCGCTCATCAGCGCCTACGACAAGACGGGCGTACCCGAATTCGCCCGCGCCCTGACCGACATGGGCGTCGAGGTCATCTCCTCCGGCGGCACGGCCCGCGCGATCGAGCAGGCCGGCGTGCCCGTCCGGCACGTCGAGGAATGGACCGGCTTCCCCGAGATGCTCGGGCACCGCGTTGTCACGCTGCATCCGAAGGTCCACGGCGGCATCCTCGCCCTCCGCGACGACCCCGAGCACCAGGCCGACATGGAGACCCACGGCATCGAGCCGGTCGACCTCGTCGCCGTCGGGCTGTACCCGTTCGCGCAGGCCATCGCGACCGAGGGCTGCACGCTCGATGACGCCGTCGAGATGATCGACATCGGCGGCCCGACGCTGATCCGCTCGGCCGCCAAGAACCACAAGCACGTCACCGTCATCACCGATCCCTCGCACTACAACCTCGTGATCGACGAGATGCGGGCCAACGACGGCCGGGTGAGCCACGCGCTCCGCAAACGCCTCGCGCGCCAGGCCTTCGCCACGACCTGCCACTACGACATCGCCATCACGAACTACCTCGCACGGCAGCTCGGCGAGGACTTCCCCGAACGCATCGCCGGGAGCTTCCGCAAGGCCTGCGACCTGCGCTACGGGGAGAACCCGCACCAGCACGCGGCCTTCTACGCCGGCACGGACGATGCCGAGCCGTGCATCGCCCGCGCCAAGCTGCTCGGCGGGCGCGAGATCTCGTTCAACAATTACTTCGACGCCAACGCGGCGCTCGAGCTGGTCAAGGAGTTCACCGACCCGGCCGTGGCGATCATCAAGCACGCCAACCCCGCCGGCTGCGCCGTCGACGACGACATCGTCGAGGCCTACCGCAAGGCCTACTTCGGCGACGTCAACGCCGCCATGGGCGGCATCATCGCCGTCAACCGCACCGTCACGCCCGAGCTGGCCGAGGCCGTCATGTGGACCTACCGCAACTGGGGCAAAGACCGCGGCGCCGGCGGCTTCTACGCGGAGATCCTCCTCGCCCCGTCGTTCGAACCGGCCGCGGTCGAGCTCATCCGCTCCACTGACAAGCGCTGGGCGAGCGAGGTGCGGCTGCTCGAGGTCGGAGATCTCCATGGGCGCCGCAACGAGGAGAAGGCCCTCAAGTACGTCGTCGGGGGCCTCCTCGTGCAGGACCGCGACCACCTCGGGCTCAACGAGGACGATTGGCGCGTCGTCACGCAAGCCGAGCCGACCGAAGCCCAAATGGCGGACCTCCGCTTCGCCTGGCTCGTCTGCAAGCACGTCAAGTCCAACGCCATCGTCCTGGCGCGAGACCAGCGCCTGCTCGGCGCGGGCGCGGGGCAGATGAGCCGCGTCAACTCCGCACGCCTCGCCACCGAGATCGCCCGAAACTACGGCGGAGAGGAACGCTTCGACACCACCGGCTGCGTGCTGGCCTCGGACGCGTTCTTCCCGTTCCCGGACAGCTTGGACTGGGCCGCCGAGGCGGGCGCCTCGGCCGTCATCCAGCCCGGCGGAGCCAAGAAGGACGAGGAAGTCATCGCCCGCGCCGACGAGCTCGGCCTGGCGATGGTCTTCACCGGCACCCGACACTTCAACCACTGACCGCCCAGGGCCCGCGCCCACGGCTGGTCGTAGAGGGGCGATTGCTGATGGCTGACGGCTGATCACTCATAGCGGATAGCCGCGAGTGTTCCACGTGGAACGTGTGCGCCGAATTTTCGACGCGCCTGTACGCAGAACTACGTAAACGACTCGATCCGCCGTGAGCATAAAACCGTTGCCCCGCCCGCGATTGCAGCCGCGGCAGCGGCGCGTCGATTCCAGGCCGGGGCGGAAGCCCCGGCAACAGGGGCCGATCCGGCCGGAATCCCGGAGGGATGACGCGATTCCCCCCGGACCGACGCGGGCGTCGGCGTCTTGGCGTCACCCCGGCCGGGCGCAGTTGCACGGGCGGTGGCTTGCGTTCCCGCGGCCGGGGATCATCCGCCCGTTGCGCCCGGTGCCGCCGGCGCCGGCGGTGCGTAGTTGTGTATCGTGTGACCAGAACCGCCGGGCCGCATTTACGGGCGGCATGGAGCGCGCCGTTGGCCACGATTCCATTTTGCCGCCACGGGCACGCCCCGCCGGGGCGTGCCGTCGCAAACGGGGACGCATGCCACCTGCCCTGTCCTGGGAGTTTAGTCAACCTGCTTCCCAGAGGCCCTACCTGCCTGCACAGCCATGTCCTCTGCGATACCCAGCAGCGCTGCCACTCGGCTATCCGATTCCTGGATGCGCATCGCCCACGCCAGCGCCTCCTCCCTTGCTCCCGTCTGACAAAGTGCACCCGCGACTTCAGTATACTCGCGAGGCATCAACCGTAGGTCCGCGGGCATTTCCTTCCCCAAGTCGCCCAGTTTCAGCTTATGGTAGACCCGCGCGGACTGTATGCACAACGCCATACTCCGCTCCCTCTGTATCGCGAACAAGACCATGCTGCCTGCTGCATTGCGTAGGTCATAGTTCGCGGTCCAAGTGCTTGGGGTCGCCAAGCGATATGTCACGGGCGATCCAGGCATGCGGTCATCTTTGCGCAGCGCCACCTTCGCCGCCATGGCTTCAGCCCGGTCGGTATCGTCGGGGTCCACGCGGGTGAGGGCTATCGCTCCGGGAGCTCTTGGACGTAGTGTACAAGCATGCCGGCCCACGCATATCGGCATAACTCACTCACAGCCAACAATCTGGCGCCCCAAGGGTAGAGCGGCTTCTGCTCGCCGTACAAGTTTCTAACCCAGGGGTTGACGACAACAAGCGAGCGCACTTGGCCGGCCTCCTTGATCTGCAGGCAATGTATGTCGCTGCCGTCCATGCTCTCGCTGTCAATATGGATGCCCTCAGGCCCGCGCCCGGCATCGCGCAATGCACGCAGGATGTGCTTGTGGATGTGTTTGTGATAGGGCGTGGCAGTCCGCCGCAAGGGGACCTCCATATACCAGAC
The DNA here is from genome assembly GCA_964531695.1 of uncultured Planctomycetaceae bacterium. GTDB lineage: Bacteria > Planctomycetota > Phycisphaerae > SM23-33 > SM23-33 > JAGXKT01. The sequence continues at coordinate 13,530 of CAZHEH010000031.1, read as the reverse complement.
GCCGTCGGCCGGAATGCCCAACAGGAAGCGTTGATCGCCCAGAACATCTGTCTGCGGTGCCACGGTACCGACAAGCTTCAATCTATCCTCGCCAAGACCAGCGTAGACAACCGATGGCCCACAAAGCTCCATCAACACGCTGGCCTCAGGGCCCAGCGTACCGTCCATGAATCCCGCGCCGACATGGATCTCCGTCCAAGCGATCTGCACACGGCAGTCTTCAAGAAGCGTTGCGGCGAGCCGAGGCAGCCCCATGGCCGACAACTTGTCCCCGAACGTGGTAATCGCCGTGGCCACGTCGTGGTTTGGCGCGCTAGCCAGCGCAACGCTTGGCGCAAATGTGAAGAACTCGTCATCCTGCGCGGCGCAACCGCCTTGTAGCGCTGCCGCGGCTGCCAGCGTCAGCAGTCCTGCCAAACTCCGCTGTACCGCGCGCCATGCCATACCAGTCGCACCCAACCGCAAGCGTTTACTCATCGCTTATCACCCTCAGCCTGTACCCATGCGCTGGACAGATTCCGGCCCGGAATAAGGTGGAACCGTCCGCAGGGGTAACGTTCCCGCTGCTGTTGCGGAGGGAGCCCGAAGGGCGACCGGAGCAACAGCAGCGCTCCCCGCGGCGGAACGGCCGCCGCCTGTCTCTATCCTCTCCATCCACGCCGGCCTGGCAAGCAGCTTCTGCTCCCATGCCGATGGCTCCAGCCCGTACACACTCGCCGGTGTCCGCCGCCCCAGGCGGCTGTGGCGACGCAGGTGATCGTATCCCGTCGGGACGCTCCAGACCCAGCCGCGCCTCGCCCGGCGTCTGGTAGTCCCACAGATACACGTCCTCGTACTTCATCATCCGCCACAGCCGCTCGACCATGATGTTGTCGAACGCCCGGCCCTTGCGGACATCGAGCGTCTGCCACTCGACTCCGCCTGCGCTTCCGCTCGCGGCAGGCCACGACGTATTACAGTACAAATCCCGCTCCGCGTGGGCAACCTCCCGGCCGGGCCGCGCTTACGGCCGGCGTTCAGACCGCCTGCCGCGGCGTAGCCGACAGGCGAAGCCGGGTCGTAGGCGCTGTTGCCCCCGGCCAAGACGGCCACCTCCTCGGCCGACAGGGCCCGGGAGTAGATGCGGACGTCGTCGATGGCGCCGTCCCGTCCATCTTCGTGCGGCTCAACGTCGCCAGACGGCAGAAACAAGTAAGATGTCACCGGATATAAGACCAGCCAACGGGCTACCCGTCTTCTTGAATGTGAGACAGATACACTACGCTATCAAGTCGTACCCTTCACCTGGCGGCGAGGCAGAACTAGCAAACGTCGTACCTGAGTGGAGAGCGTGCTAGCGTGTCTCTGAAAGGAGAGATCGTATCTCAGCAATCTCCGCATCTGTCAACGGCTCAACCTTCGTGTCTCCTATGAGCCACATACTGGTGGGTGCCGTTGGATCTGTGGCCATGACCGTGGCATCCCTAGTGGCACGAATCTCCTTCACCAGTTCAGGGACTGTTGTGAAGCGGCCGCCGTGATTTGCCAGAGGCTGCCGACGCCCGCTCGGTGGATAGACCATTCGATAGTACCTATTTCCCTCAGGATCAAGTTGCACAAATACTTCCGCGTAGCCAGGGGCTCCACTTCTGAGCAATGCGTCATCACGTACTTGTTTCTTCGTCATGTCACTGCCGCTACACCCCATCACGATCGACGCTAACGAGACGAGCAAGAGCGAGCACCAACCAACTTGCGGCGTGATCATGGGGCACCTCGCTTCTTGTCCAAGTCCATGTTCGCCGGGCGGGAAAAGGGACAGGCAACTTCTCCGTTCCGCCCGTCGTGCCGGTTGGTGGGATGCGGTTACGGAAAAGCTGCCTGACCCGATTCAGGCCGTCGTAGGCGCTGTTGCCCCCGGCCAGGACGGCCACCTCCTCGGCCGACAGGGCCCGGGAGTAGATGCGGGCGTCGTCGATGGCGCCTTCGGTCCGTAGTCACGTATGGCGTTAACGCCGTCAGCCGCCTATGCTGGTCACCGGAGCCGCGCTTCCATACGTTCACCTGCCTGCGTAATGGAAGTGCCATGCGGAGTCAGTCTCCGTCGGCCTGTTCTAAGACTGCTGTGGCCTCGGGGTGGGCCGCAAGCAGCTTATGTAGCGGGACATTGCCGAAGCTGTCGCGGGCATTCACCTCGGCGCCCGCCTCGACTAGAAGACGGATGATTGGCAGCTTGGGTACCACCCCTTCGTCACGCTCCAGTACGGTCATCCGAACTTCGCTCCCTTGGTCAACACTACCTCTTAGTCGAGGAGGCGGTCCGAGGCGCTCCCGACTTGCCCATGCTAGTGGCGTAGACCCCCGACGGTTCCGTGCCTCAGTATCAGCGCCCGCATCAATTAGGACCTGTGCCGTCTCAAGTGCTTCATCGGTTCTGACGCTCGTGCACAGCAGATGCATTAGCGTCGCTCCGTCGTCATCACGTACGTCGAGAGCGGCATCGTGCTCTATCAGAAGTGCCGCAACTTCCGCAGCGCCCACAAGCCCTGCCCTATGTAGCGGCGTCTTGCCTGTGCCATCGTGCGCGTCCACAGGAGCCCCGTAAGTCAACAGGTTGCGCGCACACTCCACACGGCTAAAGTCGCTCGCCAGATGTAGCGGGGTTCGCCCACGTCGATCTGCAACCGCGACGTCAGCACCTTCGTCGAGCAGAAAGCGGCACATTGCGAGATTGCCCACACGCACCGCCTCGTGAAGGGGGCTCTCGCCCGCAGCATCTTGCGCATCGAGATGCGCCCCAGCGCTTACCAGTGCCTCTGCGCCCTCTACATCCCCCTCCCCGAACCGACCCGCACACACATGCAGGGGGGTCTCCCCGTCGGCATCGGCGGCATCGACATCCGCCCCCTCAGCGGCGAGCCACTCCAAGACTACTCCTCGCCCCATCCGAGCAGCGGAGTGGAGCGGCGTTCTCCCTCCCACGTCCTTTGCGCCCACATCGGCGCCGGCCTTGACTAGTACCTCCGCCGTTGCCCGCCCTCCGACCCAGTGCAGCGGCCGTGTCCCGTTCGGGGCACGTGCCGCGGCCAACGCGGGTTCCTCGCGTAGCATCGCCCGAAGCGCTTCATTGTCACCCAAGGCAGCAAGCGAGAAGACGTCAATGCTAGCGCCCCGTCGGCGAAGCAATGCCGCAACGCCTTCGGCGCCATGGATCGCGGCTGATTGGAGAGGCGTATGGCCTAGTGCGTTTCGCAACTCGATATCTGCGCCATGGTCCAACAGCAGTTTGGCAGCCTTGGTGTAGTCATTCGCGCAGGCCATCGTCAGATAGGTGGCGCGGCCGAACGCTCCCACCGTCCCGTCGGGGTCGCCTCCTTCAGCTAGATACTGCCGAATCGCTCGCAGGGCGGCTCGTTCCCTGTCGCTTGGTACGTCGGCCCCAGAATGTGTCTGCGGCACAACGTCTGTCTCGCCGGCAGATCCTGCCCTACATCCCGCTACGGTGATCGCCAGCACACCTGCAATGCATACAGTCGCACGTAACAGTATCGGATTCATTTCACGCCCCGCCACAACATCCGCTCGAAACGCCTTCTGGTGTCGTCAGGGAATACTATCGTTCCGGGCACGTGCGGTGCCTCCATCTCGTCGTAAAACATGGGCCCCGGACCATACACATCCTCATTCATGTCGTAATGCGTCTGAAGTTCTATATCGAGCCGCCCCGCAAAGCGCGACTCCGGATACTTAGCCTGTACCCATGCGCTGGACAGATTCCGGCCCGGAATAAGGTGGAACCGTCCGCAGGGGTAACGTTCCCGCTGCTGTTGCGGAGGGAGCCCGAAGGGCGACCGGAGCAACAGCAGCGCTCCCCGCGGCGGAACGCCCGCCGCCTGTCTCTATCCTCTCCATCCACGCCGGCCCGGCAAGCAGCTTCTGCGCCCATGCCGATGGCTTCAGCCCGTACACACTCGCCGGTGTCCGCCGCCCCAGGCGGCTGTGGCGACGCAGGTGATCGTATCCCGTCGGGACGCTCCAGACCCAGCCGCGCCTCGCCCGGCCTTGGGCGAAGCCCCGAGATGACGCGTTCCCCATCACGGCTGGGGATTATCCCGCGCACGGCCGGAATCGACAAGGGCAAACGGCGGGTCGGACAGCGGCTCTCCACGCGGAGACCGCGGAGGGCGCAGAGAAGGCCGGAATGCGGACCGGCCGCGGGACGAGTCGTGAGGGCTGAGGGCTGAACGCGGCCGGGGCGGGCAGCGCCCTCCGGCTAGCAACTCAGCGGTCCTTGGGTACGGAGCACGGGACGCGATCGTGCGCACAGGGCCTTCCGATTCATGGATATCGACGCGATCTTGCGCAGGACCGCGTGCGCAAGCGATGTTCCACGTGGAACAATCGCCATTGCGCATCCGGCGAATGCGGAATCGCGGACGCGCCGCAGCGGCCTCGCCCGTGCGCCGACTCTGCGTGTACGCGGCGGGCGTTGGCGGGTCAATCGTGCGGGTTGCGGGCGGCTGGCGCGGCGAGTAGAATCCGGCGCACTTCGCGGCCGGCGCGGCCGGATGGGAGTTGCCGAGATGATCACCATTAGCGCATTCGCCGACGAGATCGCCCCGGACCTGGCGACGCAGATGGACGTGTGCGAGCGTGAGGGCGTGCGCTGCATCGACGTGCGGAACGTCGAGGGGGCGAACGTGTCGGAGCTGACGGTCGAGCAGGCGGAGCAGTGCCGCCGGCGGCTGGACGACCGCGGCTTCCGCGTGCCGTGCATCGGCTCGCCGATCGGCAAGATCAGTCTCGACGACGACTTCGACGCGCACCTCGACCTCCTCCGGCACTGCTTCGACGTGGCTCGTGCGTTCGGCACGCGGCGGATTCGCATGTTCAGCTTCTACCCGTCGGAGGGGGCGGACATCCGCGACCAGCGCGACGAGGTGATGGAGCGGATGCGGCGGATGGTCGACGCGGCCGAGACGGCCGACGTCGTGCTGCTCCACGAGAACGAGAAGGCGATCTACGGCGCCAAGCCCGACGGCGTCCGGGACATCTTCGATACGATCGAGTCGGCGCACCTGCAAGGCATCTTCGACCCGGCCAACTACGTCGAGGAGGGCGTGGCCCCGTACGACGACGGCTGGGTGAAGGGCCTGGCCGAGCTGACGCAGTACTTCCACGTGAAGGACAAGCGCCCCGGCGACGACACGTGCGTGCCGGCCGGCGAGGGCGAGGGGCAGTTCGACGAGATCTTCTCGGACCTGGTGCGGCGCGACTGGGACGGCTTCGCCACGCTCGAGCCGCACATGGCACAGGCGGGGCAGTTCGCGGGCTTCACGGGTCCGGAGCTGTTCGCCAAGGCCGTGGCGGGGCTGCGCGGCGTGTGCGATCGCGCGGGCATGAAGTACCAATAGTCGCGCCCGGTGCCGCGGTCGGCGCGGCCGAGACGCGGCGGGCGGGCACCCCCGAGTCGCCGAGGCCGAGGCATGGATGACGCACGCATGGAGGAGCTTCTCGCGGCCGCACCCGATGTGTGGGGCGGGGCGGCGCTGCTGGCGTTCAGCGCGATCGACGGCGAGACCGACGCCGAGTTCGGGCTCGTCGCGCGGACGTCGACGGAAGATCTGGGGCTGTCGGTCGTGCTGCCCGGGCGGGCGGAGGTGCGCTTCTCCGAGGCGCCGCCGCTGTCGGGTCGGCTGGCGGGGGACTTCTTCGAGGTCCACGCGCAGGAGGGCCGCGTGCGGGGGGCGTATGTCGACGCCCACCATCTGCTGATCGAAGGCCCGTGCAACGTGGTCGAGTGCGACCGCGACGTTGCGGCCGTGCAGGACCGCGACCGGACGCTGATCGGCGCCCGCCGCCGCTTCAACGTGTCCGCCATCGACACGGACCTCGCCGGCGCCCTCGCCGCCCGCGCCCGCTGGCTGGCCGAGCGGGAGTTGCCGCGCGGGCTGAGCGAGACGCGCACGCTGCGCAAGGCGCTGTCGGTGCTCAAGACGAACACCTGCTCGCCGGCGGGGCCGATGCGGCATCGCTGGATGACGCCCGACCGCTGGCCGCACCGGTGGATGTGGCTGTGGGACTCGGCATTCCAGGCCATCGGCTGGAGGCACCTGGACGTGGGCGTGGCGCGCGAAGCGATCGAGGCCGTGCTCGACGCGCAGCACGACGACGGCAGGGTCTGCCACACGGCCGGGCCGGAGCGGATCTCGGACATCACGCAGCCGCCGCTGCTGGCGATGGCGGCGCTGGAGATCGACGCGGCCGCGGCGGACGACGCGTGGCTCGCAGATCTCTACCCCCGCCTGTGCCGGTACGTCGAGTGGGACTTCGCCCACCGGGACCGCGACGGCGACGGCCTGCTGGAGTGGCACATGTCGGACGACCCCGACAGCCGCAGCGGCGAAAGCGGCATGGACAACTCGCCCCGCTTCGACTCGGGCGCGGCGTTGAACTCGCCGGACTTCAGCGCCTACGCGGCGGCGGAGTGCGAGCACCTCGCCGCGATAGCCCGCCGCCTGGGCCGCGAGGACGAGGCCGCGCGATGGGAGGAGCGGGCCCGCGCGACGCGCTCCCGGATCGACGAGCGGCTCTGGAGCGAGGAGCTGGGTCTCTACGTGGACCGCGACGTGCGGAAGGACCGCCCGATGAACGTGCCGACGGCCGCGGGGTTCCTGCCGCTCGTGTGCGGAGCGCCCTCGCGCGAGCGGGCCGAGCGCCTCGCCCGCCACCTGGACGCCCCGGACACGTTCGGCACGGCCCTGCCGGTCGCGTCCGTTCCGGCGGCCGACCGCAAGCGGTACTCGCCCGACAAGTGGCGCGGTCCCGCGTGGCCGAATGTGAACTGGCTGATCGCGCGCGGCTTCGCGCGCTACGGGCTCACCGACGCGGCGGCCCGCATCCGCGACCGGACGCTGGAGCACATCGAGCGGTGGTACGAGCGGACGGGCTGCCTGTGGGAGTACTACGACACGACGGGCGAGCGGCCGCCGTTCGGCCTGCTCCGCCACGGCCGCTGCGAGCCGGAACCCCCGCACATGACCATCGCCGACTCAGGCCGGACCGCGGCCGTGTATGTGGATTGGTTGATTGATGGTCAGTACTCAAACTGACCGATTCGGATTGCCTCGATGGGCATAAGCGTGAAGGAAGAGCGGCTGCATATGACGATAAGTACTGTGCAAATAACACTTTATCGAACAGGCAACCGCATGGTTACAATCGGACGCATCCCAGCCCAGACTCGAGCGTTTGTAAGACTTCACCCCTCTGCAACGGATTGTACGGGCAGCGGGGGGGAGTTGGCCAATGTGAGGTAGGTTCGAAGGGCCGCGACGATCGTCGCGAGCCAGTAATGGCCACGAAGCTTCAAGGTCCGATAGACGCTCATCAGCACGGCCTGCACGGCCGCGCCCTTCTCGCTGCGATTGGACTGGCTGACTTTCCGCAGGATCACGGCCGGGCGGATCATCTGCTCGGCCCGGTTGTCGAACGTCACGTCGGGGTAGTCCGGCAGGATACCGGGGGACACAAGTTAAGAAACACGTTGCGTGTCCCCAGACAGCTTACCGGTGGAACCATAGAGCGACGGGACTTTCCGAACAAACGGTGCCCTAATCCAATTCTGACTTTACGGATTCGGTCCTACCGCCCCATGGCCCACCACACCACGGCCGCACCGAAGACGGCCCCGGCCAGAATGGAGAAGACCAGCCGGAAGCGCGACGGTCGATTGGACGGGTCGCACGCCCCACTCGAACACGACCGGGCCCGTCCGATCAGCCAGCCGAGCATCGCACCGACCGCCCCGCCGCCCAATAATTGGAACACGATTTCCATTGACGCCGCCTTCCGGGAACCGGCGGGACACCTTCGCCGTCCGATTCAGCATATCCGACCGGCCGCGGGTCGCCAAACTCCTGTGCGTCCCGGCCGAGATCGCGTATAATTCGCCGGTGGAGGACCTTCGAGAGCGCATGGCAGAGCCACAGCGAACCGACCTATCCGTTCAGGCCGAATCGGCCCTGTTGATCACCGTTCTGCTGCCCGGATCGACCGCCGACCCGATGGACCCCGTCGGGGAATTGCGGAAGCTCGTGCGCGCGGCCGGGGCCGAGGTCGTCGACGAGATGCTCATCAAGCGTCGGCAGGTGCATCCGGGGCTGTACGTCGGCACGGGCAAGGCCGAGGAGATCGCCGACCGGGCCGAGCTGAACGCGGCCGACACGATCATCTTCGACAACGACCTGACACCGGGGCAGATCCGCGACCTCGAGGAGATCGTCGGTCGGAAAGTGCTCGACCGGAGCGAGCTGATTCTGGACATCTTCGCCTCGCACGCCCGCACCGCCGAGGCGCGGCTGCAAGTGGAGCTGGCCCAGCTCGAGTACACCTATCCGCGGCTGCGGCACATGTGGAGCCACCTGGAGCGGATCGCCGGCGGCGCGACGACGGCCGCCGCGGCCGTGGGCGGCATCGGCACGCGCGGACCCGGCGAGCAGCAGATCGAGATCGACCGGCGGCTGGTCCAGCGGCGCGTCAGCCGCCTGAAGCGCCGCCTGGCCGACATCGACCGCCGCAAGGTCCGGCAGATCCGCAGCCGCGAGGACCTGCTGAACATCTGCCTCGTCGGCTACACGAACGCCGGCAAGAGCACGCTGATGAACGCGCTGACCGGCGCGGACGTTCTCGTGGCCGATCAGCTCTTCGCCACGCTCGACACCCGCACGCGGCGGTGGGAGCTCGGCGAGGGGCAGACCGCGCTGCTGAGCGACACGGTCGGCTTCGTCCGCGACCTGCCGCACCACCTCGTGGCGAGCTTCCGGGCGACGCTGGAGGAGGCGATCCACGCGGACCTGCTGCTGCACGTGGCGGACGCCTCGCACGAGCGGGCCGAGCGGCAGATCGCCTCCGTGCAGGACGTCTTGGCCGAGCTGGGCTGCGAGGCGTCGCAGCAGATTCTGCTGCTGAACAAGACGGACCGCATCGCCGACCCGGCCGTGCGCACGGTGCGGGCGCAGCGGTACCCGGAGGCCCTGTTCGTCTCGGCCGTGACGGGCGAGGGGCTGGACGATCTCCGCAGGGCCATCGCGCGGCGCGCCGGCGGCACGCCCGTCCGCGTCACGCTGCACGCCGACTGCCGCAACGGGCGGCTCATGCAGTACATCGCCCAGTACGCACGGGTCGAGCGCGAGAGCTTCACCGACGCCACCGCACACATCGAGGCCGTCATGCCCACCGGCAAGCTCGACGAACTGCGGGCCTTCGGCGCCGACGTCGAAGTCGAAACCGCCTCAGCCGTCTAGACAAAGGGGGACGGGCTACTTTTTGGGCGGCATGGCGCCTGGCCTACAGCAAGGACGCCGATCTCAAAAAGTAGCCCGTCCCTTTTTCGCCGCCTATTTGCGGAGCCGCGCGTAGGTATGGTCCAGCGCCCTTCGCAAGGCCCAGGCCTGGTCGACGGGGTCGTGGTGGCGGCGTGCGGCCTTCAGCGCGGCCGTGAGGCGCTTGCGGGAGGAATCGTCCAGCTCGTCCTCATAGCCGTCGAGCAGGGAGCGGGCGGCGACCTCGTAGATCGCCGCGCACGCGGCCGGGCGGCCGTGGTTGAACATCGGCACGCCGCGCTGAATGGCAAGCTCGATCAGCGCCATGGCCTTCCGCTCGGGCGTCGGCTCGGGCATCTCTGGCAGCAGCACGCTGTCGATCACGTGGATGACGCCGTTGGTCGCCTTGATATCCGCCACGACGACCTCGGCCTCGTTCACTCGAATCGTGCCGGTCGGGCGCAGCTCGACGGGGTCGCCTTGCAGCGTAGGCGTTTCGTAGCTGCTCACCGTGATGCGGCGGGGCAGCACGTGGTACTTCAGGATGGCCGCCAGGCGGTCCTTGTTGGCCGGGCGGAGCAGGTCCTCCACCGTGCCCGCCGGCAGTGCGGCGAAGGCCGCGTCACTCGGGGCGAACACGGTCAGCTCCGCCTCGGGGTCGGCCAGCGCCTCGGCCAGGCCGGCCGCCTTCGCCGCCGCAAGCAGCGTGCCGAACTGCCCGGCGGCGTCGGCCAACTCGACGATGTTGCCCGGCATGATGACCTCGTCGATCACGTGGATCACGCCGTTCGACGCCTCGATGTCCGCCTTGGCGATCCGTGCGCCGCTGACGCGGAGGTGCCCGTCGTCTTCGGCGAACACGACGCTGGTGCCCTGGAGCGTCTCGGCCGCGACGGCCTCCGCTGCCTGCTTGGCCATCACGCGCCCCGGGACGACGTGGTACGTCAGAATGGTCGTCAGTTTCTCCTTGTTCTCGGGCTTGAGAAGCTCCTCGACGGTCCCCTTGGGCAGCTTCTCGAACGCCTCATCCGTCGGGGCGAATACGGTCAGACCCTCGGCCCGCAAGGCGTCGGTCAACCCGGCCGCCTCGACCGCGGCCAGCAGCGTGTTGAAGCTTCCGGCCTCCTTGGCGGTATCCACGATGTCGTCGGCCCCTGCCGGCGCCGCGACCGCCAGCAGCGCCGCCAATACGATGGAACCGGTAACCCGTCTTGAGGTCTTCATATCCGAACCCTTTCATGCGCCGGGAAGGCGGCACGGCTTGCTTTCCCCGCCCCGGCCCGCGGGTACATAATGGTAGGCGCCCCGTCGGCATGAGACGGGCCGCCAATCTCGGAGCACACGCCATGAGAAGCCGCCGACATGCAGCCGCCCTGATCCTCCTCGCCGCTGTCGCTACGGCCGCCGGGTCCGCCCCGGCCGGCACGATCTGGCTGGAGGGCGAGAACCCGGCCGATTCGAGCATGCGTCGCCACGGCTGGTACGACAGCGTGAAGAAGGTCGAACTGTCCGGCGGGGACTGGGCCAGCCACTTCTCGGACGAAGCGCCCCGCCGTGCGACCTCATCTTGGTTGACCGGGCCTTCGGAGCCCGCGCGGGGCGATGCGGGGGTGTTAACAGATTCTTAACATCAGCTTTGCCATTCACTGACATAGGATAAGGGGCTATGTCTCTTCTGGTTGTGCCATCTGACACGTCGGCGGCCGGGGGTGACGTGCCGGATGCCAGCTACAAGCTCCTGGCCGGCAATTACCTCCGCAAGCAGCTCCGGAAGTTGCGCAAGCACGTCGCTCGCGTGCCGGACCGCGAGGACATCGAGGACGTGCACCAGGCCCGCGTCGCGTCGCGCCGGCTCCGGGCGGCCCTGAAGCTCTTCGACGACTGCTTCAGCGGCGGCGAGGTCAAGCGCTGGCGCAAGCAACTGCGAAAGCTCGCCAAGTCGCTGGGCAAGGCCCGAGACCTGGACGTGCAGATCGAGTGGGTCGCGTCGGTGGCCGATGGGCTCGACAAGTGCCGCGAGCGGCCGGGCGTGCGCCGGCTGGTGCTGCGGCTGCGGCAGCAGCGGGACGCGGTGCAGCCGGAGGTCGTCCGCGGCTGCGAGAGGTTCGCCGAGAAGCGAGCGCTGGTCGAGATGCGATCGGCCGTGAAGGACTTGGTCAGGGCCGGCCGGGGCGCGCCCGCGGGCAGCGCGTACGTGTTCGCCTCGGCCGGGCAGCACATCGGCGAGCGGCTGCACGACCTGATGGACCTCGCCGGCGGGCTGGCCGACCCCGACGCCGCGGAGACGCACCACGACATGCGCATCGCCGCCAAGCGGATCCGCTACACGATGGAGAGCTGCTCCGCCGGGTATGCCGGGGCCCTGGACGAGCCGATCGCCGTGGCGAAGCAGCTCCAGGGCGAGCTGGGCGACGTGCACGACTGCGACGTGTGGATCGAGCAGCTTGATGACTTCCGCGAGACGGAACTGGCCCGGACGCGCGGCTACTGTGGCCACACGCGCCCGTTCGGACGTATCGCGCCGGGCATCGAGTACTTGCGGGACCTTCGCCGCCACCAACGGGCCGAGACGTTCGAGCGGGCATGCACCGCGTGGCGGCAGGCCACGGAAGCCGGCGTCTGGCGGCGCCTGGACGGGACGCTGCGCGCTCGGGTATCGTTGCCCGGGCCCGAAGAGGGCGAGGGGAATCCAGGATGAGAGTCGCGCTGCTGGCCGATGCACATGCCAACCTTCCCGCCGTGGAGGCCGTTCTGAACGATGCCGGGCGCCGCGGCGCGGAGGCCGTCTGGAACCTGGGGGACCTCGTCGGCTACGGGCCCTTTCCCGACCAGACGGTGCAGCTCCTCGGCCGGCGGGCGGACGCGAGCATCCGCGGCAACTACGACCGAAAGGTCATCGACTTCCGCCAGAAGAAGCAGAAGTGGCAGCGGACCAAGCTGCCGCAGAAGTATCTCGCGATCCGCTGGGCCTACGAGGCCCTCTCGCCCGCCAGCCGGGCCTACCTCCAGTCGCTCCCGGAGCAGCTCCGCCTGGAGGCGGGCGGCGCCCGCGTGCTGCTGGTGCACGGCAGCCCGGCCAGCGACCACGAGGCGATCACCCCCGCCACGCCGCCGATGCGGCTGGAGAAGCTCGCGGAGCAGGCGGAGGCGGACCTGGTCGCCTGCGGGCACACGCACGAGGCATGCGACCTGACGGCGGGGGGCACGCGGTTCGTCAACCCCGGCGCGGTCGGCCGCCCGGAGGGCTCCGACCCTCGCGCCGCCTACGCCATGCTCACGCTCGCCGACGGGCGCATCGAGGCCGAGCTGCTCCGGGTCGAATACGACGTCGATCGCGCCGTCAGCGCCCTGCGCGGGCTCGGCCTGCCCCGCCACTTCGGCGAGATGATCCGACGCGGGGAGAACCTGGACCGCGTCCGCGCCGCGCCGGAGCCGGACCCGCCCGCGCCGAACGTCGGCAACGGTGACGACGCGCCCCTGCTGGAGGCCGTCCAGCGGCTCGCCCGCGAGTACCACTACGAGGCGGGCCACACGCACCAGGTCACCCGGCTGTCGCTGGAGCTGTTCGATCAGCTCGCGGAGGTCCACGGCTACGGGCCCCGGGAGCGGAACCTGCTTCAGTCGGGGGCGATGCTCCACGATGTCGGCACGGCCGAGGGTCCGCAGGGCCATCACAAGACGGCCATGCGCATCGTCCTGGCCTCCGACCTGCCCGCCGACGAGCGCCGGAAGCGCATCATCGCCCTGCTGGCCCGCTACCACCGGAAGGCCCTCCCGCGGCGAAACCACCTGGTCTTCCGCGACCTGTCGGAGGAGGATCAGCGCCGGGTGTGGCTGCTCGGCGGCCTGCTGCGCCTGGCCGACGCCCTGGACCGCAGTCACCTCTCGCTGGTGCGGGCCGTCGAGTGCCGGGCCGATGCGTACCGTATCGTGGTGCGCTGCCGCACCCGCGCGCCGCTGACGCCCGAGGTCGCGGCCGCGGGCAAGAAGAAGAGCATGCTCGCGCGCGCGACCGAGCGAGCCATCGAGATCGAGGTGCAGCAGATGTAAGCGCGCTTGCCGCCGGCGGCGGCGAGGGGCGATAATCGCCCCCGCGCGAGGGAGCAGATGACCGAAAACGAAGAACATCCCGCCGAAGAGCGGACCGAGCCGCCCGAGACCGAGGCCAAGCTGGTGGCCGCCATCGACATCGGCTCGAACTCGGTGCGGATGGAGATCGGGGAGGTCC
>CAZHEH010000030.1:0-34833 GCA_964531695.1 uncultured Planctomycetaceae bacterium | reverse complement strand
TTCGGTGGCCTTTGTTATGCGCAGACCGTCAAAACTCGTGAATTATGTGGGCTAGTGGATGCGAGCGTGCCCGACGCCAACGCCCTGGCCGACGCCATCAGCGGCAGCGGCTACGTTCTGCAACTCGACAGGCCCCAGTCGTCCGAAGAGCTTCTCGATCGCATTGCTGCGTTTGCAGAATCCTCAAGCGAGCCGATCCGCTCCATCTCGGTGTTCTCGCACGGGCGGTCCGGGGCCTTCCGCCTGGGAGGTCAATGGGTCGATTCGCGCGGGCTTGACGCCACCCCGGCCGTGATCTGGACGCAATTGGCCTCAGCCGTTGCGCCAGACGCGCGGCTCAACCTCTACGGCTGCCATGTGGGTGCCGGCCCGCGAGGCGCGGCATTCGTCGACGCCCTGGCCGAGTGGACCGGCATGGACGTATTCGCCTCGGACGACCTGACCGGACGCGGGGGCGACTGGGACTTGGAAGTGTCCTCCGCCGCCGCAAGCGCCACAACCGGCCCCCGGCTGGACGGGTCCGCCCTGGCCGGCTGGCGCTACACGCTGGCGATCGGCGAGTTCGACACCAGCGCCGACATCGGCGACGTCGGCGCCGCCGGATCGGCCGTCGAGGCCGGCGGCACGTACACCGTCGAGGGCAGCGGCGATGAGCTCTGGAACGAGGACGATGAATTCCACTTCGTCTACAAGGAGGTCACGGGCGACTTCGACGCGGTCGTCCGCCTGGTCAGCATCGAGGAAACGGATGACTGGGCCAAGGCCGGGCTCATGATCCGCAACACATTGGACGCCGACAGCTCGTACGTCGCGGGCCTTATCACACCCGGCAACGGCGCCGCACACCAGAATCACGGCCACCAGGGCGCCCCGACGTCAAGGGATTGGGCTGCCGAGAACTACTTCCCCCGCTGGGCGCGGATCATCCGCGACGGCGACACGTTCAAGACGTACGATTCGGCCGATGGGGTGAGCTGGGACCTGATCGGCGACTATACACAGCACATGGCCGAGACGGCCTATATCGGCCTGGCGGTGAACTCCTACAATGACGGGACGCTGTGCACCGCGGAGTTCGACTCCTTCGACCTGGGCGATACGCCCGTGCCCGTCGGCGACGTGTATCTCGGCCCCGTAAACCAGGACATCGACGAGGCCGCCGGCGCGCTGCTCGCCAACGACACGGACCCTAACGGCGGGCCCATGACGACCATCCTGGACACCGACGCGTCCCACGGAACGCTGAGTCTCGGTGACGATGGCTCGTTCACCTACTCGCCCGACGTGGACTTCGTCGGCACCGACAGCTTCACGTACTACGTCGTCAGCGGCTCCTTTGCGAGCGCCTCCGTCACGGTCGAGCTCGATATCTACGATGATGCCAACACCGCGCCGGTCATCACCGCCCCGGCCGAGGAAGTCTGCTACGGGCAGGCCGTCTGGTTCGGCTCGCAGACCGCCTCGGGCATCACGATCGACGACGAGGATTCCGGATCGGAAACCATGCAGCTCGACCTGACCGTGGACTTGGGCACGCTGTCCATCACGGACACGGCCGGCGCGTCGGTCATCAGCGGCGACGTCAACGGCGACACCAACATCTTGCTTCAGGGCGCGGCGAACGACCTGAACGACGCCCTGGAGCAGTTGTGGTGGACCGGCGCCGACGGGCAAAGCGCCGACGCGACGCTGACCGTCGAGGCCGACGACCTCGGCAATACCGGAACCGGCGGCAACCTGACCGACCAGATCACCGTCACGCTGCGGATGGAAAGCGCCGACACCGCCCTGCTGGCCCACTGGACCTTCGATGACGGCTCGGGACTCGTCGCTGCTGATTCGGCCGGCAGTTAAGACGCCACCTTCAACGAGGTCGGAACGCTGAGCTGGATCGACGGCGTGCACGGTGGCGCCGCCCACCTCGGCGATGCCGGCGGACGACAGGAATTCAGTGTCCCTGACAGCGACAGCATGCAGCCCGCCGCCTTCACCATCAGCACTTGGGTCAACTTCGACGTTCCCTTCCATCAAATGGACGGCGCGTACCCGTTCCTGCTCAATCACGAAAGCTGGGCGGACAAGGCCGGCTTCTCCCTGGGCGCCCATGGGGACATCGATGACCTGGGCCTGCGCGGCTTGGACGGTGTCAGTTGGCCCACCGCCGTGACCTATCAGTACGAAGCCGGCGAATGGCTGCACGTGGGCGCCACATACGACGGCACGAATCTGCGCATCTTCATTGACGGGGACCTCGTCGCAAGCAGGGAAGCGACCATGGACGTCCACTATGTCGAGGGTCTACCGCTGTCCATCGGAAGCGACTTCGAAGGCGCGCTCGACGAGATGCGCATCTACGGCCGGGCGCTGCGGCACGATGAGTTGATCGCCTTGGCCGAGAGCAACACGACCCCCACGCTGGCCCTCAACGACGGGCTGACCGTCGATGAGGACGCCGCCGGGACCATCGACAATACGATGCTCCAGGTCACCGACCCCGAGCAGGGCGCCGGCGAGCTGACCTACACCCTCGAGGCCGACGTGACGAACGGCGTCCTCGCGTTGGACGGCGCCGAGCTCGAGGCGGCCGATACCTTCACGCAGGACGACATCGACAACAACCGGCTGACCTACACCCACGACGGCGGCGAGACCACGGCCGATGAGTTCACCTTCACCGTCGCCGACGGCGCCGGCGGCTCCATCGCCGAGACGACCTTCGAGATCACCGTCAACGCCGTCAACGACGCCCCCACGCTGGCCGTCAATGCGCCCGCGGCCGTGTTGCAGGGCGCGGCGACCGATCTGAGCGCATCGGTCGGGGACGTCGATAGCCCGGAAGCGGCATTGACCGTTCAGTGGATCGTCCTGATCGGCGAGGACGTGCTTCTGACCGGCGCCGAAGGCGTCACTCCGACGGTGACGTTTACGCGGCCGGGCGAGCACGTACTGCGTGTAACGGTCGGAGACGGACAGGACGAGACGATCCGCGACATCACGATCCAATCGATCCCTATCGCAGGGCCGGATCCTGCAGACGAGACACCGGAATCGCCCCTGCCGTCTGACACGCATGCCGACGCCGACCGGATGGACGCCCCGGAGCCAAATACAAGTGACGACGCGGACGCTACGAGCGTCACGAAAACGCCTGACGACGACCCGCGGGGGGAGGACTGTGCCCCGCTCAAGGCAAGTTCGAGGCGGTTCTCGCCGCCGCGGGCGCCGCGAGATGATCCGTCGGCGCCGGAAGCCGAGGTGCCGCGCGAAGACGCCGCGGTGGTGGAAGAACAAGACCCCGGCGCAGTTGTGAGCGAGACGCAGGAGGCACAAGAGACGTCGTCTGATGGACAAGATGGGGATGCCGAATCGCCCGCGGCCGATCGCCCTGAGCGGGCGCCGTCGGGCGGGGAGCGCAGCGACAGGGACGCGACGCCGGCCCCGACCGGCATCCCCGAAGCGGCCGCCGATCTGCCGCCGGACGTGGCGCTCCAGCGGTACGGAGACCTCTATGCCCACGCCGCCGAGGCCCAGTGGCGACAACTGGAACTGGTGCACGTGTGGCAGGCGGTGGACTCGGTGGAAGGGCGGATGACGGAGCACCAGGCGGCGGCCGAGCGGATCGAGACGCTCACAGTCGGCACGGCCGCGGGCGTATCGGTCGCGGCGACGGTCTGCTACCTGGCGTGGTCGTTCCGGAGTGCGTCATGGGTGGCTGCCATTCTGGCTGCGTGCCCGCCGTGGGTCTGCATGGATCCGCTGCCGATTCTGGAGGGCAAGGCCAAGCCGCGGAAGTCGGGCCAGACGGAGCCGGACGAGGACGATACCGAAAAGAGAGTCGAATCGCTGTTGGACCGATAAAACGAGCGGCGGCGCCCGGAGATCGCAGGAGAATGCTGAACGTGAGCTGGCGACTGACAACAGCGACGCGCATCAGCGTTGCGCTCGTGTTTCTGACGCTGAGCGTCTTGCTGACCGCCCATGCGCTGGGGTTGGTGCCCGACCCGGACGAGGCCGCACTCCAAGGCCGGACCGAACTGGCCGAGTCCGTCGCCGTCCAATGCTCGATCGCGGCGCAGGAGAACGACCTGGCCGCCGTGCAGACGGCTCTGCGGGCCGTGGTGGAACGGGGAGATACGGTTCGCTCGGCGGCGGTGCGTTCTGCGAGCGGAGCGCTGCTCGCCGTCGCCGGCGACCACGCGGGCAACTGGGACAATGCCGCGGCGGATGTCACTCCGCAAACGCACGTACAGGTGCCCATCCGGCGCGGCGGCGCGCTGTGGGGCGAGTTCGAGATGTGCTTCGAGCCGTTGCACGCCGACGGCGTTCGAGGCATTCTGGCGCGGCCCGACGTCCGCCTGGTGCTCTTCGTCGCCCTAAGCGGGTTCGCGACGTTCTGGCTGTTTCTGCGGCGTACATTGCGTCACCTGGACCCCTCGACGGTGATCCCCAGCCGCGTGCGGTCCACGTTGGACACGCTGGCCGAGGGAGTGCTGCTGCTGGACCGCGAGGGCCGCATCGTGCTTGCCAACGCGGCCTTCACGAAGCTCGCCGGCAGGAGCGCGGGGTGGCTGCTGGGGCGGACGGCGGAGGAACTGCCCTGGCGCGATCCGAAGTCCGGGTCCAGCCCCGTCGAGCCGCCGTGGCGCAAGGCAATCGGCGGAGACGAAATCGTCACCGGCGTTCCGCTGACACTCGGCGATTCGGACTCGGACGGCAAGCAGGTGTTCACGGTCAACGCTGGGCCCATCCGCAGCTCCGACGGACAGTTGCGCGGCGCGATGGTCACGTTCGACGACATGACGGAGGTCGAGCAGCAAAACGCCCGGCTGGAGCATCTGCTGGCCATGCTCCGCGAGTCGCAGGCGGAGGTGCAGCGTCAGAACCGCCAGTTGAAGTTCCTGGCGATGCGCGACCCGCTGACCGATTGCCTGAACCGGCGGGCGTTCTTCGAGCGGCTGGAGTCGGAGTGGGCGTCGGCGTCGCGCTACGGCTATCCGCTCGGCTGCATCATGATCGACGTGGATCACTTCAAGCAGATCAATGACCGCCACGGGCACGTAAGGGGCGACGAAGCACTTCGCTCACTGGCAGAGACGCTCCAACGGACTGGCCGCAAGAGCGACATCATCTGCCGGTACGGCGGGGAGGAATTCTGCCTTCTTCTGCCGCATGCCGATCTTGACAAGACCGCGCGGGCGGCCGAGCGGCTCCGCGAGGCGGTCGCCAGGCAGTCCTGCCGGGGGGTGCGGATCACGGTGTCGCTGGGCGTCTCGGCGAAGGAAGCGGGCGGGCGCAATGCCCACCAATTGCTCGACCAGGCGGACAAGGCCTTGTACGTAGCCAAGGGCGGCGGGCGGAACCGCACGGTCCGTTGGGACGAGATGCCCCAATCCGCCATGCGGCGCGCCGGCGCCGCCGGCGACGGGGAGATCGTCGACAGCCCGAAGGACACGGACGTTCCCATCCCGATGCACGCGGTCAACGCCCTGGCCTCGGCCCTGTCACACCGGGACTTCCTCACGGGCGAGCACGCGCGGCACGTGGCCGATCTCTGCGCCGCGGTCGCGCGCGGGCTGATGTCCGCCAGCGACGTGTTCGTTCTGGAGGTCGCCGCGCAGTTGCACGACGTCGGCAAGCTCGGCGTGCCGGACTCGATCCTGCTCAAGCCGGGACCGCTGACCGAAGCGGAATGGAAGGTCATGCGGACGCACGAGCACATGGGGGTGGAGATTATCGAGTCGGCCTTCGCCTGCCCACAGTTGACGGAGATCGTCCGCAACCATCATGCCCCGTACGCCGGAAACGACGCGACCCCGGGACTGCCGACGGGGACGGACATCCCGCTTGGGGCGCGAATTCTCACCATCGCCGATGCCTACAGTGCAATGGTCTCCGACCGCCCCTACCGCGACGCCAGAAGCCCCGAGGAGGCCTTTCAGGAGCTGCGGCGCTGCGCCGGAACGCAGTTCGATCCCGACCTCGTCGAACGCTTCATCCGGATCGTCCGCAGCGGCGACGAGGAGAAACTCAAGGCCGGTGGCGTGGCGACCGGGCCCGCAGTCAGCAACGAGATCGGACGCGTCATCGAACGCATGGGCGATGCCCTGGCCGAGAACGACCTGTCCGGGCTGGCATCCACGGCCGGACGGCTGGCCGCCGTCGCCGCCAAGCACAAGCGTGCCCGCGTGGAAGCGATCGCCGAGAAGATCGCCGCGGCCGCGAACGCGCAGGACCTGAGCACCATCGTCAGCTTGATGGCCGACCTGACGGCACAGTATCGCTCGCAGGGCGAACGCCGGCAGGACGACCCAAGCGTCGCCTCGACCCTCGGCGGCCGGGGGGAGTCCCACACGCTTTCCTGACCCGAACCGGGCACTACGAGGCGTTCCCTCGATTCCGCAGGCGCTGCCGCTCGGCCGCACGGCAGCCGCAGAACGACTCGTCGCCCCACCAGCCAAAGGCGTACGGACAGCGGTCGCAGTCCTCGTCGCAGGTCAGAAGGCGCGTCCCGGCAGGCACGGCCGGACAGGACTTGCGTCCCTTCGGGCAATCTGGCGGCATCGGCTTGATGATCGGCTTCCTCACTCCATATGCGACCCACTATTGGTAGTATACGGGGTTTTCCCGCTTTGTCCAGTACTGTTCGCTTGGCGGATCGCATCGCCCCCGCGTGCGAGGTCGGAGCCGGCCCCATTGGGCGGATTGCCGGACACGCCCGGTGCCACAGCCGCCGGCCGCACGTGCATCGGCGAACTCCCGCTTGACCCGCGTGTCCGGTTTGCCTACTGTTCACTGTTCGCCCGGACGCATTGGAGCGCGGCCGGGGCGTACGGATCGACGCCGCTGGGGGCGCGCCGCGTGGGCGCGTCTGGTCGCGGCGGACCTCAGCAGGGACCCCGAACATGCCGGATGAGACCGGGAACATCGACGAGCAGCGGCCGGAAGAGACCACGGATCAGGACGATCAGGACACCGCGCCGCGGGACGAGACCGACACCCACGACGAGGAGGCGCCCGCCGGCGCGGGCGGCATGGCCGAGGCGGTGGCCGAGCCGGCCGAGGATGAAGAGCAGGTCAAGTGCGACGTCGAGGTGGAGGACGCCGGCACGCTGCGGAAGAAGGTCGTCGTCACGGTTCCCCGTGAGTCGATCGACGCGAAATTCGACGAGATGTTCGGCGAACTCTCGGAGTCGGCGCAGGTACCGGGCTTCCGGATCGGTCGGGCGCCGCGACGGTTGGTCGAGAAGCGTTTCGGCCGCGAGGTCGGCCGGGACGTCCGCAACGCCGTGATCGGGGAATCGCTCGGGCAGGCCCTCGAGCAGACGGAGCTCAAGACCCTCGGCGAGCCGGACATTGATCTGGACGCGATCGAGCTGCCCGACTCGGGCGACATGTCCTACAGCTTCGAGATCGAGGTCCAGCCCGAGTTCGATCTGCCCGAGCTGGACGGCATCTCGGTTACCAAGCCGGACATCGAGATCACCGACGAGCGCGTCAACGAGTTCATCGAGAACCTCCGGGCCCAGCGGGCGCGGCACGAGGATACGGACGAGCCCGCGGCCGAGGGCGACACCGTGGTCGCCGGCGCGAAGATCACCGGCGAGGGGCTGGAACCGGTCGAGAAGCACGGGCTGACGCTCCGCGTCGCGCCGGGCCAGGTCGAGGGCCTGCCGCTGATGGATCTCGGCAAGGAACTGGCGGGGAAGAAGGCCGGCGACACGGCCACCCTGACCGTCACCGCCCCGGCCAGCCACCCCAACGAGGACTGGCAGGGCAAGGAACTGACCGTCGAGCTGAGCGTGGGGCAGGTCAAGCGCCGCGTGCTGCCCGAGGTGAACGACGCGTTCGCCGAAAGCACCGGCTTCGATTCGCTGGCGGAGCTGCGCGAGTATGTGCAGGGGCGGATGCAGTCTCAGGCGGCCGTCGAGAGCCGACGGGCCCAGCGCGATCAGATCTGCGAATACCTGCTCGAGAACACCGACTTCGAACTGCCCGAGGGGGTCGTCAACCGCCACACGGCCCGCGTCCTCCAGCGGCGGTACGTGGACCTGCTGTACCAGGGCGTGCCGCGGGAGCGGATCGACGAGAACCTGACCGAGCTTCAGGCCTCGGCCTCCGAGCAGGCCCAGCGCGACCTCAAGCTCCGCTTCATTCTCGGCAAGATCGCCGACGACCGGGAGATCGAGGTCACGCCCGACGAGATCAACGCCCGCGTGGCCCAGATGGCTTCCGCCTACGGTCGCCGGCCGGAGCGGCTCCGCCAGGAGCTCGCCCAGGACGGCACGCTCGAGCAGGTCGAGGCCGCCATCCGCGAGGAGAAGGTTCTCGACGAGCTGCTGAGCAAGGCCAAGGTCACCGAGGACGAGCCAGCCGGCGGGGACGAGCAGGACCAGGGCGAGAAAGAAAGCGGCGAATAGCCGGGAGCGGATGCGATGAGCGAAGCCACACCGCCGACCATGGCGGCGTATCGGGAGTACCAGGGCCGCCGCGAGATGACGCTCGAGGAGCGCCTCGCGGAGGAGCGGATCGTCTTCCTGTGGGGTGAGATCGGCCCCAACAACGCCGGCGGGCTGATCATGCGCTTGCTGGAGCTCCAGGCCAAGAGCCCCGAGCGAGAGGTGAGCTTGTACATCAACTCCCCCGGCGGCTCCGTCGACGACACGCTGGCCATCTACGACACGATGCAGTTCCTCGGCTGCCCCGTCGCCACCTACTGCGTCGGGCAGGCCGCCAGCGGGGCGGCGATGATCCTCGCGGCCGGGACGAAGGGCAAGCGCTACGCCCTGCCCCACTCGAAGGTCAT
This sequence comes from uncultured Planctomycetaceae bacterium, assembly GCA_964531695.1. Classification (GTDB taxonomy): domain Bacteria; phylum Planctomycetota; class Phycisphaerae; order SM23-33; family SM23-33; genus JAGXKT01. The sequence continues at coordinate 26,030 of CAZHEH010000030.1, read as the reverse complement.
GGTTCACCAGCCCTGGGGCGGCGTTACCGGCCAGGCCGCGGACATCCAGATCCAGGCCGAGGAGATTCTCAAGGCCAAGCGGCTGCTCAACGAGTTGCTGGCCGAGCACACCGGACGCAATGTCGAGCAGATCGAGGAAGAGACCGAGCGCGACCGCTACATGACGCCCCAAGAGGCCAAGGACTACGGCATCATCGACGAGATCCTCCAGGGCGAGAAAAAGTCGAAGAAGGACAAGAGCAAGTAACCCCGCGGAAGGACCTACGCGTGATGAGTGGACAACTGGTACCGATCGTCATCGAACAGACCGGGCGCGGGGAGCGCAGCTACGACATCTTCAGCCGTCTCCTGCGGGACCGGATTGTCTTCATCGGCGGGCAGGTGGACGACAACATGGCCAACCTCGTCACCGCCCAACTGCTGTTCCTCTCGAACGAGGACCCGCACGCAGACGTGCACCTGTACGTGAACTCGCCGGGGGGGAGCGTCTCGGCCGGGCTGGCGATCTACGACACGATGCAGTTCATCCGCCCCGACGTGGCGACGTACTGCGTCGGAATGGCCGCGTCGATGGGCGCCGTGCTGCTGGCCGGCGGCAGCGAGAACAAGCGCTTCACGCTGCCCAACAGCCGGGTGCTGATCCATCAGCCGCTGATCCGCGGCGTCCTGACCGGCCCGGCGACCGAGCTGGACATCGAGGCCCGCGAGATCCTGCGGCTGCGCAAGCGCATCTACGGCATCCTCGCCAAGCACACGAACCAGGACGCCGAGCAGATCGAGCGCGACTGCGACCGCAACAAGTGGCTCGATGCCTCCGAGGCGGTCGAATACGGCTGCGTGGACCAGATCCTCGAGCGGATGCCCGAGCCCGAGAGGAAGAAGGACCAGGGAGACAAGGGGTGAGCCGCACCGCGTACCTGCCCGTGCTGGGGGTCGCCTGCCTGCTCGGGCTGGCCGGGGGGTGTGAGTCGCGGATGGCCGAGTTGCGCGAGGCCCATGCCGAGCAAGGCGCGAAGCTCGACGCGGCCGAGGAACGCGTGGCGGACCTGGAGGAAGCTAACCGCGGACTACGGAACCGAGCCGATGCGCAACAGGAGCGGATCGAGACGCTCCAGGCGATAGGCAACAGGCGAATCGAGCAACTCTTCACCGTCGATCGCATCGAATTGGGGCAGTACACGGGCGGGCTCGACACCGACGACGAACCCGGCCACGACGCGATCAAGGTTTATCTCCTGCCGCAGGATGCGGCCGGGAGCACGATCAAGGCCGCCGGGAAGGTCACCATACGCCTGTACGACCTGGCGAACCCGGCCGGCGAGGAACTGCAAGTTGAGTACACCTGGCCCGTCGAGAAGCTCTCGGAGCACTGGTCGAGCGGTCTGATGACGTACCACTTCAGCTTCGTCTGCCCGTGGAAGGACCGCCCCGCCCACGACGAGATCACCGTACGCGTCGAGTTCATCGACTACCTCACCGGGAAGCGCTTCACCGCGCAGAAGCTCTGCGAGGTGGACCTGCCGCCCGCGCCCTGACTCGTTCCTCTCGGCTCACCACAGAGCTTACGGAGCAGCGCAGAGCCCCGAACTGATGCACACGTGCGCCGTGCGGGCCGCGGCGCGGATGGCTCCGTCGCTCTCTGCGGTCTTTCTGGCGAACCGCTGTCGCGCGAAGGCGGCCTACAGCGCCAGCAGAAACAGCACACACGTGAGGAAGACCCAGACCGCGATGCCGCCCACGAGGCCCCAGAGGCCGAGGTTCCATTGCCAGCCGCGGACCGCCACGGCCGCCAGCATCGCCGCGCCCACCAGCGCCAGCAGCGACCCCGTCACCGGCAGGAACAACGTCCCGCCGGCCAGGCCCGTCGCGTCGTCCATGTTCCGCGTCACGGCCATCGCGATGAAGAACCCCACCGACCCGAAGCTCACGGCCGTGACGACCACGAGCGAGAGGATCATCGAGATCGCCTCGGTCGTGCCGTACATGCCGTAGACGACCGCCCCGGCCACCAAGGCCCCGAGGCCGCCGCGCACGAGCGTCCGCCTCATCGCGATCCGCCAGCCCGCCGCCGGTGTCCAATCGTCGACCTCCCGCATGCCCGCTCTCCCTTCACTCACCACGGGGGGCACAGAGGATCACGGAGACCGGCAACAGCATTTCTCCGGCCGGCCTCCCGTCCGGATTACGGCATTGGCCCACGACGCCGGCCCACGCCGGGCCGTAGTCTCCGCATTCGTCGCCGCCCGCGCCATGTGCGTGACCACCTGCGCCCAAGCGAATGCCTCGACACCCAGGTCCAGGGGTATTGCGGCTATGCGCGCGACGCCTTGGCCGCGGCGAACAGCGGCTCCCGCAACGGCCGCCGCGCGCCCGTTGATGGTTCGCTCGCGTGCGTCTTGATCCGACCCAGCCGGATCGATTTCCGGAGCGTCTCCAAGTGGTCCCACACCTGTTCCGGAGCATACGCCCCGTCCACACCCGCATTGGCCAGCCGCCAGTTCAGCATGCAAGTAAAGCTATCGAGAAGGTGGGAGTGCTCATACAACAAGTCCGTCGGCACTCCCGCCTCCGCGTAGAGCCAGAGCAGCTCGCGCTCGTGCTCGGAAGGCAACGCCGAGCAGCTCGACGGCGGCACCGGCTCGGACGCTACCGGCGCCACCGATTGCAGCCGTTCCCGTCCGCCCGACACGTATTCCGGGCTCAGCTCCGTGCCGGCAGGCCGACGCCCCAGCCGCCTGGCCGCCACCAGGGTTGTCGCGGACCCTGCGAACGGATCGAAAACCACATCGCCCGCGTTGCTGGACGCCCGCACGATCCGCGAGAGGATGGACAGCGGCATCTGACACGGATGGAACTGCACCCGCTCGTCGAACGTCCCGCATACCCGGGGGAACTCCCACCAACTGTCGTCCGGAATCTTGCCTTTGGGACTCGCCCGACGGTCGTGGTATTCGCGCTGCCGGTCCGAGAAGACGCGCACCGCCTCGTGATTGAACGTGAACTCCTTCGGGTCCTTCGTCCAGTAGAACAGGTGCGCATGCGAGCGGGCGAACTTCTTCTTCGTATTCTGCCCGAAGGTGTAGTGCCAGATCACCCAGTTCCGCAGGTGCAGGCCCAGCGAATCGCCGATGATCTTCACCTCGGCCGCGTACTCGTCGCCGATGGCCACCCAGAACGACCCGGTCGCCTTGAGGGCGTGATAGCACGCGGCCATCCACTGCTCGGTCCAGGCGTAGTAGTCGTCGTAGGCCCTGCGGTCCTCGTAGACGTCGTACTTGTAGCCGATGTTGAACGGCGGATCAGCGAAGATCAGGTCGGCAATGGGCGCGTCGAGCCGGTTGAGCAGCTCGACGCAGTCGCCCCGAACGATGTCGCCGATCTCGATCTGTGCGCTTCGTCGCTGTTCGGCCATCAGCGTCTACTCCTCCGCCGGCCGCGTTGCCGCCGCGTCCCCGGCCGGTTCGATCAGCTCGAAGCCCTTCGCCAGTTCGCCCATCAGATTCTCGGCCCGCTCCGGCTCGCCGCAGCAGATCAGCATCAGCGAGTAGGCCCGTCGCCCCGCGGCCGTGTCCACAACCACCGCCCGATGAACCACCAGCGTCAGCTCCTCTTCCGCGGGCCGGGCCGGCTCGGAGGCCGGCTCGGGCTCGGGTTTCGCGTCCGCATCGGCTTCCGGATCGGGCTCGGGCTCGGTTGCCGAATCGGGCCCCGCCGAGGGCTCCGGTTCCAGGGACGGCAACGTCACCGTCCCGGGGGCTTCCTCGCCCGCTCCGGCGGGTTCGCCCGGTAGCGCCGGAGCCGGCTCGCCCCCCGGCGGTTCCGCAGACTCGGGCCGGGGTAGAACGGGACGGACGATCCGCTGGACGCCCGTGTGGCCCGCCAGCTCGGCCGGGCCGGTCGAGACCGTCTCGTACCGCACCCCGCGGGCGCGCTTGGCCACGCGGATGTACTCATCCAGAAGCCCCGCGGCCGTCTCGCCCTCGCCGGCCTTGCTGGCCCGCACGCCGATCCACCGCGCCAGCAGGCCGCCGCGGAGCAGGTCGGCCTGGGCCATCTCCACTCCGCCCATCGGCCTGACCACATACCAACCATGCGGACAGCGGACTCGATAGCCCGGCTTGAGGTCGCTCACCGCCTCGCCCAGCGTCCCGAGCGACAGTTCGCGCGGAGCGCGGACCTTCGAAAGCTCCAGCGACCCGAGAACCGGCCGCAGAACGCCCGAGACCGCCCCGCTGTTCTCCCGGAGCGCCTCGACCGTCAGCACGTAGCCGAGGGTGACGTCGTCGCTGATCTCGCGGACGAACAGCCCCCGCGTGGCGACCGTCTCCTCCCCGTGGGCCGTGTAGGAGAGCACTTCCAGCCGGCCGGGCCGCCCCGCGATGGACGCCGGCAGCCGCTTGAGTCGCTCAACACCGCTGAAGTCCGGGTTGGCCTGAAGCTCGGCCAGCAGGCCGTCCCCCATGCCCTCGGGCGTCGAGCCCGGCGCCACGGGCATCACGGACAGCGTCATCGCCAGCCGCCCGGCGCCGCCCTCCGGCGCCGCGTGACAGACCACCGACGGCTCCTGCGGCGCCATGGTCGCGAAGCCAGCGGGCAACGAAAGCGAGATCCCCGCATGCGGGTAATCCAGCCGTGCCGCCGCGTCGGCCGCCCCGGCCGTCCCCGTCGACAGCACCATCGCCAACCCCGCGGCACACACCGTTATTGCCAACCGTCCGTTCATGGGAAGCGTCGCCTCGTTTGCTTCGGGCGCATTGTACACAACCCGGCCCCGCGCCTCACGAGCGTACCCCGAATACCAACAAGAGCACCACGTAGTAGGCGACGTAGAGCGCCAACAGCGGAGCGCCCTGCCAGCGATGGAACCGACTCCGGCCGGCGAAGATGTACACGCCCATCAGTCCCAGTGCCCCCATCATCACGGGCAGGTGGAGCTGCACGAAGGTCGGGTGGACCTCCAACCCGCCGGGCGTGGCGGCCGTCGAGGCGCCGATCACGAACAGCACGTTGAGGATGTCCGCGCCGATCACGTTGCCGATCAGCAGCTCGGGGTGGCCCTTGACGATGGACGCGATGGCCGTGGCCAGTTCCGGCACCGACGTGCCGAAGGCCACCAGCGTCACCGCCAGCACGTCCTCCGGCACGTGGTACCGCAGGGAAAGCTCCTTGACCGAGCTGATCAGGCAGTCCGAGCCGAATACCACCAGCGCCAGGCCGACAAGCACCAGCAGCAGACTCATCCCCGCGGCCCGGACCTTGTGATGGATGATCGACCGGGCCTCCGTCGCCTCGGCGGGCACGATCTCCGGGTGCTGGCGGGCCCAGTGCACGGACAGCCACAGGTAGACGATCAGCAAACCCACGAAGAGGAAGCCCACCCACTGGGGGAGCCGGGCCGCGCCGGCGTCCCAGGCCACCAGCGCTTGCGCCATCACGATGACGGTCAGCAGCGCGCCGACCGACAGGTACAGAATGCCGTGCCGGTGCAGCACGAAGCGGTCCAGCGGCAGGCGCGTCAGGAGGCAGGCGACGCCGAAAACCAGCGCCGTGTCGCAGATGATCGAGCCGATGCCGTTGCCGAGCGCCAGCCCCGCGTCCCCCCGGAAGGCGGCGCTGACCGACACGGCCGCCTCGGGCGACGTCGTGCCCAAGCTGACGACGGTAGCGCCGATCAGCACCGTGGACATGCCCAGCGCCTTGGCCAGACGGGCCGCTCCGGTCACCGCACGATCGGCGCCGAAGACGAGAACGACGATCGCCCCGGCCGCCAGCAGCCACAACAGGCCGTTGTGCTCGATGTCGCGGAAGAACGGCTCGGGGATGATCTCGGCCAACATCACGGACGAAGCGTACCGGCCCTCGCCGGGCCACGCAAGAACGCCCGGACAGACCGTCGGGAACCCGGCCGGAGTGCATGCCTGTATCATCCTCCACGGCGAAATGCTCCGGCCGGCCGATCCGCTCTGCTCTCTAAGACCGGCCGGCTCTACTGGGGATGTGCCGGACCGTTCCATTGGGGTGCGACACGGCGGAAAACGCTCTTGACCACCCCACCGCATTCGCTATCCTAGAGGATCGCACGCGGGCGTAGCTCAGTGGTAGAGCGTCACGTTGCCAACGTGAATGTCGTGAGTTCGAATCTCATCGCCCGCTTTTTGACGGCCCTTGTCAGAACGTGACCGGGGCCGTCTTTCTTTAGCATTTGCAGGGGTTTGCGGTCGGGGCTCTCTCGCCTTCCGGCCTTCCGGCTTTGCCACCGTTTGACGCTCTCGCCCGTCGTGGACGCGCTTCGGTGCAAGATTTGGGGCAAGATCTGGTACAAGCAGACTCGGGGCTTCCGGCGCGTCGAAGGTGCCCGTCTTCGCCTGCCGGTCGCGATTCGTCTTCGGGGCTTTCGTGAAATCAGGCAGCGACGCCACGGCCCCGGATACGTCCAGAAGGTGCGGGTCGGTGTAGACATTCATCGTCAGGTCGATACGCGAATGCCGCATGGCCGCTTGGGCAGTCCTGGGCGACACGCCGGCCTTGCTCAGGTGCGTTCCGAAGGTGTGCCGCAAGGCGTGCAGGTCCACCGTCCGCCCGCGCCGGTCGGTCTTGACGATGGTTCCTTCTTCGTCCAGCCGGGCGATTCCAGCGGCCAGAAGGTCGCGGTCGAAGACGCGGATTGTCGGCGGATTCCCGAAGACAGGCATCGACACCGGCAGTTCATGCACAAAGGCGGTTCGGCCGTCGGCCAGGGCGCGGCGCTGGTACTCGGCCAGCGTGCTGGCCAGGAAGTCGCGGACCTGCTCGGCCACGTCCGGGCGCAGCGAGATGGCCGCGCCCTGTCCGCTCTTGCTGTTCTTGCCGGCCAGGTCGGCATAGGGGTTCGGCCCGTCAAGGTGAAGCTGGCCGACGGTCAGGCTTGCTTGTTCCTTGCGGCGAAGGCCGGTCGTTACCGCCACCAGGTAGAACAGCGCCCGTTCGCGGCCGAGCATTTCCAGGCGGGCCAGGCGGGCGGGCGACGTGGCCAGGTGTTCCCGGCCGCGTCGGTAGGCGTCCTGCATGTTCTCGCACGTCACCGGGGCCTTTGCCCACGTCCTGCACTCGGCCTTGTCCTTCTCGGTCGGTTCGACGATTTCGCGGCCATAGTCGGCCACGGGGCGAAGCCGGGCGGCTTCCAGCAGCCGCGCGATTTCTTCGGCTTCCAGGGCGCGACGCTTGCGGCGGGCGTCGCTCCGGGCGTCGGCCTTGCTCACCTTCGCCAGCGGGTTGACGGTCAGCCGGTGGGTTTCGACGCACCAGTTGCAGAAGGCGACGGCCGAAGTCAGATACTCGTTCCGCGTGGCGGGGGCCATGTCGGCGGCTTCGGCCTGGGCAAGCCATCGGTTCATCTTCTCGGCCGTCAGGTCGGACAGCTTGCGAAGCTCAAGGTCTTTGGCCAGCCGGTCTAGCCTGCTCTTAACGTTGCGGCGATAGTGGGCCGACACCTTCCGCCCGCGAATCCGCTTGTGGTTCAGGTGCTCAAGATAGGCTTTCAGGTGGTCGGCGAATCGTCGGCCGGCGTGGTGGCTTGTCTTCATTTCGTCGGCCGACATGACACCGGCGCGGACCTTCTCGGCTTCGGCTTCCAGGTCGGCCAGAACGCGCATCGCGGCGGCCTTGTCCCGGCAGCCGGTGGGTTTCGTCGCGACCTGCCCCGCCCCATCGCGGTACTTGGCGACGTAGACCTGCGATTCCATCAGAACGCGGTCGCCGTCGCCGGCCAGTTCAGCAACGCGCTTGCGGCCCTTGCCGTCGGTCCATCGGGCGAACTGCTTGCCTTTCCGCGTGAAGACCTCGGCCCCCTCGGGCAGCGGCCGGGTATACGTTGGCTTTCGAATGCTTCCCATTAGTTCACCTGAAGGATACGTGAACGATAAAGCCGAAGCTGATAGCTCCAGCTAGTAGAGAAAAGCTTGCGGGCATTAGGCTTTCGTAAAAAGCGGCGAAGCCCGCAAGTCCTAGTGAAGCAAGGCCGGTCAGAAACAGTAGAAGCAATGCGAGTCCAGGAATGGCAGAAGTCTTCTTGCTTTGCGGGTTGCTCATGAATGGCGTTCCCCTTTCTTGGTCAGCCGGAATTCAATGCCGAAGTAGCGGGCCAGGGCGTCGGCCTTGTCCAGTCGCAGGTGAGATTCGCCCCGCATGAACCGGATCAGCGACGCATGATCGGACAGGGTTCTGCGGGACACCGCCCGGATGGACGGGGCTTCGGCCAAGCACTTGCGCAGAAGCTCGGTCATGCTGAATGTTACCATTGGTGAAGAATCCTTGGATTACTTGTCCGAATATATGACAATTCCGTTTCTCCGAATCTTGATCCATGGCCCCCAGAAGCCCCGAAATTCAACTTCGTACTGAACGTGTTCACCGTCTTCGTTTACCGAAAACACGTGAGTAAAATTCTGAACGAAGAAGTGGAAGGAACTGCATACTTCGGCTCCGTCGTACAGTACCTTTTCCCTGCCCCACACCTGAACCTGAATCCTGTGCCCATTGTGCTGAACGGTCTTCATGGGTATCCCTTTCACGATAGTTCGGTGTGTATTGTCACCGCATCGGCGGCCGGCGTCAAGAACTTCTCCGACTTGGCCGGCGGGGGTGAAGCCCATCAAGGGCGGAATCCCCGCCCTGGGTATCCCTTCTGGGATATGGGACAGCAGTTTGACCCTTGGAAATTGCGCGCCGTGGTACATTGTCCGATTCCTCAAGGTCGCTCCGTTGGGGCATTGCCTGCTTGGCCGGTAGGCGGGTCGGCCGGCATCGGCCGCAAGCGGTAGGTGCTCGGCCCGCGCCGGAATCCACCCCGATGGAGCACGTCCAGCAGGCCGACGGCTTGCAGGCGTTTGACGGCCCGGCCGACGGTCTTTCGGTCCACGCCCAGCCGACGGGCGACGTACTTCTGCGACGTGCGGGCGGTGTCGCCCTTGGCGTCGCGGAACAGCACCAGCCAAACCCGCCAGTCATTCGGGCGCAGGTCGGCCCCGCCGGCGTCGATGAACGCATTCAGCATTCGCCAGCGTTTCCCGCTCGCCTGGGCACGCTTGCGCCCCTGGGCGGCCTTGCGGTCGGCCTTGGCCGGCTTCGCCGATTCTGCGCCGGAATTCCGGCCCTGTCGCGGGGCTTGGGGGCCGCTTGCCACGGTGTAGCCGCCAGGCGAAGCCGGGTCCATCGGCGGCAATGTCGAACAGCCCGGCAGCGCCTTGCCGGCGGCGTTTGGTCGGTCAGGCTTAATCGTCGGATTCCTCATGGCCGGCGGCGTCGGTGGCGTTCCACAGGTTTTCCAGCTTGGTCGGGTCCATCGTGGCCGGCGCGTCGGCGGCGTCGATCAGCCGGAAGGCTTGGCGGGGCTTGTCGAAGTGCATCAGCAGGTCGTGGCATTCGCCGTGCCGGTCCTTCAGATGCAGCAGGCGTACGGTTCCTTCGGCTTGCTTGGCGTCGGGGCTCAGGATGAAGGCCGAGTCCGCGCCGAATTCCAGTTCCGAGCTTTCGCGGAAGCTGGCCAGGTTCAGCCCCACGCCGTAGGCGTTGCGACCGGCCTTGTCCTTGCTGCGCCCCACGGCCGAAACCACAATCACCGCAACCCCGGCGTCGGCGAATTGGCGAAGGTAGTTCATCGTCGCATCGACGGCCCCGCGCCGGTCCCCGTGTTCACCCGGCGGGGCAATGCGCTGGATGTAGTCCAGCAGAAGCAGGCGGTCCCCGTCGGGGGCGAACTCGTCAGTCACGGCCGCGACGTTGGCCAGGTCGAACGGCGGGCGGACGAAACATAGCCGGTCGGCGAGTTTGTCCAGCGTCGCCAGGCCGGCTTCGATTCGCTCGGCATGGCATTCTTTCAGGCGGCGGTAGCGAATCGTCGTCAGGTCCACGCCGGAAAGCCGGGCAAGCTGGCGGTCCAGCAGGACGGCCGGCGGCATCTCGATATTGCAGACCACAGCCCGAAGGTTCGACGTCAGGCGCAGGGCGTCGATTGCGGCCTGCATGGTGAAGGCGGTCTTGCCCGCCCCCGGTGCGCCCCCGATCAGGTTCACCAGGCCGGGGCCGACTTCCAGGCGCTCAAGGTCCCCGTCGCCGACGGGGAACAATCGCGGCGGCCGGCCCGAAAGCACGTCATCGCGCCAGCCGTCCAGCACGTCGGCGGCGGTCGCGAAGCGGGGGGAGAACTCAGCAACTTGGGAAAGCATGACGCCCTCCCCGCTGCTGTAGCTGCGACAAGTGGCTACTGCTGCTTCTGTTCTTCTGCTTCTTCGGCAGCCTTGGCCTTGCGGCCGTAGATGAAGACCCCTGTGAGAGTTGCCAAGCTGATTCCGGCGATGCCAGCGCCAGCCCAAGCATGGCCGGCTGATGGGGCAGTACTGACGCAATACGCCGCCGCCAGAAGACCAACGACAGCGATGATGAACGCGAAGACCTGCCCCAAGCGGAATGCCGGAATCTCGGCTCGTTGTACCTCAAGCTGGCCATCGACAAGCTTCTGCTCGATAGCGTGGCGGTGCTGGGTTTCGCGTTCGAACTGCTGCAAGATACGTTCAGCCGTGCCTGCGTGGATTTGCTCGTAGCGTTCAAGAACCTCCGGCGGGGGCAACGGACCTCGGAACTCTGCCTGCATGGCGATAAGTTGCCGTGCTTCCGCCTCTTGCCCCTGCTGACCTTGTCCCCGCTGTTGGTCTTGCCGATTGGCGAGATTCGATTGCCCGGAGTTTCGCTTGCTCTGCTTGCGGCGCTTACTCCGGCTTGACATGCTCGCCGCCATCCTTGACAGTCTTCGAGAACGCGGAACCGAAGTCTTGGGCCAGCTTGTGCCAGTCTGCGCCCAGCGCCTCCGCGCAAGATCGCTCCAAGTTCAGGCCATTCGCGACGCGCGTATGGGCACGGCTCGACGTGGCTCCCACGTCGATTGCCGAACCCATTCCCTTGATGAACTGATGAAGCTTGTTTGTCATGGCGTTCTTGCTCCGGAGGCTTGCTCGATTCATACGCTTCCGTCGCCTCAGAGTTCGCACGGATACGGCAGTGTACGGAATCGGCTGCGACCTTGTCAATCATCGGAAAGCCGACGGTTCTGCTGTAAATTATTCTACCCTCCCGGCGTGCGACAGGCCGCAATCAATCTGCCGGCGAACGTCCGAAGGCGATAAGCCGCAATCCAGGCCCGGTTCGGTCAGCAGCGCATGGGCCAGGTTCGGCGGGCAATCGAACTCGGCCAGGTTCGCGGCGGCGCTGAACAGGCGGCGGTGTCGGCCGTCCCCGGCGGTCTTGTCGGCCTGCTCGCCCCCTCCGCCCTGTTCGGCCCCGTAACGGATGAAGTCCAGCGTCAGCCGATTCATCTTCGCCGGGGCGTCTTGCCGGGCATGGGCAACCGCTTCGGCCTGCCGGCGCACCTGCTCGGCCGCGTCGGTCCAGGCGTTTTGCAGGTTCCACTCGCACCGGGTCGGCGTCGGGATTTCGAACTCCACCGGCTCGGCCGCGCGCTGGCGAATTGCTGCGGGGGACAGGTGCATCAGGTCTTCGACGCTCACGCGGACCTTGTGCAGCCCGGTCTTCGGGTGGCGCGAGTTCGGGGCGCGCAGCAGGTGAACCCGGTCGTAAATGCTCGGGTCGGTGGCCACGTCCGCCACCTGGGCGGACTGCTGGCAGAAGGCCCGCGCGACGCGGTGGAAGTCGGCCGACGGTTCGCACCGCCAAAGCGAAGTTGCCAGGCCGACGTGATACCCCTTCGACCCCGAGAAGAATAGCAGCAGGTCTTCGGGGTCGATGGCGAATTGCTGTTCCAGCGACAGCGCCAGCCGCACCGCGTCGGCCTGGGCGGCGGGCAGGTCCCCGGCGCGGTCAATATCCCACCAGACCCACGGCGCGAAGCACTGCACCGATTTGGGCAGGCCCTTGGGGGTGCGGTGGCGGCGCAGGTGGGCGGCGAAGTCCGCCCCGAAGGTGAAGGCCGACAGGTAGCTTTCCCGCTCGCACTCGGCGCGCGGGTCGCAATCGGCATACGCCCCGAAGGCGACGGCCCATCGGGTGGGCCGTCGCTCGTTTCGGGGTGAACCGACGATTCGGAAACCGTGGGGGCAAGCGGTCATTGCTCGGCCCCCTCGCTCGCGCCGGGGCAAGCTCCCGCGTCGGTGCCTGCCTGTCCAATAGGCAGGTCGAAGGCCGCGCCGTGAGCATCGTCGAACGGGTCCTTCTCCGGCTCGTCTATGCCGAGCACGTCGAAGCGCTGCACGCGGTTGTAGGTGTTCCCGTCATCGTCGCGGCGGACGGCCAGGCGCAGCTTGACGCGGAGCACAGCCGGCAGCGGCCTTTCCAGTTGGGCGAAGTCGCTCACGCCCAGCTTGGCCAAGTCGCGCTTCGTCATGGGCATGGCGGCCGGCGTAAGCCAAAGGTCATGCCAGCATCGCCGGTTTGCGTACTTCTCGCTCCCCGTGTCGGGGTCGCCTTCGACGATTTCGAAGGTCAGCTTGTAGCCGGGCGTCCCGTGGCGGCTCTGGAAAAGCTCGCCGTCCATCAGGCGGGCTTCGTAGGTGCCGGCGGGAATCGGCTCGTAGTCGCCGGCGGCTTCGGTGTTCCGCCAGGCGGACTTGAGGCTTTCGATGTTGCCTTGCAGAATGTCAGACAGCTTCGTATTGTGATTCACAGTTCAGAACCTCCTTGTTCAATCGCATTCGGGTTTTGATCTTTGTGCCCGGTGGTTGCCGCCGCCGGGCTTTCTTTTTCCTCTGAATCTGTCCAGGGGCGATACAGCCACAGCGGGCAGGCCGTGGCCGTACATCGCCGAACTTCCGCGCGGTTCCAACCGACGCATTCCAAGCAGAACGCCTTGATCGCCACGCGGGGCGACGCCTTGCCGCGCGTCGCTTTCAGGTACGTTGCCCGGCAGCTTTTGGGCATCTGCCCGGCCCGCGCGGCAACGGCCGACTGTCGGGCCGTGTCGGTCGGCGTTCGCGGTTTCTGCGTCCGCGAATCGTCCCCCTCGGCCGCTTTGACGGATCCAGGGGGGTGGGGCTTGGGCGAAGTGTCCTGTCGCGAGCTTGCCGAACGGCAGCGGCAGGCCGGGCCGCACTTACCTTCGCAGTTGCAGCCGTGGTTCCGGTCGGGTCGGCCTGGGGCGGCGGTGGCGGTCTTCATCGGCGCACCGCCTTTCGGCCGTCAGCGGCCCGTCGTGAGCTTGCCGAACGGCAATTCGGGCAGCCGTCGGCAATCCAGGCTTCCACCTGCTCGCGCGACCAGCGAACCAGCGCCCCGAGCTTGATCGGCCGGGGCATGCGGCCCGCGTCCGCCAGGCGGTAGACCGTCCGCGACGAACAGCGAAGCAGCTCCGCCACGTCGCCCACGTTCAGCATTCCGCCGAGCGGTGAGTTCATCGAACCGGCCAGTTGCGCGGGGGCCGGGTCCCCGCCGACGTTGCGCCCGTCGGTGGCGTGTCGTTTGACATGCTGCATTGTGGAATCTCCATAGTTGCAGCCGCATGAATTGCGAAGGCGTCCTTTGCCTCTCGCGTTCTACGGTCCAATATATGGAGCGCAGACCGCCCCCCAAACGGGGCCGTGGCGGGGATGGTCGTAACTGGCCGATCTGGTCGGAAATGGTCGGAAATGGTCGCCCGAAATCCGGTCAGGGAACCGGCTTTAATAGGCGTTTCTTCGATTCGGGGTCCAGGTTGTCAACCTGGATCGTGTAGAGCTTTCCGTCTTCATTTCGCAGCCCGTGGCGTTCCATAATGCCTTGCGCGTCGCGCGCTCGTGCCGAACTGCGATTCAGCAAACGCCGGGCAATTTTGGTTCGGGTCATCGGCGCGCATCGTGGGCGCTCGGAACTGCCTTCGCCGGGCGTGGCTTCCTGGGCCTCACGGGCGACAGTCGCCCCCTTGGGGGCCGAACGCCTGTTCCCCGCCAGCATCAGCGCGCAGTTGTCTGGAAGCTCATTGCGTCGCAGCTTCCCTTTCCGCGCCGCATCGGCCAACGCACGATCAAGAACGCCGTTGACCTGCTCCCCGTGCCTCTTGCAGAGCGCGACAACCTGCTTCGCCGACTCCCGATTGTCCCCGTTCATGGCGTTGATCGTCCGGTAGGATTCCGGGAACGCGGTGAAGAATGCGTTTGCGTCCTTTGCCGCTTCGACCTTGGCGGCAAAACCGATGTAGCGTTCCAGCATGGTTACATCTTCAGTCTTCTCGCGTCCGTCGGTCAGAACGTCCATTTGGTACGAGTCTGCCGGGTCGTAATGGCCGCAATCGGCCGCAAGGACGGCAAAGCGCCGGTCGATGCACTGCGAACAGCAGCCGCAATGCGGGTAGCCGGTGGTCATCCCCCGCGTATGACTGCAACTGACCGTGTACTGAATCAGGTCTTCGGCGCTTGCCGCTTTCAGGCCCAGGACCGTATCCGTCCGCGTCTTCCACAGGAAGGGGTTCTCCACAGCGAATTCCGTTTCCAGCAGGAGCCCAAGCAGTTTGCTCATGCCGGCCAACGTCTTCGGGTGGGTCGTCCTCGTGACACGCGCTCCCACAAGCTGTTCGGCAATCGGAAGATTCAGCGAAATCGGCCCATTCTCATAGAACCGAACCCGGTTCAGCTTCATCATGCCGGCAATCACCGCGCCCAACGAAGCGTACAGGAACGAACGGATGCGCTGCGACGTGTCCTTGGTGAGCTTGGAATGCTTGTTCGCCCAGACCTGTACGAAGAACGGTCGCTTCGTGGGTTTGCACTTGGCGGCCAAGGCATCAAGAAGTTGATCTTGCCGCTTGTGCAGTTGCGGGGCCGGTGTATGCGCAATGAGTGCGACCTTCCGGCCATCTACCACGGCTTCCTTGACGGCCCCGGCCAGGGAATCCAACCCTCCCGAAAACATGCAGACTTCCTCAATGCCCGTAGGGTTCGGCGTGTCCTTGTCGAATTCAAGATAGCTGGGCAACTTCGGCGGGTTCTTCAGTTGCGGGAAGCGGAACTCGAACTGGTCATCGGTCATCCAGCCCGCCACATCGGTGAGGGCTGCCTTGACCTCGGCCCGCTCCCACAGCTTGGGCTTGCGCAGCGGTATGACGTATCGCAACCGACGGTCCCATCGGTCGCCGTAGTCGAAGCTCGCCGTTCCGCCGCGCGGAACGCATTGGTCCCCGGCGTACAGGTAGGCGGCTACGTCCAGCAGGTCCAACAGCACCGGCGGAGGGTTCTTTGCCACCGCGTCGGTGATGTTGCGGATTTTCAGGAACACGTTCGGGTCGCGGCCCCACAGGTCCAGGCGAAGCCGCTCGGTTCGAACCCCTCGGGGGGCCGAAGCGCCGCCGCAAAGGATAAGGCGTTCGTGCTTCATCGCCCCTCCCTTCGCGAAAGCTCGTCGCTCAGCTTGGTCATTGCGTGGGCAACGAATCGCTTGGCCTTGCGGGGCGTGATTCCCGATTCGTAGTTCGTCTTGGAATGCCAGGTCCCGGCGAACTCCCGCACAATTCGGGCGGTCTGCCGACAGTGCAGTTCCAGGGCGTCCTTGAAACTCTCATGCTCAGATATGTCGGCAAAGCGCCGGCCCTCGCCGACGTGGTTTGATAGTTCCCGGCTCAGGTGATAGGCCAAGAAGCGGTTCGCAAACCGGGCGAAGAAGTCCTGGGCGAAGAAACCGAAGTTCTTCTGAGTTGCCTTCTCGCCGAAGGTGCTCTGGACGTTCTCGGCTTCCGAACTGAACAGACCCTTCGGGCCTTGCGTCGCCGTGGCGGTCAGGCATTCGGCAGCGGCAAGTTGGGCCATTTCGCCGATGTCCGTTCGGCCACGGGTGCGGCGCAGGCGGCTTTCGACGGCTTCGGTGAAGCCGGCGGCAACGTCGAACGTCGATGGGGCGTCGGGAACGTCTAGGCCAATATCGCGAAGGGCCTTGCCGAACTCGCCTTGCTTGGCGGCAAGGGGAATCTGGCAGAGAAGCCAGAACGCATAGGAAAGCCCCTCATCCCCTTTGGCCCGTTCCAGCCCGACCCGCGCGGCCGTCGCCGTAGCCGACGCGACTTCGGCCGTTCGACTGCCGGGATCGTCCAGCGTGCCGACAACCTCGCGCCAAGGCCGCGTCTGCGCGATGACTTGCAGTCGGTTGTGGCCCATCAGGAACGCCCCTTCGGTACTGGGTTTATGCCTGTATTTCGGATCACGTCCCGTCCCCCTGCAATGTAGCAAGAATCTGCTCCACCACTTCCGGGGCCTGGTGAATCGCCAAGTGCCAGTTTGTCCGCAAACCCGCCTCCACAATCACTTCTGACACTCGGGCAGTTCTTTCATCGGCCAGTCCGCGCCAGCGGCCTTGCCTCATTGCATCCTCGAAGGCCTGTCGGTGATTCGCGTTTCCATTGCTTGCGTATAGCTCCACGATCTTCAGAACAACCCGGTAGGAAACCGTCAGATTTCGGTCGATGGTGTTTTGCCACAGTTGGTCAATCACTCTGCGCACGTCAAGAATGGCGTCCGCGCAGTTCTCCGGCGTCACTGTCACCGCCGCACTTCCATGCTGCATCGTGTTCCTTATGTCCCTGCGATTCTGAACCCGGGCCCCAAGCCCGTTTGGCGCAAGCCGAACGCCCGGCGCATTCCATGCAGCATGAAAGCCACAGGTCCGATTGAATTCGTGGTCCCGTTGGTGGGCTTTGCTTCTGCAGGCAAGTTCCACAAGGTTATCGCAGAGAATGAAGGCTACGCGCTCTCTCTGACGAATGTTCAGAGTGAACACGTCCAGGATGGATTCGTAGCCGTCGATGATCTCTTGCGGTGCGGGCAACGCTCACTTCCCCAGTATCGCTTCTTCTACCATCGCCTTCGCTTCCGCCAGCAGCCGACGGGCTTCTGCACGGGCGGCAAAGGATTCGCGCACCTTGGCGACGATCTTTTGCCGGGCCTTGTCCTTCGGTAGCGCAATCGGAATCCTCATCAGGTCGCGCGTACCGATGGCTGGGTACATGCTGGCGGTCGTGTGCAGGTCCAACAGTTCGCAGACCAACGGCAGCCGTAGGTATACCAGCAGCAGTTCGGGTGCAATATCCTTCGGCGTGAGGACCGCGAAGCCCGAAGAACAGACGTACCCGCCTTGCTGTTCGTCGATGATGGCCGACAGGCGGCGAATCGGGCGAACGGTGGTCGTAATAACGTCGCCGGGCTTGACGATCCACGTTGCCCGGCTGGGCGCTTCTTCGCCGACAACCGCGCGGCTGTCGGTCGTGCCGTTGGCCGA
Organism: uncultured Planctomycetaceae bacterium; assembly: GCA_964531695.1. Classification (GTDB taxonomy): domain Bacteria; phylum Planctomycetota; class Phycisphaerae; order SM23-33; family SM23-33; genus JAGXKT01. The sequence goes on along the minus strand of CAZHEH010000030.1, from coordinate 8,813 downwards.
TACGTCGCCGATCTCGATGTATTGGAACTCGACGCCAGCCTTGGCCTTGAACTTGCGCTTGCTCAGTTTGGCAACGTCGCCGATGCTCTGCCCGTCTCGCGACAGGGCCGCAATCAGGTTCTGCATGCGCGGCTGGAAGTATTCAGCGTCGAAACGGGCGGCGGTTTGCACGTCCGCGTAGGGCCGCTCGTAGAACAGCCGGGGCGTCAGGTCCAGCTTGTACAGCCCCAACGCCGATTCCAGAAACGCTTCGGCTTCGGCGTCGTAGGCGGTCGCACGCTTCACTGTTGCCAACGCCGCTTGACACAACTCAACAGCCCTCGCTTCAATCGCATCGAAACGGGGAATCGGAATTGTCGCCAGATCGAACGGGTACACCTCCATCTGGCCAGATGAACCGCGTTGTCGTCTTTCGATCAGGGCGTGCCCGATGCGCGTCTGCAGAAACGTGGTCACGTAGAGGGGATGAATGTCGTGGATGCCCCGCACGTATGCGATATGCCCATCCGCACAGTAAGTGTCGTCCTCGCTCAAGTATCCGACACGTCCGAGCGTACCAATCCCTGTCGAAGTGATTATCAAGTCACCAGCCGCCACCCTCGCGCGCGGATTGTCTTGCAGGAACCCCTGGGTGACGAACTCTTGCCGCGCGCCGGATAACTCCAGCTCGCGCACATTGACAGTTCGGATAACCGGAATCTCTCCGTTATCGTCATACTTCGGTTGTACGCCGCGCTGTACCGTCTTCGCCACGTCGCCAAGGTGGACGTGGTTTCGCCGCTCTATCGCCGCCTCGTACTCAACATAATCTGGACGGAAAAACTCCGCGTCCATTCGTTGTGCGCCCATGACCTGAGCAATGGGGATTTCACTCCATACCGCCATCACTTGCCCCCTTCATCATCGCAGAAGACGAAGCCTTGCTTGCGGCCCCATGCGCGGAAGGCATCGGCAATGCCGGGGCGGTCGGGGACGAAGGGCAGCTTAGCCGCGTGGGCGTCACGGATGGTCTGTTTCTCCGTGTCGGTCTTGGCGGCGCTCAAGCGTTGTTCGAGTTGGTCGGCCAGGTAGTTTCGCAGGTTGTACAGGTCGTGATCGACCATCGGATGCGCGTGCAGGTCGTACAGCCGCCGGCCCTTGTCATCGGCCAGATAGACATACTCGCCGCTAGTATCCTTGCCGCCTTGCTGACTCGTGGCGAAGAAGACGGGGTAATCGTCCACCTTCGGACAGCGAAGGGCGGGCGGAGCGTCGGCGTCATCGTTCCATTTCTGCACGAACAGAATACTTGTCTTCGTGTTCGTGTGAGGCTTGAACGTGTTGTTATTCAACCCGACCACAGCCAGGATGCGGGCATGCTGGGCGATGAAGTCGCGGATGGTCTTATCGGTTATATTGTTCATCCGGCCTTGCGGTAGGACAATGGCCATGCGCCCGCCGGGCTTGAGGAATTCCAGATTCCGCTGAATGAACAGCACGTCCCGGCCCACCTTGTTCTGCCATTTGCCGTTCGCCTTCTTCGCCAAGTCGAACTGGTGCAGGATGCGCGAGTCCTTGATATCGCCGGCGAAGGGCGGATTCGTCAGCAACACGTCGAAGTCGAAGTAGCGGAACTGCTCTTGATTGCGGCGGTCGGCTTGGGGGTCGTCCGGGAAGCGTTGCAGGTGCGGCCGAAGCCCGACGTTCACTTCTTCCGACCAGTTGCGGGGGTCCAGCGTGTTCGCGCGGTAGACGTTCGTTCGCCCGTCGCCGGCAATCAGGTTCAGGGCCTTGGCAATCTTGATCGAACGGGCGTCGAAGTCGATAGCGTAGACCCGTTCGCGGGCGTAGTCAGCCTGCCAGGGGGCGGGGCCGTCGGCGGTGAACTCATTGCCCCAAACGTGGAAGATCGTATGTACGGTGAAGCCGCACGAACCGGCGGCCGTGTCGATAATGTATTCCTCGATATCGGGGTTCAGCATCTTCACGGCCATGTCAATGACGTGGCGCGGCGTGAAATACTGCCCCTTCTTGCTCTTACCCACTTCGACGGAAAGGTACTCAAAGGCTTCGTCGATGACCTGAAGATTGCTGTTGAACAGCTTGACGTTCTCCAAGGCCGACCCACACGTTACAAGATGCTCGGCCGTCAGGTCGATGCGCTCACCAGGTAGGAACACGCCGGGCCACTTCTGCTTGGCATCATCGAACAGCTTGTTGATCTTCTGCTTGAACTCGGGGGCCGTGGCCCCGCCGACGCGGAATTGCAGGTACTTCTTCCGCTTGCCGCCTTGGGCGGCCTGGGCTTCGTCGTAGAGCTTGGCGTAAATGAGCTTGAAGACTTCCTCGAAGGCATCGACCCCGGCGTTGGCCAAGACCAGATTTTCCATGTCCAGGATGATCTTCTTCAGCGTGGTCTGTTCCTTGACCAGCACGTTATGGGCGGCCAGATCATCCAACGTCCATTTCTCATCAAGGAACTGCGAAAGGGTCTGCCCCGCGCTGGGAATGTCGGTCAGGTTCTGGAAGTAGTTCGGGTCGCGGCGGTGAAGGTGGATTGTTTCCCCGCCGTTCGTCCATACCCCGATGGGCGCGCCTTCGGCATGGCAGTAGCTCTTGAGCTGCTCCAGACCCTCCGAACGTTTGGGCTTCTTGCATTCGATGATGATGTAGGCCGTGGTCGGGTCGTCCTTGTCCAACACCACGATATCGGCGGCTTTCTCATGGACGGCCGAACCGAACTGCACCGGCTTTTCGACCGCGATTCGGTCGGTCGGGTAGCAGTAATCGTCCATCAGCATCTTCAGGAAAAGCTGTCGGACGATTTCTTCGGGGTTAGCCGGACGTTCCTTCCCAGTCGCGTAGCAGGTCAGATAGGGCTTGCCACGCTTGGCGAAAAGCTCCAACTCGTCCACCGCGCCCGGCTTGAAAATGGTCAGGGCGTGCGACGTTCCCCGAAGTATGTCTTCGACGGTCGGTAGTTCTGTCTTCTTCTTTGCCATGCTGGATTCCTGGCTTCCCTCGGCCGTCGCACCACGGGGCGCGGAACACAACCGCCCCCGAGCCGCCTTGCCAGCGGTGCATAGGACGTGCCGGAAATGACCGGGATTGTACGGGATTCGGTGGGAAGTCTCAACAGCAGCGGCTTGCGGAAGCGCGCATGAAGAAGGCCGCCACGGGGGCGGCCTTCGAGGGCATCAGGTTGGGAGGCGTCGTCAGGCCGGTTGCAGGTCGTCCGTGCGAATCGTCCGGGTTTTGGCCGGGCATTCCATGGCGGCGGCGTACGCCTTGCGGCGGCCAAGGGTCCGGGGGCCTTCCTCGTACGCGGCCAGCAGCAGGGCCACTATCGAAATACTCTTGACGCATACGCCTTCCGCGTCCGCTTCGGATTGCACTGCCAGCCCGTCCAGGCCGAACTTGTTCAGGATGGCGTGAACGCCCTTGATCTGGAAGCCGATGGGCCGGTCGTCAATGGCCGAGGTGTAGACGGTCAGCAGTTCGTCAACCCGTTCGGCGACAACCGCTTCATCGGCCAGTTGGTAGACGATGCAATCGCCATGGGGGTTGTACCATGGCTCCGCCTGAAACGTCGGCGTTCCCTCCATCATGTCGTCTAGGAAGTGCTTTTCCATGTCAGCCCTCGATAGCGTTCTTGCCAGTCTTCCGGGGCGAAGGGGTCGTCATCGGCGACGTATTCGGCCCGGCATTCGTAGACCCGCATGTTCGGGTTCAGGTAGACCGCGAACACCTTGTCATTCGGGAACGAGGCTTCGACCTGTTCCCGGATGTACCATTGCTCCGGCCGGGCATCGGGTATACGAGGGAGATCATCGACGTGCTCAAGGACGATCAGAGGCGACAGGTTCTCGCCGCCCATGCATCTCGCGGAATACACGTGTAGTCCGGCAAATGGGGCTGAGCCCTGCTGGGCGTCCGCCGCTGTACGCGGCGGGGCCTAAAAGCCAAGCCCGAGTGCTCACGAGGGCGGACGGGGCCGGCATAGATGCCAACACTGGCCCCGCAGTTTGGCGCTGTTCACTCGTACAAGCCATTCAGCCCCGCCTGCATATCCTCAAAGGCCACATCGGCGTACATGTTGGCCGTGGTGACCGGGCTGGCGTGGCCGAGTTGCTTCTGCACCTGCCGGAGATTGCCGGTCCGCCGGAGCAGGTGCACGGCCAGCGTGTGCCGGGCCGTGTGGATCGACAGCTCCTTCGGCAGCTCGGCGTCGCGGATCGCCCGCTTCCAGATGCGTTGCAGCCCGTAGGCGGTCAGCGGCCCGCGCTTGCCGACCAGCAGGGCCGCGGTCCGGCCCGTCGGCTCGTCCACGGTCCGCTTCCACTCGATGAACTGCCGCAGGTGCTCGGTCAGCTCCTCGCCGACGGCGATGGTCTCGACCTCGGGCGTCCGCCGCTTGAGCCGCGTGACGCGGAGGGCCTTCCGCCGGGCGTCGAAGTCGCCCACGCGGAGCCCGGCCATCTCGCTGACCCGCAGACCGGTCGAGAGCGCCAGATCGACGACCATCCAGCCGAGCACGCCGCCCTTCCGGCCGGCCTTCAGGTCCCGCAGGGCCCGGTTCTCGGCCGTCGCCCGGAGCAGCTTGACCTCCCGCTCGTCCATGTATCGCGTTCTGTCCATGAGAAGCCCCTAATTATTGGCCAGCTTACTATGCATGTCGGCAGTATTATACGCGCGTATTCGGGGCTTGGCGAGAACTATTGGCCAGAATTATATTATTTTCTGGCGGATATCTGGCAGCGACGGGAGGCGGTGAATGCCCCGGCCCGATGGTCCTCGTCCGGAGTTGACGCCCTGCGGGCGAAGCCGGGGCCCGGTCTGGATGCCGAGGGCGATTTCCGGCTCGCGTGGACTTGTCCCGGGCGACAACGAGCGCTATCATCAGACAGAGAGCAGAAAACCTTGGCCGGTTTCCCCCGGCCGGCCAAGACCGGCCCGCTGCCGGGTCTCCCCCCAGCCCGGCGCGGGCCATCTTGTGCGCCGTTGTCCTACTCCACGATTGCCTTCAGCAACGCGTCCGGAGCATCCGCGTAGAAGACGATGTTCACCTTGGTCGCCAGTTCATCCGGCAGTTCGAGGAGTGGCTTGCGGGACGAGACGGGCATCAACAACTGCCCTGCGCCTTTCTCGACCGCCAACTCGGCAACGGCCACCGGGTTCGGCACCATCTCCACCGAACCACCGAGATTGAGGGCGCCCATGACGATGAGGCCCCCCTTGATGCTCCGCTCGATCAAGCTTCCACACAACGCGAGCAGCACCGGCAAGCCAAGGCCGTGCCCTGAATGGTCCGTATCCATGGCCCGCAGCTGTATCGAGAACTCGTGGCTGCGCGGGTCGCGGTCGCCAACAAGCTGCTTGGTGTGTGTGTAAAGGTTCTGCTCGCCGAACCGGACGCTCTCGCGGAACGCCGGCGGCACGGGCGCGTTGAGGATTCGCACGCCGCTGCCCGGCCCGCAGGTTGCCTCGATGCGATACAGTGCCGGGGCCGCGTCCGGCCCGCCGGGGCTGATCGCCCAGACCTGCCCTGGCGGCAGCGGGTCGGCCTCGATGGCTTCGTCGCTGTGCAACTCCGGCGTCGATACGAACTGCTCTACGCCGTCCACGCCCATGAAGTAGCTGAAGTGCGTATTGCGGAACTCCGTCTTCAAGCACCGCTTCTGCTGCTCCTTCACCCGCCGGCGGGACTCCAGCGCGATCCGCACCGCGGCCTCAAGTTCCTCGTCGGGAATCGCCGCTTCCGGGTCGGGGAACAGCAGCTTGAGCAGACCGCTGATCGTCTTGTTCACCGCCTCGATGTCGCGCCCGCTCAACGCGCCGCCCCAGTGCGCCCGGCCTTGCAGCGCCGATACCCGCGTCCCTTCCCGCATCTTCGTCCAGCACTCGGACAGGAAGTCCGTCACAAGCCCGAAGTGCTCGGTGAAGTGCATGTCCGCCTTGAGCTTCGGAAAGTCCCAGCCGGGCGCGTAGGCGTGGATGCGGTCCATGAAGGCGGTATCGTCGCGCATCTCCGGCGGCAGCGGACTCAACAGGTGGCCGATCCGCTGCTGCTGCTCCACGTCCACGTCGAAGTTCCCCACCATCACAATTCCGCCCGACGCGCGGATGCTCTCCTTGCCGCGCGAGAACTCGCCCGCGGCCATGTAGCCCTTGAGGATGTTCACGCCGTCCTTCTGGTCGAACGAGATACCCGCGACCTCATCGAAACACACCACGTCGTACAGGCACACCAGGCCGCGCTGCCCGCTCGACATGTTCACGAACATCTTCGCGACCGTCGCCTTGCCGCCGGAGATCAGGTGCGAGTACGGCGAAATCTGCTGGTACAGGTGGCTCTTGCCGGTCCCGCGCGGGCCGAGTTCGACCAGGTTGAAGTTGCGCTCGACGAACGGAACCATCCGCAGCAGCGCCACCATCTTCGCCCGGTCCGACATCGCCTCCGGCTCCAGGCCGATCGAGCGGAGCAGGAAGTCTTTCCACTCGGCCGTCGTAAACTGCGCGCGGCCGCGCCGCAGCGTCGCCAGCACGTCCGACTTGGAAAGCTGGATCGCCCGCAAGCTCTCGATGGCGAACGGCCGGCCGTGCTTTTCCTCCGCGATGGCGGCGTCGTAGATCAGTGTCACCTCGGCGTAAAAGCCGTCGGTCAGCATCCGCTCGTGCTCGTGCACGAGCTTGTCGTCGATCCGCACGTCCTTGATCCCGAGGCTGGGCAGTTCGACGATGAACGAGTCGGTCTTCGAGTCGAGCCGGGCCTTCACGATGTCAATGAGCTTCACAGCGCCCTTCTTCCGGGCGTTCGCCTTGAAAAGCTCCTGGTCGCTGGTGCGGACCGTGCGGTCCTGTAGCTGTCGCTCGACGACCTGCAATCCTTCCTCGATCTCATGTTCGTCCACCGTCGCGCAGTACCGGCCGAGCAGGAACTCCACGACGTAGGTGGGCACCGGATACTGCCGGCTGTAGCGACGCACGAGGTCCTTGCGGACGAGGTAGCTGTCGAAGGCCGAGGCGGCGAGTTGGTCCAGATGGTCGAGTTCCATTATTCGTCACCTCCAACGGTGGTGGCTTCTTTGCAAACGACGCGCCCGGACGCATCGACCACGACCACACTGGCCATCGTGCCTTCGAGCGAATCGTCGGCGACCAGCAGCGCGGCCTTGCCGTCGGCGTCCACGGTCTTCGGTTCCGCGATGCTTGAATTCGGATCGTTCGGTTTCGTCCGCAGGTCGGCCCGCAGACCTTCCGCCGGCGGCTGAACCGTCACGCGGCAGCGCAGGCCCACCCATTGCACCTCGCCCACAGTCACCACCACGCCGGCCGGCGCGCCCGTCGAGGCCAGCGCCAGCACCGGGGCCATGCACTCCTGCAAGCTCGCGCCGCCGTGGGCGTACTCGTTGCCGGCCTTGAAGCAGTGAACGCCGTGCGGGTACGCGAACCGCTCGTGACCGTTCCACGACCAGCCGGCGACGGGCACCTCGACGTGCGAGCTGTCCTTGATCGACGCGCACCGCGACCACCGGCTCTCAGCCAGGTACTTCGGCAGTTGCACCTTCGGCAGCCCGCCGGGCATGAGCAGCCAGCCGTGGTCGGTCACCACGCGGACCCGCTTCCAGCCGGCTTCGAGCAACGCCTGCACGCGCTCCAGCAGAAGCTCCAACTGGTCGTCGATCCGCGCCGCCAGCTTCGCTTGCAGGTCGTGGCCGAGTTTGTCGAACTCTCCGTACTCCGTCCACGCGCGGGCGTTCTTCGCTTGCGGGTCGCCTGTCTCCAACGCCCCGAGCACCTGATATCCCGCCGCCGCAAGCTGCTTGCGGAAGCGGTCGGTGGTCAGCGCTTCGCCGGTCTCCGCGATCTGCGGGCAGAAGTCCGCACCGAGTTCCACGCCTTGCACCTTGCCCGCAACCGGCGAGGCCGCCGGCTTCGCCGTGGCGGTCACCGTCGGCAGCGCGGCCCAGCGCCACGACGCCGACGCCTCCATCTGCCGTTCCGCTGCCAGCGCCGCCAAACGCTGGCCGATATCGAACCGCAGCCCGTCGGCGAACAGCACGCACTCGCCGGCCTCGGCCTCGATGCCTTCCTGCTCGCCCGCCGCCGGCAGCGCCTTCGTCTGCACGCACTCTTGGAAGTGCCTCGCGCTGTCGTCCAGCCACGGCAGATAGAAGCACCGCACCGCCGCCTGGACGGCCGCGGTGTCTTCGGCGCTCTTGACGCACGCCAGCGCCCGCAGCGCCGCGTCGTCGGCCACGTACGCGCCCCCGGCGTAGAGCTCGGCCATCGCGTCGGCCGAGTCGCCGCCCACCGTCGTCGCCGACTGCTTGGCCAGCACCGCGAGGGGCACCATCGCATCAGCAAGCGGACACAGCCCCAAGCTCGCCCAGACCCAGCCGCGGCGGACGCCGTGTTTGTCTTCCAACGCTTCGAGGCGTTGCCGGGCTTCGGCCGGCTTCATCGAGCCGACCTCCACCAACGCCGCCCGCAGCGCGTTCTCCATCGACTCGGCTTCGTCCGGCCAGGGGTCCTTATCGTAGATCAACTTGCCCTTGGGCTTGGCCCGCCGCAGCAGGTCCGGCACGCCCGGATACAGCGCCGGCGATTCGGCGAACCGCTCCCACACGCCATACCAGGCACCTTCGCGCTGTCCGAGCTTCTCGCCGCCGATGATCTCGCCGTCGGCCTCCGGGTCGAAGCCGTATTCCTCGCGGCAGCGGTTGCAGAACGCCGACCACTTCGCATCGTCCCATTGGCCGTGCGTTCCTTCCGGGTCGCCCAGCCACAGCAGCAGGTCGCGCGGCGTGTCGCCGATCATCAGCTTGTCGAAG
>CAZHEH010000029.1:0-36952 GCA_964531695.1 uncultured Planctomycetaceae bacterium | reverse complement strand
AAGCGGGCGATCGGATTCGAACCGACGACGTCCAGCTTGGGAAGCTGGCATTCTACCACTGAATTACGCCCGCAGCTTTGGCGGCCGGGGCCGCGTCTGGTAGGATTATCCGCTCCGGACGGGCCGGTGTCAACGTTCGTGTGGCGCCGCGTACGGCGGCCGGTGAGTACAATTGCCGGGAAGGCGGACGGTTGTGCCGCGTTCCCTGGCGCCAACGAGTGTCGGAGCCGACGTCGCACGGTCAAGCATGCTACGATTCCGAAAAATACGCTTCATCGAGCCGGGGGGACGGCCCGGGCGGCCGTTCAACGCGTGGATCCGCCGCTGGCCTCTCCTGGGCCCCATCACGCTCGCGTCCTATCTGCACGAGCGCGGCTACGATGCCCGTGTCTACAACGAGAACATCTCCGGCCCGCTGCCGGAAAACGCGGAGCACTACGAGGACGCCTTATCGGCCGACGTGATCGGCATCAGCGTGATGACGGCCACGGCGTCCCGCGGCTACGCGCTGGCGGATCGGCTTCGCGCGGACGGCTGCCGGGCGACACTCGTCTTCGGCGGCGCCCACGTGACGTTCACGCCCGAGGAAGCCCTGTCGCATGGGGACATTGTCGTGCGCGGGGAGGGCGAGACGGTCATCGAGCGGATCGCTCGCGGCGAGATCACGGAGGGCGTCGTTCAGGCCGAGCCGCTGGCGGATCTGGACGAGCTGCCGACGCTCGATCACCGCCTGATGTACGACTTCGAGGACACGTTCGGCGGGCCGGGGCGGCGCGAGTTCTACCCGCTGCCGATGATGACGTCACGCGGCTGCCCGTATGGATGCACTTATTGCTGCGTGACGCGCATGTTCGGGCGGAAGGTGCGCCGGCAGTCGGTGGACAAGGTTCACGCCGACATTCAGCGGTACGCGGAACTCGGCTTTGGGCACGTGTTCTTCTATGACGACAACTTCACCACGGACCGCCGCTGGACGCGCGAGCTTCTGGGGCGCATGCGTCCGATGCGGATGCGGTTCAATGCCCAGGCCCGCGTGGACTTCCACTGGACGGACCGCTCGCGCACGGAACTCGACCGGGAACTGCTGCGCTCGCTGCAGCAGGCGGGGGGCGACGTGCTCTACGTCGGCTACGAGACGGTGGACGACGCCACGGCCGCCGAGTGGAACAAGGGTTACCGGGGCGACCGGCGGCTGGCGGATCGCCTCGCCGAAGACACGAGGATTCTGCATGACAGCGGCTTCTGGGTGCACGGCATGTTCGTGTTCGGCCCCCAGCACACGGAGGAGACCGCCCGCCGGATCGTGCGCTTCGCCCGGGACAATCGGCTGGAGACGATACAGATCAGCGTGCTGACGCCGCTGCCCGGCACGCCCTTGTGGAATGAGATGGAGCCGCACCTGCTGTTCCGCGACTTCCCCTGCGATTGGGATCTTTACGACGGCACACACTGCGTGTACGACCACGGCCGGCTCCCGGCCGAGCGGGTGCAGCGCGTCGTGTTCGACGCGCATCGAAGCTTCTACCGCTGGGGCGCGTGGACCTGGCGGCGAGTGCGCGGCCTGCTCGAACGGCCGGGCAGCGCTTGGGGCAAGATGCGGGAGATGTGGACCAACGCCATGACGGCCCAGCGGACCTTCTCCGCATGGCGGAAGGAGACGGAGGCGTATATTGACAGTATCAGGAGAAGGGCGGTAAAATCCAAGTCCTGACGTTGCGGCCACTATCTATCGTCCGTTTGAGAATCTACTTACGCACGAGGAGGTGCAGAAGTGATTCGCTTCGGCGGTACACATTCATTGCGCCGCGGCCTGTCGCACTTCGCGACGGGGGCGGCGGTTCGGGGAGCGGACCTGGCGTTGCAGATCCCGCGGGTCCGTGATTTCTTCCTCGACAAGCTCATTCAACGGCTGAGCGACTCTTACGAGGCGCGAGAGGAGGATCGCGAGGCCCTGGCGTGCCAGCGCTGGTTCGCCGCGCACTTGCGCCCTTTCATGCACCGGCTGCTCGATGAGCGCCCGGCCGCGGCGAGGGCGATCCTGCGGTTCCTCGGCACGTGGATTCAGGACGTGCATCGTCGCTCGGACGCGCGCGAGGAGGGCTCTGAGATCGCGCCCTGCACGGTCGTGATCGAGCCGACGGATCGGTGCAATTTCAACTGCCCGGGCTGCTATGCCCACAGCACGGCCGACGGACGGGACCTCACCTTTGAGCAGATGTCGGACATCGTCCAGCAGGTAATCGACATGGGCGTGACGTTGGTGACGATCTCCGGCGGCGAGCCGTTCCTGCGGGAGCAGGCCGATAAGACGATCTCTCGTTTGGCCCGACGCTTCAACCACAACGGGTTTCTCGTCTATACCAACGGTGCCCTGGTTGACCGGAAGATCGCCGACCGGCTGGCGGAGGTCGGCAACGTGTTCCCGGCCATAAGCGTCGAGGGCTTCGAGCACCAGACGGATGCCCGCCGCGGCGAGGGCGTGGCCCGCGCCGGCCGGAGGGTCCGCCGGCGGCTTGCCGAGCGGGGCGTCATGTGCGGCTTCTCCGCCACCGTCACCCGTGAGAACTGCGAGGCGATCTGCTCGGATGAGTTCATCGAGATGCGGATCGAGGAGGGGGACCTGTTCGGGTGGTTCTTCCTGATGATGCCGATCGGCCGGGCGCCGCGGCCGGACCTGATGGTCACGGCCGACCAGCGAGCACTGCTGCGCGAGACGATCCGACGCTGGCGCGAGGAGGAGCGACCGATCTTTCTCGGCGATTTCTGGAACGACGGGCCGCTGGTCGGCGGCTGCATCGCGGGCGGGCGGTACTACTTCCACATCTACGCCAACGGCGACATCAGCCCGTGCGTGTTTTCGCCCGTGGCCTGCGGCAACATCTTCGATATCATCGGCGGCCGGAGCGAGTATGTCTCCTTGGAGGACTTCGTGAAGCGCAACCCGGTGTTCCGCGGCTTCCGCGCCGAACAGCGCGACATCACGGATCGGGACCGGCCGTGCCTGCTGATCGATCATCCGGAGGCGTTCCGCCGCGTGGCGCGGCTCGAATGCTGCCGCCCGGCCAAGAACTTCCCGGAGGGCTACATCGACGGCGAGATCGGCCGGACCCTCGACCTCGTGTCGGCCGGGTGGCGCGAGCGCGCCGAGGCGCTGCCGCCCCTGGTAGCACCGGCGACAACGTCGGCGTATGCGGGCGCGCGAGAGCATCAGATCGCTGGGTCCGCCTGACGCGCACGGCGAAGGGCGGTTCCCGTCCCTGCCCCGATCACCATCCGAGCGGAGCCGCGCGCTCCCTCGCGTCACGTCTGGGGAATCGCGGGGGCGGGCCGGGCGGTTCCCGCGCAGGCCGGGGGTAGGTGCATATAATGATGGCGTGCTCGCCGCCGGACGGTCCGGCCGGCGTGTTACGTCATGACGCAGGCGGCTCGGACCGCCGGATCAAGGAGTGCCTCAAGATGGCAGAGCAGCTTGGAGACTTGCTACAGACGGCCGATTGGAAGACGGAGAAGCACGTACCCGTCATCGAATGCGCCGACGAGTGGAAACCGGACGAATTCACGGAAGTGAAGGTGACGCTGGGCAAGGAAGTCGCACACCCGAACACGACGGAGCATCACATCCGCTGGATCGAGCTGTTCTTCCAGCCGGAGGGAGCGAAGACATACCAGGTCGCCCGCTTCGAGTTCACCGCGCACGGCGAGTCGACGAAGGGCGCCAACGAGGGCCCGGTGTACACGCACCACGAGGGCTCGGCGTCGATCAAGGCCGGCACGCCCGGCACGTTGTACGCCATGGCGTACTGCAACATCCACGGGCTGTGGCAGTCGAGCAAGGAGATCAAGGTCGGCTGAGCGGGCCGACGGCGTCACACGTGGCGGCTTCGGATGATGGAGCCGACCAGCCAAAGCCCCAGCACGGCCGCGGCGCAGTAGCCCAGCACTCCCAGCGTCTGCAAGCTCACCAGCCCCAGCAGGGAACCCTCCTGCGGCGCCAGGAAGCTCGACGCCATGAGCAGGCCGGCGATGATCAGCGCGAAACTCAAGCGGTTCGAGCTGCGGTGCATCGTGCGCACCAGGTCGTCCAGGTGTTCGTGCTCGATGTGGAGCTGGAACTCGCCGCGGCGGACCTTCTCGATGATGGCGGTGATGTCGCCCGGCAGGCGCCCGGCGAGGCGGATGGAGTCGTCGGCCGCTTGCTTCGCGGTCTTGAGCAATTGGCGCGGATCCATCTGGCGCAGGGCCAGACGGCGCGCATAGGGGCGTAATTCGTCGATAAGCCGGAAGTCGCTGCTCAACCCCTGCGCGAGCGATTCCACCGTCATCGTGCTCTTGAGCATCAGAGCGAACTCCGACGGCGGCTGGACCTCGTGCTGACGGATCAGCTCGAATGTCTGCGCGACCATCCGGCCGAACGGAATCTCGCGGAGCGGCAGGTTGTGGTAGATGTCCAACAGCTCCTCCAGATCATCCGACAGGGCCCGCGGATCGGTCTGGGAGCCCACCATTCCCTGCTGCTGGAAGGCCCGCACGAGCCGGTCCGGGTCCTGCTCGACCACGGCGAGGACGGCCTCGGCCAGCAGCATCTGGTTCCGCCGGCAGAGCCGTGCGACCTGCCCGAAGTCGAGTGGCGCCACGACGTTGCCGTCGAGCACCAGCATGTTGCCCGGATGGGGATCGGTGTGGAATGTGCCGAAGTCGAACACCTGCCGAAGCACGAACCGGGCGCCGCGCTGGGCGATGACATCCGGGTCGTAGCCCGCCTGCACGAGCACCTCGCGGCTGGTCGGCTTCAGGCCATCGACATACTCCATCGTCAGCACGCCGGCCGAGCAATGCTCCGGGTAGGGCGTCGGAACGTGGACCGTCTCGTCGCCCTCGAAGTTCCGCTGGAAGCCGCGCAGGTTCCGCAACTCGTTGCACAGGTCCGTCTCGCGGTTGATCGCTCGGGTCAGGTCGCCGACGAGGCGCACCGGGTCCACGTTCTCCCGCATGGCGAAGACCGTCTTCACCAGCCCCGCCATCTCCTCGAGAATCTCGCACTCGACCCGCACCGTCCGGGCGACGCCGGGGCGGCGGATCTTGACGGCCGCGTCGTACCCCTCGACGGTCGTCGCCCGGTGCACCTGGGCGATGCTGCCGGCCGCGATGGGGTCGGGGTCAATTTCGCGGAAGTGGTCGCGGATGGGGCCGGTGAGCTGCTTGCCGAGTTCCCGCTTGATCTTGTCGAACGGTATGTGACGGACGTGGTCCTGGAGCTTTTCCAGCTCCTGGATGTAGGCGGGAGGAACGATGTCCGGCCGCGTGCTGAGGAGCTGGCCGAACTTGACGAACGTGGGCCCCATCTCCTCCAGCGCGAGCCGGACCCGCTCGGGTCGAGTCAGGTGCGGCTTGCCCCCGCGTGAGGCCGAGCCGCGGCGCAGCCGCCGCTTGCGCCCCATGGTAGCCAGCGCCTCGTGGAAGCCATGCCGACCCAGGACGCCCGCGACGTGGCGCAGACGTCCCAGGTGGCTCAGCGTTCGGTGGAGCCGGAAGCCCACGCTACTCGGTCCGCTTGGCGCACTCGTCCAGCTTGGCCTCGATGCGCTGGATGTCCTCCTTGGTAGCGAGGTTCATCCGGCCGACGGTCTTGCCGACCTGCTCGTCGATGAGCTTCTCCAGCTCGGCCCGGGTCTTGTCGGCGGCGCTGAGGGCCTCGCGCACGAAGCCGGTCTTGGCCTCCTTCTCGGCCTGCCCGCGCTCGACGTACTCGTCGAAGATCTTCTCCGCCCGTTCGCGCGTCATCGACAGCGCGCCGAGGCCCGCCATGAAGCATTTGTCCAGCGTCTCAAACATCGTTGGGCTCCTTTGCCAGTCGTTCAAATCGCTCACAAGCACGTATTATACGCATGTCGGTCCGGAAAGGTCGATGTCTCGTCGGCAGAACCTCGGCGATGCGCGGCGTTGGCCCCTGCGGCTGTGGGTGATACAGTAATGGGTCATGGCGGATCAGGAGCAAAATGCGGCCCCTCCCCACGCGGGGGATGGCCGAAGTCGGCCGCCCCGAGCCGGCACGCTTGCGGCCGAGCATGCGGCGGCGCTGCGGGAGCAGGCCGCCCTGCTGGACCTGGCCCACGACGCGATCATGGTGCACGACATGGACGGACGGATCGTCTTCTGGAACCGCGGCGCCGAGGAGCTCTACGGCTGGACGCGCGCTGAGGCGACGGGCAAGACGACTCACATGCTGCTGCGAACGCGCTTCCCCGGCTCGATGGCGGAGCTGCGGCAACGTCTGGACACCGAGGGCCGTTGGGACGGCGAGGTCATGCAGCGGACTCGCACGGGCCGACGCATCGTCTGTCGAAGCCGGTGGGCGCTCTGTCGCGACGAGTACGGTCGGCCGACGGCCGTGCTGGAAATCGACAGCGACGTGACCGAGCGGCGCCGCGCCGAGGAGCAACTCCGCCGCAACGAGGAACTGCTTGCCGAGGCCCAGCGCATCGCTCACATCGGCCACTGGGAATACACCATTCGCGGCAGCGTGGTGCTCTGGTCCGATGAGATCCACCGCATATTCGGCGTCGAGCCCGGCGAGTTCCCCTCGACCTACGAGGGCTTCCTCGAGCGCGTGCATCCCGACGATCGAGATCGCGTCAAGCAGGCGGTAACCGACGCGCTGGAGCACGGCCGGCCGTATGACATCGACCATCGTATCATCCGGCAGGATGGGGCCGTTCGGCACGTGCACGAGCAGGCCGAGGTCAGCTACGGCCGGGACGGACGCCCCGTGCGCATGCGCGGGACCGTACAGGACATCACGGACCGCGTAGAGGCCCACGCGGAGGTCGAGCGGCAGAGGAAGCGCCTCTACTCCGTGTTGGACATGCTGCCCGGCTGGGTGTGCCTGGTCGGCACGGACTTTCAGTACAGGTTCACAAACGGGCGGTTTCGTCGGACTTTCGGCCAGCCGGACGGTCGCCCGTGCCACGAGGTGCAGTTCGGCCGCAGCCGGCCGTGCGGGGATTGCCGGCTTGGGCGGATCGTCCGCTTGGGGGAAGCCGATCAGTGGGAGCACGGCGACCGCCACGGACGGACGTTCGAAGTATGGGGCTATCCGTTTACGGACACCGACGGCACGCCGGTCGTGCTGGAGCTGGGCATCGATGTCAGCCATCGCAAGGAGCTGGAGCGGCTCGTCATGGAGACGAGCGAGGCCGAGCGCCGCCGCGTCGGGCGCGACCTGCACGATACGCTCGGCCAGAACCTGACGGGGCTGAGCTTCCTGATCGGCAGCTTCGCCGCCCGCGTCTGCGAGCGCGCGCCGGAGGAGGCGGAGACGGCGCGGGGACTGGTGGAGGTGATGAACAACGCCGTCGCCCAGGTGCGTGCGTTGGCTCGTGGGCTCGACCCCGTCGGCCTGCACGAGGACGGCATCGCCTCGGGGCTGTCCGAGCTGGCGCACTACACGCAGAAGATGTTCGACGTGCCGTGCCGCTTCGAGTGCGACGAAGCGCTTTCTCTGGGGGAGCAGACGGTTCTGATCAACCACCTCTATCACATCGCGCAGGAGGCGGTGACCAACGCCGTCAAGCACGCCGGGGCCGAGCGGATTGACATCGCGCTTCGCCGGCGGGATGATGGCTTGGCGCTGACGGTTACGGATGACGGCGTCGGCCTGCCCGCCAGCGCCGGCAGGAAGGGCGAAGGCATGGGGCTGCACATCATGCGCTACCGGGCGAGCGTACTGGGGGCGGATCTGCACTTCCGCCGCGCCCATCCCAGGGGCACCCGCCTGGAGGTGCTTGTCCCCAACGGGATCCTCGAGCGGAGATCGGACCGTGAGTGAAGCGGACCCGAAGCCGTCCAAGAACGGGAAACTGGGGATTCTGATCGTCGACGATCACCCGATCGTTCGGCAAGGCATTCGCCTGCTCATGGGCGAGGAGGAGGATCTGTACCTGTGGGGCGAGGCCGAAAGCGCGGCCGAGGCGATCCGCGCGATGGCCGACGCCGAATCGCCTCCGGACTTGGCCATCATCGACCTGACGCTCAAGGACAGCAGCGGACTGGAGCTGATCAAGGACTTCCGAACGCGCTGGCCGGACGTGCTTGTGCTCGTGCTGTCGATGCGGGACGAGGCCTTTTATGCCGAGCGATGCCTTCGCGCCGGGGCCAAGGGATACGTCACGAAGGAGGAAGGCCCCGTGGAGGTGCTCAAGGCGATTCGGGCCATCGTCGCGGGTAACGTACACCTCAGCGGGGAGATGGCCACCCGCGTGCTGCGCCGCGTCACCACCGGAGGCGAGTCCACCGGGATGGACCGGCTCACGGACCGCGAGCTGGAGGTTTTCCGGCTCATCGGCAACGGGTTGGCCACCCGAGAAGTGTCCGAGCGACTGCACGTCAGCCCCAAGACGGTCGAGTCCCATCGCGAGCGGATCAAGGATAAACTGGGGCTCGATACCGCCAACGATCTGCTCAAGCACGCCATCCAGTGGGTCCAGTGCCAACAATAGGGGGGGCTGGCTTGGCAAAAAGGCCTTGCCTGACCTCGCGGGGGCTGTCCCAGTCCGGCCGGCTCGCAAGATGTGGCGACGCCCGTGGACGCGGCGTTCGTTGGGGCCGAGGTGTCGCAAATCACGTAAGAGACGTGTCTTAGATCCGAAGTGGCCATTCGGCCAGGCGTGCCGGGTGGGGGATTCCCCTACATCCTTCGGGTGGGTACCGTGCATCGAATGAGGGCCGCGGCCCGATTGTTCGGCGTCCGAATCCGAGCAGAATTGGCGGCGGACGAGAGGCCCGCCCGGGAGTCGGGCGGCCCGCAGCACGAAGGGAGCGACAGGATGTCGAGAACAAGCCGACGCGCGACGCAGCGACGCCGCACCCAGCCGACGGCCGCCGAGGTCCGCCTCCGCAAGCAGATGAATCGGTACGGGGTGACCTTGCCGAACGTGGAATGCGTGTATCACCACACCTTCAGCCGGCCCGGCGCGGAGGCCAAGCTCTGGGGCGACGAGAGCCCGGATATCCCGGTGCCGCGCTACAACCTGATGCCGGAGGTGATCGAGGAGTTGATCCAGACGCCGCAGACGCGGTCCACGCTGAGCCCCGACGAGGAGAAGACGCTCTTCCTCCGCTACAACTACGCGAAGTACCGGCTGTGCCAGCTCCTGACGGACGGGCGGCGAGCCACGGCCCGAAAGCGCGCGGAAGTGGACAATTGGTGCGACCGCGCCATGGCAACGCGCTCGCAAATCGTTCAGGCGAACCTGCCGCTCGTGCCGAGCATGGCCAAGCGAAGCAGGAGCACGGAGGTCGAATTCACCGAGCTGATTTCCGAGGGGTACATGGCCGTGCTTCGGAGCGTGGAGAAGTTCGACGTGTCGCGGGGGTTCAAGTTCTCGACCTACGCGTGCCGGTCGATCCTGTCGAGCTTCCATCGAATCGCGGGCAAGACGCAGACGAAGCGGAAGTACATCAACGCCCAGTACGACCCGAACATGGAGCAGGACGACTACGGCGAGCGTCGCCACGAGGCCCAGCGCGACGACGCGATCGACGCCGTCCGCGAGGCGCTGCGGAAGAATACCGCGGAATTGACCGGCGTCGAGCGTACCATTATCGAGAAGCGGTTCCCGGTGCTGACGCGCGGGACGCCGCAGACGCTGTCGCAGATCGGGCGGTCCGTCGGGTTGTCCAATGAGCGTGTCCGCCAGATCGAACGCCGCTCGCTGCGGAAGATCCGCGACGCGATCGAGCACGACCATCTGAGCTGAGCCAGGAGACGGCGAACATGCGAGCCATCGTAGACGACAGTTGCATCGGTTGCGGGCTGTGCCCGCAGGTCTGCCCCGAGGTGTTCGAGATGGGCGACGACGACATCGCCAAGGTGAAGGCCGACCCCATCCCGGACGGCGCGGAAGCTACCGCCAAGGAGGCGGCCGAGTCCTGCCCGGTGGATGCCATCACCATCGAGTAAACGCAGGGAGTGGATGGTGGATGGTAGATGGCCGCTAGGACTCGGTGGACCGCGGGTCGGCTGCGCGAGACACATGCGCGTGCGCGCATGCCGCCGGTAGCAGAAACCATGTAACACCCACAAAGAACCGACTGCCGTCACCTGTCACATCTTCCGGCTCCGCTCCAGGATGTCCTTGAGTTGGTCGCAGACCGTGTCGACCTCGCGCTCGCGGAGGTCGAGAATGTCCCGCAGTGCCTCGCCGATGGCGGGGATGTACTTCTCGATGTAGCTACGCTTCTTGAGTTCCTGGCGCATCCGCCGTGCGCGATTGACGTGCCGCCCGAGCCGCCGGCCGCAATCCTGAAGCGCCAGACGCATCTCCTTGAGTACTTCCGGGTAGGAGGCGATGGCTTCCTTCGACTCGCTCGTGAAGGGGACCCACACGGAGGCCATGTGCACCACGACCGTCAGCGGCCCGGCCGGCAGGGCCCCGCGCGGCTGAGCGAGCCCGTAGGGCTTCCAGTTCATGCCGGCGACCGCCTTGTAGATCGCGCAGGCCGACTGCTGGTACTGAAGCGGCACGCGGTTGGCGAAGCGGATGAGCTTGGCCTGCGGCTGCTCGGCGTCCTGGCCGTTGCCGGGCGTCTGGTGGGCGGGCTTGGCGGCCGCCTTGCCGTTGCCGCCCTCGGCCGGCTCCGGGCGGCCGTAGGCCACCGCCGCCTCGATGATGAACGGGTTGCCCCGGTACACGGCCGGGCGGCGCGTGGTGGCGGTGTAGAAGGCCGCGCCGACGACCTCCTCGAGCCCGGCCACGAGCTTCTCCTCGCCGATCGGCACCACGCAGTCCGTGGCGGGCGCCATGATCTTGGTGTCCTGCACGGCCGCGTGTATGGCCTTCGCCGCGTCGCCGTTCAGGCGGGAGGGCTTGGCCTTGGGTCTGAGGCCCGCCTTGGCGATGATCTCCTGAGCCACGCGGGGCGAAACGCGGGAGAATTCGCCGGTGAGGAACTGCGTCAGCGTGCGGGCCTTGCTGTCGGTGAGCATCTTGAGCCACACGCCCAGTTCGATTCCGTACGGATGCGGGCGGATCGACTTGGGAAGGGGGGGCAGCGTGGAGATATTCGGGTCGTAGGTTTCCTCGCGGCCGTCGGGGGCGCGGTAGGTCAACTTGACGTGCGGGTTGGCGATGGCCGTTTGAGCGAGGTAGTCGTCCACGCTCTGGCGGCCCTTCTGGTAGCGTGCCTCCAGCTCGATATCGACGCGCGTGCCGTGCTTCACCTCCCACTCGATCTCATCGTCGGTGATGATGTCGGGTCGGTTCTTGGCGGTGTCGATCTGAAGTTCGTAGAAATGCGCCTTCGCCCGCGGGCCGGTGCGCGACCTGATGCGGACCGGCCGACCGGTCGTCAGCAGGCCGTACATGCCCGCGGCCGAAATGCCGATTCCCTGCTGCCCGCGGCTCATCCGCAGCCGGTGGAACTTGCTGCCGTAGAGGAGCTGTCCGAAGATGCTCGGGATCTGCTTGCGGACGATGCCCGGCCCGTTGTCCTCCACGGCCACGCGGAAATGCGTTTCGCCGAGTTGCTCGATCTCGATGAGGACCTCGGGCAGGATGCCCGCCTCCTCGCAGGCGTCCAGGGCGTTGTCCACGGCCTCCTTGACCGTTGTCAGCAGGGCCTTGCGGGGGTTGTCGAAGCCGAGCAGGTGGCGGTTCTTGGCGAAGAACTCGCTGACGGAGATCGACCGCTGGCTCTTGGCCATCGACTCGGCCGTGGCGTACTTCGCCTTGGGCTTGCGGCGAGGTGAGGACGCCTTCGGCGCGGGCTTGGCCTTGGCGGCTCCGGGCGCCTTCTTCGGCTTGGGCTTCTTCGCCGACTTCTTACTCGACTTGGCGGCGGGCTTGCCCTTGGCGGGGCGCCTCTTCCCCGCGTCTTGGGTCTTCTTGCGTGTGGACTTTCTCTTCGCCATCCTTGGCTGCCTCTCGATCGACTCCTCCCTCAAGCTAGGAACGGGCCGTCATGGTGTCAAGGCCGATGGCCGCGGCCGCACAATGGGCAACGCCCGGCGATAGCTCATTTGACTTTTGGCATTCAGCATTCGACATTGCTGGGCCAAGCGACTGGATCATACGGCCGTCTCTCGCGCGCCGGGCCGCGAGGAATGGCCATGGAGAGCGATGAATGCGTGTTGTCTTCTTCGGCAGCGGGTCGTGTGCGGTGCGATGCCTCCGGGCGGTGATTGAATCCCCGGAGCACGAGGTGATCCGCGTGGTCACCAAGCCGCCGCATCGCGCGGGGCGGGGGCGGAAGCGCAAGGCCACGCCCGTGGACGACGCGGCGCACGCCGCCGGGCTCGACATCGTCGAATGCGAGACCGTGAACACGCCGGCCTTCGTGGCCGATCTGCGCGAGGCCGGCCCGGACGTGCTCTGCGTCGTGGACTTCGGCCAGAAGATCGGTCCGGAGGTGCGCGGCGCGGCGCCGCACGCGGCCTTCAACATGCACGGCTCCCTGCTGCCGAAGTTGCGCGGGGCTGCGCCGATCAACTGGGCGATCCTCCGCGGACACGAAAGGACGGGCGCGACCACGTTCCGACTCGTCGATCGCATGGACGCCGGTCCGATCTACCTGCAGGAGGACACCGCCATCGGCCCGGACGAGACGGCCGAGGAGCTGCGCGGTCGAATCGCCGAGATCGGCGCCCGGCTGGTTGTGCGGACGCTGGACGGACTGGCCGCGGGCGACACCCAACCCGTCGAGCAGGACGAATCGGCCGCAACGCGCGCCCCGAAGCTGGACAAATCGGACGGCCGACTGGACTTCGCGGCCCCGGCGGCCGAGGTGCGGAACCGCATCCACGGAACGTGGCCGTGGCCGGGCGGGCAGGCCGTCTTCGCGGGCGCCGAACGGGGGGAGTGCCAGGTGATTCTCGCCCGCGCGGAACCGGCCGAGGGCCCGGCCGGCGGCGCGCCCGGCGTGCTCGACGCGGACCTGTGTGTGGCGACGGGCTCGGGACGACTGCGTATCCGGGAGATCAAACCCGCGGGTAAGCGGTTGATGGGCTGGCGTGATTTTGCTAATGGGTATCGTGCTCGAGAAGGAGACCGTTTCACTTAGAAGGGCGGAGCCACCAATGGCGAACGATCCCCGCGACATCGCGGTCTGGGCCCTGGAGGACCGAAACGGCAACGTCAGCAAGCGTCTGGCGCAACTCCTGGACCGAAATTCGCCGGGCCCAGCCGACCGGGCGCTGGCCCGTGAACTGGCCCTGGGCGTGTGCCGCCGCCGGTCGACGGTGCGGGCATTGCTGCGGGCGTTCATGGACGATCCGGACCGCCGCCTGCCGGGCGTGATCTCGGAGATTCTCATGGTGGGGGCGTACCAGCTCGTCTTCCTCGACCGAATCCCGGACCACGCCGCCATCAACGAGGCGGTCGAGCAGGCCGCCCGGCACCGCCACAAGCGCCAGGGCGGCATGGTCAACGGCGTCCTGCGGACCATCGCGCGAAAGGTGGGCGAAGCTGTCGAGGAGCCCGCGCCGCTGAAGCGGAAGGCGATTCCCATCGATGCCGGGCGGCACTGCATGTCCGACCGGCCGATCTTCCCGGATCCGGCGCACGATCCGACGGGATACCTCGCGGCCGCCCACTCGATGCCGATGCCGCTGGCGTCCCGCTGGCTGACGGAGTTCGGCTCTCTGGGCGTTGCGGCCGAGATCGCGGCACATGCCAACACGCGGGCCCCCATGATCCTGCGTGTGAGCCCTCTGGCCGACCCTTCGGGGGATACCGCGGCGGCGGTGGAGGCAGTGCTGGCATCGCTGCGAGAGGACGGCGTCGAGGCATGCCGGCACGAGAACGGCCGGAGCGTGGTACTGCCGCGCGGCTCGCAATTCGGCGAGTTGCGGGCTTTCCGCGAGGGATGGGCCCAGGTGCAGGACCCGACGGCGACGGCGGTGGTGGACGCCGCCGAGGTCCGGCCGGGCATGCGGGTGCTGGACTTCTGCGCAGCGCCCGGGACGAAGACGACGCATATCGCTGAGGAGTTGCGCGGCGAAGGGGAGATCGTCGCCCTCGACGTGTCGCAGGACAAGCTCGGGCGGATCGAGGAGAACTGCGGGCGGCTGGGTCACACGAACGTCCGCACGATGCTCGCGGAACAGGCCGGATCGCTCGAGCCGGAAAGCTTCGACGCCGTTCTGGCCGACGTGCCGTGCACGAACACGGGCGTGCTGGCACGGCGGGCCGAGGCCCGCTGGCGGTTCAGCAGCAAGTCGCTGGAGCGTGCGGTACGGGACCAGCGGGACCTGATGGCGCTGGCGGCGCGGTTCGTGCGTCCCGGCGCTCGCTTCGTGTACAGCACGTGCAGCATCGAGCCGGAGGAGAACTCGGGCGCCGTGGCGTGGATGGCGGAACGCGCCGCCGGCTTCGAACTGCTTCACGAGAAGCTCACGCTCCCGGGAGGGGCGACCTCGCCCGAGCGCTGGCGCGACGGCGGATACTGCGCGGTCTTCCGGCGCCGGTGAGCCCGACGGCCGGGCGCTTGCCCCGAGAGGGCGGGTCTCGTTTTCCGTGGCACATCCTGCCGATACGATAGAGAAGGGTCCGCCACACGCGGACCGTTTGACTATGGCCAAGAAGAAGCAAGGGCATTCCGGCGGCCGCCGACCGAGGATCACGAATCGGCGGGCCCGACACGACTATCACGTCGAGGCCGTCCTCGAGTGCGGCATCGAGCTGCGCGGGACGGAGGTGAAAAGCTTGCGCGCCGGCAAGGCCAGCATCGACGAGGCCCACGCCCGCGTGCGGGACGGCGAGGTGTGGCTGGTGGGCGCGGACATCGCGCAGTACCCGCAGGCCTCCGGCGCGATGCAGCACGAGCCGACTCGCCCGCGCAAGCTGCTCGTCCACAAGCGCCAGATGCCCGAGCTGGAGGCGCATGCCCGGCAGAAGGGCCGCACGCTCGTGCCGCTGAACGTCCACTTCAAGCGCGGCTGGGCGAAGGTTGAGCTCGGCTTGGTCGTCGGCAAACGCGAATATGACAAACGCGAGCAGATCAAGCGCCGCCAGCAGCAGCGAGAGATGGACCGGGCCGTGCGGAAGTACAACCGCTAGCCGGCCGGCCCGACACGGAAATCGCCAACGAAGCCAAGCCGTTCGGAGCACGAGGAGCCGCAAGCGATGGAACCGTCGGCGTACAGCGCCTTCTTGCGGGAGTGCGGAGTCGATCCGGGGCGGCTGGGGCACCTGGACCTGTTGGCACGGTTGCATGCCGACCTCCGGGCGGCCAACGAGCGGACGAACCTGACGCGAATCACGGGCGAGCGGGATTTCTGGAATCTGCACGTGGCGGACTGCCTTCTCGTTGGCAAGGCGGCCCCGGACGTCATGACCGGGTCACTGCGCGTGGCCGACGCGGGCTGCGGGGCCGGATTCCCGCTGATTCCGCTGGCGTGGGCGAATCCGCGGCTCGAGGCCGTGGGCTTCGAAAGCCGACGGCGCAAGGCGGACTTCGTGCGGGCCGAAGCGGCCGCGCTCGGGCTGCCCAACTGTCGCGTGGTGGCGCGGCGCGTGCGCGAGGCCGCTCGGCTTGCCGAGCACGCGGGGGCGTATGACGTTGTCGTCGCGCGGGCCGTCGGCACGGCCGCGGAGTTGATTCGGGAGTGCCGAGGGCTGCTACGGCCGGGCGCGGGCAGTCGGCTCATTCTGTACAAGACTCCAAACGCTGCCTCGGCCGAACGGCCCTTGGCGGAGCGCGAAGCCGCCAAGCACGGTCTGCATGTCGGCACGTCCGAGATGCTTCACCTCCCCGGCGGCGAGCCGCGCACGTTCCTGGTGATCTCGCGCTGACCGGACCCGCGGCTTGCACCGTTGATTCGTCGCGGGCGCCGCGGTATCACAGGTGAGGCAGTTCCCACACGAAAGGCGGTGGCACGGTGCGCTTGTCGATGGTTGGTGTCGGGGGCTACGGCGCGGTACTGACGCGCGCGATCCGCGAGGTCTCAGAGGAGTTGGGCTGTCGGCTCGTCGCGGCCGCGGACAACAACCTGGCGGTCGTGCCCGAGCAGGTCAAGATGCTCAAGAGCGAGGGCGTCGCGCTGTACGACGATGCCGGCGAGATGCTGGGCGCTCTGAGCGGCCGGTGCGACGCGGTCTACATCGCCGGCGGGATCCACTCCCATGCGCCGCTGACCGTCGCGGCGTTGGAGGCCGGCTACCATGTCCACTTGGAGAAGCCCCCGGCCGTCACGGTCGAGGAGGTCGACCGGATGCTGACGGCAGCGGAGCGAGCGGAGCGGATCGTCTTCGTTGGATTCCATCAAGTGCACGGCCCCGAGGCCCGGTGGCTGAAGGACCAGCTCGCCTCGGGCGGGCTGGGGACGGTCCGAACGCTCGTCTGCCGTGCCGGTTGGCCCCGCACCCGCGCGTACTACGAGCGGAACGACTGGGCCGGGCGGCTGCGCCGCAACGGCGAATGGATCCTGGACGGCCCCGCCACGAACGCCCTGGCCCACCAGATCAACAACCTTCTCTATGCCGCCTCGCCTGAGCCGCGCGGGTACGCGGCCCCGACGGCGGTGCGGGCGGAGTTGTACGCGGCCGGGCCGGTGGAGTCCCACGATACGGCCGCCATCGAGATCAAGACGGGCACGGGGGCCACGGCCTACTGGCTCGGCAGTCACTGCACGCAAGAGCGGTTCGGCCCCGTGATCGAGATCGAGGCCGAGCGCGGGCGCGCCACGTGGGATCCGACGCACCGTGCGGAGATCGTCCGCGACGACGGGACATCCGAGAGCCGTGAAGGCGGGCAGGAGCGCCTGGCGATGATCCGAAATTTCGTCTCCGCGCTGCGGAGCGGGGACGGCAGCCGCCTGCGCTGCACGCTGGCCGACGCCCGCAACTTCACGCTTGCCCTGGACGGCGCGCACGAAAGCAGCGGGCGGATCCACCGGATCCCCGACGACCGGGTCCGCGTGGTGGATCCGGGGACGGATCAGCAACGGACTGTCGTCCCGGGGCTAGATGATCTGCTGGTCCGTGCGGCCGAGGAGCGGCGGCTGTTCAGCGAGTTGGCAGGGGCGCCGGACTGGGCGACAGGCACGAATACTTTCGATATGGCGGGATACAGGGAATTCGGCCGCCGGTTCCGCTGCGAATAGTCCCGCCCGCGCATGTTCCGCCAAGACGATACCATTGTCGCGATTTCGACGCCGGCCGGGGCATCGGCACGCGCTGTCGTGCGTCTCAGCGGGCCGGATGCGCTTCGCCTGGCGGAGGTCGTCTTCCGGGCGCCCGCCGCTTCGTTGGGTCAGCATGGCGGCTTTCGATGGGTATCCGGCCTCCTGCGGCTGTCCGAACCGCCGGCCGAGCTGCCGGCGAGGGCATGCGTGTTCCGAGCGCCGCGAAGCTACACGCGACAGGATGTCGTGGAACTGCATCTTCCGGGCAGCCCGGTGGTCGCGGCGGCCTTGGTCGATACGCTGGCCGACGCCGGCGCGCGCCAGGCCGGGCCGGGGGAGTTCACTGCGCGGGCCTTCTTCTCCGGCCGGATCGACCTGGCTCAAGCGGAATCGGTGGCGGACGTGATCGACGCGGCCGACGCCGGGCAGGTCCACGCCGCCGCCGCGGGGCTCGGCGGCGGGGCACACGAGTTGTGCGCCGCGGCGGCCGCGGAGACGACCGAGGTGCTGGCTTCTGTCGAGGCGTCGATCGACTGGGCGGACGAGGGCATCGAGCCCGATGCGCCGGCGGACCTGGCGGCCCGGTTGGCGGCGCTGGCGGAGCGGCTGGCCAGCGCCGGGGTGGGGGCGGCCGATGCGTTCGAGCCCGCGCGGCTCCCGCGAATCGTGCTGGCCGGGCGGCCGAATGCCGGCAAGAGCTCACTACTCAATGCCTTGAGCGGCACGGACCGGGCGATCGTCTCCGCCATGGCGGGGACCACCCGCGACGTGCTGTCCGCCCCGACTTCCGTGGCGGGTATCGGCGTGCTGGTGCAGGACGCCGCCGGCTTCGCCCCCTCGGCGGACGGCGCCGCTCCCGCCGTACAGGGGGCCGCCCGGCGGGCCGTTGCCGCGGCCGACGTGCTGCTCCTGGTGGCCGACGCCACGGATGAGAGCCAGCCGGAAGCGGAGTTGACGGGCGAGTTGCGGACCGCCAACCCGCGCGCGCCCATGCTGCTCGTAGCGAACAAGGTGGATCTGCTGCCGCGCGACACAGCCGGGGCGACACTGCGAGACGCGGCCGAGCGGACCGGGCTTCGCGTGATGCCGGCGTCGGCCATGCGCGGGGACGGCCTGGAGGAACTGCGGGCGGTCCTGGCCGAGCGGGTGCGGGCGCAGGTGGCGCGGCCGGGGGATGCGCTGGGCGCCGGGCGGCGGCAGGCCCGCTGTCTGCGGAAGGCGAAGGAAGCGCTCGAGCGAGCCCGCGCGCTGCTGTCACCCGCCGATGCGACGGCCGATGTGGCCGAGCTGGCGGCCGTAGAATTACGGGCCGCGTTGGCCTCGCTGGGACGGCTTACGGGCGAAGTCGCCACGGAGGACGTGCTCGGGCGGGTCTTTGCCAGGTTCTGCGTCGGTAAGTGAGTCCGGCGACGGGGGCTACAGCTCGTCGTCTATGCTCCGCCGATCCGCTTCCACGTCCTCGAACCACGTCTCGAGGTCCGTTCTGAGCCGGTGGAGACGGTCGGGCTCGGCTTGTGCCAGGTCGTTCTGTTCCATCGGGTCCTCGGCGATGTGGAACAGTTGCGGCTCGGCTCGCTCGTCAGGGTTGATGACCGGCAGCGGCTCCCGGATCACGCCGCTCTCGGCGAAAGTGTCGTACTCGTACATCGCCTGATGGTGCCACTTGCCGTCCTGTGGGGTGATCTGGCCGTGCCGGATGCCGGGCTGGACGAGCTTCCAGTCCCCGTCGCGGATGGCTGCGTTCTGCGTGATGTCCGGCTGGAACCGGTTCCACTGCCAGCACCGCCGGGGGCAGACCTCTCCCGCCTCGCCGCGAAGCACGGGCAGGACGTTGACGCCATCAAGCGGCAATTGGCCGTCGGGCGGCTCGATGCCCACGGCCGCCAAAAAGGTCGGGTACCAGTCGGCGAAGTGGACCATCCTGTGAATGCCGGCCTCCGGCTCGAACACCCCGGGCCATCTGAGCACGGCCGGGACGCGGATGCCGCCTTCCCAGGTCGTGCCCTTCGAGCCGCGCCAGCCACAGTTGTGACGGTTCTTACACTGGTCGCCTTCGCCACCGAACTCCGGCCCGTTGTCGCTGGTGAACATGACGATCGTGTCGGTCTCGGCGCCGGCGTCGCGAATCGCCTGGAGAATACGCTCGATTCCACGGTCCATACGACGGATCATGCCGTAGATCGTCGAGACCGCCGTCGTGTGCCGTCCCGTCTCAGCGAACGGCCGGATCTCCTCGGCCGGGCACTGCAGCGGCGTGTGCGGCGCGTTGTACATCACCTGGAGGAAGAACGGCCCGTCGGCGTGCCGCTCGATGAAGCCGCACGCCTCCTCGGTCCACACGTCGGTCATATAGCGGCCGTCTGCCCGCTTGGGCGTGTCGCCGAACTCGATCCGCCAGTCCCAGTAGTCGTGCATGCCGCCGAGGAAGCACGTCGCTTCGTCGAAGCCGCGGCGCAGCGGGTGGTACCGCGGATCGAACGCACCCAGATGCCACTTGCCCACGTGGCCGGTCGTATAGCCCGCCTGTCGCAGCACGTCGGCCAGCGTCGTCTCACGCAGTGCGAGCCGCTCCAGGCCGCGCCACTCGAGCGTGTCGATCGAGCCGGTGCGGTGCGGGTAACGGCCGGTCAGAAGCGTTGCCCGCGACGGGTTGCACACCGGTGAGGCCGAGTAGTGCTGGGTGAGGCAGATGCCTTCGGAGACGAGTTGGTCGATGGCCGGCGTCCGCGTGCGGCCCGCGCTGAAGCAGCCGAAGTCGCCGTAGCCCATGTCGTCGGCAACGATCTGTACGATGTTGGGGCATCCGGATGCGGATCGCGTCATGGGCAGACTTCCTTGGTCTGGAAGCGCCATCGTAGCCCCGCGCGGCGGAAGTGCAAGCGTTGCGATGCGCGGCCATTTGTGTATTGACGATTCGATCTTCGTGAGCCGCGTATAATGGCAGTAACCGTCGATCCGCCCGGCCCGCCTGTCACGAAAGGGCACGCACATGAAGCTGCAGGACTTCCTCGCACAACACGGTGTCGATTTCGAGTTGCATGAACACAAGCCGGCCTACACCGCCCAGGAGGTGGCGGCAGAGGAACACGTCAGCGGGAATGTGCTGGCCAAGGCGGTGGTCGTGCATGGGCAGGCCAGCGGCTACGCGATATGCGTGCTGCCCGCCAGCTACAAGCTGGACCTCCGGAAGGCCGCACAGGCACTCGGCGAAAAGGAGGTCCGCCTCGCGGATGAGGAGGAGCTGGCCGAGCTGTTCCCGGATGCCGAAGTCGGCGCCGAGCCGCCCATCGGCAAACTCTATGGCCTACCCACGGTCGTCGAGCGTCATCTGACGCAGGACGATCAGATCGTCTTCCAGGCGGGCACGCACCGCCAGGCGATCCGCATGGGCTACAGCGACTACGAGAAGGTGGCCGAGCCCAAGGTCGCCGACATCGCCGTGCACCTGTAGCGGCGGCTCGCCCAGCCCCATGCCGCCCGAAGCCGCTCCGGTTATTGCGCGAGCAGTTCGGCGACGGCATAGATCAGCAGCCCGGCCAGCAAGACGAGCACGCCCAGGGGCGGCAAGCCGATCAGAACGGCGCCTCGGAGGTTCCGTTGGAAGCGCCGCAGATCGCTTGGGGGCGTCCGCCGGGCCGTCCGAATCGCCCGTACGAAGTAGTAAACCCCCAGCGCAGCTACGGGAGAGAACAGCCAGGCGAAGGTTGCGGACCGAAGGGCCCGTTCCGCGCAGTCGTCGGAGGAACCCAGTGCCGGTCGTGCGTCCGGTTCGTCGAATCCTTCCACCGGCTCCCATTCGTGTAGCGCGTCGTCGGACACGTCCGGGCCGGATGGGCTCGGCCTCGGCTCATCCGTTTCGGCGAGGATCTGCCGCGCTCGTGCCAGGTCGCCGCGGTTTACGACCACTCGGACGCCTTTCGGGTTGATCGCCAGCGTCATATGGCTGAGCGTGTTCAGCGTGACCTCGTCGGGGATGAACACGCGGATGTCGTACGCCTGGAGCAGCGTTCGCAGCTCGTCCGCCTCCCACAAGGAGTCGACCCGAGCGACGACGGCCAGATGGTCCTTTTCGCTTGCCAAGTGTGGGTGTTACTCCTCCGGCTCCGGGGACGTCGGCCCCCTCCGCCGTCCGGACAGCCGGGCCCGATGGATCGCCTCGTCCACGACCCGCTTGACCTCTTCCGGGCGGGCCAGGTCCAGCCATGCCGTCTCGGACGCGTCCACGTCGGGCTGTTCCACGTGGAACAACAGCGTCGCCAGCGAGAAGAATCGCTCCCCCCGAGCGGCCGTCAGCTCCGTGCGTTCGATCTGTCGTAGCGGGCACTGGAGCACCTCGACCTTGAGCATGCCGCGGATCCGCATCACGCGCTTGTCGGTGAGTACGTATACCTGCGCCAGCCACTGGAAGCAGGCGATCATCAGTCGCAGCAAGGCCGCGCCCGCGCAGAAGAAGATGACGGCCGGCCCGGCGACACCCGCGGTCGGCCCGGCGACATAGGCCCCCACGGCGACCGCCGCCGAGAGAAACAGCACCGGCCAGGAGATCAGCAGCACGAACCAGCCGCTGGGCTTGACCGCCAGCAGGACGACCTCGCCGTCCTGCAGCACTTGTGCCGGCACGATCGCCTCGGCCGCCGGCGCCTCGGCCTGTTCGGCGGACGGACTCATGCCTCGGCCTCGCACACCGGACGAAGCACGCGGATGTCCGGCAGGTTGCGGTAGCGGTTATCGTGGTCCAGCCCGTAGCCGACCACGAACTCGTCCGGGATGTCGAAGCCCACGAAATCCGCGTCCGGGCGGTCGGGGAGGTCGCTCCGCCGCTTGCGGAGCAGCACGCAGGTTCGGGTCTCGACGGCCCCGGCCGAGCGGACATCCTCGATCAGCGCCGAAAGCGTCGCGCCGCTGTCCAAGATGTCGTCCGCGATGAGCACGCGCCGACCGGCCAAGTTCGCCGGGCTGGGCAGCGTGAAGCGGGGCGGGCCCTGTGCCGACACGGCCGTGCCCGGATAACTGCTGACCTGGGCCACCTCGATCTCGAGCGGGATCTCCAGCCGGCGGACGAGATCGGCGACAAAGACGAACGCACCGGTCAGGATGGCCAGAATGGTGACTTCGTCTCGCCCGTAGTGTTCTACCAGTTCGGCGCCGAGGCCGTCCAGGCGGCGGGAGATCCGGTCGCGGGAGACGAGGACGCGGGCGACTTCGTAGGCCACGGGTTTCTCCGGTGCGCGCGGCGCTCGATCCATGCCACGGTGCCCCTTTCCTGTGCCGCTGATATCCTACCCGTCGGGCCGGTCGAATGCAATCGCCGGGGACCGGCTCTCGCGGGCCCGTGCCGGGGGCAGACGGAACAGAAATGCCGCCACGCAATGAGCCGCTCCGGCCCCGAACACGTGCCACAGAAAGTGCGTGCCCATCGGCAGCCAACGGGTCATCCATGTGCGGTCCGTACTGACGGCCAGCGAATCGAGTTGTCGCGACGTCACGGCCAACGCGAAGAACAGAACGGCCAGGGCGGGCAGATGCGCGTTCCGCCAGCCCGTCTTCCACAGCACGCCGAGCGCGGGCAGGCCGATCACGGCCGCCAGCACGGAGTAGTTGATCCCGATGGCCAGGTCCCGCCGCCCGGTCCCCCCGAGAACGCCGAACAGGAGCGTCCAGAAGCCGAAGAGGCCTGGGATGATCAGCAGCGAGTACCACCATCGGCGCAGCAACCGCGCCCAGAGGTACACGGCGGTGGCGATGCACAGGATGGCGATGGGCATCCAGTCCATGAACAGCCAGACGGGGTGCCCCCGAAAGGCGTGGTACACCGTCCCCCCGATCCCGCCGATGGCGATGAACGGCAGACAGGCGGTGAGGAAGGCGTGTTCTCGATATCGGCCGCGAAGCCGCCATAACCAGTATCCAGTGACAAGCAAAAACAGGGCCGCGGATGCGGCGTTCCACGGCTCGACGAGCCAGCGGCCGAAGTCGGTCTCGATGTAGATCGGTCCGGCGAGGTCGTCCGGACGGGCGGCGTGGCCCAGCGGCATGATCGAAGCGGGGGTGGTTGCGTTGTTTGGCATCGGAGTTACCGCATTGTAGCCCGTGCAAACGCCGCGAAACATATCCCTCCCGGCTGGGAAACGCCGCCACATACGGGCTTCGGGCGTGTTGCATTCCTCGGGCCCGCGGGACCGCGGGTCCACTGCGAGGGACGATGGGCGAGAGCCGAAAAGCACGCGTGTTCTGGATCGGGCTGGGCATCTTCTTGTCGTGCAGCGTGCTGGTCGGCTACTCGATCCTGCTGCTACGGGCCTTCTGACGCTCCTGTTACCGCGGGCCTGGGATGGCGCCGTTCGCCCGGCCAAGCGCCGCATTCTGGCATCCAAGGCCCGTGCGCTGGCGCAAGCAGTTCTCTTTCGGATGGTTGATCCGCAAGGCGGGGTGAGGTACACCTGCGTTCGGTCGCGTGCGAAAAAGGACTTGATGCGTGCCGATTCGCTTCCCATGTGAGAACCCCGAGTGCGGGCGGCGGGTGGTGGCCCCGGACGACGCCGCCGGCAAGAAGGCCAGGTGCCCGCAGTGCGGCGCGGTGCAGTACGTGCCGGAGCCCGATCCGTCGGGAGAGGCGTCCGAGACGGGCCTGCTGGGCCTCCTGGAGGGCGAGGCGGCGGCCCCGCCGCCGGCATCCATGCCGGCGTGGATAACCTGCCCCGAGTGTCGCACGCAGTTCCCGGGCCAGAATACCCTCTGTCCGGAATGCGGCTGGGTCAACGCGGCTCGCTTTGGCGCACCGCCCGGCGCCGGCCCGGCGGTCGTGCCGCCGGCCAAGGTCGGGATGCCGCCTTCGCCGGGGGCGGGAATCCCGCGCCAACGCGCGCCGGGCTCCATCGGTGCGCTTGCCGTCGACTGCCTGAAGTCCATCACCTACGGCTTTACGAACACCGGCAGCGTCTTCAAGCTCGTCCTGTACGCCGCGATCCTCTCCTTCCTGTTGAGGATCGCGCTGGGCTTCCTGGCACCGTTACTGTTGCACCACGAGATAGGACAGGTTCTGTTCACGCTGGCGGACGTGGCCATCGGCGTGGCCATGGGCGGCTATTACCTTCGGTACTTCCTGGACTCGGCCATCAGCTCGCTGGAGGGGGCGGACCAAGCCCCGAACACCCCCGACTGGAACCTCCGCGAGCTGTACATGACCGGGGTGCGCGGCATCGGCATCATCCTCTTGTACGTGGTGCCGGTCATAACGCTGCCTCTGCTTCCGCTGGGGCTGATGGCCCTGGCCTACACGAACGACGGTCGTGCCTACGACGTATTCTGGGCGTTTCGCGCGGCGGGCCGACGCCCCGGGGCGCTGGTCATGTGCTGGTTGATCCTGCTGCTCTGGCTCGCGGGGATGGCGGCGGGGATCTTCGTCGCAGTCTTGGGCATGCTGGCGTTGATCGGGGCTCTTGTGCTTGGCGGCGGCTGCATGGGGATGCTGCTTGGCTTCCTCCTGGCGCTGTGTATCGGCGGCGTGATCGCGGCCGTCGGGGTCATGTTCATCATGGCACAGTTCCGCTGCTTCGGCATGCTTGGCCATCACTTTCCCGACCTGCTCGAATCACTGCCGGCGGAGCGGAACAAGTCGGCCGAAGGGGCCTTCCTGCTGACCGGCGTGATCCTCACAACGGTCATCACGTACTTGCTGGTGACCCGCGTGGTGGCCAACTAAGGCGGGCGGTGTTCGCCCGGGATCGCTCTAGATGCCCAGCGCCCGCAGCGCGTAGAAGTACGCCACGGAAAGCCCCGCCAACAGCAACATCGACGGCAGCATCTGCCGGTACACGCCGCCGAAGCCGGTGCGGAAGTACTTGTTGCTCATCACGTGGCAGACGTGCAGGGGGCTGACCATCTGCCCGAGGTGGCCGAAGGCGTAGGCCAGCGCCAGGAAGGCCGGCACGGCCGCCGTCCCGTGAGCGGCCTCGGCCATCGGCAGGACGATCGGGAAGCTCGTACCGGCGAAGCCGATCGCCAACCCCGTGACCAGCCCCGCGATGAACGGCAGCAGCATCACCACGAGCACCAGCGGCACGTGCAGGGCGGTCAACTCCTCGGCGATTCGACCGTCCGCGCCAACGCCGGAGAGCACCTGGCGGAAAACCATCACGCTGATCACCAGGAGCACCATCTCGATCAGCCGCCGGCTGAGCCAGACCGACCGCACGTCGGCGGCGGACAGGCGGCTGCGGCGCATCGTCCACGCCAGCGAGGCCGCCACGCCGAGCGCGATCGGCGCGAACTTGGCCATCGCACCGCCGGCCGGGCCGATGGCGTCCATGGGGGCCAGGCGGACGGCTACCATCGACGGCACGGTCACCGCGAGAATCAGCCACACGGGCGCCGCCGCACCCAGCAGCCGCCGCCGGGCGCCCGGCTCGGGCGGCGCGGCCGCGTGCATGGCCTTTCCGGTGCCCCGGAACAGCAGCAGGCCCGCCCCGGCCATGAAGAGTCCGAGCGGGATCTGGTGCGCCGCGAACGACGGGTACGACGTGGCGTAGGTCAGCGCCACCAACACGCCGGGGTACAGCGGCCACCAGTGCTCCCAGATGTGCCGGAACCAGTAATTCACGGCCGAGAGCTTCGCGCGGTTCTGCCCGTGCTCGCCGGCCGCCGCCTCGACCATCGGCGCGGAGAACAAGGCACCGCCCGGCATCGGCAGAAGGCCGATCAGCGCCGGCAGCGCGACCATCGTCAGGGACGGGCGCCGCAGCAAGGCCCGCGCGGCTGCTACGATCCGCTCCATCTGCCCGCCGCGCTGCATCGTGCCCGACAGCGCCAGCAGCAGCGCCGTGACGATCGCCAGCCCGAGCGTCTCCGGGCGGACCGCCCCGAGTCCGGCCACGCGGGCCACGTCCGCGGGCGAGCCGCCCAGAAGCAGGCCCTCCGCGGCCGCACCGGCCAGCACGGCCGCCGCGAGCGGCACCTTGAGCCGGGCCAACAGCAGGATCAGCGCGAATGCGCCCATCGTCGTCAGCAGCGCCTGGAACGAGCCGAGCGGCAGCCCGAACGTCGGCAATTGCGCGAGAGGAAGAGCCATGCGGAGCTTGTAGCGGGCAGGGGCAGGAGAGGCAACGCGCCCGCCCGCACCAAGGAGCCGGGAACGAAAGCCGGCCGCTCCAAGAGCGGCCGGGCGGCAACGATTGGGCAGGGGCGGATTTGAACCGCCGACACCGGCATTTTCAGTGCCGTGCTCTACCAACTGAGCTACCTACCCGGGTGGACCTTCCAGAATACCGTATCGGCCCGCGGAGTCAAGGCCTGCACGAGCCGACTCAGGACTCGCCGGGGGTGTAGCCCGTACGCTGTTTGATGTTCTCGAAGCTGAAGTGCGCTTGGGCCGCGCGGATCAGCTTCCTATCGCGCAGCTCTGCGGCGATCTCCGAGCGCTTTGTCGCGAATTCGTCCTCCGCGGGCGGCTCGTAGCTGCTGCGGGCCAATACGTAGACACGGCCGCTCGGCGCGTACGGAATCGTCACGAGGTCCGCCGGATCGTCCCCGGCAAGGCGGAACGCCCGCTCGATCACCTCTCGCCGCAGGTGGTCCGGCGCCGGCGGATAGACCGCGCCCGGCGGGCGTAAGCCGCCCATGAGTTCTTCGACGTAGCTCCAACTGATCTCGCCGCCGACGATCCGGCGGTCGCGCATCACCGGCAAGCGGGACTTCCTACCGAAACTCTCGACGGATACCAGTCGAACCGGCTTGGCCTGCTCGGCCGCGCTCTCGAGCCCGGATTCCCGTGCGACGGGGACGAACTCCTCGGCGAACTCCACGGCCATTCGGAAGGCCTCGACCTTTTTCAGATCGCGTTCCACTTGGCGGCGGATCTCCGCGGTCAGCTTTTCGGGGACTTTCGGCTCCGCGTGGCCCAGGACGCGCCACACGATCCGCACGTTCGGGGTGACCAGGTCCTTGGCCGGCTCGCCAACGCGAACCAGCGGCTCCTCGCGCGTACCGTCCGGCCCGGCGCGCCCCAGCGCCAACTGGGCGATATGCTGGTCCCGCTCCGTTCGGGCCTCGCCGAATTCCCTGCGAAGGCCTTCTGCCGAAAGGTAATCCGTCTCCATCGGCGGCGTCACCGGCAACGACCAGCCGGCCTTCCCCTCCGCGACGCAGAAAACGGCATCCTCCAGGCCGGCGAACCGCACGAACCGCCATTTCGGCTCCCGGACGCCCAGGGGCGACTGCTCCATCGCCTGCTCCAGCAGGTCGCCCAGTGCCTCGCCGACCGTCTCGTGCTGCCCGAGCAGCGAGACCTCCGTTTGGCGATCCAACATGGGCGGAAGCACGATGGCCCGCAACGGCTGATCCTCCCCGTCCTCCCGGGCGCTGGCGGCCAGCAGGGCCACCGCGTCGGCCAGCGGCTCGTCCGCGATGTGCACGGGGGTGAGCCGCCGCTGCAGGAGCGACTCGGCGCTGTGCGTCAGGCCCCGCCGGCCGAAGTACTTCAGCATGTCCTCGGGGCGCTCGTCGAGTTCGGCGTAGGCCCCGAGCATGTCGCGTGCGCTGTCGGCGGCGTTGCCGGTGTGCTCATCCACCCGTTCTTCGGTGGCGGTGTCGCCCAGTGCGGATCGGATCGCGCCTTTGCTGACGAGGGTGTAAAGGATCCGCGCCCGCTCCTCGGGCCAGCGGTAGCCGAAGCCGAACGACTCGGCCAACGGCTTGTCGGGTGGATACGTGCCGGGGTTCGTCTCCCGGTACGTCTCGAATTGCTCCCGTACGCGCTCATCGCTCTCGAGCTTCGCCCGCCGCGGCGGCGGGATGTCGGACAAGAAGCGGGTGTAATCCACGACCCCCGCCTGGAGCCCGAGCCGCTCGTTCATGTCGCGATAGGTGACACGAAGCTCCTTCTCCGTCGGCTGGAGGCCGGGCACGGAGTCGCGGAAGTACTTGTAGATCTTCAGCCAGTTGCCGATCGCCGCGCGGACCCGCTCTTCCGTCAGCTCGGGGCTGTTGAGCGCGTTTCGCAGACGGGCGATGAGCTCCTCCCGCTTGTCCTCGCCGTACCCCCGGCGGCGGAGGAAGGCATCCACGTCCGCCTCGAATACCCGGACGTCGGCCTCCTCGGCCTCCCGGAGCAGCAGGGCGTAGGCCAGCGGGGCGGACTCGCCCGTGCCTTGAAGCAGCGCCGAAAGCGCCAGGCCCTGCTGCGGCGTACGGTCGAAGCGGTTCACAATCCGCAGGTCCTGCTCGCCGGTCCATTGCTCGCTCAGGCGGAGTTCGCCCTTCTCCGTCTCGCCGATGGCCTGATCGCCCGGCTCGCTGGAGAACAGCAGGTTGAACCCCTGATACCCGATCAGGAAGCTCACCATCAGCACCGCCATGATGATGAACACCATCTTCTGGTGCCGGTAGAAGAATCCCAACGCTGCCATGTTCGTTCGCCCTCTGTCTGGCTCGCCCGTTGCACCCGAGCGGCGTCACCCGTGCCGGCCCGCGCCGGCGCGGACCCGGCATCATACGGGCAGGGCGGCAAAGCTGGCAATGGCAAAGCGGCGCCTGCTTGCGTCCCACGGCCGGGCGGGCTACGCTTAGCCGAGTCCTCCGGCAGCAAAGGAAGCCAAAATGCGTAAGGAATCACTCGAGTTTCTCAAGGCGCTTCTCGGCACGCCGTCGCCCAGCGGGCACGAGGCGGCCAATCAGCGGATCTGGTGCGACTACGCCCGCAAGCACGCCGACGAGGTCCACACCGACGCCTACGGCAACGCCGTGGCCGTCCTGAACCCCAAGGGCGACCCGAAGATCATGCTCGATGGGCACGTCGATGAGATCGGCCTGATGGTCAAGCACATCGACGATAAGGGCTTCATCTACTTCCAGCGGATCGGCGGCGTGGACCCCGCCCTGGTGCAGGGCAAGCGCGTGGACATCCACACCGGCGGAGGGACCGTACGCGGCGTGATCGGGGCGACGGCCATCCACCTGCAGGAACGCGACAAGGAGCGCAAGGTGCCCAAGATGCATCAGTGCTTCATCGACATCGGCGCCAAGGACGCCGATGCGGCGAAGAAGAAGGTGGCCGTGGGCGACGCCATCACCTTCACCGACGGCTTCGAGATGCTCGACGGGAACATCGCCGTCGCGCGGGCCATGGACAACCGCGTGGGCGTCTGGACTGTCATCGAGGCCCTGCGACTGGCCAAGGAGAACAAGGCCAAGCCCAGGTGCGCCCTCTACGCGGCCAGCTCCGTGCAGGAAGAGACCGGGCTGAACGGGGCGCAGATGCAGGTGGTCAACGTCCGGCCGGACGCGGCCATCGCGGTGGACGTCACTCATGCGACCGACACGCCGGGGATCGACCAGAAGCAGCACGGCAAGGTCGAGCTGGGCGCCGGGCCGACCGTCAGCATCGGCCGGGAGCACCACCCCGTGCTCGTCGAGCGGCTGCGGAAGGTGGCCCGGTCCAAGCGGATCGGAATCCAGATGGAGACGTACAGCTTGACCGGCGGCACGGACGCCTACGCCTTCTGGACCAAGAACGGCGGCGTGCCCTCCGGACTCGTCTCGATCCCGAACCGCTACATGCACTCGACGGTGGAAATGCTCGACCTGCGCGATCTGGACAAGGCCGCCCGCCTGCTCGGCGCCTTCTGCTGCGACATCAAGAAAGGCGAGCGGTTCGTCGTGAAGGTCTGATTTGCGTTGACTCGTTGACTCGGGCAGCGTCGGGGGCGAGTTGCGGTCTCCTACATGGGGCCGCGCCTGTCCTCGGGCGCATCCGGGCACGTCGCAAGGCCCACAGGGCTGGCTTTGCACGGGCGGCTCGCCTAGCGCATGAAAAATGCGGCCGAGAGGATTCGAACCTCCACTTCCCGAAGGAAACAGGCACCTGAAGCCTGCGCGTCTGCCAGTTCCGCCACGGCCGCGGGTACTCGCACGGGTGTGCGATTCAAACATTGTGGCATTCCCGTTCGTTGTCGTCAAGTGTGACGTTTCGTCCGCGCGCCGGGAGGGCATCCTGCCTTCGCAGAAAAGCACGTGCAGCCCGTCCGTGGGCGAGCACCCGCGATACACGCCGGCAAGATGGTCGCTCCGCGAGGATGAGATGGTCGGTTTCGTTTGTCGCTGTGCGCCTTGCAATGCAGCGAGAGCCCCGGTAGGATTGATTGTGCATCGAGAGTGCGCGAGGGTACTGGCCCGATGACCGCACGGCAACCTGCCCCGACCCCTCCCGGCCGGGGGAAGGTGCCGCAGCCAGCCCGTCCCGTTATGGGACAGCAGGGACCGATGCGGCCCGGAAGGGCAAACCGTTCCCTGGATCAAGTGCTCGGGTCGTTCCCGTGCGCGGCGCGTCCTCGGTGCAAGGTAAGCCCGGAAAGGAGCCGACCATGACCGAGAACGACCACCGCCTCGCAACCCGAGCCCTGCACGCAGGGTATGAGCCGCACGAGCCCGAGCTGTCCGCGGCCGTGCCGATCCACGCGACCTCTAGCCACCTGTTCCGCGACACGGACCACGCGGCCGACCTGTTCGCGCTGAAGGACCTCGGCTTCATCTACTCTCGCTTGCAGAATCCGACGGTCGACGTGCTGGAGCAGCGCCTGGCCGCGCTGGACGGCGGGCAGGCGGCCGTTGGATTTGCATCAGGCATGGCGGCCATCCAGGCGGCCGTGATGACGCTGACCGGCGCGGGACAGAACTTCATCACCTCCCGCAGCTTGTACGGCGGCACGTGGACGCTCTTCACGCAGACGCTGCCGCGGCTGGGCGTCGAGGCCCGCCCGTTCGACCCTCTCGAGCCCGAGCGGATCGAGGAGTTGGTCGACGAGAACACCCGTTGCGTCTACCTGGAGACCATCGGCAATCCAAAGAACGACGTGCCGGACTTCGAGGCGGTCGCCCAGGCCGCCCACCGGCTCGGCCTGCCGGTGATCTGCGACAACACGGTCGCCACGCCCGCGTTGTTCCGTCCGCTGGAGCACGGCGTGGACATCGTCGCGTACTCGACGACGAAGTTCATCGGTGGCCACGGCCTTCACGTCGGCGGGGCGCTGGTCGACGGCGGGAAGTTCCACTGGGAGGCCGAACCCGACCGATGGGCCGCCTTCTGCCGCCCGGACCCGGCCTACCACGGCATCGTGTTGGCCGACGCCATCCGAGAACTGGGCAACATCGCCTTCGCCGTCCACGTTCGCACGCACTGGCTGCGGGACACGGGCGCCTGCATGAGCCCGTTCGCGGCGTTTCTGTTCCTGCTGGGGCTCGAGACGCTGCACGTTCGCATGCCGCGCCACTGCGAAAACGCGCAGGCATTGGCCAAGTGGCTCGCCGGGCACGAGTGCGTCGAGTGGGTGAACTACCCCGGCCTGCGGGACCACCCCTGCGCCGCCAACGCCCGGAAGTACCTGCCCCACGGGGCCGGGGCGATCATCGGCTTCGGCATCCGCGGCGGGCGCCCGGCCGGCGAGCGCTTCATCAACGGCGTCAAGCTCGCCCGGCACCTGGCCAACATCGGCGACGCCAAGACACTCGTCATCCACCCGGCCTCGACGACGCACCAGCAGCTCAGCGACGACGAGCAGCGGGCCGCGGGCGTCTCGCCGGAGTACATCCGGCTCTCGGTCGGCATCGAGGACGTCGAGGACATCCGCGCGGATCTGGATCAGGCGCTGCACAGCTCGCAGGAGGGCGCCGCATGACGAAGGACGCCTTCGCCGACAGCTCGGACGCCGTACGCACGGCCGGGCCGCTCCGGCACGCCCTGCATGTGACCTTTGACGAGCCGCTGGCGCTGGAGCTCGGCGGCCGGCTGCCACAGGTCACCGTCGCCTACGAGACCTACGGCGAACTGAGCCCGGCCCGGGACAACGCCGTGTTGATCTGCCACGCCCTCAGCGGCGACTCGCACGTGGCCCGGCACGACGAGGAGGACGACCCCGGCTGGTGGGACATCATGGTCGGGCCCGGCAAGCCGATCGACACGGACCGTTACTTCGTGATCTGCCCGAATATCCTCGGCGGCTGCCGCGGCACGACCGGGCCCAGCACGGTCAACCCCGAGACGGGCCGCCCGTACGGGCAGGACTTCCCGACGATTACCATCGGCGACATGGTGGAGGTGCAGCGCCGGTTGGTGGATCGCCTGGGGATCACGCGGCTGCTGGCGGTCGTGGGCGGCTCGATGGGCGGATTGCTGGGGTTGGAGTGGGCACGGCGCCATCCGAAGGCCATGCTGGGCGTATTGCCGCTCGCCACGGCCCCGCGGCTGACCAGTCAGGCCCTGGCCTTCGACGTCGTCGCCCGGAATGCGATCCTGCACGATCCGGACTTCCACGGTGGACAGTACTACGACCAAGCCACGAGGCCCGTCACGGGTCTGGCCATTGCCCGGATGATCGGACACATCACGTATCTCTCGCGAGAGGCGATGGCCGAGAAGTTCGGCAGCGACCGCCTCGCGCCGCAGGATGTGGCCGTACCGTTCGAGAAGCGGTTCACGGTCGGCTCGTATCTGGGCTACCAGGGCGCAAAGTTCGTGGACCGCTTCGACGCGAACAGCTACATCGCGCTGTCGACGGCGATGGACCTGTTCGACCTCGGCGGCTCGCCGTGGGAGCTGGCGCCGGTTTTTCAGGCATGCGACGCGAGGTGGCTGGTCATCAGCTTCACGAGCGACTGGCTCTTCCCGCCGGAGC
Organism: uncultured Planctomycetaceae bacterium; assembly: GCA_964531695.1. Lineage (GTDB taxonomy): Bacteria > Planctomycetota > Phycisphaerae > SM23-33 > SM23-33 > JAGXKT01. The sequence continues at coordinate 4,171 of CAZHEH010000029.1, read as the reverse complement.
AATCGCGGCACGTGGTCGACGCCCTGGCCTACACGAACAAGGCGGTCAGCTACTGCAGCGTGGCGAGTTCCTGCGGGCATGATGCCCTGCTGCTGCCGCACGATCTGGAGATGTACGGTGAGTTGACGCGGGGCTTCCTGGCGAACCTGCCGCGACGGGACGCGGAGCCACGGAAAGAGGGCAACCACGCGCCGACGGGCATCTTCCGGAAGCATCGCCTGGACTACGACCGGATTCTGGACCTGATCCCGCTGTCGGCCAGCGTGCTGGACCTCGGCAGTGGGGAGGGCGAGCTGCTCTGGCTGCTGAAGCACCGGCACAGCGCGCGGGTTCGCGGCGTGGACGTGGACCCCACGGCCGTGCGGACCTGCGTCGGGCGGGGGCTAGACGTGATTCAGGCCGACCTCAACGAAGGGCTGCCGGAGTACGCTGACCGCCAGTTCGACTACGTCGTGCTGTCCCGCACGCTTCAGGCGGTGCGGGACGTCGAGCGGATCATGGACGAAATGCTCCGTGTCGGGCGGCGCTGCGTCGTGACCTTCCCGAACTTCGGCTACGAAAAGCTCCGCCGCATGCTGGCCGAGGACGGCCGGGCGCCGCAGAGCACCGGCCAACTCCGTCATCGCTGGTACGAGACGCCCAACATCCGCTTCTTCACCATCACGGATTTCGAGGAGTTCTGCACCGAAAAGGGCATCACCGTCCAGCGGCGGATCACGCTCGACACGGAAGCGGGGGAGGAGGTCAACGACGACCCGAACCGCAACGCGGACCTGGCGATTTTCGTTCTCAGCCGCTGACGGCGGCACGGCGCCACAGAGGGCATCGCGCCCGTGCCCGTCGCGGCGTATCGGCGACTTGCGGGACGATGGCGCGTCCGCTCACTGCGACTCCTTCTGTTCTCCACGTGTCCTGGACGGATGAAGCTCGCTGCGGGCCGCGGCCCGGTCCGGCGGCGGGCCGGCGCCTTGGTCGCGGCAGACCCATATCCAGTAGTGCCGCACGGTCCGGCCGAGGGCATCGTGCACCTCGAATCGCCGCGGCTCCACGCTGCGGAAGCGCCGGGCGAAGCCCCCGGGAAGTTGCGGCTCCGGGCGGTCGCCGTCGGGCGTCCACTTGTCGTCGTACAGCACGTAGATCGCGTCATACCCCGTAAGATGCTCGTATCCGGGCCAGAGGTCGTGTTGGCTGGACACGATCCAGGGATGCCCAAGCGTGTAGGTCCGGGGCTTGTCGGGAACGTAGAACGCCAGCCGCGTGGCGAGCGTTCGCTGATGCGATACGATGAAGTGCCGCGGGCCCAATTCGTTACCGATCCGCCCGACCTCCCGGCCGATTTCGCTCCAGCCGACCATCCGCAATGTGTGGTCGTACCTCGCCGGGATCGGCAGCGGAACCACGACGACGACATGGGCGACGGCGGTCGCGATGAGCGGCACCAGCACGGCCGCGCGCGTAAGCCGCCGTAGATGGATGTTCCGCTGGGGGTACGCCGTCAGGAAATGGCCGCAGAACGCGATGAAGCCGGTCACCCAGGCCGCCAGCGGCCAGTTCGGGTTCACGCGCCCCTGCACGCTCTTGAGCACGAAGAACCCCAGCAGCGGCACGCAGAACCAGAAGCTCAGCGGATCGCGCTTTCGCCGCTTCACGGCCGCGATGACCATCATCGGCGCAAGAATCGGGGTGATGACGCCGAGCTGCCCGCCGACGAATTCCAGCGACAGCATCGGCCGCAGGCGGAAGCCCTCATCGACGCGAGTGTGCCCGAGGTTGTGCTGAAGGTTGACCCAGCCGTGCTGCGAATCCCACGCGAGCAGCGGAACGAGGAAGGCCAAGCTCAGCAGCACCGACAGCCAGGGCAGCGGGTGCTTCAGTCGGCGGCGGCGGGCCGGATCGGTCAGCAGGTACCCGAGCGCCGCCGGGTAGAAGATCGCCGTCGTGTACTTGGTGAGCAGCCCTAGGCCCACGGCCGCGCCGAGCAGCGGCCAGTCCCACCATCGTCGGTCATTCGCCGCCCGGTGCAGCAGCCACAGCGCCGTGATCCAGCAGAGCAGGTAGGGCGGGTCGATCGTCATGCCGATCGCGAACGCGGCGAAGATGGGAACTCCCTGCATCAGCAACGCCGCCCACAGCGCGACGCGGTTGCCGTAGATCCGCCGGGCCAGCAAGAACATCGCCCCCGATGCCGCCGCCAGCATCAGCACGGCCGGCAGGCGAATCGCCAGCTCCGTGTCGCCCAGCAGCGCGCAGCTCGCCGCGATGCACCAGGCCACCACCGGTCCCTTGCTGAAGTAGCCCCAGTCGAGGTTGCGGGCCCAGTCCCAGTACTGGGCCTCGTCGCCGCTCAGCTCGATGGGGCTGACCACCAGATAGAAAACGCGGAAGGCAGAGAGAGCCAGCAGCGTCCACAGCAGCCATCGCACGGCCGTGGCGGCGGACAGATCCGACGGCTGGGGCAGCCGTTCGGGTCCGTGCGCGGTTTGCGTCGGGAATTCGCTCACTGGTGTTGTAGTATGGTGGGCAATCCGAGTCTGTTAGGGAATTGTCGATGAGTAACGAGGCACCGAGCAAGCGAGGACGACACCTCCGACGCACCGCCATTGTGATTCTGGCTCTTGGTGTCGTCGGCGGCGTTGGATACTACGTTTTCTACTACCATATCTTCAAGGCGGCCTTCGCCGAGGTCGTGCCCGGAGAGGTGTATCGGTCGAACCAGCCATCCGTGGGCGCCTTGCGCCGTCGGGCCGACAAGTACGGCTTCCGCACGGTCATCAGCTTGCGCGGGGACCAAGGCGAGCGGCTGGAGGCCGAGCAGGAATTCTGTCAGAGCCGAGGCATCCGGTTCGTGCATTTCGCCTTCTCGCACGGCCAACTACCTGAGCCGAAACAGCTTCTGCGGTTCATCGACGCGCTGGAGGACGAGCCGCGTCCTCTGCTGATCCACTGTCGAAGCGGCATGGATCGCGCGGCGATGGGCTCGGCCGTTGCCGTCCTGCTTTCCGGCGAGGGCTTTGACCGTGCCATGGACCAGGTTCCGCTGGCTCGCTGCAATGACGAGGACGACCACATCTGCGATCTCCTCGCCCAGTACCGCAACTACTGCCACGCCAACGGGAAAAACCTCGACGACCCCGACCAGTTCCGCACGTGGGTCGAGGAAGTCTACACGGGCGAGCCCGACCCCGATGCGAGACTGATACCGAGCATCCGCTTCTGGCCGTAACCATCAGCAGTCGAGTTTCTGCCGCAGGAGCTTCTGCACCTCGCCCGGCTGGGCGGCGCCGCGGGACTTCTGCATCACCTGGCCCATCAGGAAGCCGAAGGCCTTCTTCTGCTTCTTGCCGCCCTCCGTGGCGTCCGCAACCGCCTGCGGATTTGCGGCGATCGCCTCGTCCACCCACTGCTCGATCTGCCCCGTGTCGGTAACGGCGAGCAGGCCCTCGCTCTCGGCGATCTCACTCGGCGAGCCGCCGTGCTCGGCCAGCCGGACGAACACCTTGTCCGCAGCGGTGGCGTTGATCTCGCCCGCCTCGAGCATGCGGACAAGCTCCGCGAGCTGCACGGCCGCCACGCCCACCTCCGCCAGTGTGCACTCGCGCTCGTTTGCCAGGGCCGCTCCGCGGCCGAGCAGCAGGTTCACGCACCGCTTGGCCTCCGCGCCGGCGGCGACCGCCGCGTCAAGCAGGTCGCCCGTGGCGGCGTCCTGCGTCAGGGCGTCCGCCTCCGCGCGGCCCAGTTCGTACTGGCTCATGTACCGCTGCCGGCGAGCCAGGGGCAGCTCGCCGATCTCGCCGCGGACCCGCTCTCGCCACTCGTCGCTGACCGTTACCGGCACGAGGTCCGGGTCGGGGAAGTAGCGGTAGTCGTGGGCCTCCTCCTTCTCCCGCTGGAAGACGGTTTGCTCCGTCGCGTCGTCATAGCCGCGGTTCTGCTTGCCGAGCTTCTCCATGGAGTAGCCGTCCCGGTCGGCTCGCCATTCGCTCGTCTGGCGGTGAATCTCGTAGGCGACGGTCCGCTCCAGGGCCCGGAAGCTGTTGAGGTTCTTGACCTCGACGATGGGCGTCTTACACGTCCGGCCGTCGTGAAGGATATGCAGGTTGATGTTCGGTTCGAAGCGCATGTGGCCCATCTGCATGTTCGCCTCGGACACGCCCAGCCACCGGACCAGCCG
>CAZHEH010000028.1:36000-38481 GCA_964531695.1 uncultured Planctomycetaceae bacterium | reverse complement strand
CTTTCTATAACGTGTATCCGCGGGGATTTCTCGCGCGCAAAACGGCAAAACCCGGGGCCGGTTGGCTCGGGCCGACGGCGTATCGTACCTTCCGTGTGTCCAATCGGAGCCACGGGCCCGGCGGGCCCGTGAGTTGTCGTGTTCCCCGAAAGGGCAATCCGTCCGGTAGGGACGGAGCGCAAAGCCGCGGGTCCCGGAGGATCGGGACGGCCGGGCTGCCGAAGGGAACGCAAGCGCCAAACGGGCGCGCCGCAACGGCTGCCCGGCGCTGGCATATTCCTTCGTCCGCCCGCCCGGGCGAGCTTTCCATTTTATCTGGCTTGAACGGCACAAGTTAAGGCCCCCCTCCGACGCGCCGATATCTTCCGTGGACCGGACCGAGCGACCGATACCTGCGGAGGGATACCGAGCCGCCGGACGGGCCGAGCGCCGCAGACATCCGTCCCCGGAGGGAGGTGAGATACGCAAGCGGACGGAAGGGCAGTGGCTCGTGGGGCTCGTGCCAGGCGAACGCAGTCAAGGCCCCCGCACCCGCGTCGTCGCGTGATGCGCCGGCGGCGGAGCGGCCCGCTGCGAACGAAGGCAACTACAACCGGCGGAAGGACGCATGCCGGTACAGGACGCACGGAGGCAACCGCAAACGGCCCGAGAGGGCACAACCGAAAAGTGGCAGAAGTTGGAGGTCGAATCAATGAACCGTAACAAGGGCTTCACGCTGGTCGAGATTCTGATCGTGGTCGTGATTCTCGGCATTTTGGCCGCGATCGTGATTCCGCAGTTCACGGAAGCTTCGGAGGATGCGCGGGAGTCTGCGCTGATCAGCGACTTGCAGACGCTGCGCAGCCAGATCGAGCTGTACAAGATCCAGCACCAGGACCGCTACCCCTCGCAGGATGACGGCGAGGCGGTCGGCGACATGGACGCCGCGGAGTTCGTGACGGACATGGAGAGCATCACGAACGAGGCCGGCACGACCGACGCCGCCGACGGCGAGCTGAAGTACGGCCGCTACGTGCAGAGCTTCCCGTCGAACCCGTTCGTGACGGACGACGACCTGGCCGACAACGTGACGATCGGCGCGGGCGATGTCCCGGACGACTGCGACACCGGCTGGTACTTCAACACGGACAACGGCAAGATCTCGCCGGGCGACTCGGATCACAACGACCTGTAAGCCGAAAGATCCGTTCCGGGCCGGTGATCCGGCCCGGGTCAACCCAGGCAGGGCTCGACCGGCGGCGCAGGGCGCGTCGCCGGTCGGGCCAAGCCCTATTCCCGGCCGGGCCGATGCAGGCCCAGAGCCGAGCGGCGTGTGGGAAGGCGGCGGGGGGTTCGGCACGCCGCGGAGGTGAGGCGAACCCAGATGCGTGCACAAGGATTCACATTGGTCGAGGTCCTCATCGTTGTGGTGATCCTGTCGATCCTCGCGGCGATCATCGTGCCGCAGTTGTCCAGCGCCTCGGCGACCACGCGGGCCAGCATGCTGGCCGACGATCTTCGCGTGCTTCGATCCCAGATCGAGGTGTTCAAGAGCCAGCACAAGGGCGTGCCGCCCGGCTACCCGGACTGCGACGAAGCCCAGGCCCCCACCGAAGATGCGTTCCTCGAACAGATGACCATGGCCAGCACGGCCGGCGGCGACGTCGCCAACCCGGGCACCGAGGGGTTCGACTACGGCCCCTACATGCTGGAGATGGTGCCCAACCCCGTCAACAGCAAGGCGACCATCGAGATCATCGGCGACGGCGAGGACTTCCCTTCCGAGGCGGACGACTCCCACGGGTTCATCTACCAGCCCTCGACCACGACGCTGCGGGCGGACTCGACGGGCACGGACGACTCCGGGCGGGCGTTCTTCGACTACTAAGCCATGGGTGCGGCAACTTCATCCCGGGGCGGCTTCACGCTGGTGGAATCTCTGCTGGCGTCGGTCGTGCTGGCCATGACCGTCGCGGCGATCACCGTTCCCTTCAGCGCCGCGGCACGCAGCCAGTCCGCTCAGGCGCGGCGGTCGCGCGCCGACGCGCTCTGCGCCGAGATGATGGAGGAAGTGCTGACCCGCCCGTTCCTGGACCCCGACGCGCCCGGTGACCCCGGCCCGGACAGCGGGGAGAGCACCCGCGACCGGTTCGACAACATCGACGACTACCACGGCTACGCCGAGTCGGCGGGCGAGCTGGAGGACGCCTTCGGCGAGCCCGTGGACGACTCGGCCGCCGGGGGCCTCTCGCGGTACGTGACGGCCGACTACGTCTACATCAGCGGACAGGACGGGACGGAGGATCCGGACTTCATTCGCGTGACCGTCACGGTGCGCCACGGCGAGGATACCCTCGCCGAGCTGACCCGGCTGGTGCACTCCGTGGACGGCGGCTACTCCGGCGAAGGCGGGGGCATCGACCTCGACGACGCTGACCGGGACGGCGACGGTGATGGCCGCGACGGCGACGAAAACGACGACGATGATCGCGACGGCGACGA
>CAZHEH010000028.1:0-35900 GCA_964531695.1 uncultured Planctomycetaceae bacterium | reverse complement strand
GATCGCGACGGCGACGAAGATGACGACGATGACGGAGACGACGACGATGGCCCGCCGCGCCGTCGCGGACCGCCGCCTTGGGCGGGCGACGATGAAGATGAGGACGACGACGACGAGGACGGAGATGACGACGACGATGGCCCGCCCGGCCGGCGAGGCCGCGGCGGCGGCCCGCCTTGGGCCTCGCCGTTCCGGTAGTCCGCCCGTGGACAGAGCCATGCGTACCGACCCGCACATTCCGATCCGGCCGGTTTCCGGACGAGCGGCGAAGGGCCTGACCTTTGCCGAACTGCTGATCGCCATCAGCATCACGGCCGTGGTCGGTATGGCCGTGGCGGGTGTGACCATCGCCGTATCGAACGCCGGCGTGAGCGCGGACGATCAGTTCGAGTGCGAACAGGCCGCCCGCGTCGCGCGGGCTCGCACGGCGCGGTACGTTCAGCGGGCCGCGCTGGTCACGGCCGTGGAAGACGAACGACTGCTGCTGTGGATGGGCGACGCCAACGGCAGCCAGTCGATCAACCTGGACGAGCTGGTTCTTCTCAAGTTCGAGCCGGATTCGCGCGACCCGGCCGAGAGCCGGCTGGTCCGCTACTGGGTCGAGTTCCCGGACGACATGCATTGGCTCTTCCGGCGGCTGCTGAACCGCGAGTTCTTGCTGCACCGGGCGGGGAACGCCCGGTCGATGGAATTCTGGATGCGGCTGACCTCGTACGGGCACGAGGAGACCGTCGCGACGCACGTGTCTTCCGTGACCTTCTCGACGGAGCCGGAGCCGCCGATGTCGCGGATGGCGCAGGTGAAGCTGACGGTCACCGTGGGCGAGCACAGCGTCACGCGGTCGGGCACGGCGACGCTCCGCGCAGACCGCACGGGCGACGTGGAATCTCGGTTCGGGCATTATTGGCTGGCCATGGAGTAGAGGGATGAGCATGGGACCGAACAGAGCTTCATGCGTGCGCCCCGCCTCGGACCGTCGCGGCCTGGCGATGGTGATGGTCTTGCTGGTGGTCGCCGTGGCGGTCGTGCTGGGCGTGGCGGCGGTGATGACCAGCACGGTCCGCCAGTCGGGCACGCAGAACCAGGCGCTGGCGTCGCGGGCGGGCTACCTGGCCGAGTCCGGCCTGCAGCACGGGCTGTGGCTGTTGCGCCGGGAGCCGGGGTCCGTTCCGGCCGCCGAGGCCGCCGCACTGGGACCCTACTACGCCGACGACAGCGACGACGGCTACCGCTTCTATGCCGTCCCCACCGGCGAGGCCGGGCGGTACACGATCCACGGCATCGGAACCTGCGGGGGCATCGAGCGCCGCGCCAGCATGACGGTGCAGTTCACCAGCGAGTTCGACGACGACGTCCGGTCGCTGGGCCCCGGCACGTACTGGCGGCTGAGCGACAACGACGGCGCGGCCGACGATGCGGTCGGCAGCGAGCACGGAACGTATCACGGGGTGAGCCGAAACCGTCCTTCCGGCGTGCCGCACTCGAACGACGGGGCCGCCGAGTTCGACGGCCACAACGACTACATCGATCTGGGCGGACTGGACATCGAGGGCGACGAGGTGACCTTCCTGGCGTGGTTCAAGGCCGATGACTGGGACCGGGACGACGCCCGCATCATCTCCAAGGCGACCGGAACCGCGCGAAGAGATCACTATTGGATGCTGAGCACGAAGCAGCGGAGCGGCGAAACGCGCCTCCGGTTCCGACTCGATGCCGACGGAGGCACCAAGGAGCTGATCGCGCATACGGGTGACTGCAACGCCGGCGAGTGGGTCTTCGCCGCGGCCGTGTACGACGGGGAGCGCATGCGCCTGTATCAGAACGGTGTCGAGGTCGGCTCGCGACGCCAGAGCGGCGACATCGAGACCGACGACGACGTGGACGCGTGGATCGGAGGCAACCCGGACGGGGCGAGGTCTCGCCCGTGGGACGGATGCATCGATGAAGTGGCGATCTTCGAGCGGGCACTGAGCCCCTCGCAAATACGGGACCTGTGGGACGCTCGTCTGCCGGAGGTGGAGATCCTCTCCTACGGCGGCGACTAAGAGCCATGGAGCCAGACATGAACGATCCGAAGACGCAACGAGTCCGAGTGGACGGGTACACCCGCGTGGTGCTCACGACCATCGCGGTGCTGCTGACGCTGATGGTCGTCGGGCTGTGGGCGGACGGCGGGCCCCGCGCGAGACCCGCCGAGGCGGCCAAGCCGTTCGCCAACACCGCCGAGCAGCGGGAGGCCATCACGAAATCCCTCGGGCAGACCAACGCGAAGCTGGACGAGCTGATCGCCCTGATGCGGAGCGGCGACGCGAAGGTTCGCATCGTCGGGACGGCCAAGGCGGCGAAGGGACGCGAAGATGCAGACGAAACGGACGAGAGCGACGAACCGAGGGAGTAGGCGGCGCCCGGCGGGCTTCACGCTCGTAGAGGTGATCGCCGTGGTGGTGATTCTGGCCATCGTGGCGGCCGTGGCGATTCCCACGGCCATCGGCACGACGGACATGGCGGCGGTGTCGGCCGCCCGCCGCGTCTCGGCGGCGCTGGAGTACGCCCAGAGCCAGGCGATCACGCAGCAGGAGCCGGTGGAGGTCACCTTCGACACCGGGGGCGAGTGGTACGAGCTGCGAATGGCTAACACAAGTGAGCTCGTGATCCATCCGATGACAAAGGATGCCTACCGGGTCGAGTTCGGCTCCGAGGACCGTTTCCGGGAGCTGGACATCGTCTCGGCCGACTTCGGCGGGTCGAGCGTGGTGGAGTTCGACGAGCTCGGCGCCCCGACCAGTCAGGGCTCCGTGACGCTCCAGGCCGGGCCGCACGTATATGTCGTGGACGTGGCGGCCGCGACCGGACGGGTCACGGTGGAAACCGGTTCGCAGTAGGGAACGACACTCATGCTCAAAGGGCTGCTAGGAAGCCGACGCTGGCCGCTGGGCCTGGACATCGGCACGGCGACCGTTCGCATGCTTCAGCTCCATCGGTCCGGGCGGAACCTGACCGTGGTGGCCTCGGGCCAGCACGACCTGCCGCCCCGGCTGCCGCGCACGGGTCCGGAGTACCGCCAGGCGGTCACCGCGGCCGTGCGCGAGATGCTGCGCAAGGGCGGCTTCCGCGGGCGGCGTGTGGTCTCGGCCCTGTCGTGCAACGACATGGTGATGAAGAACGTGCGCATGCCGGCCATGTCGGATCGCGAGTTCGTCGAAGCCGTCAGGTGGGAGGCGGGCGAGCGGTTCCCGTTCAGCCCCGGGTCGGATCAGCTCCGTTGGATCAAGGCCGGTCAGATCCGCCAGGGGGCGGAGGTTCGCGAGGAGGTCATCATGCTCGCGGCCCGACCGGAGGCGGTCGAGAACCACCTGGCGATGCTGGAGGAGGTCGGCCTGGTGCCCGAGCACATCGAGGCCGAGCCGCTGGCGCTGTTCCGCGTGTTCACGCATTTCCTGCGTCGGCGCGCGGACGAGCAGGCCGTCAACGTCGTGGCCGACATCGGCCGCAGCAGCACGCGCATCACCGTGGCGCGCGGGCGACGGGTGGTCTTCCTGAAGCAGATCGACATCGGCGGCCAGCAGTTCACCGAGGCCGTGGCCAAGCAGCTCAACCTGGATGAGTCCGAGGCGGCGGAGCTTCGACTACGGATCATGCGCGACAGCGCCGCCTCGGCGCCGAACGCCGGGCGGGGCGAGGACGTCTCCGGGGCCGAGCCCCCCGCGGGCGACAAGGATTGGACGTTGCGAGACGCGATCCGCGGCCCGGCCGAGGACCTGGCGCGGGAGGTCGCGCTGTGCCTGCGGTACTGCTCGGTGACGTTCCGGGGCTTGCGTCCGGACCGGCTGGTGCTGACGGGCGGGGAATCGCACGATCCGGCCCTGATGGAGATTTTGAGCCGCAACCTGGGCGTGGAGTGCGTCGTGGGCGAGCCGTTGCGCGGCGTGGACCTCACCGGGATGGCCGAGGCGGCGTCCGGCCGAGAGCGGCTGGCCGGCTGGGCCGTCTGCGCGGGGCTGGCGATGCGGGACATCGACTTCGAGAACGCGGGCGAAGAGGGCCGTCATGTTGAACGTCGACTTTCTGCCTGAGCGGGTAATCCAGCAGCGTGCCCGGCGACGTCGGCTGATGCGCCAGGGCTGGCTGCTCCTCCTGTGCGTGGCCCTGATGGCCGGGCTGGCCTTCGTGCGGCACGGCCGCATCCGGCAGGCCCGCGCGGAGCGGGACGTGTGGACCGAACGGTCCGAGAACGCCCGCCAGCAGGTCGAGCTGCGCAAGGAGCTGGAGCGAGAGCAGGCGTCCCTGTCGCTCAAGAAGCGCATCGACGACCAGCTCGGGACGCGCATCAGCGCCCGGGACCTGCTGGCCGAGTTGTGCCGCCTGTTGCCGACGAGCATGTCGCTGACGTCGATGGAGATGGAAGAGGTGCGGTTCCTGGACGACGGCTCGGCCGACGCGGGGGGGAGGTCCGCGCGGGCCCGCCGGGCGAAAGGCCGCGAAGCGACCCCCGCCCGCCACCTGCAGGTGGTGATCCAGGGGCTGGCGCCGAACGACGTGGACGTGGCGAACTTCATCGGGCGGCTGTCCGCCTGCCCCCTGTTCGAGTCCGTGCAGATGGGCTACACGCGGACGCAGGAGTTCCGCGGCCGCGAGGCCCGGGAATTCGAGGCCACGTTCTTCGTGGCGAGGTAACTGAAGGACCGGAGGCGAAGCGCCGACGATGGACATCAAGCAGTACATGACGAAGGACACGCTGGCGATGCTGGGCATCCTGGCGGTGTTGGTGGTCTGCACGACGGTTCTGATCTACCTGCCGCAGAGCCGGAAGCTCGGGGCGATCCGGACGGAGACCGCCAAGGCCAAGACGGACCTGGACTCGACCGCCCGAAAGGCCGCCATCGTGCCCGCCATGGTCGAGCAGGTCGAGCAGATGAGGCGGCGCTACGACAAGGACTGGGACACGAAGCTTCCCCGCCAGACGGAGTTGGGGGAGTTCGTCCGCCAGGTGAGCCACTTCCGGGACACGTCCGGGCTTCGGGGCCAGAACATCGAGCCGAGCAGCCCGGAACACTCGGAGCTGTATCGCGCGCTGCCGGTCGTCGTGCAGTGCAAGGGCTCGTTCGGATCGTTCGGGCGGTTCCTGGAACGGATCGAGGCCATGGAGCGACTCGTCCGTGTGCAGCAGATGAGCATCGAGGCGGACGTCGAGCAGTCGCCCGCCACCGTCGACGTGACGCTCCGCATGAGCATCTACAATCGCACCGCGGACCTCTAGATCGGATGGGGTGCTGACTTGGACTTCGCACGAATCAAGAACCAGTTCATCGGCGAACTGAAGGCCAACCGCAAGAAGGCGGCCCTGTTGGCCTTGCTGGCCGTGGTGGCGCTGTTCCTGGTCGTCCGCCTGGCCGTCAAGTCGGGCGGCTCCCCGGCCCGCGCCAAGGCCGAGCCGGCCGCGGTGGCGTCCGCGCCGCAGGCCCCCGCGCCGTCGGCGCCGGACACCCGGAGCCGGCGGGACCGCCGGGATGCGCGCGAGCAGTACCTCGAGCAGTTCGATGCCACCATCGAGCGAGACCTGTTCGAGCCGAACGAGCGGTTCTTCCCCCGTCCGAAAGTGGTGCAGGAGCCGTCCGAGCCCAAGCCGGAGCTTCCCCCGGCCGTGCCGGAGCAGCCCAGCGGCCCGACCGAGGCCGAGATCCGCCGGGCGGCCATCGGTAGAGAGGCCCAGGGCCTCGAACTCCAGATGACGGTCGTGTCGTCCCCGCCCGTGGCCATGATCAACGGCAGATCGCTCGGGCTGGGCGACCGGATCAACGGCTTCGAGGTGGTGCGGATCACCTCGGACTCGTGTGACGTTCGCAAGGAAGACGTGGAGCTGACCTTGGTTCTGAGGCGCTGAGCGGCGCCCTCGTATCGGGTCGTCCAAGCAGCAGCCGGCGCCGCCATAGAGGCGGCCCGACCGGCACAAGGAGCAGTATCATGGACCTTTTCCGACAGGTCAAACGGATCGCCCCGGCCGCCGTTTTCGCGGCGGTCATCGCGGCGTGCCTCGTCGCGAGCGCGGAGCCCCCGGCCGAGACGCCGGCGGCCGCGGCCGCCGAGGCGAGCGAAGCGCCCGAGACGGTGGAGACGATCGTGCCCGGCTCGACGCCCGGGGTGATCAAAGAACTGCACATGCGGGACACGGACATCCGCAGCGCGCTGGAGCTGTTCAGCCGGCGCCAGCGGGTGAACATCGTGGCGACCAAGAACGTCACCGGCGATGTCGCCGCCGTGGACCTGTACGACGCGACCTTCGAGGAAGCCCTCCAGGCCGTGCTGCACGCCGCCGGCTACACGTACTACCGGGAGGCGGGCGCAATCTACGTCTGCACGCCGAAGGAGCTGGCCGATCGGAAGAAGGCGGCGGCCGCGGCGGTCGCGGCCGAGCGCGAGATCGTCGTCAAGCCGTTCCGCCTGGCGTACATCACCGCCACGGACGCGCGGGCGCTGATCGAGCCGGTGCTCTCCCCGGACGGGCAGATCACCATCACTCCCGCGGCCGACTCGGGCATCCCCGAGAGCTCCACCGACGCGGGCGGCAACAGTTACGCCGCCGAAGACGTCCTGGTGGTGCGGGACTACATCGAACGAATCGAAGAGGTCGCGGCCCTGCTCGAGGAGATCGACGTCCGTCCGCCGCAGATCCTGATCGAGGCGACGATCCTCCGCGCGACGCTGACGGAGGACACGGCCATGGGGATCGACTTCAACGCCCTGGCGGGTGTGGACTTCGAGTCGATCGGGTCGACCAGCGCCGGGCTCACGGACCTGACCACCGGCGAACTCACGGGTGCTGCGGTCGACAACAGCCAGGCGACGTTCCGGACGGACTTCAACTCCGCGGTCGATCCCGGCGGCCTGACCATCGGCTTCGTGAGCAACAACATGGGCTTCTTCGTTCGGGCGCTCGAATCCGTCACGGACGTGACGGTGCTGGCCAACCCGAAGCTGCTGGTGATCAACAAGCAGCGGGGCGAGGTGATGGTCGGCAGCCGGGACGGTTACCTGACCACCACCGTCACCGAAACGACCGCCACGCAGACGGTCGAGTTCCTCGAGACGGGCACGCGTCTGGTCGTCCGCCCGTACGTGGGCAAAGACGGCGAGATCCGCCTCGAGATTCACCCGGAGGACTCCTCCGGCAGCGTCGAGCAGGTGGGAGGCAGCGTCCTGCCGTCCGAGTCGACCACGGAGGTCACGACCAACGTGATCGTCCGGGACGGGCGCACCATCGTCATCGGCGGGCTGTTCCGTGAGCGGACGGACCGCGGACGGACCCAGGTGCCGCTGGTGGGCAACCTGCCGCATCTCGGGGCCATGTTCCGGCAGACCAGCAACACGAGCGAGCGGGAAGAGGTCATCATCCTCATCACGCCCCACATCATCCAGCAGGACAAGGCCGAGGAGGTCGGCGACCAGTACCTCGACGAGGTCGAGCGGATCCGCATCGGCATGCGGAAGGGCCTGCACTGGTGGGGACGCGAGCGGCTGGCCCAGTCGTCCATGCGAGCGGCCCGCACCGCCCTGGCCGAGAAGGACCGCGAGAACGCCATGTGGCACCTCGATACGGCCCTGGCGCTGTCGCCGCGGATGATCGAGGCGGTCCGCATGAAGGAACGCCTCACCGAACGGGCCTACTGGGACGAGCACACACGGCACTCCGCCGCGAGGCACTTGGTCGAGCGGCTCGTCATGCATGACCTCGGCGTGCCGGTCGAGCGGGTCATCCCGCGCCGCAAGCCGATGCATCCGGAGCGTGAGCTGTCCGAAGACGTCCGCGAGCGGCTCGGCATCCGCAAGCGGCACGAGGACCCGATCCCCGTCGAGTACCGGCCGCAATCCCTCACCGACGTGCTGGACGGACCCGCGGGCGACGAACCCGTTGCCGAACCCGTCGCCGAACCTGTGGCTGAACCGGCGACCGGCGGCGACACCGCTCCCGACGACACGGCCGCGCCGGTTGTGCCGGCCGAGCCGGCAGACGACTAGGGCCGTTTTTTTGCCCGTGCCTGTCAATCTGGGCGATTGGCGCGGACTACGAAACCTTACGAAACTCCGCCTGGGAGGTGGACCGTGAACGACCGCAAGAAGCTGATGATCGCCGGCCTGCTGATCCTCGCGACCGCGGGCTGCGACGGCATGATGCCGTCCGTGCAGGACGCGAAGGTCGAGGCCAACGACCGCTGGAACGGAACCCGAGCCACGATGCTCTACGGCGTGGCGGCCGAGCACTTCCGCGTCGGGCAGATCGAGAAGGCCCACGCCAAGGTGACCAAGGCCCTGTCGATGAAGGAAGACCTCGTGGACGCCCGGCTGCTGCTGGCGCGGATCTACATCGAGCGGGGCGAGAACGCGGCCGCGCTCCGGGAGCTGCATCGGGTCAAGGAGACGGCCCCGCAGCACCCGGAGGCGACGTACCTGTTCGGCGTCGCCCACGAGAGGAAGGGCGACTTCCGCGAGGCCCTGAGCCACTACCGGCGGGCGTATGAGCTGGACAAGTCGGACCTGGCGCCGGTTCGCGCCGCGGCCGAGGTGCTCGTGCAGATGGGCGACTTCGACCGGGCGCAGGTCTACATCGAGAGCTACGTACCGCAGGCGGAGAACGACCCGGCGACCTTCGAAATCGCCGGACGGATCAACGTCCTGTGCGGGGACCACGCTCGGGCGGCGGGGCACTTCCGCCGGGCGCTGGACCTGGACCCGGACAACGACGAGTACCGCCGCTGCCTGGCGCAGGCGCAGTTCCGCGGCGGGCAGTACGTCGAGGCGGCGGTGACGCTGGAGCACCTGGCGACGGCTCCGCGGCCGGCGGCGTGGATTCCGGCGCGGCTGGGCGACTGCTACATGGCGATGAACAAGCCCACGCGCGCCCGCGACGCGTACGCCCGCGCCTGCGAGCTGGACGCGGACGACGTGCGGCTTCAGGCCAACCTCGCCAAGGCGATGCTGGCCACGGGTCGGGCGCGGCGCGCGATTCAGGTGGCCGAGCAGGCGCTGGCGCGGGAGGCGGACTGCCTGGACGCGATGGTCGTGCTGGGCTACGCCCTGGTGGCCGAGGGCGAGCCGGCCCGCGCGCGGAACCTCTTGCAGCGCGGCACGCTGTCCCACGGCGACAGCCCGATGCTGTGGTGTCTGCTCGGGCGGGCACACGCGGCGCTGGGGCACCGGGCCGAGGCGATCCGCTGCTATACCGAGGCGCTGCGGCGCGAGCCGGGCCACCGGCTGGCCCGGGCACTGCTCGACGCCGAGGAGATCGAGGAGGTCTCGCGGGCCGACGCCCCGGACGCCCGCTAGCCGCCGCCGTCACGAGCACGCAGCATGACGACCGCACGCAGATTGGGAGTGGCGTCGCTTGCCCTGGTCCTGTTGGGGGCCGGGGCGGCGTACTATGCCACGATGATGGCCATGCAGGGCCATCTCGTGGGCGGCGGCGGCATGAACGGGCTCGTGCTGGCGCTGGTCGCGGCCCTGTGCGTGCTGATGCTGTTGATCTTCTGGCGGGGGATGCACGGCGCGGTGCGGTCGATCGCCTCGCAGCTCGATACGATGGCCCGAACGGGCGATGTCGGCCTGGTAATGGCCGACGGCCCGCACGAACTGACGCAGGTGACGCGGCCGCTGAACGACTTCCTCACGGCCGTGCGGGCGCAGATCGAGGGTCTGCGTTCCGAGAACCGCGAACTCCAGATCCAATCGCGCATCGCCGCCGCCGAGAAGCACCACACCGAGGCGATCATTTTCTCGATCTCGGACGCGGTGATCGTGACGAATCGTTTCGACGAGCTGATCCTCGGCAACGAGGCGGCCGAGGATCTGCTGGGGTTCCGGCTGTCGACGGGCATGCGGCGGAACGTCGAACAGGTGATCGGCGACGCCGAATTGGTGCGGATGATCCGCGAGACGCGGAGCCACGGGCGGAGCCAGTCGCGCAAGGTGGTCGAGCACGTCATCGAGCATGCGGGCGCCGAGCGGACCTTCGCCGTGACGCTGAGCTGCGTGGTGGCGCCGACGGACGAGGTTTCCGGCGTGGTGGCGGTGCTGCACGACGTCACGCGCGAGAAGGAAATCGCGAAGATGAAGACGGACTTCGTGTCCAACGTCTCGCACGAGCTGAAGACGCCGCTGGCGTCGATCAAGGCGTACGTGGAGATGCTCCAGGACGGCGAGGTCGAGGACGAGGCGACGGCCAACGAGTTCTACGCCATCATCGCCAAGGAAAGCGAGCGGCTGCACCGGCTCATCGAGAACATCCTGAGCATCTCGCGGATCGAGTCGGGGATCATCAAGGTGGTCAAGCAGCCGATGAGCTTGACGTCGGTGGCCAAACAGGTGGCGGACGTTGCCGGCGTGCAGGCCTCGGGCAAGCGGATCGCGCTGAGGCAGAAGCTCGCACCGGTCTACCACCAGGTCGAGGCGGACCCGGACATGATGTACCAGGTGGTGATGAACCTGGTCTCCAACGCGATCAAGTACACGCCGCCGAAGGGGCAGGTGTCGATCGAGACGAGCGTGGACGAGGCCTGCGGGATGGCGATCTGCTCGGTGTCGGACACGGGCGCGGGCATTCCGGCCGAGGACCTGCCGCACATCTTCGACAAGTTCTACCGGGTCAAGGCGAACAATAAACTGGCCAAGGGCACGGGGCTCGGGCTGACGTTGGTCAAGCAACTCGTCGAGCGCGTGCACGACGGCAAGCTGACCGTGACAAGCGAGGAAGGCAAGGGCAGCACCTTCACGGTCGAACTGCCCGTGATGAGCTAGCGACGGGCCGCCGGCCCGACGGAGGGACCGAGAAGATGAACGAGAGCATTCTGGTCGCGGACGACGAGGCGCACATCCTGCACGTGGTGTCCATGAAGCTGCGGAACGCCGGCTACGAGGTGACTACCGCCATGGACGGCGAGGAGGCCCTGGAGCTGTGCAAGAGCGAGATTCCGGACCTGGTCATCACGGACTACCAGATGCCGATCATGAGCGGCGTGGAGTTCTGCAAGGCCCTGCGGGGGTGCGACGGGACGCGGGACATCCCGGCGATCATGCTGACCGCCCGCGGCTTCGATATCGAGCCGGAGGAGATGGCCGAGGCGGGCATCGCGGCCGTGCTGAGCAAGCCGTTCTCGCCGCGCGAGGTCCGGCAGAAGGTCGAGGAGCTCCTGCGACAGCGGAAGGAGCCGTTGCAGGCGAAGGAGTAGTACCGCCGTGCCGATGGAATCCACAATCCGGGCCGACGCCCAGATCGGACGCATCCTCGAGGAAATCGGCGAGCGTCTGGACCGGCTGGGCCTGAACCTGATGCTCTGGGACGCCCACGGGGCGGCCGACGCCCCCCTGCGCCCGTGCTGCGAGCTGTGCCGCACGCTGCACGACGCCGGGCACCCGTGCGAGGCCGAGGCGGCCGCGGTCGCCGAGCAGGTCGTCCGCTCCAAGCAGCGGGCGGACACCGTCCTGCGCTCCGGCTGCCGGGTGATGGGCGTGCCGGTGCGCCGCCGCCGGCGGGTGATCGGCGCCGCGACGGCCTGCTACCCGCCGCTGGAACTGATGGAGGAGGAATCGCTGGCGCGCCTGTGCGACCGGCTGAAGCTGGACCGCCGGGCCGTCGAGAACATCGCCCGCGACGACTGCCGCCGCACCGGGCGGGACGCGCCCGAGCTGGCAAGTGCGCTGGAGTGGATGATCGGCCGCGAGCAGTCGCACGCCACGGCCGACCGCGAGCTGGAGAACCTCTCGGTCAATCTCGCCACGACCTACGAGGAACTCAGCTTGCTCTACCGCATCAGCGGCTCGATGCGGGTGACGCAGGAGCCGGCCGACTTCCTGCACACCGTCTGCGAGGAGCTGCTGGAGGTCGCCCACATCGAGGCGGCGGCCGCGGTGGAATACGCGCACCCCGCCGGGAACGAACGCGACACGCTCGTCATCGCCGGCGAGATCGACCTGCCGGTCGATCAGCTCCAGAAGCTCATGGGCGAGGTCATCGCCGGGCGATTCGGCGAGGGCGGCCAGCCCGTTCTGTGCAACGACTACGGCGCGCCCGACCGGCCGGGGTCGCAGCGCGTGCGGAACTACACCGCCGCCCCGCTGATGTCCGACAACGAGCGGATCGGCATGCTCGTCGGCTTCAATAAGGTCGCCGACGACTTCGACAGCGTCGACATGAAGCTGATCCAGTCGATCAGCAGCCAGGCCTCGATCTTCCTGGCCAACAACCGCCTGTACTCCGATCTGCAGGACCTGCTCATGGGCGTGCTGCACGCCCTGACGGCGACGATCGACGCCAAGGACCCCTACACCTGCGGCCACTCGCAGCGGGTCGCCCTGCTCTCGCGCCGGATCGCCGAGGAAATGGGCTTCGACGACCGGAAGGTCGAGCAGATCTACCTCTCCGGGCTGCTGCACGACATCGGCAAGATCGGCGTGCCCGAAGCCGTACTGACCAAGCCCGGCAAACTGGACGATGATGAATTCGGGAAGATTCGCCTCCACCCCAGTGTCGGGGCGCGGATCCTCGGCGGCATCCGCCAGCTCGACACCGTGATCGTCGGCATGCTGACGCACCACGAGCGGCTGGACGGCAAGGGCTACCCGCGAGGGCTCAAGGGCGAGGATTTCCCGATGGAGGGCCGCATCATCGGCCTGGCCGACTCCTTCGACGCCATGACCTCCGACCGGACCTACCGCAAGGCGCTGCCGTTGGAAACCGTCGTCGAGGAGATCAGGCGGAACGCCGGAACGCAGTTCGACCCGAAGGTCGTGGCGGCGTTCCTGCGGCTGGACCTGGAGAAACTGCTGGCCGACACGCGGCGGGCGGCCGAGACGGTCTTCCCCTTGACGCTGAAGGAGGAGCAGAAGCCATGAACATCACGGCCGAGAGTTACGGACACGCGGTCATCCTGAACGTCGAGGGCGACGTGACGGAGGACTCGCTCAGCGCCCTGCGCACGGCCGTGGAACACCAGCTCAGGAGCGAGGGCGTGATCGACCTGGTCTTCAACGTCGAGCAGGCCCCGTTCATGGACAGCGCGGCCCTGGAGTACCTGCTGAACCTCCAGGACGCGCTGGCCGAGCGGTTCGGACAGGTTCGTCTGATGAAGGTGAGCGAGACCCTCGGCAAGATCCTGGAGATCAACCGGCTGGACTCCGCCTTCGAGAAGTGCCGGGACGTGTCGGAGGCCGTCAAGGCCATCGAGCCGTAAACGCATCGCGGGGGCAATGATGGAAGGCGAGATGATTCTGGACGCGGCGAACAACAAGCTTCAGCTCGGGCAGTTGCTGATCCAGCTCGGGCACCTCACGGAGGAACAGCTCGCCGAGGCGCTGCGCCACCAGCGCGAGGGCAACGAGGCGCTGCTCCTGGGGGAGGTGCTCCAGCGGCACGAGATCTGCAGCGAAGAGCAGATCATGGAGGCCCTGGCCCACGGGTACGGGGTGCCGTTCTCGCGGATTTCCCCGCGCGTGGCGGACCCGAAGGTCATGGACGTGCTGCCGCGGGAGTTCCTGGAGAAGCACAACGTGCTCCCGCTGTTCAAGGTCCGCAACCGGCTGTCCCTGGCGGTCAACGAGCCGGCCAACGTCTTTCTGATGGAGGAGGTCGGGCGACTGACCGGCTGCGAGATTCTCGTGGTCTGCGCGACCTCGAAGGACATCAAGGCGACGCTGGAGACGCACCTGCCGACCGCCAACGTGTTCGTGATCGACGACATCATCGACGACGCCCAGTCCGAGCTGGCGCTGGTCGAGGACAAGATCGACGACATCACGGACATCGAGGCCGCGGCGGACGGCTCGCCGGTGATCAAGCTGGTCAACTACCTGATCTTCAGCGCCGTGCAGGAGGGCGCCAGCGACATCCACATCGAGCCGGACGACAAGTCGCTCCGCGTGCGGTTCCGCCTGGACGGGCGCCTGCACGAGAAGTTCCGCCCGCCGTTCAAGATGCTCCCGGCCATCGTCAGCCGCGTGAAGATCATGTCGGGGCTCGACATCGCCGAGCGCCGCCTGCCGCAGGACGGCGGCATCCACGTGCTGATGCAGGGCCGCCCGATCGACCTGCGCGTCAGCACGCTCGCCGGGCAGCACGGCGAGAAGGTCGTCATCCGCGTGATCGACAACCGCAACGTGCTGGTGAACCTGGAGAAGCTCGGCTTCGACTACGACACGCTCAAGCGCTGGCGGCAGGCGATCGGCACGCCGAACGGCATCATCCTCGTCACCGGCCCGACCGGAAGCGGCAAGAGCACGACGCTCTACAGCGCCCTGCGCGAGCTGAACAGCGACGACGTGAACATCTGCACCGTCGAGGACCCGGTCGAGTTCAACCTGCCGTGGGTGAACCAGTTCCAGGTGCGCGACGACATCGGCTTCACCTTCGCCGGGGCGCTGCGGTCGCTGCTGCGGCAGGACCCGGACATCGTCATGGTCGGCGAGATCCGCGACGAGGAGACGGCACGCACCGCGGTCCAGGCGGCGCTGACGGGCCACCTGGTCTTCTCCACGCTGCACACGAACGACGCGCCGGGCTCGATCACCCGGCTGCTGAACATCGGCGTCGAGCCCTACCTCGTCTCCGCCTCGCTCGTGGCCGTGCTGGCCCAGCGGCTGGTTCGCAAGATCTGCACCAATTGCAAGGAGCCGTACGACGCGCCGGTCAACGTCCGACACGCCGTCGAGCGCAGCGCCGGCGAGGTGGACACGTTCTACCGGGGCGCCGGCTGCGCCAAGTGCCGCAACACCGGCTACAAGGGCCGCATCGGCATCTACGAGCTGCTCATGCCCACCGACGAGATGCGCGACAAGATGGTCTCCTGCAACTCCGTAGCCGAGCTGCGCCAACTCGCACGAGACGCCGGCATGGTCTCGCTGCGGGAGGACGGCATGGCCAAGGTCAAGGCGGGCATCACGACGGTGGAGGAGGTCTTCCGAGCCACGGCCGCCGGGTAGGCGGCCAAAGGGAACGCACCATGCCGGAATTCGCCTACGAAATTCGAGATGCCAGCGGCATCAGCAGCACCGGGGTTCTGGCGGCCGACGACAGGAACCAGGCCGCGCGACGGCTCCGCATGGACGGGGCCACCATCATCTCCGTCGAGGAGAGCCGGGGCGGGTCGGCCTACCAGCCCAAGCCAAAGCGGATCAAGCGGGACGACGTGATCTTCTTCGCCAATCAGTTGGCCGTGATGGTGGAGACGGGCGTTCCGCTGACCGACGCGCTGGACTCGATCGTCGAACAGACGGAGCACACGGGGCTCAAGGAGGTCGTGCGGGACCTGTCGAACCAGGTCAAGGGCGGCACGGAGTTCTCGGCCGCGCTGGAGAGCCACTCGAAGGTCTTCAGCCGCCTGTTCGTGGCGATGATGCGTGCCAGCGAGGCGACCGGGGCGATGGGCGAGATGCTCCAGCGCGTCAGCAGCTACATGAAGGACGAGCGGGACATCCGCCGGCAGATCAAAAGCGCGATGGTCTATCCGCTGGTGATGCTCGGGTTCTGCGTGCTCGTGGTGGTGGGCCTGCTGATCTTCGTGCTGCCGCGGTTCCAGAGAATTTACGCGGGCAAGGACGCCGTCCTCCCGCTGCCGACCCGCGTGCTGCTGGGCGTCAGCAACGGGCTGATCAGCTACTGGCCGTTCGTGCTGATGGGCCTGTCGGCGCTGGGCGTGGGGATCTACATGTACGTCCGCAGCGAGGCCGGCCGCCGCGCACTGGACCGGCTGCGGATCAGCATGCCCGTCGTGGGCGGCATGTATCGCAAGGGCTACCTCGCCCGCTCCCTGCGGACGATGGCCACGATGGTCAGCTCGGGCGTGAGCATGCTCGAGGGGCTGGAGATCACCGGCATGGTCGCCGGCAACACCTACTACCGGCAGGTGTGGCTGGACCTGTCCGACCGCGTCCAGGAGGGCACGAGCTTGGCCGAACCGCTGAGCGAATGCCAACTCGTGCCCGCCACGGTGACGCAGATGATCGCCGCCGGCGAGCGGACCGGCCGGCTCGGCGACGTGATGAACCGCGTCGCGGAGTTCTGCGAGGACGACCTCCGCAGCGCCGTCAAGGCCATCACGAGCATCATCGAGCCGATCATGATCATCGTCATGGGCGGCGTGATCGGCGGCATCGCCATGGCCCTGCTGCTGCCGGTGTTCAACGTGTCCAGAATCATGGCGGAATGAGCCGCCGCTGACGGAATCGCGTGGGTGGCATCCGAAGGAGGGACAGGCCCACGCACGACGCCGCGAGGCCCCCCCGGGGGCCTCGCTGGCATTTAGCCCTGCGCGCGGCCGCGCGGCCCGCTAGAATGCGCGGCGCGAGAGGAGTTCCGCACATGACCACGCTGGAACAGACGATGCTGCCGCCGCCGATCGAGGTCGACGTGGCGGGGGGCGACCTCGAGGAGTTGCTCACCCGCGAGTGGCTGCTGACCAACCGGATCGGGGCCTACGCCTCTTCGACCGTCGTCGGCTGCAACACGCGGCGGTACCACGGGCTGCTGGTGGCCGCCACGGCCCCGCCGATGGGCCGCGTGACGGCGCTGAGTTCGCTGCTCGAGCGGCTGGTGATCGACGAGCAATCCTATGAGTTGGCGACGAACGAGTTCGACGGCGCGTTCGCGCCGCGCGGGCACGACTTCCAGACGCGGTTCGAGCAGGGCGTCGTGCCGCGGTTCGTCTTCCGCGTGGGGGAGGGCGACGGCGCGGCCGAGCTGGCCAAGGAGGTCGTCCCGGCCGAGTCGGCCAACGCCGTGGCGGTGCGCTATACGCTCCGCGGCGGGTCGGGCACGCTGCACATTCGCCCGCTGGCGGCGCTGCGGGACTTCCACCACCTCCGCGCGTGCGGCGACCCGGGCCAGGTGACCTACCGCGTGGAGGACGGCGCGGTGGCCGTGGAGGACCGCGCTGCGGAGGTCCGCACGCTTTGGCTGCAACTGGCGGGGGCCGAGTTCGAGGGCGCGCCGGACTGGTGGTATCGCTTTCTGTACCGGGCGGACGTGGCCCGCGGGCAGGACGGCTTCGAGGACCTGTACACGCCGGGCGAGTTCCGCGTCGAGCTGGACGACGGGGCGAGCGTCGTCTTCACGGCGTCGCTCGACGGCCCACAGCGGGTGGACTACGACCGCGAGCTGGAGCGGCGCCGCCGGCGGCTCGGCTCCATCGTGGGGGCGTTGCCCGCCGAGGCCGACGAGCCGACCCGGCGGCTGGCGATGGCGACGGACGCCTTCGTCGTCGAGCGCCGTTTCGAGAACGCGCCGGCCTCGCCGACGATCCTGGCCGGGTATCACTGGTTCGCCGACTGGGGGCGGGACGCGTTCATCGCGCTGCCGGGGCTGCTGCTGGAGACCGGCCGGCTGGACGAGGCGCGCGGCGTCTTCCGCACGTTCGCCGGTCGGATCGCGGACGGGCTCGTGCCGAACCGCTTCGACGACTACTCCGCCGGCGTGCACTACAACAGCATCGACGCGTCGCTGTGGTTCATCATCGCGGCGGAGCGCTTCTGCCGCGCGGGAGGCGACGCCGCCTTCTGGCGGGACACGCTCCAGCCGGCCGCGGCGCAAATCCTCCGCCGCTACCGCGAGGGCACGCAGTTCGACATCCGCGCGGACGCGAACATGCTGCTGTCCGGCGGGTCGGCCCGGACGCAGCTCACGTGGATGGACGCGAAGCTCGGCGACGAGGTCGTTACGCCGCGGCACGGCAAGCCGGTCGAGGTCAACGCGTTGTGGCACAGCGCGCATCGCATCGTCGCGGCCCGTGCGGCCGGGGTGGACGACGCCCTGGCCGAGGAGTGCCGCGAGCACGCCGAACTGATCGCCAAGGCGTTCGGCGAGACGTTCTGGGACGAGGGGGCCGGGCGGCTGTACGACTGCGTGTGCGACGGTTCGCCCGACGCGTCCATGCGGCCGAACCAGATTCTCGCCGTCTCGCTGCCGTACAGCCCGCTGGCGCCCGAGCGGCAGCGGGCCGTCGTGGCGGCCGTCGAGCGCGACCTGCTGACGCCCGCCGGGCTCCGGACGCTCGCCCCGGGCGACCCGCGCTACCGCCGCCGCTACGGGGGCTCGTGGGAGTCGCGCGACCGGGCGTATCACCAGGGCACGGTGTGGGCGTGGCTGACGGGGCCGTTCGTCGAGGCGATGCTCAAGGCCGCCGGCGACGGCGAGGACCCGGTCGAGCCGCGGAACGTACGGCCGTTCGCGCGGGAGCGCGCCCGCGAAATCCTGCGCCCGTTCGACGCGCAGCTCACGCGGGCGGGCCTGGGCTCGCTCAGCGAGATATTCGACGGCGACGCGCCGCACGCGCCGCGGGGTTGCATCGCGCAGGCGTGGTCCGTGGCCGAGGTGCTGCGGGCCCGGCGGCTGCTGGCGCGGTGCGACGCCGAAGCATGACGATGGCCCGATTCCCATGCATCCTGGCGGGGGCGCTGCTGCTGACCTCGGCGGCCGCGGGGGAGGTGCAGGTGTCGCTGGCGCCCGCGGAGGGCCCGGCCGACGCCGGCGGCTACGCCCCGGCCGTGCTGCGCGTGGCGGATGACGGCGCCGAGCTGCCCGGCGTGGTCAACGCCGCGGCCGTGCGCTGGGCGGAAGGCGGGCCGACGCATCTCGTGCCGTTGGCCGTTGCGCCCGGCGCGACGCATGAGGCGCGGCTGTCGTTGCCGGTTGCGCGGGCCCGGCAGGAATTCGACGTCCGCTTGCTGCGCGAGGGCCGGGCGGACGCCGGGGAGCTTCTGGCCCGCCGCCTGGCGGTCCGCTGGCCGGCCGAGGCGGTGCGGGCGGCGCCGCCGATCGTGGACGCCTCGGCCTATCGGGACGCGCCCCGGCGCGCCTGGCCGGCACGGCGCAAGCTGACGCTGCTGGCGCTGGCGGTCGTAGCGGCCGCGGCGATGGCGGGGACGCTCTTCGCCGCGCGGGCGTGGACGCGGGCCGGGCTGCTGGCGTTCGTCGTGGCGGCCGCCACGGCCGGGCTGGCCCTGGCCTCGGGCGGGGCGGGCATCGAACGAACCGAGGTCGAGCACGCCCGACCGGAGCGGGCCGGCGAACTGGCGGGCCCGTGGGTTGACGAAACGCTCGTCGCCGTCAGCTCGCTCCGCACGACCGAGTGGCGCCACGCACCCGGCGACCTCGCGCCGGTCTACCCCTCGCGCGAAGCCCTGGCCGCCGACACGGCCGTGGTGCACCCGCAGCGCGGCCTTCGCCTGACGCTCGAAGCCGGCGCGCCGCGCCTGTTCCGAAACCGGTGACCTCAAGGGCGGCCCGGCCGGCTTGCCCGGCCGTGTGCGGATGCTCTCGCTCACTCGCCCGGCCGCAGCACATTCTCCGGAAGAAGCCGCCGCACGGCCGTACGCACGCTTCGAGCCATCGTCAAAGCCGCCGCCCCTCGAGCCCGCGAGCCGAACATGATGATCTGCTGAGGATGGGCCACGGCCGTGATCCGCGCAACGACCTGAGCTATCGTCTCATCGGAGTCGGGCTTGCCGCATCTTGCGGCCCTTGCGATTGCTCTCCCGGATCCGCCTCGCCCGGCCCGACGATGCACCCTGACCCGTTGCGCGTGCCCGCCGCGGCGGGCACGCCCTACGAACGACCGACTGGTCCTACCGGCTACACCTCGTCCGGGTCGTCCTCGTCGTCCACGCGTGCCCGTCGCCCGGCTTCGGCCCAGGCGTCGACGTATGGTGTCGGTTCGTGGCGGCTATGGCGGGAGCGCCGGCGAAGGTAGCGCGAGACGGTCCAGGTGAGCATGACCAGCGCCAGGCCCAGCATGGCCGCGGCGATCCACGCCAGTCGGTAGAAGTACTCGCGGGCCTCCGGCGCGGCGCCCGGCGCGGCCCGCGCGGCGATGGCGATCATCACGCCCATCGCCCCGGCGATGACCAGCAGGCCGACGATCGTCAGCATGAAGTTCACCGCCCGCACGGCCTGTCGCCGGTCTATTTCCACGGCACGTCGCTCCGCGGGTCCGGCTGCTCGGCCTCCCGGAAGGATCGCAGCATCTCCTTGCCCGCGTCGGAGACCTTCTCCGGCGGGACGATCTTCAGCACGACGTACTGGTCGCCCGGCTCGCCCGCGCCCGGCTGGACCCCCCGGCCGCGGAGGCGCAGCTTCCGCGAGCTGGCCGAGCCCGGCGGCACCGTCACCGTCGTCATGCCATCGATGGTCGGCACGTCCACCTTGGCCCCGAGCGTCGCCTCGACGATGCCGATGGGCACCTCGACGACGATGTCGTTGCCGTCGCGGCGGAAGTACGGGTGCGGGCGGATGTGCGTGACGATGTACAGGTCGCCGCGCCCGGCCGGGCCCTCGCGGCCCTTGCCGCGGACGCGAATCCGCGAGCCCTCGCCCACGCCGGGCGGGATCTTGACGCTGATCGTCTCGGTCTTGTCCTCCCGGCGGAGGCGGATCGTGCTGGTCGTGCCGCGCACGGCCGAGAGAAAATCGAGCGTCACGTCGTATTGCAGGTCGCCGCCGCGCTGGGCGCGCTTCCGGGCGGAGCGCTTGGAGCGGCCCATGCCGCCGAGCTGCTCGAGGATCTCATCGAGCCCCATGCCCATGAAGCCGCCTTCGGCGCCGCGGAAGACGTCCTCGAAGCGGACACCACGCCCGCCGGGGGTGTAGCTCCAGGTCCGGGCGCCGCCCGCGCCCGGCCGTGGGCCGCCGGGGCCGCCCGGCGCGCCGCCACCGCCCGGCGCGCCGCCGGAGAGCCCGGCGTGGCCGAACTGGTCGTAGAGCTTGCGCTTCTCGGGGTCGGAGAGAACCTCGTAGGCCTCGGTGGCCTCGCGGAACTTCTGCGTGGCGTCGGACGACTTGTTCACGTCCGGGTGGTACTTGCGGGCCATCGAGCGGTAGGCCGACTTGATCTTGTCCGCGCCGGCGTCGCGGGCGACGCCGAGGATGTCGTAGTAGTCCCTCTTTGCCATTGCGGACATTCTAGCGAACGTCCGGCCGTGCGGCCAACACGCCGTCAGCCGCCGAGGATTCGCCCGCGATCGGTGGAGATGCCCTTCATGGCCATCTTCAGCTCGTCGGGGTTTGGGGCGGCCTCGTAGGCGACGGCCGGGTCGATCCAGTCCGCGTTGATGAGGTCCAGCAGACTCTCGGTGAAGGTCTGCATGCCGTCGCGCTTTCCGGCGCGGATGGCGTCGGAGAGTTCGTCGTCCCGCCCGTCGTGGATGAGCTGCCGGGTGGTCGGGTTCCGCAGCAGCACCTCGAGGGCCGGGACGCGCTCGACGCCGTCGGCACAGCTCGACAGCAGCTTCTGGCAGATGATCGCCTGGAGGTTGAACGCCAACGACTGCCGGACGAGTTCCCGGCTCTCGTGCCCGAACAGGTCCAGGATGCGCCCGATCGTCTGCGGGGCGCTGGAGGCGTGGACCGTGCCGAAGACGAGGTGGCCCGTCTCCGAGGCCTGCAAGGCGGCCTGGAAGGTGTCCCTGTCCCGCATCTCGCCGATGAGCACCACGTCCGGGTCCTCGCGCATCAGGTACTTGAGGGCCGAGCTGAAATCCTCGACGTCGATGCCGATCTCACGCTGGCTGATCAGCGCCTTCTTGCTCTCGTAGATGTACTCGATGGGGTCTTCGACAGTGAGGATGTGGCAGCGGCGCGTCGTGTTGATGTGCTCCAGCATGGCCGCGATGGTCGTGCTCTTGCCGCAGCCGGTCGGGCCGGACAGCAGCACCAGGCCCTGATGGGCCTTGGCGACCTTCTCGACCACAGGCGGAAGATGCAGGGCGCCGAACGCGGGAATCTCCCGCGTGACGCGCCGCACGGCCACGGCGACGGCGCCTCGCTGGCGGTACACGTTCATCCGGAAGCGGTCGCCGCCGGCGATCTCGTGGGCTAGGTCGATGTTGCCGTGTCGCAGGAAGTAGTCCCGCTGCTCCTCCGTCATCAGCTCCAGCGCCATGTCCCGGATGTCATCGGACTCCAGCGGCTCCGATTCCGTCGCGTAGAGCTGGCCGTTGATGCGGATGTGCGGCACGGAGTCCTTCTTCAGGTGCAGGTCGGACCCGCCGGCCTTGGTCAGGGCCTGGAAGTACTTCTGAAGGCGCAGCGTCCGCCCGTTGCCGGGCTTGGTGATCTGGTCGTGCTGATCGATGGGCTGGTGGTCGGTATACTCGGCTGTCACTCTGCGGCTCCCTCCCCGGCCGGGGGGGATGCGCCCGAGCCCGCGGTCAGGCGGACGGGCACGTCGCGCTCGGCCAGGTACTGCTTGGTCTGGTCTATCGTGTAGGTTCTGTAATGAAAGATACTTGCGGCCAGGGCCGCGTCCGCGCCCCCCGCGGTGAGCACCTCGTGGATGTGTTCGGGTCCGCCCGCGCCGCCGGAGGCGATCACGGGGATTCGCACGGCTTCGACCACGGCCCGGGTCACCTCGATGTCATAGCCGCTCTGCGTGCCGTCGGCATCCATGACGGTCAGCAGGATCTCGCCCGCCCCGCGCCGCTCGACCTCGCGGGCCCAGCCGACGGCGTCCAGCCCGGTCGGAACCCGCCCCCCGTTGATGTGAACCTCCCAGCGCTCGCCCTCGTCGGTGCGGATTCGCTTCGGGTCGATGGCGACCACGACGCACTGCGCGCCGAACCGCCTGGACGCGGCCGTGATGAACTCCGGATCCCGCACGGCCGTCGAGTTGACCGAGACCTTGTCCGCCCCGGCGTTGAGCAGATTGCGCACGTCCTCGATGTCGCGGATGCCGCCGCCGACGGTGAGCGGCATGTAGACTTGCTCGGCCGTGCGGGCGACGATGTCGAGGATGATGTCGCGCTTTTCGTGGCTGGCGGTGATGTCGAGGAAGACCAGCTCGTCGGCGCCTTCGTCGTCGTATCGGCGCGCGACCTCGACCGGGTCGCCGGCGTCCTGGAGGTTCAGGAAGTTGACGCCCTTGACGACCCGGCCCTTGTCGACGTCGAGGCAGGGGATGATCCGCTTGGCCAGCATGAAGCCCGCATTGTAGCGGCCCGGCGGGGCGGGGCCAAGGCCGCGCGGGAGGGCTTTTCCCCGCGCGCCGGCGGCGGTAGGATGCTTACGGAGACGCCATGGACAAGAGCATGCTGCTTTTCGGCGGGACGTTCGACCCCGTGCACAACGGGCACATGATCGTCGCACGGCACGTGGCCGAGCAGGGCGGATACGACAGGGTGACGCTCATCCCCGCGGCCACGCCGCCGCACAAGGATCCGGCCGAGGCGCCCCCCGAGGACCGGCTGGCGATGCTTAAGGCGGCCGTGGCGGGCGACCCGCTGTTCGCCGTGGACGAGATCGAGCTGAGCCGGCCCGGCCCGAGCTACACGTACGATACCCTCGTGGCGCTGCGGTGGCGGCTGGGGGACGGCGTGGCGCTGCACTGGATGATCGGGGCCGACATGCTCACGTGCCTTCCCTCCTGGCATCGCGTGGAGGAAGTCCTTGAGCTGGCTCGACTTGTGGTGGCTGTGCGCCCGCCCTGGGACGCCCGCATGGACGCGATCTTCGCCGACCTGGAGCCGGATCTGGGGCGGGAGGCGGTGGCTCGGCTCCGCGAATCCGTGGTGCAAACCCCCCTGATCGAGATTTCCTCCCGTGACATTCGCGGACGGGTCGCCAGGGGTCTTTCCGCCCGATATCTTGTCCCCGAGGGGGTCCGCACCCACATCAAGCTGGGCGGGCTTTACCGCGGGGGGGAGGACAAATCGTGGCGCTAACGTCAAAAAGTCTCAACGGTTCCTTGACAAGGGCCGGGGGCGCGGTATAAGAATACTTGGCGTTGCAGTGAGGCTCCTCGGTCAAACTCCCTCCTTTGACCGAGTTTTGATGGCATCAGGCTCCCCTCCCCTGGTGCCATCTTTTATGCGCGCAGCGGGGTCCGGCACACGGATCGAGCGTTGTGAGCATCCGGGCGGGTGGGGCGTTCCCGGCGGCCGGGTCAGGACCGGGGGTACTTCCGCTCAATGGCGGCGAGGGCTGCCGGCGGCACCAGCGAGGACACGTCCCCACCCATGGAAGCCATCTGGCGGATCAACCCGGAGGAGGTGAATGCGTATTCCGCGCGGGTCATGATGAAGACGGTCTCGATGCCGGCCACCGCGCGGTTCGTGAGGGCGACCTGGAACTCGAACTGGAGGTCGGCGCTGTTGCGGATGCCGCGGAGGATGACCGACGCCCCCGCGCGGCGGGCGAAGTCGACCGTCAGCCCGTCAAACCGCGCCACGCGGACGTTGGGGATGTCTCCGACGATCTCGGCGATGATGTCGGCCCGTTCCTCGTGGCTGAAGGTCACGGGCTTGTCAGGATTTCGCCCGACGCCGACGATCAGCTCGTCGAACAGGGCCGCCCCGCGGCGCATGATGTCGACATGCCCGTTGGTGACCGGGTCGAATGTGCCCGGGAATACCGCGATTCGTCGTTGACCGTCGCTCATCGCCGCACCATCGTCCGTCGCGCCTTGGCGCAAAGCAACCCCTGATCCCGTCCGGAGGAACCAGGGGTTGTGGGTTCGGTTCCGGCCCCGGCGGGGGCCGGCTCGCGTCCGTCCGTCGCGGCGGGGCCTACCAGGCCACGCGGGGGTACCACTGGCTCAACATGCTATTGCGTTCGTACAGCCAGAGGTAGTCCCAATCGTCCACGAACTGCCGCCGGTTGTTCTCGTTGATCCGCTCGTAGCGGACCTGCCGCTCGCGGGCCGTGTCGTTCACGCCGGGCCCGCAGCCCATCACGAACACCGAAACGCACATCGCCAGCACGAGCAGAACGGTAATCTTCTTCATGGCATGCACCTCTTCTGTGGCCTTGCAGTGCGGCCGCCGGTCGCCGGCCGCGGAGCCGGTATGCTATGCGCCCGCGGGTGGGCGTGTCAACGCGAAAACACCGCGTTCAGGTGCTTCTCCTCCCGGCGAGCCGGGCACGGCCCGCGACTCAGCCGGTGCGAACGCCCGCGTCCCGCACGGCCGCAATGCCGCAGACCAGCTCGACGTACCGATACGGGATGCGGCGGGCCTCGTGCAGCCGCCGCAATTCGGCGTGGAAACGCTCGTGCAGGGCCCGCGAGGCGTCCGCCAGGTCCGGACGGCAGAAGAACGTTCGGCAGCCGAGCGTCCGGCGCGTGCGGGCCGTGCAGAGTCGGCCGACCTGGTAGGGGCATTGTCCGGGGGTCGGCCCGGTCGGCGGCGGCTCCCGCAGCAGCAGCGCCAGCTCGGCGGTGGACACGTACAGCCGGTGGCCGAATTCCTGCAATCGGCAGCAGTGGCCGCAGGCCTCGCATTCGTGCTGCCACGGGGCCATGGCGGCGTCCGCCGAGGCGTAGAGCTCGCAAAGCCCTGCCGTCAGCTCGGCGTCAGCGGCGGCCCAGCCCACGGCCGTGGCCAGGTCCGGCTCAGCCGCGGGTCCGCTCGCGTCGCTGCTGGATCTGCTCACAGGGGACGACCTCTCCGCGGTTGATGCCGGGGCACCGCTCGCCGGCGCGGGCCCAGGCGTTCGGGCTGCGCAGGTTGCCGGGCCAGAACGGCCACGTGCGGCACTGCACCGGCCGGACGGGGTAGATTTCGCAGTGGGAGTTGCCTTCGGCATCGCGGCGGAGGAAGACGCAGTCTCGGGTGGTCGGGTCCTCGACGAGACTCAGCCGTCGCACGGCCCGGCGGACGTAGCGCTTGCGGACCTGTTCGACCGTCATCCCGAGATGGGCGGCGATGGCTTGGATGTCCTCGTCCGTCACCCACACGAAGCCCTCTTCCGGCCCGGCGCAGCACCGCCCGCACTGCTCGCACTCGAAGGCCAGCCCGGCCGCGTACCAGGGGGATTTCTTGGCGAACACTCTCATTTCGGCAGTATAGCGGCTTGGGTGGCCGTTGCTTCGTTACCTGGTTAACTCGTTGACTCGTGGCTTGCGGCTGGCTGGGGCAGCAAGTCCATGGCCGGAGTCCATCGACGGGTCAAACCGGCCCCACGCGGACGGATTGAGCCACACGTCGCACCGGTCAGCGCGAGCACCGATTGCCCCGCTGACTCATACGCCGGTATCCCCGTGCCAAACAACCCGGCTCCAGTGATCCAGTTAACGAGTCAACCAGTCAACGAGTCAACGGATCAACGAGTCAACGAGCGTACCGCCCGTCTCATCCCCACCAATCGGTCTTGTCGGCCGTCGTCTCGAACCCGTCGCGGGCCACGTCGGGGGCGTCCTGGTCGGCGACGGCCGCCAGGTCCTTCTCGGACGGCTTGCCCATGTGCACGATCCGGTCCATCGGGCACTTGGCCATCGCCTTGTCGACCTCCTCCGCTCGTGAGGGGTCGTACTTGTCGTAGTCGATGCGGGCGAGCTTGTCCTCGACCTCGAAGATGTCCGACAGCTTCGCGCAGAGGCCGCAACCCGTGCAGCCGACGGCGCAGACGGCCTTGACGTCCTTGCCGAAGTCGTGGTTCGAGCACAGCACGGCCGGCATGTTCTCGGCCTTGAAGGGCACCATCGAGATGATGTGCCGCGGGCAGGCCTTCTCGCAGGCCGCACAGCCGACGCACTTGTCGTAGTCCACCGTGGCCAGGCCGTCCACGACGTGAATCGCGTCGTAGTCGCACGCCCGCTCGCAGTCGCCGAAGCCCAGGCAGCCGTACGTGCAGCCCTGCACGCCCGAGACGAGGTTGGCGGCCGCGCACGTCCGCTCGCCGCGGTACGGGTTCTTCTTCTTCCGGTCGTCCCAGTGGGCTCCGCAGTGCACGATGGGGCGGAAGGGGAACGTCTCGTCCAGCTCCACGCCGAGCAGCTCGGCGAGCTGCCGGGAGACGCTCTCCCCGCCGACGGGGCAGAGGTTCGGCGGGGCCTTGCCCTCGGCGACGGCCTCGGCGTATTCCTCGCAGCCGACGTAGCCGCAGGCGCCGCAGTTGGCGCCGGGCAGGATCGCCAGGGCCTTGTCGACCAGCGGGTTCAACTCGACATGGAAGCGGCGGTTCGCCCAGCCGAGGATGGTGGACATCAGCACGGCCAGCAGGAGCATCACGGCCGCGGCGAGGAGTACGACGACGTAGGTCATGGCGCGTCCCCTCCCTCCCAGGGCGTGGCGTGGGTTTGCGTATCGGCCGGCCCGGCGTCGGGCGCGCGGCCGCCCGGCCGGGCGCTCGAGTCGTGGGGCACCTGCGGCTCCTCGCCGCCGGGCGGCGCTTCGGCGGGGGCGGCGGCGCCCTCGGCGGGCACGGGCTGGATGAGCTTGTGGAGGTTCTTGTCGATCCCGGTGAAGCCGAGGAAGGTCAGGGCCAGGATGCCCGCGACGATCAGCGCGATGCCCGCGCCGCGGAACGGCTTGGGCACGTCGCAGCGGTCCAGCTCTTCGCGGATGCCGGCCATGATGACGATGGCCAGCGTGAAGCCCAGCCCGGCGAACACGGCCAGCACGAGGGCCTTGCCGGCGCCCCACTGATGGGCCGGGTCGACGCCGACGACCTGCTTCATGATGTAGAGACAGGCGAAGAGGATCGCGCAGTTTGTCGTGATCAGCGGCAGGAACACGCCGAACGACTTGTACAGCGACGGGAAGAACTTCCGGACATACATCTCCACGAACTGCACCGACGAGGCGATCACGAAGATGTACACGATGTAGCTGAGGATGCTCAGGTCGACGGCCGCGGCCCGCTCCGGCGAGACGAACAGCCGGGCCACGGCGGCGGTGAGCGGCGCGCCCGGCTGGAGGATGAAGTACGTGCACGCCCAGCTCAGGAACGAGGCGATCGTGATGACGAACGTCACCGCGCAGCCCATGCCGAAGGCCATGTCCACGCGGCGCGACACGCCCAGGAACGGGCAGATGCCCACGAAGTAGTACAGCACGTAGTTGTTGATCAACGCCGCGCTGACCGCGATCAGGATGAGACTGGCTACGTATTCCATGAAGCTGCGCTTCTACACTCGAAATCCGAAACAAACGGCAGGCACCGAAACGGCAAAGGAACAGGTCGGCGCTTGTTTGCTGTTTGCCGTTTGCGGTCTGTTTCGTATTTCGCGTTTCGGGTTTCGCATTCTCGCCCTCGGCCCTCAGTCGTCAGCCCTCATACCTTGGCTTTCTTCCTCTTCCCAATCACCGACCCGACCCACAGCGCCCCGGCCAGCAGCACGCCGAGCGACAGGAACGCCCCGGGCGGCTGGCCCATGATGCCCAACCGGTACTGTTCCCCGGCCGTGCCGGCCTTCCAGAACAGCGGAACGCCGAACCACGAGCCCGAGCCGAGCAGCTCCCGGACCGTCGCGATGCTCGCCAGCGCCAGCGCGAAGCCCAGCGACTGGCCGACCGCGTCCATCGCGGCCGTGGGAATACGCTGCTTCGACGCGCAGACCTCGCACCGCGAGATGATCAGGCAGTTGACGATAATCAGCGGGATGTACGGGCCCATCGCTTTGCTCATCGGGTACACGTAGGCGGCGAGGAAGCGGTCGGCGATGGTCACGAAGGTGGCGATGGTGAGCGTGAACACGAGGATCCGCAGGTGCGGCTTGAGCAGCCCGCGGAGGATGCTCGTCAGCACGTTCGCGCAGAGCAGCACGAACAGGACGGCGCCGGACATCGTCACGGCCGTCTGCATGCTGCCGGTCACCGCCAGCGTCGGGCACATGCCCAGAAGCTGCTTGTAGACCGGGTTCTCCGGGATGATGCCCTGGAGGAACCGTTCTGTGGGTGTAGGTCCGTCGGTCGGCATAACTATGCCTTACAGATCGAAATCCGAAATTCGAGTTTCGGGGTTCGCATTTTGAATCCGCCAGCTCGCATTGCCATCATTCGGCCGTTCCGGCAAGCGCTTCGCGCGCGTCCCGCACGGTCCGGTTCACGATGCGGCAGACGCTCTGCGAGGAGATCGTCGCCTGCGAGACCGCCTGAACCTCGTTGGCCTTCTCGGGTCGGGGCGTCGCCTCGAGCGTCATGTCCGTCGGTTTGCCGGCGAACCGCTCGCGGAAGCTCGGCTCCTTGATCTTGTTGCCGAGCCCGGGCGTCTCGTTCTGGGCCAGCACCTCGATGCCGAGAATCCGCTCGGCCGGGGGATCGAGCGCGACGAGCAGCTCGATCCGGTCGGCATAGCCGTCGCCGACGCCCTTGACGACCCAGCCGACCAGCTTGCCCTGAGCGTCCACGGCCTTCAGCGCGAAGGCCGACGCCACGTCCGTGGGCTGCCGGCTCGCGTCGACCGGCACGCCGCGGACCGCGCCGGGGACCAGCTCCGGCACGGCGCCCATCATCTCGTCGTCCTTGTTCTGCTGAATCTTCGGCCCCCACGCGCTCTGCACGCCCGCCAGGGCCGCGCCGAAGACCAGCGCCAGGATCAGCACGAGCCACGCCTGCTTGAGGTAGGCCGGGTTCACTTCGCGCCCTCCGCGGCCGGGGCCGGCGTCCGCCCGCCGAGCGGGGCGGGGATCGTCCAGCGGTTGATCAGCGGCGCCACCGAGTTCATCAGCAGCACGGAATACATCACGCCCTCGGGGTAGTTGCTCAGCGTCCGGATGAGCATGACCGACGCGCCGAACCCGGCCCCGAAGACCAGCTTGCCCTTGCGCGTCAGCGGCGTCGAGACCGGGTCGGTGATGATGAAAAACGCCCCGAGCATCAGCGCCCCGCCGAGCAGGTGGTGCAGCACGGTCCACTCGGCCTCGGGGTTGGCGAGGTTGACGGCCCCGCCGATGACGGCCACCGATGCCAGCGCCGCGACGGGTAACTCCCACGAGGCCGTGCGGCGGAGCACCAGGTACAGCCCGCCGACGAGGCAGGCGATGGCGCTCGTCTCGCCGACGCAGCCGTTGGTCGTGCCCCAGAACAGGTCCGACAGGGAGGCCACGCCCTTGCCCGCCTCGGCCGCCGTCAGCGGCGTGGCCCGCGTGAGGACGTGCACGCTCGAATCGGGGTCCACGTAGGCGCCCGCGGCCAGGGGCGCCGCGTAGGCGACCATCACGAATGCCCGCCCGACCATCGCCGGGTTGAAGATGTTGCCGCCCAGCCCGCCGAAGACGACCTTGCCGAGCCCGATGGCCACGAAGCTCGCCACGACGGACACGTGGATCGGGCACGTCGCCGGCAGCGAGAACGCGAGGATCGCGCCGGTGACGACCGCGGAGAAATCGCCGAGGGAGGCCTTGCGCCCGCGCATGGCGGTGAACAGGGCCTCGGCGGCCAGGCAGCTCAGCACGCAAACGCCGACCTGCTTGACCGCGTACCAGCGGAATACGTAGACCGCCACGCCCATCACCGGCGCCAGGCCGATCAGCACGTCGATCATCATCCGCCGCGTCGTCAGCGACCGGTCCGACAAGTGCGGAGCCGGGGCGACGTGGAGGCGGGGGGCGGGTTGTGCGTTGGATTCAGGCACGGGGCTTCGGATTCCTACTCTCTCGGCATCTCCGCCTTGCCCATCCGCACCAACTGCACCAGCGGAATGCTCGCCGGGCAGGCGTAGGCGCAGCAGCCGCATTCCATGCAGGCGAGGATCTCGTATCGCCGGGCCAAGTCCCAATCCCGGTTCCGGGCGGCCGTGGCGAGCTTCGTCGGCACCAGACGCATCGGGCACACGTCCACGCAGCGGCCGCAGCGGATGCAGGCCGTCTCCGGGGCTTTGGCGATCTCCCGCGAGGTCAGCGCCAGCAGGCCGCTGGTGCCCTTGGTGACGGGGGCGTCCAGGTCGCCGAGGGCGAAGCCCATCATCGGCCCGCCGGCGATCAGGCGCGTCACGTCGTCCGTCAGCCCGCCGCAGTGCTCGACCAGCGCCCGGTAGGGGGCGCCGACGGGCACGAGCAGGTTCTTCGGCTCGCGGATGCCCGGGCCGGTGACGGTGACGACGCGGTGGGTCAGGGGCTTGCCGCGCAGTACGGCGCGCGCCACGGCCGCGGCGGTGCCGACGTTCATCACGACCACGCCCACGTCCAGCGGCAGCCCGCCGTTGGGGACCTCCCGCCCGAGAGCGGCCTGAATCGTCTGCTTCTCGCCGCCCTGGGGGTACTTGGTCTTCAGCGGCAGCACCTCGACCCCGGCCGGCCCGGCCGCGGCCCGCACCGACTCGACGGCCGCGGGCTTGTTGTCCTCGATGCAGATCGCAACGCGCTTCGCGCCGTTGGCCCGCGCCGCCAGAAGGGCCCCGGCCACGACGGCGCCGGGCGCCTCCAGCATAACTCTATAATCCGCAGTAAGATACGGCTCGCATTCGCAGCCGTTGACCAGCAGCGTGTCGATCGGCTTGGCGTCGTTGCGGGTGAGTTTGACGTGCGTCGGGAAGGCCGCCCCGCCCAGGCCGACGAGCCCGGCGCCGCTGACCGCTTCGGCGATCTCCTGCGGGTCGCGGTCGTCGAATCCCGGCGCGCCGGGAGCGGGCCAGTCGCCGCCGAACACGTCCGCGTAGAGCGCCTCGCCCGCCAGGGGCTGCTCGTCGGCCGCCTTGATCGGAATCGCCGACACGTGCCGCCCGTTGGGCAGCGTGGCGACGGAGGCCATCGCGGTCGTCCCGCGGATGCTGGCATGCACGGCCGCCGAGATAAACCCGCCCGATTCGGCGATCACGTCGCCCATTTCCACGTCGGTTTTGGGCTTGACCGTGGGTTGCGCCGGCGCGCCGATGTGCTGGAGCAGCGGCACGAGCACTTGCGGGGGGGTCGGCAGGACCTCGATCGCGGCGTCTTCGCTGAAGCTCTTGCCCTCGATCGGATGGACGCCGCGGGGGAACGTCGCCTGCCCGCGGCCGGCGGCTGCGGTGTTCATGCGGCCGTCTCCCTCCGTCCCCGCAGACGCCGCGCGACGATGCCCGCCAGGGCCGCCCCGGCCAGCAGGCCGCCGACGGCACCGGCGAAGGTTCGCACCGGCGAGCTGCTCAGGAGTACCGCGCCGGCGATGCTCAGCCCGAGCGGCACAAGGAATACGCCCATCGCCGCCAGCGCCAGCCGGCCGCCGCGCAGCGCGGACCGATCGGCGGGCTCGTCGCCGGGCGCGCAGCCCGAGCAATCAGCGGGGCAGGAAGCACTTCGACTGTCGTGGGTATGCAGCATCGTGAAACGCTGGACGATAGCGAATGGCCGAGCGTCCAGCAAGGGCCAAGGCGGGGCAGTACTCGGATTATAGCAAACCCGGATTGCACCCGGAAGGCGTGACTGCTACCTTCGCTCGCGATGATGGACGAACTGCAGCACGTGACGATCGTCGGCGTGGGGCTGCTCGGCGGCTCGGCTGCGTTGGCACTGCGCGCGGCGCGCCGCGGCGTGCGGATCGCCGGGGTGGGGCGGCGGCAAAGCTCGTTGGACGAGGCGATGCGGCTCGGCGTGATCGACACCGGCCACCTCGACCCGGCCGAGTGCGTCGGCCGGAGCGGCCTGGTGATCCTCGCCACGCCCGTGGCGGCCTTCGAGCGGCACCTGCGGGCGATCTCGGGGCACCTGCGCGACGGGGCGGTTGTCACGGACGTCGGCTCGACCAAGGAGCGCGTCGTCCGCATGGGCGAGCGCGTGCTGGGCGCGGGCGGGCCGTTCGTCGGCAGCCATCCTATGGCCGGCAGCGAGCAGAAGGGCGTCGCCTGCGCCCGGGCGGACCTGTTCACGGGGGCCACTTGCATCGTCACGCCGACCGGGCGCACGCCCGAGCCGCTGGCGGAGCGCGTCGAGCGGCTCTGGCGGGACCTAGGCATGCGGACGCTGCGGATGACCCCGGCCGCGCACGATCGGGCGGTCGCCCGCGTGTCGCACCTGCCGCACGTGCTGGCGGCGCTGCTGATGATGCACTTGCGGAAGGGCGACCTCGAGGTCGCGGCCACGGGCTACCGGGACGCGACGCGCCTCGCCGGCGGCGACCCGGAGATGTGGCGGGACATCCTGATGACCAATCGCCGGGCGATCCTCGAGGCCGTCGACGGCTTCGAGGAAGAGCTGATGCACCTGCGCGACCTGCTGGAGACGGGCGACGCGCCGGGCATCGAGGACTTCTTCGCCAAGGCCAAGCGCCGCCGCGACGAAACGCTCGCCCGGACCTTCCCCGAGCGGCGGGTGGCGATGGAGTAGGGGGCTACAGCCGGCTGAGCGTCGCGTGCAACTCGCGGGCGGAGGCGCCCTGGATGCGGAACTCCTTGCGCGCGGCCGTCTGACCGCTGACGACGGAGATGCTCCGCCGGTCCACGCCGAGCGCCTCTGCCAGCACGCGGACGACGGCCTGATTCGCCCGGCCCTTCTCGGCCGCCGCGGAGACCGTCACCTTCAGCGCATCGCCCAGGACGCCGGCGATCTTGTCGCGGGAAGCGCCGGGGACGACCTTGACGGGCAGGATCGTCCCGGCGGCGTCTTGGCGGATTGCGAGGTTCTCGGTTCCGGTCATGGTCTTGCCTGCGGGGCTGAACCCGGAATACGCAAAACGAAATCCGACACAAACAACAAACGCGAAACGGCAAATGGCCAGGAACGCGGGTCGGATGTTCGTCGTTTGCCGGCTGCTGTTTGTCCTTTGCCGTGCGCCGTTTGTTTCGGATTCCGGGTTTCGTGCTACGGATTTCGGGTTCCCCGGCGCCCGCCGGCGCTAGCCGAGCATCCCTTCCCGCCGGGCGTACTCGAAGATCCCGCCGGCCTGGATGATGCCCGTCACGTCGCCGGGCGGGGTCAGGTCGTGCGTCTTGCCCGTCGAGTGGTTGACCAGACGGTGGTGCTCCAGGTCGACCTCGACGTCGTTACCCGTCAGAAACTCGCCGACGAGCCGCTCGGGCGTCTCCATCGGCAGCACGTAGCCGCCGTTGACGCTGTTGCGGTAGAAGATCCGCGCGTAGCTCTCGGCCACGACGGCCCGGCAGCCGGCCTCCGCCAGCGCCAGGGGGGCATGCTCGCGGGACGACCCGCAGCCGAAGTTCCGCCCCGCGATGATCACCGCGAACTCGCCGCGGAACGCGCCGGCCGGCACGAACGGCACGTGCCCCTCGGGCAGGCCCGACTCGGCCGCGGGCACGCCGCTCATCGCGTACCGACCGAAGAACTTCCGCTCCTCGGGGTCCGACGGGTCGTAGCTGAGGTACTCGGCCGGGATGATCTGGTCCGTGTCGATGTTGTCGCCGACGACGAACGCCTTGCCGCGAATCACGCTGTCCATGGCTTCTCCTGCGGGGTGAAAACCCGCGCCCCGAATTGTATAACGTCAGGACGGTACACGAAAGGACCGGACATGGCTGAGCATTTCGCCGACAAGCTGCTGGCCGCGATTGTGCGTGCGGGCTCGCCCGTGTGCGTGGGGCTCGATCCGCGCGTCGAGCGGCTGCCGGAGGGGCTGCGCGGCGGGGCGCCCGTCGAGGCGGTGCGGAGCTACGGTCTGAGCGTGCTGGACGCGGTCGCGGGAATCGTCCCGGCCGTCAAGCCGCAGATCGCCTGCT
The DNA here is from genome assembly GCA_964531695.1 of uncultured Planctomycetaceae bacterium. Taxonomy (GTDB): domain Bacteria; phylum Planctomycetota; class Phycisphaerae; order SM23-33; family SM23-33; genus JAGXKT01. The sequence goes on along the minus strand of CAZHEH010000028.1, from coordinate 1,570 downwards.
TCGAGGCGCTCGGGCCGGGCGGCTACGCGCTGTACTTCGAGCTGGTCCGGGCGGCGCGGGAGCGCGGGCTGCTCGTGATCGGCGACGTGAAGCGCGGCGACATCGGCTCCTCCGCGGAGATGTACGCCCGAGCGCACCTCGCGGCCGAGCACGCGCCGGATGCGATTACCGTCAACAGCTATCTCGGAACGGACGGCATCGAGCCGTTCGTCGCGGCCGCGGCCGAGCGGGGCAAGGGCGTGTTCGCGCTGGTTCGCACGTCGAACCCCTCCGGCGGGCAGGTGCAGGACCTCGCCGACGCGGACGGGCGGCGGGTGTACGAGTCCGTCGCGGCGTCCGTCGCCGCGGCCGGGGCGGGCGAGCGGCTCGTCGGCGGGAGCGGCTACAGCGCGCTCGGGGCGGTCGTCGGCGCGACGTACCCCGACGAGGCCCGCCGCCTCCGCGAGATCATGCCGCGGCAGCTCTTCCTGGTGCCCGGCTACGGCGCGCAGGGCGCCTCGGCCGCGGACTGCGCCGCGTCGTTCCGCCCGGACGGCACCGGCGCGATCGTCAACGCCAGCCGCTCGGTGATCTACGCCTTCGAGCGCGACGCGAGCCGTCCTTGGCGCGATGCCGTGGCCGACGCGGCCCGCGCCTTCGCCGCCGACATCGCCGCGGCCGTCGGCTCCTGAGCCGCCATGGCCCGCCGCACGACCAACACGCAGATGTTCGCCCTGCGTCGCCCGCCGCCGGAGCGCGTCGAGCTGGCGGGTGCGGCGTACCGGCTGGAGCGGGTCTTCAAGCACGACTTCTTCGCGGCCACGTGCCTGTACCAGCGGGTCGGCGGCGAGTCGGGCTTTGCCCGCGTGGTCGGCAAGTTCGGGCGGACACGGGACTTCTGCGGCGTTCCGCTGTGGTGGCTCGGCCGCTACATGCGGGCCCACGAGGAGGGTATCTACCGCGCCCTGGCGGGCGTAGACGGCGTGCCGCGCTGGGCCGGGCGGCTCGGAGAGGCCGGCTATGCCATCGAATACATCGACGCGGTGCCGCTCGATCACCTCGATACGCCGCCGACGGGCTTTTTCGACCGGTTGAGGGGCGTCTTCGACGCCGTACACGCCCGCGGCGTGGCCTACTCGGACGCGAACAAGCGGTCGAACATCCTCTGCGATACCGACGGCCGGGCGTGGCTCGTCGACTTCCAGATCGCCTTTCGCCGCCGCGATGACTGGCCGTGGCCGTTCCGGTCGCTCGTCGCCGCGGCCGTGCGCTACGTCGCCGGGCGCGACCTCTACCACCTCTACAAGCACAAGCGGCGGCTCGCCCCCGCCGAGCTGACGAGCGAGGAGGACGCCCTCAGCCGCCGCCGCGGCCGCCTGCATGGGCTCCACCGCAAGCTGACCACTCCCTGGCGGAGCTTCCGCCGCCGCTGGCTCCGCCGCCAGCACCGCAAGGGTGCCCTGCAGAGCCCCACGGCCGACCTCGAAGACCACCATCAGCCCGAAAAGGCGACGTGGCGGGACTGAGTTCGGATGTCAGAGATCGGAGATCGGAGGTCGGAGGGAGATCGGCGCGGCCGGGCGAAGCCGTG
>CAZHEH010000027.1:0-40338 GCA_964531695.1 uncultured Planctomycetaceae bacterium | reverse complement strand
GCAGCTTGCCGAGCAGACCAAGGCCGAGGTCGAAGCGATGATTCTCGGCAAGCGGCCGGTGAAGGGGGCGGGGGCTGCTTTAGACGCGTAGACATGTACGGAGTCGCCCGGCGCGGTGCAGACGCGCCCGTGGCGCTCGCGCCGCCGGGGGATATCCCCCGGCTGAGACGGCCTCGGTACACGAAGGGCGCCGGTCAGGGGCGGCGCATCGGGGATGCACCTGAGCCACGGTGACGCGATCGTGCGCACAAGTGCTTCCGATTCATGGATATCGACGTGATTGTGCGCAGGACCGCGTGCGCAAACGATGTTCCACGTGGAACAATCGCGGTTATGAGCTGGGGCGCTGCGCGCGGCCGGCCGGGGGCGGGTGCACGGCGGTAACGGCAAGCGGCAGACCTCAGTTGTCAGTGCTCAGCCGGCGCCGCGGGGTGGCACGGCCGTGTTGCCCGGGCGTGTTGCCCGCCCCCCGGCAGTACCGATGCCTGATGGCCAATCGCTGACAACTGATCGCTGACCGCTGACCGCTAGACCCCGAGTTTGCTCCGCCGGAGCAGGTCGTCGCGCGAGCACTCGCGTTGGGGGGTATAGCCGGTCAGCGGGTGGATGTGCTCGTGGACGGTGTCGAGGAAGTCGGCCGGGTAGGGGAAGAAGGCGTCCTCGACCTCGTCGGCTGGGGTGATCCAGTTTCGGGCGCCGAGCACGACGGGCGGCGCGTCCAGCTCGTCGAAGGCGAGTTGGGTGATCTTGGCCGCGGCCGTCTGGAGGAAGCTGCCGCGCTCGCAGGCGTCGGAGGCGAGCAGGATCTTTCGCGTCTTGGCGACGGACTCGAGGATCGGCTCGTAGTTGAACGGCACGATGCTGCGGGCGTCCCACACCTCGCACGAGACGCCGTAGTTCTGTTGCAATTCTCGGGCCGCCTCGAGCGCGCGGTAGAGCGTGGCACCGACGGTGAGGATCGTCAGGTCCGCGCCTTCGGTGCGGCGGGCGGGCTCGCCGAACTCGACGGTGTAGCGGCCGGCGGGCACGCCGCCGTCGGCGAAGAGCTCGGGCTGGTCGTAGATACGCTGGCTCTCGAAGAAGACGACCGGGTCCGTGCCGAGCAGCGAGGCGTACATCAGGCCCTTGGCGTCGTAGGGCGTGGCGGGGAAGGCGACCTTGAGCCCCGGGATGTGGGTACAGAGCGAGGTCCAGTCCTGGCTGTGCTGGGCGCCGTACTTGTTGCCGACGGAGACGCGGAGCGTGACGGGCATCTTCAGCAGGCCGCCGGACATCGACTGCCACTTGCTGAGCTGGTTGAACACCTCGTCGCCCGCGCGGCCGAGGAAGTCGCAGTACATCAGCTCCGCCAGCGCCCGGCCGCCCTCGAGGGCATAGCCGACGGCCGAGCCGACGATCGCGCCCTCGGCGATCGGCGTGTTGAACAGCCGGTGGTACGGCAGGGCCTCGGTCAGCCCTCGGTAGACGGCGAAGGCGCCGCCCCAGTCTCGGTTCTCCTCGCCGTAGGCCACGAGCGTCGGGTCCTCGTAGAAGCGGTCGAGGATCGCCTCGAACAGGGCGTCGCGGATGCCGATGCACTTGCTCTTGGGCAGCGGCTGTCCGGACTCGTCCAGCCCGGCGCGGCTGCGCTTGGCGAGCATCTTGACGCGCGGGTTGTCCTCCTTGGGCATGAGGACCTCGGGCTCGCGCTCGGTGTCGAACGACTCGACCTGCGTGTCGGAGTACATGACCTCCTCGAGCAGGCAGCCGGTGTGCTTGAGTTCCGCCCGGGGGGAGACGCTCGTGTCGGCGGCCTTCTTCAGGGCCTTGACGATGCGGGCGGTGGCTTGCTCGTGGATGGCGTCGATGTCGGCCTGGCCGCACGCGCCGGCGTCGACGAGCCGCTCGGCGAAGCGCCGCGTCGGGTCGTGCTCCTGCCAGGCGTCGATCTCCTCCTTCTCGCGATAGGCGCTGGCGTCGGAGGGCGAGTGGCCGCTGTAACGGTAGGTGATGGTATCGAGCAGGACCGGCCCGCGGCCGTCGTCGATGATCTTCCGCTTGCGCTCGATCGCGTCGGCGACGGCGAGCGGGTTGTAGCCGTCGACGCGCTCGGCGTGCATGGCGTCGGGGTTCAGGGCCGCGCCGATGCGCGCGAGCATGCCGAAGCCCATCGTCTCGCCGCACGGCTGGCCGCCCATGCCGTAGAAGTTGTCCACGAAGTTGACGATCAGCGGCAGGCCGCCGCCATGCTCGGCGTCCCAGAGTTCAGCGTACTGGTCCATCGTCGCCAGGCACAGCCCCTCCCACACCGGGCCGCAGGAGCTGGACGCGTCGCCGATGTTCGCGATGACGAGGCCCGGCTTGTGGTTGACCCGCTTGAACATCGCCGCGCCGACGGAGATGTCGCCCGAGCCGCCGACGATGGCGTTGTTCGGGTACACGCCGAACGGCGGGAAGAACGCGTGCATCGAGCCGCCGAGACCCTTGTTGAGGCCGGGCTCGCGCCCGAAGATCTCCGCCAGAGCGCCGTAGATCAGGAAGTCCATCGCCAGGTCCTTGACGGACCCCTCGGCGTCGGGCTCGATGATCTTCAGCGTCGCGCCGTCGAAGTAGCTCTCCATGATCGCGCGGAGCGTGTCCTCGTCGAGCTTCTCGATGGCCGAGAGCCCCTTGGCGAGGATCTCGCCGTGGCTGCGGTGGCTGCCGAAGATGTGGTCGTCGATGCTCAGGTGGAACGCCTGCCCCACGGCCGCCGCCTCCTGGCCGATCGACAGGTGCGCCGGGCCCTTGTGGGCGTACTCGATGCCCTCGAAGGAGCCGCGGAGCTTGATCTCGTTGAGCATGTTCTCGAAGGTGCGGATGAGGACCATGTCCCGCTGCATGCGCACCAGGGCGTCGGCGCCGTGGCGCTCCAGCTCGTCGGAGATCGGCCGGTCGTATTGGTTGACCGGGATCGGCGGCACCTCGATCTGACCGGGCTTGCGAACCTCGTCCGGAACGACCATCTGGGATTTCGGCATTCTTCTGCTCCGTGTTGGGTGTATCCGGGTGCCGGTCGCTCATTCGACCGTGACGAACCGGCTGGCAGCGTTCAACATTCGGCGTTCGGCGGGACGCGCGCCCGGCCGAGATCCGACGCGCCCCGCGTAGCGTCGCATCTTGAGCGTCGGGTTCCCGACGCGTCCGCCCTGGATTCCTTCGACCTTGGCTACGGCGAAACGGACTCCGCCGCCGCCCCGGCCGGGACGATCACCTCAATGCCCCGCGAGGCGAGGAAGTCGGCCCATTGCTCATCCGGCGGGCGGTCGGTCACGACGCGACCGATCACGTCCCACTCGCATATCTTGTACAGCGACGGACACTGGAACTTGCTGTGGTCCGCCAGCAGCACGGCCGCGCGCGAATTCCGCACCGCAAGCCCGTACACCTCGGCGCTCTCGATGTCGCTGGCGGACGGCCCGAAGTCCGGGTCCAGGCCGTCCGTGCCGACGAACGCCACGTAGCCGCGGAGCTTCTCCAGCGCGCCGGTGGCGATCGGTCCGACCGCGTCCATCCGGTCCGGACGGTACTGCCCGCCGACCAGGATCACGCTCAGGCCCGGGGCGTCCAGCTCCTCCGCGACCCGGACCGAGTTGACGATCACCGACAACTCGTCCTTCGGACGGAGACACTTGGCCAGTTCGAAGCACGTCGTGCCGGAATCGACGAACACCTGGTCGCCGTCGTCCACCAACTCCGCGGCCAGGCGCCCGATGACCCGCTTGGCCTCGGCGTTCCGCTCCGCCTTCGAGCGGAACGAGAAGTTCGCGTTCCGCGGCAGGTACGCCCCGCCGTAGGCCAGCTTGAGCTGCCCCGCCTCGGCCAGCGCCCGCAGATCGCGACGGACCGTCGCCTCCGAGACGTCGCATGCCTCCGCCAGGCCGCGGACCGTCACGTGCCCGCATTCCATTGCGCGGGCTAGAATATCATCGCGCCGCTGTTGTGTGTTCGCACCCAATCCAGTCTCCGATGGGAGTAAATCACGAAATGCGCGCGAATTCAACCAAAAAGTGAACGATTGATGCTTGATTTATGCACATTTCTGTCATACTTTACGCATCCGCATCCGGCGGTCCTTGGCGCGGTCGCTGACGGGCCTGCCGCGGCAACCATGCGCGAATGACAGGTGGAGCCATGCAGACGCTGAGACTGCCGAAGGCCGCGAAGGCCATGGACGAGGGCACCGTCGAGGAGTGGCACGTCGAGGAAGGCGCCTCGCTGAGCGAAGGCCGTGAGCTGGCCCGCGTCCGCACGCCCGACGCCGAGGTGACGCTCAAGTCGGGCTGCGAGGGCGTCTTGCGGAAGATCCTCGCCCCGCCCGGCACGGCCGTGCGCGTGGGAGCGCCGCTGGCGGTCGTCGCCGACGACGGCGAGGACATCGAAGAGGCCGTCGCGAAGCTCACCGAGGAACTTGACGGCGGGGCGCCGCCCGCCAACGCAGCCCCCAGCCCCACGGCACGGCCGCGGGACAAGAGCGAGGAATCGAAGATGGATGATGCCGGAACGAACGGCGACGGCAAGGCCGGGGCTCCGAGCGCACAGGTGACGCCCGTGCTCATGCCGCAAGTCGGCAACACGATGGAGGAAGGCACCATCGTCGCCTGGCGCGTGGCCGAGGGCGACACGATCGAGCAGGGGCAGATCCTCTTCGAAGTCGAGACGGACAAGGCGACCGTCGAGGTGGAGGCGACCGACGCCGGCCGGCTGGCACGCATCGTGGCGAATGAAGGCGACGTTGTGCCGATCAAGAAGCCCGTGGCGTACCTCGCCGAGAAAGACGCCGACGTGGATGCCTACCTCGACAGCCAGGGCGCCGCGGGCGCGACGGAAACCCCCGGCGCAAAGCCCGCGCCCGAGGCCAAGTCGGCCGCCCCGGCCGGGCCGGAAGGCGACGTGACGCCTGTGCTCATGCCGCAGGTGGGCAACACGATGGAGGAAGGCACGATCGTCGCCTGGCGCGTCGCCGAGGGCGATACGATCGAGCAGGGACAGATCATCTTCGACGTCGAGACGGACAAGGCGACCGTGGAGGTCGAGGCGACCGACGCCGGCCGGCTGGCACGGATCGTCGCGGGCGAGGACGACGTCGTGCCCGTCAAGCAGCCGGTGGCGTACCTCGCGGACGACGATGCGGACGTGGACGCCTACATCGCCTCGCAAGGCGGCGCGACGCAGCAGACGGCCGCGAGCCCCGGCCCGGCCGCACCGAAGCCGGCGCCCGCCCCCACGGCCGCGCCGAGCCGCCCCGCCGCCACGACCGCCGGCGGGCGCGTCAAGGCGTCCCCCGCCGCCCGGAAGCTCGCGGCCGAGCGCGGGATCGACCTGGCCGCCATCGGCGCCGGCAGCGGCGTCGGCGGCAGGATCATCACCAAGGACGTGGCATCGGCCAAGCCGGGCGCCGCCCCGGCCGCGACCGGCGCAATGGCCGTCGGCGAGCCGATCCGCCACGAGCTGACCTCGATGCGCAAGGCCATCGGCGGGGCGCTCCTGCGGAGCAAGCAGACGATTCCGCACTTCTACGCCACGATGACCATCGACGCCGGCCCGCTGTACGACGCCTACCAGCGGCTCAAGGCGGCCGCGGAGTTCAAGGTGTCGATCAACGACCTGGTCGTCCGCGCCTGCGTGCTGTGCATGCGGGAGTTCCCGGCGTTCCGCAGCCGGCTGGACGACGGGGCGCTGATCGAGTACCCCGCCGTGAACATCGGCGTCGCGGTCGGCACGGACGACGGCCTGCTGGTGCCGGTCGTGCGGCGCGCGGGCGAGATGAACCTGGAGCGGCTGGCGGGCGAGACGCGGCGTGTCGTCGAGGGGGCCCGCAACGGCAAGCTCGAGGGCATCGGCGAGGGGCTGATGACCGTGACGAACCTCGGCATGTTCGGCGTGCACGAGTTCGGCGCGATCATCAACCCGCCGGAGGCGTCGATCCTGGCGGTCGGGGCGGTCCGCGAGGATGTGATCGTCGAGAACGGCGCCATCCGCGCCGGGCGGGTGATGAGTATGACGCTCTCCGCCGACCACCGCATCGTCGACGGCGTCCTCGGCGCGCAGTTCCTGGCGCGGATGAAGGAACTGCTCGAGGCGCCGGAGGAGCTGACGACGTAGATCGGAGGTCGGAGGGGTCGAATGGTGGCGTGGGACCGACAAGGGGATCCGACACGGCTGGAATACGAAGCTATCGGGACTGGGTGGGTTGGCAGAAGGCGATGACGTTGGTGGCGGACATCTACAAGAAGCTGAGCGCGGCGTTCCCCTCGGAACGGTTCGGCCTCACCTCGCAGGTACGACGCGCGGGCGTAACCATACCGGCTGACATCGCCGAGGGCTTCACGCGAAACTCGAAGGCGGACTCCGCGCGGTTCCTGGACATGGCCTGTGGCTCAGCCAACGAGATCGAGACCCACCTGCTCGCGGCCGAACAACTGGGCTTCGCGGACCGCAGCGCGATCGCCCCCGCGGTCGAGAGCACGATCGAGGTGCGCCGCATCGTCACGGGACTCATCCGCGGACTCGACCGCTCGACGCAGACCGCCCTTCGATCTCCGCACTCCGTTCTCCAAGCTCCGAACTGAAAGACGAGCCAAACCCCCTGAGCGAGCCAATCCATGAACAAGCATGAGATCATCGTCATCGGAAGCGGACCCGGCGGGTACATCGCCGCGTTGCACGCGGCCCAGAAGGGCGCCGACGTGGCCGTGGTCGAGAAGGGCCACCTCGGCGGGACCTGCCTGAACGTCGGGTGCATCCCCTCGAAGGCGCTGCTGGCCCCGGCGAACCTGCTGCACGAGATTCGCGAGGGCAGCCGCCTGGGCGTGACCGTCGAGGGCGAGCCGTCGTTCGACTGGAAGAAGATCCAGAAGCACCTGACCAAGACCGTGCGGTCCCTCCGCGGCGGCGTCGGCATGCTGTTCAAGAGCCGGGGCGTGACGCTCTACGAGGGCCGCGGCGTGCTGGACGGGCCGGGCAAGGTCCGCGTCGAGGGCGATGACGGCGGCGAGGAGATCGAGGCCGACAAAATCATCCTCGCCACCGGCTCCGAGCCGGTCCGCATCCCCGGCTGGCCGGAGGACCCCGAGCTCGTCTGCACGAGCCAGGAGGCGTTGTTCTGGAAGCGGCCGCCCGAGCGGCTGCTGATCGTCGGCGGCGGTGTGATCGGCTGCGAGTTCGCCTGCATGATGAACGCCTACGGCGTCGAGGTGACGGTCGTCGAGATGCTGCCCCGGCTGATGCCCGTGCTGGAGCCGGACCTCGGCGAGGCCATGCGGGAGATATTCGAGGGCCGCGGCATGAGCATCCTCGCCGGCACGCGCGTCGAGGAGATGAACGCCGCGAACGGCGGCATCTCCGCCAAGCTCAGCGACGGGCAGACCCTCGAGGCGGACAAGTGCCTCGTCGCCGTCGGGCGCAAGCCCTTCACGCGGGACATCGGCCTGGAGAGCGTCGGCATCGAGACCGAGCGCGGCGCGATCCCCGTCAACGACCGCATGGAGACCTCGGCCGACGGCATCTATTGCATCGGCGATGCCAACGGCCGTTGGCAGCTCGCCCACGCCGCCAGCGCCCAGGGCGTCGTCGCGGCCGAGAACGCGATGGGCGGCGACGCGATGGACGACAAGCCCGTGCCCACCGGCGAATACACCTTCCCGGAGATCGCCTCGGTCGGCATCACGACCGTGGAGGCCCGGCAGCAGGGCATCGCGATCCGCGTCGGCAAGTTCCCGCTGCGGAACCTGGGCAAGGCCAAGGCCGTCGCCCACGACGAGGGCTTCGCCAAGGTCATCCAAGCCCGCGAGGACGGGCGGCTGCTCGGCGTGCACGTGCTGGGCCACAACGCCACGGAGGTCGTGCACGCGGCCGCGGCGCTGATGGGCCGCGGCGCCTCGGCGGAGGAGCTGGCCCACATGACCATCGCCCACCCGACGATCAGCGAGTGCCTGAAGGAGGCGGCGGAGGACTCCTTCAGCCGGGCACTGCACTCCCCTCCCCGCGAGACGCTGGAGGCGGTCGTGAGCGGCTCGGAGTAAAGGATGATCGAGCTGTTACTCGTCGGCGCGGGCGGCTTCGTCGGCGCGGTGGCGCGCTACCTCGTGTCCGGCTGGACGCTGCGGCGTTTCGGCGCGGGCTTCCCGTACGGGACGCTGGCGGTGAACGTCGTCGGTTGCCTGTTGATCGGCGCGGCGATGGTGCTTATCGATGGGGGCCGGCTGGGGCCGCGCGGGCGGCTGTTCTGGACGATCGGGCTGCTCGGCGCGCTGACGACCTTCTCGACGTTCGGCTACGAGACGCTCGAGCGGGTCCGCGACGGCAACTGGCCGGCCGCGGCGGGCAACGTGCTGCTGAACGTCGTGCTCGCGCTGGCCGCGGTGGTGGCCGGGCGGGCCGCGATGCAGGCGGTGGTCGGGCCGACAGGCGGGTAAGACATGAAGATCGAATGCAAGGGACAGCTCGTGCGCGTGTTCGTCAGCAGCGCCGACCGCTGGCACGGCAAGCCGCTGCACCGGGAGAGCGTGGCGGCCGCACGCGAGGCCGGCATGGCCGGGGCGACCGTGCTGCACGGGCTGGAGGGCTACGGCACGAGCAGCCGCCTTCACACGACCAAGATCCTGCGGCTGTCGGACGACCTGCCGATCGTCGTGGAGATCGTCGACAAGCCGGAGCGCATCCGCAAGTTCATGCCGACGCTCGACGAGATGGTCGCCGAGGGGCTGATCACCGTGGAGGATGTGGACATCGTGGCCTACCGCCGCGCCCCGAGCGGCGGCGAGAAGCCGACCGGAGAGCGGGAGTGACGCCCACACCCGACATCGCGCTGGGCTGGATGCGCGAGCTGGGCTCGCCCGCGGAGCTGCGCGCCGACGCGGACAGGGGCAGGCAGCCGGACGAGCGGCCGGGCGTGAACATCCACATTCACCTGCCGCCGAATTTCTCGGCCTTCAAGAGCGTCTCGCAGGCGGTCGGCATGGCCGCCGAGCAGGGCGTCCGCGTGCTCGGGGCGAGCAACTACTACGACTATCGCGTGTACGCGACGTTCGCGCGCGAGGCGGAGGCACGCGGCGTGGTGCCACTGTTCGGGCTGGAGGTCATCTCGACCGAGCCGGAGCTGGCCGAGCGCGGCGTCCGCGTGAACGACCCGAACAACCCCGGGCGGATGTACATCTGCGGCAAGGGCATCACCGGCTTCGCGCCGCGTTTCGACCCGCGGGCGGCCGAGCTGGTCGGGCGAATCCGCGGCAACGACCGGGAGCGAATGGCCGAGATGGTCGCCAAGCTCGCGGCGGTCTTCTCCGACGCGGGGTACGACACGGCGCTCGACGAGGACGCGGTGTTGGACGCGGTGGTCACGCGACACGCCGTGCCGCACGACGCGGTCATCCTGCAGGAGCGGCACGTGGCCCAGGCCTGTCAGGAGGCGCTGTGGGAGCGGGTCGGCGAGGGCGAACGGGCCGCGGCGCTGAACGACATCCTGCCCGGCGGCTTCGACGGCGACACGAGCGACCCCGTCGCCGTCCAGGGCCGGATCCGCTCGGCCCTGATGAAGTCCGGCGGTCCTTGCTTCGTGCCGGAGACTTTCCTCGACACCCCGCGCGCGTACGAACTGATCCTCGCCCTCGGCGGCATTCCCTGCTACCCGGCCCTGGCCGACGGGGCCGGGCGGGTCTGCCCGTTCGAGCAGGACCCTGAATCGCTGGCCCGCGAGCTGCGCGGTCGCGGCATTCACGCGGCGGAGCTGATCCCCGTCCGCAACGAGCCCGACGCCCTGGAGCGATACGCGCGGGCCTTCCGCGACGCCGGGCTGATCGTCGTGGCCGGCACGGAGCACAACACGCGGAAGCTGCTGCCGATGGAGCCGGCCTGTGCGGGCGGCAAGCCCGTGCCCGAGCCGCTCAAGGACATCTTCTACGAGGGTGCGTGCGTCGTAACGGCCCACCAGTACCTCCGCACGCACGGCGAGACGGGCTGCGTGACCCCAGCCGGCGAACCCAACCCCGACTACGATGGCGACGAGGACCGCATCGGCAAGCTGGCCGCTCTGGGACGGGCGATCCTCAAGCGATACTTCGACGCCTACCCCGCCCGGCGGCCGATCGGCGAATAGAGAGACACCCCCCATGCCCGACACGCGGAACATCCCCGAGACCCAGCACGCCGTTCAGCTCGTCGGACCCGGCGAGCTGCGGCTCCACGACGGCAAGCCGGTGCCCCAGCCCGGCCCGCGGCAGATTCTCGCCCGGATCGAGGCGGTCGGCCTGTGCTTTTCCGACCTGAAGCTGCTCAAGCAGTTCTCCGCCCACGGGCGCAAGGCGGAGATCGTCGAGGGGCTCGACGCCGCGGCCCTGGCGGAGATTCCCAGCTACGTCCCCGGCGACGAGCCGGCCGTGCCCGGCCACGAGGCCGTCTGCCGCGTTGTGGCCGTGGGGGACGAGGTCGAGCACGCCGAAGTCGGCGGGCGGTACCTGATCCAGACGGACTACCGCTGGCTCAAGACGCCCGGCTCGAACGCGGCGCTCGGCTACAACTTCGAGGGCGCGCTGCAGGAGTACGTGCTGATGGACGAGCGGGTGATCGTCGACCCGGACAGCGGCGAGTCGCTGCTGATCCCGGTCGGCGACGAGCACAGCGCCTCGGCCGTCTGCCTGGTCGAGCCGTGGGCATGCGTCGAGGATTCGTACGTCAGCGAGGAGCGGCGGACGGTCCGGCCCGAGGGGGCCCTGCTGGTCGTCGCCGACACCGGACACAAGATCGTCGGGTTGGACCAGGCCGTCGCCGGCATGAAGCTGGCCTCCGTCACGGCCGTGCTGGCAAGCGAGAGCCACCGCGCGACCCTCGTGCAGCTCGGCATGTCCGCGACCGAGGCCAAGGGGCTCGACAAGCTGGACGACGCGGCGTTCGACGACATCATCTACTACGGCGCGGACGCCGCGACGATCTCGGCGCTCGACGACAAGCTCGTGCCCGGCGGGATTCTCAACGTGGTGGCCGGCGGCAAGCAGGTGGGCAAGCCGGTCGCGCTGAACGTCGGCCGGGCGCACTACGGCGGCACGCGCTGGATCGGCACGATCGGCGACAACGCGGCCGATTCGTATGAGATGATCCCCGACACGGGCGAGGTGCGGCACGGGGACCGCGTGTGCGTCGTCGGTGCCGGCGGGCCGATGGGCCAGATGCACGTGATCCGCGATTTGTGCTCCGGGCGGCGCGACCTGTCCGTCACCGCCAGCGACCTGGACGACGAGCGGCTGGCGTCGCTGCGGGCCAAGGCCGAGCCGATGGCGCGGGCGGCCGGGGTCGAGCTGCGGCTGGTCAACCCGAAGACCACGCCCGACGACACCGCCTACACGTACTACGCGATCATGGCGCCCGTGCCCGCGCTGGTGGCCGACGCGGTCAGCAAGGCCGGCGAGAACGCGCTGATCAACGTCTTCGCGGGCATCGCCCCCACGGACAAGCATGAGCTGGACTTCGACGCGATCCTCGCCCGGCGCGTGTACCTGTTCGGCACGAGCGGGTCGGTCGTTCGGGACATGAAGATCGTGCTGGAGAAGCTCGACAGCGGGCAGCTCGACACCAACGCGTCCGTGGATGCCGTGGCCGGCATGGCCGGGGCGATCGACGGCATGGCGGCCGTCGAGAATCGGACGCTCGCGGGCAAGGCGATCGTCTACCCCGAGCTGGCCGAGCTGCCGTTGACGACGCTGGCCGAACTGGCCGAGCGTTACCCGGCCGTCGCCGAGAAACTCGAAGACGGCAAGTGGACCCGTGCGGCCGAGGACGAGCTGCGCCGCGCCGCGAAGTGATCCACTCGATGCCGAAACGCGGAGAGCGCGAAGATCGCAGAGGCAAGCGAAGCCCGTGTGCGACGCCATCGTCGCTCGGCGAGTGCGGGGTGCGTGTCGCGACCTGCTTAGGCGCACGACCTCTGAGCCATTGCCGCGCCGGAGACCAAGACCCAACGCCTGCGACCCGCCTTTCTCCGCGTGCTCGGCGATCTCCGCGTCGAGTGCTGTTCCCATGCCAAAGCTGACCGTACACGACCTCGGACGGATGGACTACGCGGCCGCTCTCGCGCTCCAGGAGCGGCGGGTCGAGGAGGTCCGCGCCGGCGGCGAGGAGCACCTGCTGCTGGTCGAGCATGACCCCCCGGTCATCACGCTCGGGCGGTCGGCCCGGCGCGAGCACCTGCTCGCCGGGCCGGAGGAGCTGGCCCGGCGCCGCGTGCAGGTCGTCGAGTCCTCTCGCGGCGGCGACGTGACCTGGCACGGACCCGGGCAGCTCGTCGGCTACCCGATCCTGCGGCTGAAGGACCACGGCGGCGATGTGCGGCGGTACCTTCGCGACCTGGAGGAGGTCGTCATCCGCGTGCTGGGCCGGTTCGGCTTGGTCGGGTCCCGGCGAGAGGGCATGACGGGGGCTTGGGTCGGCGACGAGAAAGTCGCGGCCGTGGGCGTCGCGCTGCGGCGATGGGTGACGTACCACGGCTTCGCCATCAACGCGGCCCGCGAGCTGCCCGGCTTCGAGCAGATCGTCCCCTGCGGCATCCGCGACTACGCCGTGACGAGCATCGGCAAGCTCCTCGGACGGGATGTCACGGCCGAGGAACTCAAGCCGCATGTGGTAGAGTGTGTGAAGGATACGTTCGACTTCCAGGAAGCGACGCATGGCAGGCCGTAGGGATTCCATACGCAGGCACGGAGAGACAGAGGACGAACGGGAGCGATATGAGATGTTCTCTGTTCCTCTGTCCCTCCGTGTCGCATCCACGGACTTCGGACTCGGCCGGAAGGATCGATCGTGAGCGCGCCCTCGCACAAATCCCGCCGGCTGCCCCGCTGGCTGCGCCGCCGCATCACGGCCGGGACGCGGGCGGACGACACCGCCGCGCTGCTGGCGGGCCTGAACCTCGCCACCGTATGCGACGAGGCCGAGTGCCCCAACCGGCACGAGTGCTTCTGCCGCGGCACGGCGACGTTCATGATCCTCGGCCGCTCGTGCACGCGGAACTGCCGCTTCTGCGCCGTCAGCGCGGACGGCCCGGAGCCGGTTCGTGAGGATGAGCCCGCGGCCGTGGCCGAGGCGTCCGAGCGGATGCGGCTGCGCCACGTGGTCGTCACGTCCGTCACTCGGGACGACCTGCCCGACGGCGGTGCGGGGCACTTCGCCCGGACCATCGCGGCCGTGCGCGAGCGCCTGCCGGATGCCGTCGTCGAGGTCCTCGTTCCGGACTTCCGCGGCGACACGGCCGCGATCGACACGGTCCTCGCCGCCCGCCCGGACGTGTTCAACCACAACGTGGAGACGGTCCCGCGCCTCTACGAGCACATCCGCCCGCAGGCCGACTACCGGCAGAGCTTGGACGTGCTCGCCCGCGCGCACGGTCAGGGCTCGCCCGGCATGAGAACCAAGAGCGGGCTGATGGTCGGACTCGGCGAGACGACGGACGAGATCCGGGCCGTGCTGCGGGATTTGCGCGAGGTCGATTGCGAAATCCTGACCCTCGGCCAGTACCTCGCGCCGTCGGACGCCCACGTGCCGGTCGAGCGCTTCGTGCGGCCGGAGGAGTTCGACGGGCTGCGGGCCGAGGCCGAGAAGATGGGCTTCGCCGCCGTGGCGGCCGGGCCCTTCGTGCGAAGCAGCTACCAGGCGGAAGGCGTCTATCGAAGCTCGTTGACTCGTTGACGAATCAACGAGCGTACGGCCTACAGGGCCCGTATGGCGATGATGGTCAGGTCGTCGCCCCGCGTCTGGAGGCCGGCGAACCGCCGCATCTCCCAGAGGACGTGCTTGACGATGCCGTCGGCGCTGCGTTGCGATTCGATCGCGGACCGCGCCGCGTCCTCGACGCGCTGCTGCCCGAACGCCTCGTCGTTGAAGTTCAGCGCCTCGACCAGCCCGTCCGTGTACGCCAGCACGACGTCACCCGGCTCGAGCACGAACGACTCGTAGCCCCAGTGGGCGTCCTGATCGATGCCGAGCACGCCGCCGCCCGTGCTCAGGTGGCACGCCTGGCCGTCGCGGAACAGCAGCGGCGGCAGGTGCCCCGCGTTGGCGTAGGTCAGCCGCTTCGACTCGACATCCAGCACGGCGTAGAACATCGTCGCGAAGTCGCTGGTCAGCGTGTCGCTGCACAGGTCACGGTTGACCCAGCCGAGCACCTCGGACATCGAGTACACGTTCGTCGCGTGCGCCCGCAACGACGCCCGGATCGACGCCATCAGCAGCGACGCGCGCACGCCCTTTCCGACCACGTCGCACACGCCCACGCCCACGTTGTGCGGCGGCAGGTCGATGAAGTCGTAGAAATCCCCGCCCAGCTCGTAGCACGGCACGTACACCGCGCCGATCTCGAAGCCCGGCGGCTGCGGCGGCGCCGAGGGAATCATCCGCCGCTGCACCTCCCCGGCCATCCGGAGCTGACGCCGGACCTCGTTCGCCTCCCGCGCCTCCCCGTGCAGCCGCGCGTGCGAGATCGCCGCCGCCGCCTGCGCCGAGATCGCCTCCAGCAGAGACACCTCGAACCAGTCGAACTCGTGCGGCTCGCCCGTGTACACGCGCAGCACGCCCAAAACCTCGTCCCGGTAGCTCAGCGGCACGCACATCGCGCTGACGATGCCCTCGCGCCGCGCCTCCGAAGGATACAGCACGCGCGGATCCGTCCGCTCGTCCGCGATGTACACCGGCTCGCCCGTGTTGAGGACCTCTTGGTCAACCCGGCTCTCGGACAGAAGGATCGGGCCCTTGTCCAGGTACTCGTTGGACAGGTTCGCCACCGACTTGACGACCAACTCCGTCCGGTCCTCGCTCAGCAAGCGGATCGCGCAGGACTGGGCGCTGAGCACGTTGACCACGGCCGACGTCGCCCGGTCCAGCACGCTCTGCAATTCGGACATGCCCGTGAACTCGGCCGTGACGTGGTACAAGGTCGCCAACTGGTCGATCCGCGTGCGGAGCTGGCTCTCCCGGTCGCAGAGCCGCCCGATCACGTCGGCCATCAGGCCGATGAACTCCACGTTGAACCTGCCGGCCCGGCCAACGGGCGCGCTCGAGGGGCACGCGACCACGCGGCCGATCGCTTCCGCGCCGACGAGGATCGGGGCCTCAATGCACTCCGTTCCGGGGTCGAAGTCCGGGCAGTCCCCGTACGCCGGGCTGCCGTCGGCATTGCAGACCTGCACCGGCATGGCCGCGACACGCGCAAAGGCCTGCTGGAGCCCGCGGAGGGTGTCCTCGTTCAGGTAGTCCGTGAGAGTCGCCACTGGAGTTCTTCTTCGGTCAGTCAAGGGCAAGAAGGCCATTCTAGCCCCCGGCGGTCGGAAATCCACGGCCGAGCGTGCGGGGGCGGGCCCCGAGCTTCCCGGTGTTCGTTCCATCCTTCACAATCCCCCACGAACCGGTATCATGCATCTTCGCGGCCGCGGGGCCGCGGGACCATAAACCTATATCAGGGAGAACCACCGATGGCACCCACCAACATGAAGCAGTTGCACAGTGACACGAAGGCAATCCTCGGCCAGGTCGCCCAGAAGTACCCGGAGTACATGAAGGGCTTCCAAGCGATGCACAAGGCCTCGGAGGAAGGCCCGCTGGACCTCAAGACGGTCGAGCTGATCGCCATCGGACACGCCATCATCCAGCAGTGCACCTACTGCATCGCCTTCCACGTCAAGAATGCCCTGGACGCGGGGGCGACTCGCGACGAGATCATGCAGGCGGCCTTCGTGTCGGTCACGATGGGCGGCGGCCCGGCGCTGATGTACGCCACCGAGGTCGTGCGCAGCTTGGACGACTTCGGGGCGTAGCCCGTCGTCGGGCAATGCGCCCGGTAGCATCGGCTTCGAACTCCCACGCGATGGTGGACACGATCTCGGCGCTTTTGCGGGTTGACGCGTCGCGCATCGTGCCCTATGCTTGCGGACGTTGCGTGGGAGGCAACGATGCCCGCCATCGCTCTTCGGGGGACGGCCGCATGGGTTTCTATGAGTTTTCACGACTTAGAATTGGCCGAGCCGCTTCTTAAGGCCCTCGACGAAGAAGGGTACGAGGAGCCGACGCCCATCCAGAAGCAGGCCATCGGCCCGGCGTTGGAAGGCCGGGACCTGATGGGTTGCGCCCAGACGGGCACGGGCAAGACCGCGGCGTTCGCGTTGCCGATCCTTCACCACCTTCTGGGCAAGGACGTCGGGGAAAAGAATCGGCCGATCCGGGCGCTGGTGGTCGCCCCGACCCGTGAACTCGCCGCCCAGGTGGACCAGAGCTTCCGCACCTACGGGCGCCACACGGACCTCCGCTCGACCGTCGTCCACGGCGGCGTGCGCAAGGGCCCGCAGGTCAAGCAACTCAAGCGGGGAGTGGACGTCCTCGTGGCCACGCCCGGTCGCCTGCTGGACCTGATGGGCGACGGCGTCGTCAAGCTCGGGCGCGTCGAGACGCTCGTGCTCGACGAGGCCGACCGAATGCTGGACATGGGCTTCATCGAGGACATCCGCAAGATCATCGCGGCCGTGCCGGAAAAGCGGCGGACGATGCTGTTCTCCGCCACGATCCCGCCGCGGATCAAGTCCCTGGCGAACTCGGTTCTGCAGGACCCGCAGGAGATCCGCATCGCCCCCGAGGCCCCGGCCGCGGAAACAGTGGATCAGCAGATCTACCTCGTCGAGGCGCGGCATAAGCAGGCGCTGGTGGAGCACATTCTCAAGGACGAGTCGGTGACGCGGGCGCTGGTGTTCACGCGGACGAAGATGAAGGCGGACCGCGTCGCCCGGCACCTGAGCCAGGCGGGCATCCCCGCCAAGGCGATGCACTCGGACAAGCCGCAGAACGTCCGCAAGCGGCGGCTGGCGGGCTTCAAGGAGGGCCGCCTGCCCGTGCTGGTGGCCAGCGACATCGCGGCGCGGGGCCTGGACGTGGACGAGATCTCGATGGTGATCAACTATGATCTGCCGGACGAGGCGGAGGTGTACGTGCATCGCATCGGCCGGACGGGCCGGGCGGGCGCCGCCGGCAAGGCGGTGAGCTTCTGCGGCATCGAGGAGCGCGAGAAGCTCGACGCCATCGAGCGGCTGCTCGGGCGCAAGGTCGAGGTCATCGAGGACCACCCGTTCCCCTCGCCCCTGCCCCGTCGGAGCGAGCGGAAGCAGGAGCGGCCGACCGGGCTGCGGCGGTGGCGCATCCGGACGAAGCGATCGCGTCGGCTGTAGGGCCATTCCGGGCTTCAGCTCGCTTGACCCATCGCCCGCGCGGCCGTACAATCCGAGGTTCCCCACGATTCGAGGAACCGACATGGGCCAACGAAGAGACAGACTGAACTCCCGGCTGCGCCGCCAGAAGCTCACCCGCAACAAGAACTCCCGCCGCAAGGCGCTGGAGCGCCTCCGCCGCGCCGCTCACCAGGAGCGCCGGAAGGCCGCCGCGCAGTCCTGAGGCCGCCCGGCCCGCGACCCGCCAACGTCATGCTCGGCGACGCCTACCGCTTCGGAACGCGATACGGGTGGATCTTCGCGCTCGCGGCCGGGCTCGGCGCGGGCGATGTGATTGCGGCGGTCGGGGCGGCGCTTTTTCGCGGGAAGCGCAGTTGGCGGGAGCTGTTTCTGGGAGCCCTGGGCGCCGCCGCGTTGGCGCTCATCTGGCTCGCCTACGCGACGTTCGGCCGGCCCGGCTTGGTGAATCCCACGATGGACGGCATGGCGCTGGCCGCCGGCGCGACGTTGCTGGCGTCGCTGCCTTTGGCGCGGAGCGTTTTCGCCGAAGACCCCGACGAGCCGGGGGGCGCACCCGACATGTCCGGCGCGAAGCGCGTGTTGCTGAGGGAGGGCCTGCTGCCCGCGCTGATCGTGTTCGTTCTCGGCGCCGCGCTGATCGGGCTCCTGTGGTACTACTGCGGCGTGGCGGCGCCGGCCCCCTACTGATTCGGGCCCCACTCGTCCCACGGCTCGAGCTTGGCCAGGACGTCGTCGAGCTTGGCGGTCGCCAGGCAGACGCACGTGTCGCCGGCGCCGTAGTACATCCAAAGTTCGTCGCCGCGGAGCAGCATGCCCGTGGGGAACACCACGTTCGGCATGAGACCGGACTCCTCGTACGGCGCCGTCGGCTTGAAGATGCATCGCCGCGTGCGGGCGATGAGCTTGTGCGGCTCGTGCAGATCGAGCATCGCGGCGCCGACGCGGTACACATCCTTCTCCCCGTACTGCTTCACGCCATGGTACAGCAGCAGCCAGCCGTCCTTCGTCTCCAGCGGCGGCGGGCCCGCGCCGACCCGCACCGCGTCCCATGCCGGGCCCTGACCTTCCTTCAGCACGCAGTGCGGCTCGCCCCAGTACTCCAGGTCGCGCGAATGGGCGATCCAGATGTTCTCGATGCCGCCGCCCGCGTCCGGACGGTGCAGCGCGGAGTACCGGCCGTCGATCTTCCGCGGGAAGATGGCGGAGTCCTTGTTGTTCGGCGAGAAGATCAGCCCGATGCGCTCGGCGCTGGTGAAGTCCTGGGAGCGGGCAAGCCCCACGGCCGCCCCCGCCGGCGAGAAGGCGGTGTAGGCGATGTAGTACGCCCCCTCCTCCGCCAGCCAGACGACGCGGGGATCCTCGCAGCCCCACTGCTCGTAGCGCATGTCCGGCAGCCCGTGACGAAGGAGCGGCTCGTCCTCGATCTGCCAACCGGTGATCCCGTCATCGCTCCGGGCAACGTACACGTCGGAGTACCCGGCCGCGTCCTCCACGCGCAACAGCAGCACGACCTGGCCGTCCTGCTCGATCACGCCGGGGTTCAGCACCGCTTCCGAGGGCGCGGGGATGTCCTTGACCTCGACGATGGGATTCTGCGGACAGCGGTTGAAGATCGGCCGCATGGGCTCCTCCGGCGGTTGCCGGGCTGGGGGCTACTTCCGCTCGTAGACGCCGATCAGCTCGGCCTCGGCGAGCGTGTGGTCCTGGATCGCCTCGAGCAGTTCATCCTTGCTCAGCCCCGGCCGGAGGTCAAGGGATTCGGGCAACGCCCACAGTCGGAAGTGGTAGTGGTGCGGCCCGTGGCCGGGCGGTGGCATCGGCCCACCATAGCCCAGCGTTCCCCAGGAGTTCGTGCCCTGTGCGGCGCCGGCGGGCTCGTCGAGCGTCTCGGTTTTGGCAATGTTCTCGCCGAGCCCGCTCGCCCCGGCCGGGATGTTGTAGATGACCCAGTGCACCCAGGGCTCGTCGCCCGGCGCGTCCGGATCGTCGCAGATCAGGGCGTAGCCGGCGACCCCGTCGGGCGCGCCCGACCAACTCAGCGGCGGCGAGACATCGTCGCCCTCTCCCGTGTACTTGACGGGTATCCTCGTCTGTGCCTCGAAAGCGCTACTGCGGATTTCCATTCTCGTGGCTCCCTCGCGTCCGGTGTCGTCCCGGCGCGACGGAGAAGTATACTCATCGTCCCGGCCACTTCCAAACGCGCGACCCTCCAGTTCCGCCGCGTTCGACGGCGGGAAGCGCAGCTCGGCCGCCCACTTCCGCCAATCCGCGTCGACCTCGGCGATCTCCCGCTCGAAGAGCGCCTCGACGACGCGCACGTCCAGAGGCGCCTCCGGAACGTCCTCCCCTTCGCGACGTGCCGCCGCCTCCTTCTCGTGCAACGTGCGGTACTGCCGATAGAAGCCCCTCAGCAGCCCGCGTTGCTGCATGTACATCACGAAGTAGCGGGCGTGGGCGTAGTTCAGCCCCTCCAACTCGCCGCGGAAGTCCCGCGCGGTGATCAGCTCGCGGAGCGGGCGGACGTCATCCTTCGCGAGAGCCGCCTGAAGCGCCGGCAGGCGCCAGTTCGTCAGCCCGACGATCCGCTCCCGGCCGACGCGGCACTGCTCGTGCAGGGACGCCAGCCCCTCGTTCAGCCACGTGGGAACCTCGGGGAAATCCGGGGCGATCAGCGCGTGCGTCAACTCGTGCACCAGCGTGCCCGTGCCCGTGGAGATGTTCATCACCAGCTCGCCGTCGCCCCGGCAGTAGCCGAAGTGCGGCAGATCCTCCTCGCCGAACAGCCGCTTCGCCCAGCGTCTATAGCTCCGATCGCCCGCGAACAGGAAGATGCGGATCGGCCGCTTCGGGCGGGCCTCGAAGTAGCTCTTCCACATCGTCTCCGCCGGGCGGACGACGCTGCCCGCAACGCATGCCGCCAGCTCCTCAGCAGGCAGGTTGCCCGCGACGACGAACGGCGGCTCGGACACGACCACGAAGCTGCCGTCCAGGTCCCCGCGCATCTCGGCGGCGGCCTCGCGGCACGCGGCCCGGAGTGCCTCGCCGGGGAAGTCCTCCTCGGGCGGCTCGCCCGCCGCAGGACCGGCGGCCGCAACGGACGCGAACGGCACGCCGCACAAGCAGCCGGACTCGCCGGCCGGCCCGTCCGCGCCGCCCATGTGCGGCTTGAGCGCCGCGGCCGCGGCGATCAGCACGATCGCAGCGGTTGTAAACGTACGCAGGTTCATCCTGTCAGCTTAGCAGCTCGGCCTCTCGCGGCGTGAGAATTCCGCGCAGCTTGCGGATGGCCTTGACCTCGATCTGCCGGACCCGCTCCTTGGACATGCCCAGGTAGCGCCCGAGCTGCTCGAAGGTCCGCGCCGGGCGGTCGCCGTCGAGCCCGTAGTGGTCGATCAGAACCTTCCGCTCCGTCGGCGACAGCCGCGTGAGAACCGCATCGATGCTCTCCCGCAGCTCGGCGATGTTGACCTCGTTGGGGTCGTAGCTCTTGAGGGCGGAGGCGATGTCGAGGATCTCCTCGTGGCCCGTGGTGAAGCGCTCGAGCTGGTACTGCTCGCGCGGCACGGACCGCGCGAAGTTCCGCATGATCGCCCACGAAGCGTAGGTCGAGAAGCGGTTGCCGCGGGAGTAGTCGAACTTCTCGACGGCCCGCATGAGCGAGACGTTGCCGTCGCTGACCAGCTCGAAGAGCGTCTGCGGGCCGGTCACGTGCTTCTTGGCGATCGAGACGACCAGCCGAAGGTTCGCCCGCACCAGGTGGTTCTTGATCGCGTTCGACCGCAGCAGCAGGTCCTCGATCTCCTTGAGCCGGCTCGAGGACGCCCTCGCCGGGTCCAGGCCGCGGCGCAGCCGGTCCGCCTTGTACTTGAGGTAGTTGTACCGGCGGAACAGCGCCCGCTCCTGCTCCGGCGAGAGCAGCGGCACCTCGTACAGCGCCCGCAGATACGCCGGCAGATCCTGGGGCACGCGGTGGGAGTTCCCGTCCCGAGAACGGGCGCCCGGCGGAAAATCGCCTCGACGGGCGAGGATCTCCTCATCCGCGCTCGGCAGATCGAACGACGGGTTGTGAATGTACTGGATCGGCCGATTCAGCAAATGCCGGGCCCGCATCTCGTTGATGATGCGGTATACGCTGCTGCGCGTCCGCCCGTAGCGCCGGGCCAGAGCCGGCACGGCCGTGCCGCGAAGGTAGCTGCGGTAGATCGCCGACTTGTCCCCGTCGTCCAGCCGGCCGGCGGTCGAGGGGAAGATCGGCTCGTCGGGGTTCTCGCGGTCATGGTTCCGCAGCGTGTAGCGGATGGTCTCGATGGCGCGGCCGGTGCGGGCGGCGAGGCGGCGCGAGATTTCGATGAGCGAGCAGTCGGCCGCCTTCGCCATCCGGCGGGCCCGCCGGACGATGTCCCTCCGCTCGGCGGGGGTCATCTGCGAGAACCGCGCGGAGCGCAGGACCTGCCCGCGCCTCCGGCTGACGAACCACCGCACGCTGCTTTCCAGGAAGGCGATGTGCGGCTTGCCGTCGTCGAGAAGGAGCCGGCGCGCGGCGAGCCCGCGCTTCCGCCAGCGCTGGATCGTCTTCGGGCTCACCTGGAACTTCCGGGCCAGCGCGGACGTGTCGTAGACCG
The DNA here is from genome assembly GCA_964531695.1 of uncultured Planctomycetaceae bacterium. Lineage (GTDB taxonomy): Bacteria > Planctomycetota > Phycisphaerae > SM23-33 > SM23-33 > JAGXKT01. The sequence continues at coordinate 18,485 of CAZHEH010000027.1, read as the reverse complement.
GCTCGGCGTAGGCGGACGCCCGCAGGTCGAAGCTGTCGCACACGTCCAACATGAGCGTCAGGAGGTCTTGGCGGAGCGTCCGGCCGGGCAGCGGGTCGGCCGGGCCGTCGCCGCGCGGGGGCCTGTAGCCGGTCAGGCGATACGTGACGAACTCGACGGGATAGTCGCGGTCGGGATCGAGAAGCTGGGCCAACGCCTCCGCGGCATCGATGTAACCCCGCTTGAGTCGGTTGAGCCCGGCGGATAACTCACTCGCCAAGTTGCGGATAGGGCTGTTCGCGTACTTCCGCATGGCCGACGCCTCTGTCTCGCCACGACGGCGAGCCCCCGAAGAACCGCTCTCCCTGATGCAACCGATGATATGCGACCGCGGCGTAACGGTCAACGGTCAAGGCCCGGCCGCCGACGGCGACACGGGCCTTCTGACGGGGGTAGGCGGCTTGGACGGGGCGCTTATACGCCCGGCGAGGGCGGCATGGGACGCCGGCCTCCCGGCGTCGGCCCGCCCGGCGGCGCGGGAGGCGTCGGAACCGTGCCTTCGCCGCCTTCGTCCGGACCCACGTCCGGTTCCGACCCCGGAACCGGCGGAGCCGGTGGCGGAGAGGCGGGCTCCTGCTCGGGGGCCATCGTCTCCAGACCCATCATGTGGCGAAGGCGACGCAGCGAAGGCATGCGGTCCGCCTGCCGAGGCGCCTGAGTCTCGAGCATCTCATTGAGCGCCGAGTCCCGCGCCTCGTTCCACACCGCGCCCCGGTCGCCGCCCGTCAGAGACGCCCAACGGGACTCGGCCAGGAACGCCGCGGCCATCGCGTCCAGGATCTCGATGCGGTCGGCCGGCTCCGCGGCCTTGACGGCGCTGTTGCCCTGGCTGATCGCCTCGTTGAATTTCGCGTTCGCGTCCTCCGCCACTTGGGCCGGGTCGGCGAACATCGCCAGCACGGCCTCCAGGGCGGTCACGGTCGCCACCTGCGAGAACAGGTCGCCCTCCTTGGCCGCGGCCACCAGGGCGTCGGCCGCCGCCTTGCGTTTCTTCAGGACGCCGATGTAGTCGGCCGCCTCGCCGGCCGCCTGCCACGTATCCCAAGCCCGCGAGACCTCGGGGCCCACCGGCGAGCCGGCCCAGCTATGGACCATCTCGGCCGCAACGTGCAGCCCTTGCTGCTGAAGGCGGAGCTTGCCCATCGCCACCTGCCCGGCCCGCACGAACATCCGCGTCGCCGCCACCCGGTCGCCTTGCCCCGCGGCGAGATTCCGGGCCGACTCATCATATTGAGTCATGGCGGCATCCCGCACATCGGCGGCCCCGGCCACCATGCCGGCCACGGCCGCACCGAGCTGCTCCGCCCGTTGCCGGGACGGGGCCATCTCGGCCACGGCCACGCCTTCCGGTCGCGGGGCCGGCTCGCAGGCGGCCATCGCTCCGGTCGTGGCATCCGCCGCGACCCCCAGCGATTCCAGCTCCCAATCCATGATCGCCGCCTTGCGGGCACGGAGCAGTGTCGGCTCCTCGCCCGGCTCCGTACGCTTCTCCGCCTCTGTGGCGGCGGTCTCGTAGGCGGTCACGGCCCCTTCCCGCGCTTCGGACATGGCCTGCTGCCGGCCAACCACCCGCTCCAGAGCGGCGACCATCTCCAGGCGAGCCCCCGCCAATCGCGTGCGGTACCGCCGCCAGTGGTCCATACGGCCCTCGCGCCAGGCCTCGCCCTGCCCCTGAGCGGCCGTGCGCACCTCCAGTATCTTCCTCACTTCGTCGAGTTCGATCTGGGCCAGGTCCAGTGCAAGCTTGGTCGAACCGACCTGGGCATCGAGTTCGTCGGCCCGGCGCGCGGCTTCGTTGGCCTGGGTCTGAAGCTCGTTGAACCTTTTGCGCGCCTCGTCGCGCGCCTCGTGGGTATTCGCGGTCCGGGCAAGCGTATAGGCCTGGCTGGCCTCCCCGGCCAGGGCCGCGGCCCTGGCCTCCGCCTCCTGCAGGTCCCGCTGACGCGCGCTCAGTTGGCCCGTCAGTTTGTTCACGCGGGACTCGGCCTCCCGGACCCGCTGCTCGGCCGCGTCGATCTTCTCCGCGAGCTGACCGCTCCGGCCGGAGACCAACTCGGCCTCGCGGGCCGCATGGGCCTGAAGCTGCCGGACCCGAAGCGCCGCTCGCCGCACCTCCGCCGCGGCCTCGCGGACGCCCTGCCCGGCCGCTCGCACGGCCGCGGCGTGGTGTGCCGCCTGACGCGCCGTCACCCACGCCAGCATGGCCTGGGCATTGGCCTTGTCCGCCTCGTCCGCCGCCCCGTGCGCCGACAGCGCCGAGCGTAGCTGCTGCTCCGACTCGCCCAACCGGGCCATCGCCGCCTCGTCGATGCCAAGCTCCGGCAGGGCCAGATCGTCCGCGCCCAGACGCACCCGCGATACGACCTCTTCGCGGCGATCCGGCTCCCGCAGCATGTCCGCGATCCGCTCCCGGACCGATTCCGGCACGGCCGCGGCGCCTTCCTCCGCCGCCTGCTCGACCATCCGGGCAAGCTCGCGGCGGGCGGCCCCATCGGCGGCGCGCAGGTAGCCGATCACCGTCTGTGCGTCGCCGCCGAAGTAACCGGCCAGGGCCCGGTTGGCGGTTCGCTCAAACTCGGCCCGGTCGCCCGGCCCCATCGCCGCCCGAACCGTCCGCAACGCCTCGCGAATGCGGCGACGCTCGCGCTCCACGAGCCAGTCGTTGATGATTTCCCGCCGCGCCGACGCATCCGCGGCCCACTGCTCGACCAGGGCGCCGGCCTCCTCATCGGAGCCGGTCAGCAGCTCCAGGCGCGCCACGTCGCCCTGGGCGTAGAAGGTCAGCGCCTCGGCCGCCATGCTCACGAACGCGGGCTCGAAGAATTCGCGCACGGCCCCGGGCTCGTCACCCCGCGCCTTGCGAGCGAGTTCGTCGAGGTGTTTCACAATCCGGGACTTGGCCTGCTCCCGGTCCCAGTACTCCCGCTCCAGCTCGGCCGCGGAAGTCGACGGGATGGGCGGCAGGTCGGCCTCCGCGATTCTCTCCAAGTCGCGGAACTTTCCCTCGACTCCCTCGTACGCCACCTCGCCGGCCATGTCGACCATGCCGTCCTCGATGGCGGCCAGGATCTCCCGGCACTCCCGCCAGGTCTGAAGCTGCATCTCGAGTTGGCCGAGATCGACCAGGATCATCTCCCGCCCCGGCGCCAGGCCCACCCAGGCCCGGACGGCCTGACGGGCGACCTCATCGCGGCGCCGGGCCTGCTGGTCGACCATCGCGGCCGCGTCGCGCTTCGGCGCCGCGGCCGGGACATCGGCGGCTTGCTCGCGGGCCTGCGCCGTCTTGTCGCGAAGCTGTTCGCTGTCCTGGCGGGACTCGGAGTCCGAGCACCCGGCGAAAGCCAGAATGACGGTCAGAAGGACGGCCCCCGTCGCTACGAAGTATCGGTCGTCGTGCACGGTCGTTCTCCCTGCTAGGTCGGGCTACGGCGCGAGGCATTTTTACCGCGCGGGCCCGTGGTTTGCAACGTCGGCGGACGCCGGTCCGTCACCTCCCGGCGAAGAGCCCAGGAGCCGCTCAATGGGGCCGGCCACGTCGCCGGGCTCGAGGGCGTGTCGGCCCGCCGCTCCGGCGGGAACGCAGAACAGCAGCTTGCCGCCGCGGGACTGAACGCTGACCGGCCGCTCGGCCAACTCGCCGCAGACCCCGGCAATCCGCCGGGCGGCGTCCTCGTCGCCGACGCACTGCCAGGCGCCGACGCCCGTGCGGCCCTCCCGCGCGGCCAGCGGGGCCAGCGGCAGGTCGTCCACGTGCCACATCAGCACGTCGGGCAGGTCACAGGCCTCCACCACCAGTACGCTGTAGTGGCGGGGCATCCGCCGGGCTGCGTGCCCCGCCTCGCAGCGGAAATCGAAGCCGCGCACGGGCCGACCGGACATCTGGCCGTGCGTCACGTTGGACGCCCGCGGGCTGTGTCCGCAGGCGATCAGCGCCAGGTCTCCGTACCGACGCGGGATGTCAAACGGGTCGGACGCGGCGAATCGGAAGTCCCGCGTGTGGGCGGACCGGCTGGCCGCCCGCGCCGAGCGCCGGCGCAAGACCGACATCACGGCGATGTACACCGTCGCCGCGGCGAGCAGCCCGAACAACAGCACTCGTGCGATCACGTCGGTCCTACGCCGCCTTTCGGGAGTTCGTGGCGGGAATGCCTGCCGCGGCCATTCCAAGCGGCGCCCGGCCGCGACGGAAGCGCGAAGGCAGTTGCCGCCGCGTCGCCTGCGCCGGGGCCGGACTCGCCGACGCCTGACCTCCGCGAACCCGCCCGAGACCGCCCGGCGGCGATCTCAGGGCCCGCACCGGTTACTCCTCGTCCTCGGCCGGCGGCGCGTCGTCGTCGGCCGGGCGCGTCTCCGCCGGTTCCGGGGCGGGCGCGTCGTCGTCGGGTTCTTCCTCGGGCTCGGCCGGCTTGGGCGGCTCGTAGTCTACGCCGTAGCCCTTGTGCGGCGGCCCGTCGAGGGAATCGATCCAGTCCACCACCGCCCGGTACTTCGGGTCCTCGGGGCCGGTGAACATCGCCTTGATCTCGGTGGGGTGCGGCCGCTCGGACAGCTTCCGCGGCAGGCCGTACAGCAGCAGGAGCGAGAGCTCGGGGTAGTCGCGGTCCAGCACCCTATACCCCCCGCTCTCCTGAATGCTCAGCAGATAGAAGTTGGTATAGAGCGTGCGGACGCGGTCGCCCCCCATGGGGAACAACCGGAAGCCGCTGGCGGGCGAGCTGCCGCCGTGGCAGCCGGCGCGGGCGCAGTTGCGCTGGAGCATCGGCCAGAGCGTCCGCTGGAACAGCTCCATGAATTCCGGGTCCCGCTTGATGACGACGTCGTCGCGGATCTCGTGGGCGGACTCGCGGGTCTCTTCCAGGATGTAATCCGCCTGGCGGTGCGACGGCCAGCGCAGAAACGCCTCCTCGAAACCGTCCTTCTTGAAGTCGCCTCGCCCCCGCTGCAACTCGATGAATCGCTTGATCACGCCGTCCTCGACCGCCACGTGCAGTCTCTCGCCCTTGCCCATCTCGATCTGGCGGATGCGGTTGACGTCCGTATCGCTCATCAGGTGGCGGGTGCGGGCGCCCCCGCCGTCCCCCTCGTCGTCGCCCCTCTCCTCGCCCGGATCGGGCGCCAGCTCGGCCTCCACCTCCTCCAGCAGAAGCTTGGCCAGCTCGAAGTCCTCTCTCAGCTCCAGCGCGGCCTTGACCTCGCGCTGGGCGATCTCGAAGTAGCCGTTGTCGAAGGCCCACTTGGCGAGCTTGTAGCGCTCGACGGGGTCGTCCAGATCTTTGCCCTCGGCCTGCTGCTCGTATTCGTCCTCGGGGCGGAGGACATCCTCGACCTTCGCGACCTGCTCGTCCGGGAAGGTGGCGGTCACGCCCGCATCATCGGTGATCCGGTAGCCGTCCTCGGTCCGTTCCACCTCGCCGACGAGCGAACGGCCGTTGGTGAGAGTGAGCTTCTGATACTTACCCGACGCGACGACGGCGAACGCCAGGCAGCTTGCGATGAGAAGGGCGGTACGCTTGCGCATTTCGGCACCTCTTCGGGCAGGCGCGGACCGGCACGGCCCGCGTTGTTTCTGTCGGCACGTTCCCGGCCTCACCGACAGCCCAACCCCCCACGCCGGGACCGGAACGCGCCGCCACAGGCGGCAGTGGGATTCGAACCCACGATAACGGATTTGCAATCCGTCGCCTTGGTCCACTTGGCTATGCCGCCGAACGACCGCCAGTATAGCAGGTGGGCCTATACGTTCAATGCCGCGGACGCCGCCGGGCGCCGGTCGAATCCGCCGCCGGGGAGGCCTACATCGCCGCGACGATGGCGTCGGCCATTTCGCTGGTCCCCACGGCCGTGGGGTCATCCCGCGAGGGCTTCATGTCATACGTCACGCTCTTGCCCTCGGCGATGACGTCCGCGATGGCCTTCTCCAGCCGCCCGGCCGCGTCGGCCTCGCCCATGTGCTCGAGCATCAGCTTGCCGGAGAGGATCAGCGCCGTCGGGTTGACCTTGTTCTGGCCCTTGTACTTCGGGGCCGAGCCGTGGGTGGCCTCGAAGACCGCGCCGTTGTCGCCGATGTTGGCGCCCGGGGCCACGCCCAGGCCGCCGACGAGCCCGGCGCAGAGGTCCGAGACGATATCGCCGTAGAGGTTCGGCAGGACGATCACGTCGTACAGCTCCGGCTTCTGCACGAGCTGCATGCACATGTTGTCGACCAGCCGCTCCTCGCCCTCGATGTCCGTGTACTCGGCGGCCACGGACTCGGCGACCTCCTTGAACAGGCCGTCCGTGAACTTCATGATGTTCGCCTTGTGGACGTAGGTGACCTTCTTCCGGCCGTGGGCGCGGGCGTAGTCGAAGGCGAAGCGGACGATCCGCTCGGTGTTCTCCACGCTGATCGGCTTGATGGACACGCCCGTCGTGTCGGGGGCCGTCTTGACCTTCTTGTCCGTGGCGAGGCGGTTGACCGTCTCGATCAGCTCGGCCGTGGCGGGCAGGCCCTTCTCGAACTCGACGCCGGCGTAGAGGTCCTCGGTGTTCTCGCGGACGACGACGAGGTCGATGTCCTCGTAGCGGCTGCGGACGCCGGGGTAGCTCTTGCACGGCCGGAGGCAGGCGTACAGGTCGAGCGTCTGGCGGAGCAGGACGTTCACGCTGCGGAAGCCGGTGCCGATCGGCGTGGTGATCGGGGCCTTGAGCGTCACGTCCGTGTCGCGGACGGACTGGATCGTCGCCTCGGGCATCGGCGTGCCGGCCGTTTCCATGACGTCCACGCCCGCCTCGCATGCCGTCCAGTCGACGCTGCCCGCGCCGGGGGTCTTCTCGAGGGCCGCGTCGATGCACTTGCGCGCGGCCGCGGCCAGCTCCGGCCCGACGCCGTCGCCGGTAATCAAAGTCGCCGTATGATTCGCCATTGGGGGTTCCTTCCGGGTCTCAGGGAATGAGCCGGGAATGCTAGCAGGAAGAGGGGGCGGAGGCAAGACAGCGACCTGCGGAGCGCGGCAGCATGGAGCCGCCGGGCCGGCGACAGCGCTGGGGTCTGCCCTCGGCCCGGCGCGGGAATGCCACGCAAGACGAGCGGCGACCCATAATCCAGAACTCGCCCTCGCTCAGCCCTCAGTCCCCAGTCTTCACCTCGACCGAAGCATAGGCCGTGTTGCCGTACTGGTCGGTGACCTTCACGGCGATGCGGTGCGGGCCGGGCTCGAGCTCGGTCAGCTCGAAGCGGAAGGCCTCGGTCGGCGCGTCGCAGATGCGGTCGGACGGCAGCAGCGGAACCCACTCGTCGGCGCTGTCCACCGAGTACGCCATGGCGACGAGCCGGCTGGCCGCGTCCTTGGCCACCCCGGTGACCGTCACGTTGCCGTCGCGGTCGGCCTCGGCGGCGAGCTTGGGCACGTCCGGGCGGGTGTTGTCCACGAGGGTCCGCGAGGAGATGCGGGCCGACTGCAACGCCTCGGCCGGCGGGTTCGAGGGCGCGTCCGACGCGGTCACGCGGAACTCGTACTCGCCGTCGGGCACGGTGCGGCTGTCCCACAGGTACTGGGCCTGGGCCAGCTCGTCGGCGACCTCGATCCACGTCTCCGTGCCCACGCGGCGGAAGTGGACGGTGTACTCCAGCCCGTCCCCGTTCGGGTCGGTCGCGTTAATCGCCACGGCCCGGAAGGGCATGCCGTTCGGCCCGGAACCGCCGCCGTCGCCTCCGGCCGAGGCGCTCACGCCCACCGACGCGATCGCCGGGGGCAGGTTGCCCACCTGGTACATCGCCTCGACGCCCCGAACGACCGGCCCGTCGTCGCGCCCGGCCGTCAGTTCCAGCCGGTACTGAAGGAACCGCGCCGTCGGGCTGGCGATCTGCCCGAAGCCCGGCCCGGCCGGGCGAACCTCGACCCAGTCGCTCCAGGCGGCGTCGTCCGGCTCGGCCGTGTTGCCGCTGCGCGTGGACACCTTCACGCGGGCCCGCCCCGGCGCCTCATGCACCGTGTGCAGCGTGCCCCAGCGCGCCACCTGCCCGGCATCCATCGCGGGCGAGGTGAAGGTGCCCTCCTCGGCCGGCTCGGCCGAGAGCAGCGCGACCGAGCCCCGGTTGGCCGTGGCGAAGTGCGCCGCTCCGTCCGGCCCGACCGCCAGGGCCGTCACCTGCGACGGCTCGACGTCGGCCAGCATGGCCACCTCGTCGCCGCCGGTCGTGACGGTGAAGATCTTGCCCTCGTCCCCCGTCCCGAGCAGTAGCCGCCCGTCCAGCCGTACCATCGACATGATGATCAGCGGCCGGCGGAAAATCGTCTCCACCAGCCCGTCAGGGTGGATGAAATACACCGCGTTGCCCTCCCCGCCGGGCGCGCCGCCGCGGACGACCCGCTCGGGCGGGTCCAGCGCCTCGCCGCCGGGCTCGTCCTTGGGCTCTTCCCCGTCCGCCTCGCCGTCATCGCCGTCCTCATCGGGCACCGGCGGCTCCTCCGGGTCGGGCGGGGTCTCGCTCGCCAGCAGCTCGCCGTCTTCGGAGAGCGGATCCGAATCTTCCACTGTCGCTCCGTCGCGGAGAGGCATGCGGTCGGTTGAGTCGGAGCCATCGCCGGCTTCCGAGGCGTCAGGCGCGCCATCCGACAGCGCCTTCACGATCGCCTCGCCAAGAGCGGCTTCGGCCTCTCCCGCGGGCGCGCTCCAGCCCATCTCCTCTTCGGCCGGCATCGGGCCGCCTTCTTCGAGCGGGCCTTCGCCGGGTACCATCGGGCCGCCCTGGCTCGGCACGGCCTTGGCCGCGTCGGACGTGGCCGCGTAGACGCCCCCGCCGCGTGCGGGCACGAGGGCGGCGATTTCCGTCTCGTCGGCGTCCAGGATCACGCGGCCCTTGGCCCGCTCCGGGTCGATCTTCAGCACAAGACCGTTCTTGTCCGTGCCGGCCAGCAGCCGTCCGTCGTCGGCCGTGGCGAGGCACAAAATGTTGTCCGCCAGGTCGCCCGCCTCGTAGACGACCTTCCCCTCGCCCTCGGCGTCGATGGCGAAGACCTTTCCCTCGGGCCCGGTCGCTGCGTAGAGCCCGCCGTCGCCGTCCGGCTCAATCGCCCAGACGAACTCGACGTCCGCATCGACCCACACGGGCTCGAACTCGCCCTCGCCCCGGACGCGGTAGATGCCCGCCCCGTCGCCGCAGGTGCCGGCCAGCAACTCGCCGTCCTGCAACCGCAGCGTGCCGATCATCGCGCCGGGCAGCTCGGCCGCCAACTCGGCCTCGCCGTCCTCGTTGATGCGATGGATGCGCGGCTCGGTGCCGTCGCCGATCCACACGCCGTCCGGGCCCGCCGCCAGCGCCGCCACGACCACCGGCGACGCCTCCGCCGAGAGCACCACATCCACGCGCGGGGCCAGGCGCAGCTCACCGCCCGACGTGGCCATCACGCCCGAAAGCTCGCCCGAGGCGAAGTCCCCTTCCGTCGCGTGCCGCCACTGTCCGGGCGTCACGCCGAAGGCCGCCGCGCTCAGGGCCACAACCACCGTCAGACACGTCCAGGTCCGGCTTCTCATTCGGGGCGATCCTTTGCTTGATGGAGGCGCGTCTCGGCCGGGCGCTTCCGCACCACGAAATCGGCCGATGCCGCGCCGGAAACGACGAAGTCCTTCTTGTCGGTCTGCATCAGCGACCGGGCGAAAACGGTAATGTCGGCCCATCGGGCCTCCGCGATCACGCGGGCCTTGCTCGGCGGCAGGTCGGGCAGCTCGCGCTTCTCAATGGCCAGCCCGCCCTCGGGCAGCGGGACGTGCAGATACAGCGTGGACGCCTCCGTGCCGACCACGCGCTGCACCGCGTCGAAGAGCTGCTCCGGCGTCTTGGGCGCGAAGTGGTGCGGCATCTCCGACTGGTGCACGGACAGCGCGCCGAGGTAGTCCATGGCCGTGAGCGTGTACGCGCCCTCGGGCATGTCCTCGGGCAGCTCGAAGCTCACGGGGAGGGTGGAGCGCCGCTCGCGAAACCTGCGGATGACCAGGTCGCCCGTGATCGTCTCGCCCGGACGGTAGGTCCGCCCGTGCAGACGCAGATCCAGCAATTGCGCGCGTCGGGCGACCGGCTCGATCTCGAAGCTCACGTCGATGGCCTCGACCCGTGCGGGCTCGCCCAGCGGGTTGTCCAGCAGCGCCGCCAGCGGACGCGCCACGTCGGAGACCAGCTCGAACACGTCCTCATTGCTCGAGGTGTTCTTCACGTGATAGCGGCCGAGCTCGGCGAATCGGACCTCCGCCTCGTAATGAATCGTGTGCTCGGGGGGCAGATCGTGCCAACCCCACGCGGTGGCCATCACGAGCATCCGCGACAGCGCGATCGTCAGCAGCTTGTGGCGGCAGATCTGGAACTCGTAGGTCTGCTCGCGCCCGGTCTCGGCCCACCGGACGGACACGTGCATCGGCACGAGGTCCGCCTCCGGACCGACGCGCCCGACGATGGCGGCCATCTCGTCGCGGACGAGCTTGCCGGCCGGGCGCACCCCCGAGCCGAGCTTGAAACTGCCGAACATGCTCGAAACCACCGTGTGCACGTAGGCGGTGCTCATGGGGAACTCGCTCGCCCCGTCGCCCCGGAACGCGTGCCCGAACGCGAGCACCCGGCCGTCGATCACGTCCGTAACGGTGCCCACGGCCACGAGGTCCGCGTCGCCCATCACCAGCGGCACGCCGATGGCGCCGCCGGGGACCAGCTCGGCCGCCCCGGCCGCTTCGCGCTCGACCTCGCCGAGCCCCCCGCCCTGGAGGGGCATGAGCCCGAGCGGCTCGAGCATCGCCCGCGCGTCGGCGACGACGCGCGGCGGCACGCCGGCCAGAGTCACCGGCGTGGTCATCGGTCGCAGACGCGGGCCCGCCCCGCCGGCTGCCGGCGCCGGGGCGTGCCGCCGGCACGCCAGGCGGGCGAAGTCCCGCTTCTTCGGGTCCAGCAGAGCCGCCAGGTAGGCCTCGCGGTCGCGGGAAGCCCCGGCCGCGATCTTCCCGGCGTCTTCGTCTTCCGGCAGCTCGCCGGGGATCCGCGCCGAGGCGAGCATCTGCGTGATCGGCTGTATCCCGCAGACGGGCTCCTCCTGGGCCGTCCACCCGTACGCGACGGCGCCGATCATCTTCTCCTCGCCGTCACGGGGATCGCGGACGAACACGGGCGAGCCGCTCATGCCGGAGATCAACCCCGTGTCCGCCAGGTTCACCCCGCCGGGCTTGCCCGAGAGGCGCGCGAGAATCACATCCTGATGGGGGCCCCAGTCGGTCATGACCGATACGATCTCGGCCTCGAATCGCACGACCTCCGTGCCGGCCATGACGGTCAGACCGTACCCGGTATTGCCGCGCTCCAGGCGGCTGTGGTGCAGGTAGCGGTCCGAGGCCTCGACATACCGCCGCGCGGCGCCGCGGGCGGAATCGCCGGTGCTCCCCGGCTCGGGCTCCGCGGCCGGGGCGGCCGAAACGAGCAGCAGGCAGGCAAACGCGCATACATGACGCATCATCGCGGTCTCCAAACAGGAAGGAACCCGGTCGCCCATGCTACGTTCAACGGACCGGGCGAACAAGCCGAAACGTATGGCGGGGGCGCCCCGGCGGAAAGACCTGCCCGACGCCCCGCCAAACTGGTATCATCACGGACATTCGGGGCCGCGATGCCCCGAGGGAGACGACCGCCATGAAACCGCAAAGGGGATACCGCCTCCCGGCCGTGCTTCTGACGTTCGCGGCGATGGCAAGCCCGGCCCTCGCGATCGACCCCGTCGGCCGTGTGGAGTTGGAGAAGCTCACCGAGCGCGTCGAGGCCAATGCCGATCTGTGGGTCTCGGGTAAGGACATCGACCCGAGCGTCCCCCGCGAGATGGAGTACGTCGAATACGACGCGGACTCGGTCCGTCCGCTGCTTCGGGCGCTGGCCGAGCCGCGGAAGGACCCGATCGACCTGTACGTGGCCAACCGGCTGCTCGATCCGCTGTTGCGGGCGCAATCGAGCGTGATCGCCCAGGCGCTGCCCAAAGTTTCCGGGCTGCTCAAGCGGTGCGAGATGCGGGAGTTCCAGCAGTGGCCCGACGCCCGGTACCGCGCGATGCAGATGCCCGACGCCGACGCGGACATGAGCGAGGCCGAGCGGAAGGCGCGAGTCGAGCAGGCCAAGGAGCTGCGCAAGCGCAAGCTGGAAAGCGACATGGAAGTGGCCCGGCACAACGAGCAGGCCGCGAAGCTGATTCGAGCCGTCGGGGAGCTGATGCTCTACGCCGGCGAAGTGGAGCACGCCCGGCAGTTCGTCGAACTGCTCATACGCCAGGAGGAGAAGGGGCACGCAAGCTTCGTGGCGCTGCTGGAGGCCCTCAAGGGCGAGATTCCGCGGATGGAGAAGGACCTGGCCATCGTCTACTACGACGCGCTGAAGGAACTCGGCCTGGACCTGCGGATGGCCCGCAAGGAATATGTGGACTACACCGACCCGCACGTGAACGAGATGGAAAACAGCCACTACGGGCGCCCCCTGGATGATTCCGGCGCGCCCGCCGGAAAGCCCGAGTGGACCTATACGGGCATCGAGCTGCTTCGTGTCGTGAACCTGCTGGCACCGAAGGCAGGCCGGCCGGCGCGGGTCGTGCCCAAGAAGGGCCAGGTGGACAGGCACCACAAGCGGAAGGAATCGGGCGGCTAGACCCACACCCCGGGCCGTAAACGTATGGACCCCACGCAAGGAAGCACACCGCTGATCTGCCCGCTGACCGCCGCCGACCCGCAAGTCATGCGCGCCCAGATGCGACAGGCGCGCGACCAGGGCGCGGAGATGGTCGAGTGCCGGCTGGACATGCTCGCCGTGCCGCCCGACGAGCAGACGCTTCGCATGCTGCTGACGGATGCCCCGCTGCCCGTCATCGCCACGAACCGCGCCCAGCACCAGGGCGGCCGGTTCCCCGGCGACGAGCGCCGCCGGCTGGAGGTTCTCCGCACCGCCGCCAAGCTGGGCGCCGACTACGTGGACATCGAGATGGACGCCGACGCCGACGGCCTGCCGCCCGAGCGAACCCTCCTCAGCCACCACGATTTCTCCTGCTGCCCCGACGATCTCGACGAGATCTGCCGGAAGCTTCAGGCGTCCCCCGCTGCCGTCGGCAAGATCGCCTTCGCCGCCGGCTCCTGCGAGGACGCCCTGCGGGCCCTCGACGTGCTGCGCGGCTCGGCCAAGCCGATGATCTCGCTGGCGATGGCCGAATCCGGCCTGCTCAGCCGCCTGCTGGCGCGCAAGTTCGGGGCCTTCGGCACCTTCGCCTCCCTGGCCGAGGGGGCCGAGTCCGCACCCGGGCAGCCCACGCTCGAGCAGTTCGTCCAACGCTACCGCTGGCGGAGGCAAGGCCCCGATACCAGGGTGTACGGGGTAATCGGCTTCCCCGTCGGGCACTCGATGAGCCCGGACATCCTGAACGCGGCCTTCGACGCGGCCGGGCACGACGGCACCTACGTTCCGCTGCTCGTGCGACCGGGATACGAAACCCTCGAGCGACTGCTTGACGCCATTCGCTCGCGCCCCTGGCTGGACTGGCGCGGGCTGAGCGTCACGCTTCCGCACAAGGAAAACGCCCTGGCCTACGTCGGACCGGCCAATTGCGACGAGTTGACGCTCCAGATCGGCGCGGCCAACACCATCACCTTCGACGAGGACGGGAGCGTCCGGGCGACGAACACGGACTACGCGGCCGCGCTCGACGCCCTCTGCGGCGCGATGGAGATCACCCGCGAGGACCTGGCCGGCACCCGCGTTGGCATCATCGGGGCCGGCGGCGTCGCCCGGGCCATCGTCGCCGGGCTGGCCCACTACGGCGCCGAGGTCACCGTCTATAACCGGACGGTCATCCGGGCCCACCAACTTGCGGCGGAGTTCTCCTGCATGCACGGTGGGCTCGACGAGGCGGAGCGCGCCAGCGCCGAGGTGATCGTCAACTGCACGCCGTTGGGGATGCACCCGGAGCCCAACGCCACCCCCCTGAGGCGGATTCCGCCCTCCACGAGGACCGTGTTCGACACGATCTACAACCCCATCCGGACGAAGCTGCTGCGCCAGGCGGCCGAGGCCGGGTGCCGGACGGTCACGGGCGTGGACATGTTCGTCAACCAGGCGGCCGCCCAATACGAAGTCTGGACGGGCAAACCGGCGCCGCGCGAGATCATGCGGGACGTCGTCCTCGAACAACTCGGCGCCGGGCCGCTGGGATAAGCCCCTCCTACCACGGATTGCGCCGCACGGCGAGGATCCGGCCGGGCGGATCGCCCCCCAGCTCCGCCGCGAGCCGCGTGAGTTCCGCCTCGTCGTCGCACAACACGAACAGCCCGCTGCCGCTGCCGGTGACGTGAACCGGCGCGGACAGCCGCCGCGCCGACTCCGCCCGAATGCGGCCCAGCTCCGGGCAAGTCCGACAGGCGGGCTCCGCCAGGTCGTTGTACAGCCAATCCCGCCAGCCGGAAGGCGGGCCCGACGGCGGCCGGCACGCGGGCCGACCCGGCCGGGCGGGCGCGGGTCCCTCGTCGTATGCCCGGTAGACCTCGGCCGTGGCGCAAGAAAGCGGCGGCAGGATCAGCAGAGCGTGGAAGTCGGGCAGCTCGACCGCGCGGGTCCGCTCGCCCCGGCCGGTCATGTGCACGCCCGGGCCGGTCAGGAACAGCGGCACGTCGCTGCCCAGCCCCGCCGCCAGCTCGGACAACTCCGCCTCGGGCAGGCCGAGGTCCCATAGAGCGTTCAGGCCGCTCAGCACGGCCGCCGCGTCCGACGAGCCGCCCCCCAGGCCGGCACCCGGCGGGATGCGCTTCACCAGCCGGATGTCCGCGCCGTGGCTGGGGCGGGCCCGCTCGCACAGCCGCTCGGCCGCCCGGCGGGCCAGGTTGCGCTCGTCCGGTCCACAGTCAGCGCCCTCGCAGGCGAAGCGGATTCCGCCATCCGGTCGGCGCTGCAGGTGGATCTCGTCGTACAGCGTGACCTTGGCCACGAGGGAGTCCAGGCGATGGTAGCCATCCGCTTGGGGGGGGCCGACGTGCAGGTCCAGGTTGATCTTGGCCGGCGCGTGGAGCCGCAGGCCTCCCCGGCCGTCGCTCTCCGCCGGCGCGCGCGGCGCAAGGCATCGCATTGCGTGATCCGATCGGCTCATGCCCTCAATGTGAGCAGCGCCCCCGCCGGAAGCAACCCTCAACACAGGTCTGGCGGTCCCTTGAGGAATGGGTTCCGCCGATCGCGGCAGGGACAGCTTCCTCAACGGGCTGCCGGCTCCCACCCACGGGCCGACATCCGGCGCGCAGCCCGCTCGTCCGGTCAGGACGGGCGGGGGCATCGGACGCGCCCGGCGCTGAGAACGCCGGTGCGTCGCCTCCGTTCTTCCGTGTGTTCCGCTGCAACCCGGACGATGCGGTCCGCGAGAGAGGAACCTCGCGAGCACCCCGAGCTACGTCTGCCGCAGAACCCGTTGACCGTATTCCGTGATCCGATCCACGAAGGACGTCTCGTCGAACAGGGGGAGGCCGGCCCGCGCCCGCTCCGTATACGTGCGGACCCGGTTCTCCTTGTTCTCGCGGACGTCCTCCGCCTCGTCGTTTGAGCCGAAGCGGCTCGGACGAAATCCACGCACTTCGCCACCTCCCTTTCCTATCGGTGGCGCACCGATAACGGCCTGCTCCTTGCGCGTCAGCCGAGAAAATGGCCCGGACCTCCTTGCCCGTGATACGTCTTGTATATTCTTGCCACCGACCCTCCTGCCGGACAAGACCTAAATGAATTTTTTACATTCCCAACATGCCGGACTAACGCGGCCCTTCAGGACTTCGGCTCGTCCGTGGACATTCCGCACTCGGCCGCCATGTCCCTAAGTTCCGCTCGATCAACGTCATGCAGCGTCTTTCCACGCTGGTCGAGCTTCTCGTTGAGCTTGATGCACTTCTCCTGCATCGACTCGTGCGTCTGTTCCGACCCGCCGACGAGATGGAAATTCCGGCCGCGAGTGACGCGAACCTCCCCGTCCCCGTCGAGCCCCACGCCCAGTATCGATCGCTTCCGGCGCTGCTGAACCACGACTGCACTCCCGGCCTCGACGGCCCGCCGCTGCCGACACCGATCCTAGCACACGCGTGCCCGCTCCGACAACGCCCACGCGGCTCTGCCTGACTCATCCCCGCCGCTGTCCGGCCGGCGTGCCTGACGGGCACGCGCACGGCACCGCCATGAGCCGGAAACCAGGAGGAGCCGGGCCTACCATCCCTTGACGTATCCGCGACGGCCGGTATGCTGATGCGGCCTTCTCCGGCATACCCGAACCCCCAGCAAAGCTTGGACTCCCGCCATGACCGGCAACAACGTCTGCGTCACAGGTTTGCAGTGGGGCGACGAGGGCAAGGGCAAGGTCGTCGACGCCCTGGCCTCCGTCTCCCGCTTCGTCGTCCGCTACTGCGGCGGCGCCAACGCCGGGCACACCGTCGTCATCGACGGAGCCAAGTTCGCCCTGCACCTGATCCCCTGCGGGGTCTTCCGCCAGGGCATCACCAACATCATCGGCAACGGCGTCGTCTTCGACCCGTCCGTGGCCGCCGAGGAACTCGCCATGCTGCGGGACCGCGGCGTCGACGTCGGGCCCGAGAACCTGCTGATCAGCTCCGCGGCCCACGTCGTCATGCCCTGGCACAAGCTCGAGGACGCCCTCCGCGAGAACGCCCTGGCCGGGCAGAAGATCGGCACCACCTCCCGCGGCATCGGCCCCTGCTACGCCGACAAGGCCCATCGCTCCACGGCCGTGCGCATCGCCGACCTGATCCGCCCCAGCGCCCTCCGAGAGAAGTGCCGGCTCATCGCCGACATGAAGAATAAGGTCTTCGCCGCCCTGTACGACGCCGAGCCGATGGACCCCGACGCCATCGCCGCCGAGTGCGCGGGCTACGGCGAGCAGATCGCCCCCATGGTCGGCAACACCGGCGCCGTCCTGCGCCGGGCGATGGGCGAGGGAGAGCGAATCCTCTTCGAGGGCGGCCAGGGCAGCATGCTCGACATCGACCACGGCACCTTCCCGTTCGTCACCAGCTCGTCCGTCACCGCCTGCGGCGTCTCGCCCGGAAGCGGCGTGCCGCCCCGCGCCGTCGGCAACGTCGTCGGCCTCCTCAAGGCCTACACCACCCGAGTCGGGGCCGGGCCCTTCCCGACCGAGCAGGACAACGACATCGGCCAGTACCTTCGCGAACGCGGCCGCGAGTATGGAACCACCACCGGACGCCCACGACGCTGCGGATGGCTGGACCTGTTCGCGGCGCGCTACACGACCGAGCTGTCGGGCGTCGACGAGGTCGCCCTGGCCCTGCTCGACGTGCTCAGCGGCCTCGACGAAATCCGCCTGTGCACCGGCTACCGCGCCGACGGCGAGCCGATCACCGAGTTCGACCCCGCACTGCTCGGTGCGGCCGAGCCCGTCTACGAAACCATGCCCGGCTGGAGCGAGGACATCACCGCTGCCCGCAGCTTCGAGCAGTTGCCCCCGGCCGCACAGGACTACGTCTCCCGCGTGGAAGCCGTCCTCGGCCGGCCGGTCGGCGTCATCAGCGTCGGGCCTGGACGCGAGCAGACCATCGTGCACAACACCAAGGTGGACGGGCTTCGCTGATGGCCGACGTGTCCGCCAATGCCGTCGCCCAAGCCCGCCGCGAGCTGGGTGTGCCCGAGGAGAGAATCCCGCGATCCGTCGCCATCATCATGGACGGCAACGGGCGATGGGCCAAGCAGCGGGGCCTGCCGCGCTCGGCCGGGCACGAAGCCGGGGCCAAGGTCGTCCGCAGCATCGTCACCGAGGCGGCGCGGCTCGGGCTCGAGGCCCTGACGCTCTACAGCTTCTCCATCGAGAACTGGTCCCGCCCGAAGGAAGAGGTCAACGCCCTCATGCACCTCTATGCCCAGTACCTCGTGCATGAGCGGCAGATGCTGATGGACCACAACGTCCGCCTCCAGCACCTCGGCCGCCGCGACGGGCTGCCGCAGCCGGTGATCCGCGAGCTGGATGAGTCCGTCCGCGTCTCGTCCGGCAACACGGGCATGGTGCTCGGCATGGCGCTGAACTACGGCTCGCGCGTCGAGATCAGCGACGCCGTCCGCAGTATCGCCCGCCGCGCCGCCGATGGCGAGCTCAAGCCCGACGACGTGGACGAGGCGCTGATTTCCGCCTCGCTCGACACGGCCGGCATGCCCGACCCCGACCTGCTGATCCGCACCTCCGGCGAGATGCGCCTGAGCAACTTCCTGCTCTGGCAGGTCTCCTACGCAGAAATGTACGTCGCCGGCGTCTTCTGGCCGGACTTCAGCCCGCGACGCCTGCGAGAGGCCCTCGTCGCCTACGCCCAACGCGACCGCCGCTTCGGAGGCGTGAATCCGTCAGGTTGATGCGTTGACTCGGTATAGTGATGCGCTGACGCCTTTCAGAATCGCTGCACCCGAAAAGACGACATATGCA
>CAZHEH010000026.1:0-48189 GCA_964531695.1 uncultured Planctomycetaceae bacterium | reverse complement strand
GCGGCTGATGTTCTCGACCACGACGATGGAGTTGTCCAGCACCACGCCGATGGCGACGACTAGGCCGCCGAGGGAGAAGATGTTCAGTGAGAACCCGGCGACCTTCATCAGGCCGAAGTTGATGATCAGCGTCAGCGGCAAGGCCACGACCATCACCAGCACCTGGCGGAAGCTGCCCAGGAACAGCCAGACCACGACGACCAGCAGGACGAACGCCCCGATGGCCGCATCGCGGACGCCCGCCAGCGCCCTGTCCACGTACTCGGCCTGGTTCTCCACGAAGCCGAGTTCGATCCCCTCCGGAAGCGTCGGCTTCAGTTCGTCCAGTTGTCGCTGCACGGCTTGGGCGACCTCGACGGTGTTGGCCTGAGCTTCCTTGAGCACCGAGAGTTTGACGGCCGGATGGCCGTTGAATCGCGTGATGACCCGCACGTCCTCGTGCGAATCGACAACATCCGCGATGTCCCGCAGGTAGAGCTTCTTACCGCCGCGCCGGTCGATGACGACCGAGCGGATCTGCTCCAGGTCGTCGAACTCGCCCATGGTGCGGGCGATGATCTCGCGCCGCCCGACGGTGACGCGCCCGCCGGTCTGCTCGACGTTTTCCTCGGCCAGCCGCTGCATGACGGTCTTCAGCGGTATCCGGTGCTTCTCCATCAGCAGCGGATCGAGCAGAATGCGTATTTCCCGTTCCAGCCCGCCGACAATCTCCGTGCCCGCCACACCCCGAACCGCCAGAATGCGGTCCTGCAGCCAGTTGTCGGTCCATTCGCGCAGTTCCACCGGCCCCCAGCGATCCGAACGGATCGTCAGTTGCATCACGGGCAACTGCGACGGGTCGGCCTTGAAGACATACGGCGGGTCGATGTCGTCCGGCAGGTCCTGCTCGGCGCGGGTCAGGGCGGCCAGCACGTCCTGAAACGCCACGTCCACGTCGGCCCCGTATTCGAAGTTCACGTTGAGCGCATAGACGCCTTCACGGCAGGTCGATTCCAGATCGTCCAGATAGTCGACCGTGGCCATCAACCGTTCGACCGGGTCGGCGATGTCCTTGTCGATCTCTTCGGCCGTCGCGCCGGGCCAGCGGATGTGGACCTTCACCAGCGGATAGGTCACTTCGGGCAGATAATCGACGGGCAACCGCCACAGGCCGTACAGGCCCAGGACGATCGTCGCCAGCGCGATCGCGCCGCTGGCCAGGCGACGATGGACAGAGAGTTCGGTAATCCTCATCGGCTGGCCCCCGCCCTTCGACTGCCGCTCAGGGCGGGCTGAGCAGGGTCGAAGCCCGCATCCGGACGCGGGCCATCGGCTTGTTGATTGCCGCCCGGGCCTTTTCCTCCGCCTTGGGGCTGCTGGCCGGGCACACGAATGGGCTGGCCGTCACGCAACGCTGCCTGACCCGCCACGACCACACGCTGGCCTGGCTGGAGTCCGCTGAGGGCCTGGATCGTCTTGTCCTGCTCAATACCAACTTCAACGACTTGTCGCTGCGCTTTGCCCTGGTTGATCACGAAGACATAGCGCTCGCCTGTCGGGGCGGTCAGGACCGCCTCGGCGGGGACGAGCACGGCATCGTCGGCCCGCCTTAATTCAAGCTTCAGCCGGGCGAACATGTGCGGAACGATCTCGGCCGGTTCGGTGAGTTTCGCCTCGACCGTGCGTGTACGCATCGCCTCGTCCAATTGGGGGTAGACGCGCGTGATCTCGGCGTCGAACGCTCGTCCATTCAGGGCGTCGAGCGTGGCTTGCATCCGAAGCCCCGGCCGAACGGCCGAGCCCTCCGCCTCGGGCACGGAGAAGCGAATGACCAGCGAGTCCGGGGCGTACATCTCCAGCAACGGGCTTCGCGGCGTGGCCAGGTCGCCGGGGCGGACATGCACGGCGGTAATCACACCATCGAAGGGAGCGGTGACGACGCACTCGGACAGGTGCGCTTTGGCCAAGTCCAGTTTGGCCTCGGCTTGCTTGACCGCTGACTCCTGGACGGCGATCTCGGTTTCGGTCGGGCCCGCCTTGAGCATGCGAAGTTTCTCGCGGGCGGCGGCCAGTTCAGCCTCGGCGACTTCCATCCGCTCGCGGGCCTGGTCGACGCTCTGCTCCGACGTGAAATCATCAGCGATGAGTTGTTTCTGCCGCTCATAACTCTTGCGCGCCTCGGCCAGCGTCGCTTGCCAGCGCCGGACACTGGCTTCAGTCTGGTCGATTTCCTCGGGTCGAGCGCCGGCCTTCAGGTCGGCCAGCTTCGCGCGGGCAACGTCCAGGTCCGCCTCGGCGGTCCGCACTTCCGCCCGATGCACTTCGCGGTCGATCTCGATGAGCTTCTCACCGGCGGTTACCGCGTCGCCTTCCCGCCACGGGCAGTACTCGATCGGGCCTTCCTTCGTCGCGGCGATGACGACCGAGTCGGTGGCCACCACCTCGCCGCTGAGTTCCAGCCGCTGAACAATCTCGCCCCGTCGTACCGGTTGGACTTCCACCTGCAAGGGTTTGGGTTTTTTCGGCGAGCTCCGCGGCGATGACTGGGCGGCCTGGTTCGAAAGGCCATACCAGACCGCTCCAGCACCGGCTGCGACAACCAGCACCAGCACAATCAACAGGATTCGTTTCGCGTTCTTATGCAAGGTCACTCACTTTCTTCCTCTGCGACCGGCTCGGCCCGTTGGGTCAACGACCGGCCTACGGCTCGTTCCAGCCGTGCGATGGCCGTGCGCCAGTCCAGCCGGGCCTGGATAAGCCGGTCCCGGGCGACGGTGCGTTGGGTCTGGGCGTCGATCATGCCGATGATCGAGCCGGTGCCGTTCTTGTACTCGCCCTCGGCCACGCGGGCGCTTTCCTCGGCGCTGGCGACGAACCGCTCGGCAGCGCCGATCGCCTGCGTGGCCTCGATGGCCTGCCAGTAGGTGGTCCAGACCTCCAGTTCCACGCCCTGGAGCACGATCTGCCGGGCGGCCAGGGCGCGATCCAATTCGGCCTTGCCGGCGTGAAGCTGATAGTTGCGGTCGAACCCGGTGAACAGCGGCAGATCAATCGCGGCCCCGACCGTCCATTGTCGC
Source organism: uncultured Planctomycetaceae bacterium (assembly GCA_964531695.1). Classification (GTDB taxonomy): domain Bacteria; phylum Planctomycetota; class Phycisphaerae; order SM23-33; family SM23-33; genus JAGXKT01. The sequence goes on along the minus strand of CAZHEH010000026.1, from coordinate 45,133 downwards.
TGATCGGGCGGGAAACTCCGCCCGATCCAGCCAAGACCCGTGTCGACGGCCAGCGCGGGCCAGTATCGGGACTCAGCCAATCGCACTCCGGCTTTCTGCGCGCGCACCTGGGCCAGCGCGGTCTTGAGTTCGGGGCGGTTACCGGCAGCCTCGCCAAGCAGAGCCTGCACGTCGTCGAGTTGCTGTTGGTAGTGCGACTCGGGCAGGTCGGCGATCTGGAAGCTGGTCGACACGGACACACCCATCGCGGTCGCCAGACGCCCCCGGGCAACCTCGACTGCATTCCGCGCCCGCACCAGGTTCAGCTCGGCGTCGGCCTTCTCTGTCTCGGCACGCAGCACGTCGGATTTGCTGACCACGCCCGCGTTGTGGCGGGCCTCCGCCAGACGAAGCTGATAGTCACGCTGGCGGACCGTCTCGTCGGCAAGCTGGCGAAAGCTCCGGGCGGCGAGCAGGTTGTAGTACGATTCGACCGTCAGCAGAGCCACATCCTGCAAGGCAGTGTTGTGCCGAAACCCCGTCGCCAGCACTTCGGCGGTCGCGGCATCCACACGGGCTTCGCGCCCGCCGCCGTCGAAGATCAACCAGCGCAGGCCGAACACGCCGTCGTAGCGGTTCTGCGTCCCGAGGTCGGTATCGCGATCGAGCTGGACCGTCTCGCCACGTGCGACACTGGATGTGAAGCCGATGGTGGGCAGGTAGTCGGCCTTGGCCCGCCCGGTGCGTGCGGCTGCGGCACGAATCGCCTGCCAGGATTCGGCCGTGCGCGGGTTGTGCTCCAGGGCGACGGTGACGCACTGGCCCAATGAAAGCGTCCGCCCGGCCAGCTCGGACGCGAGGTCCTGCGAATCATCCGTAGCTGATTCCTCCCCGTCGATCTCCGCGTCAAACGACTGCGAGCGAGATTCAGGCAGAGCGTCGAATTCGCCCCACGGGTCAAGGCTTGCGCAGCCACCCAGAGCGATGACACCAGTCAGCAAGAGTAAGTTCACACCGTATTTCAAACCGAGCTCCTGTATCGCCACGCTTCACGTCTCAATCGCGCAGGTGGACCACGTAGGTCGATTGCTCCGCGTTCCACGTCCTGCCGAGGCGTTCGTGCCGTTCCATACCCGCCAGCCATGTACCGAGTGCGACGGGGTCCATGCCCAGGTTGGCGGCGATCTCGGTTTGGGCCATCGGCTCGCCTTTTTGGCCCAGCATGGCCAGTATCTTGGCGTCGTACTCGTCCTCCGCATGCTCCGGCATTTCGGGGCTGGGTGCCGCAACAGGACCGCCGAAGTCCGAAGAAGGCGCTTCGTGCCCAACTCCGTAAGTGCCGCCGCCTTGGCCCGTGGGTGCTGGCAGACCTGGCGCTCGCCTCCTCAGAAGAAGAATCGCCGCACAGAGGCCCGCCAGAAAAAGCATGCCTATGGCGGCCATGACCGGCCACGCTCCGGCCGCGTGATGCATGTGACCTTCAGCTAAAATCATCATCTTCTTCGTCTCCGACGCTACGTTATTGCGGCGCTATTGGTTGCCATGTCGGCCGCAACCATGGCCACGAACCATCCGGCCTCCGCAGCCGCTCGCGCCATCGCGGCAGCCGGTCTGGCCATGCCGCCCGCAGTCGCCCGCGATATCACACTTGCCGTCTCCGTCCTCGTCCTTGAACATCGGGCAGTCGGCAGGATCGCAGGCGCAGGCTGACCCGTCGTGGCAGGCCGGGACGTTGTCACATGGCTGAGAGGAAGGTTCGCAGGCGGGCCGACAGAAAGCTGCGCCCATGCGTTTCAACGGTCCACTGCCCTGGGCATAGGCATAAGCAGACCACGCCGCCGTTGCGGCGACTAGAACGACCAGAGCGATCACGACTGTTCTCTTCATGGCTACTCTCCTTGATTCCGTGTACCGGGATGATGGGGATGTTCACGCGGAGCCGTCCCGGACTCGGCCTGCGAGAGGCCCACCATGGGATGGGCAGTGCACCCGCTTCGCCGTCGAAACAGGTTGAACAGTTCCTCTTGCTGCTGGGGCGTAAGAGCCTCCTTTTCGGCCAGCAGATGCTCGATGACGAGCTGCTGCATCTTCCGCTGGCCGGCGAGAATCTCTTCCTGCTTGGCCGCGATGGCCTGCCGGTCTGGATCATCGGACGCGATCAAGTCAATTAACTCGGTTCGCAGGCGATTTAGCTCCGCGCATATCGTTTGCGACCGAGCGCGGAACTCTGTGATGCGCGGTTCGATCCGTTGCCACTGCTCGTCGGTCACATTGAGCCGACGATGCAGCGGACACCACATCTCGCTATCGCCTGCAGCGTCAGTGGGCCAGTGGGTCCGAGCAGCATGGACAGCCCAAACGCTGATGAATGCGATGTTCAGGGCCACCGAGAGCACGACCAGCAAGGGGGCGATCTTCTTCCACATCGTCAGCGTCCTCCCTCATCCGTAGCTGAAACGAGCGTCAGGTAGCTATCGGCCAGTGATCCCGACGGGGCCTCGCCGAGGTAATCGATCTGATACACATCAACCGGATCAACTTCAGCGGCCGTCTCGGCCCGCGCGGCCGGTGGCGCGGAGGTCCACCCCAACACCACGCCGACACTCAAGCCGACGATCAGCACCGCAGCGGCGGCGGCATGCATCGGGCCCGACGACAGACGCCACCAGCGCGGCAGGTTCCAGGCCGCGATGGGCTGGGCATCCTGCCGCCGCCGCGCGGCCGCCATCACGCGAGAAACAAATCCCGACGGGATGGGCGGTGTTGAGGTACCGGCGACAACTCCAGCCAAGGCGTCGATCTCCGCCAGCTTCGCTCGACAAGCCGCACATTCGGCCAGGTGGGCCTGCACGGCATGGCGATCCGCCACCGGCAAGTCGCCGGCCGCAAAGCGATTGAGTTGTTCTTGCACGTTCTCGCAGCGCATCGGATGTCTTCTATCTCAACAAACGAACAGGTCCGGGAAATCCCCCTCGGAAAACCGATCACGATTCGAGAAGATGCCGTAACTGAGGTTCCAAGGCGGACTTGGCCCGGGCAAGCAGACGTTCGACGGCCTTGACGCTGCGACCCATCGCCTCAGCCATCTCGACCCCGCTGAGCCCTTCGAAGTACCGCAACACCACCGCCATGCGGTAGTCGGCGGGCAGGGAGTTCAGCGCGGCCTGGATCAGCGCATCGCGCTCGGCCCAGTCGGCTTGCACCGAAGGAGAAGGCGTGTTGTCCGGCATGTTCGGAGAGGGATCGGCGAGAACGGGCCGCTTCTTGCGCCGGTGATCGATGCACAGCCGCGTCAGAACCCTATAGAAGTAGGTTCGAAATGTAGCCGTGGGCTTGTACCGCGATGCTGCGTCAAGAATCTTCAGAAAAGCATCCTGCGCGAGGTCCTCGGCCTCGGCGGCGTCGCCGGTGAAGCGGTAGGCTACGCGCCACGCCTCGGCCTGGTGGCGCAGCACGATCTGCTCGAAGGCGTCCAAGTCGCCATCGCGGACGCTGAGCATCAGGTCTTCATCGCTGGGCGTCGGCATGATGATGTTCCTTGCCCAGCAAGAGGTAGTGGACGGCCAGCCCGGCCGCAAAGCCAACGGCCATATTCGCCAGGAGCGAACCGGCCAGCGTCGCCGCGACGGGCAGGAGATGCCGGTTGAACCTCAGGTCGCGGGCGAACTTGACCATCTCGACCCCGACCAGCAGCATCATCGCCCCGACGATGGCCAGCGGGAACGCCGCGAAGATCGACGCGATGCTCCCGGCCAGCAGAACGCCCAGGCCGATCTCGATGGTCCCTTCGATGATGTTGGTGCCGCCGGTCCTCGCGCCGAAATAATGCTGCCCGGCCAGCCCTCCGGCCCCGTGGCAAAGGGGCATGCCGCCGAAAAAAGGCAGCACGATGTTCATGACGCCCATGTTGGTCGCCAACTGGCGGTTCGTGACTCGCCGGTTCGGCCAGTATTCCGAGATGAGAACGCTCGTGGCGATTACGGCGTTGGTGGCCGTCAGAGGAATCTGTGCAAGCCCTGCGTCTCGCAGCACGGGCCAGATTTCGCGCGGGTCAACCATCGTCAATGGCGGAAGCGAGAGCGAGACGCCGCCAACTTCGGTCAACTGGCCTCGGAAGGCCATGATGACGACCCCGCCGAGGACCAGGACGATGGAGGCTGGGGCGTAGCGATTGCTCCGCAGCAGGAGAACCACGACGACAGCGGCCGCGCCGAGCCACCACCACGTGCTGGCCATCTTGATGCCTTCCATGGCCAGCAGCGCCCCCAGCGAGAGCTGAATGCCGCGAATCACGCTGCGAGGCGTCCACCGGGCGACGAAATCCATCGCACCGGTCGCGCCCATCGCCAGCCAGACCACGCCCATGACCAGCCCGGAGGTGTAGACCTTCTCCGGCGTCCAGGCTTGGGCGATGGCCACCACGGCGAGCACTTTCATCGGCTCCACGGGCATAGGGAGGCGATAGACCAACCCCGTGACGATATTGACAAGGCCCATCATGACCAGCAGGCCTGCTGGATTCAGCCCACAGACGGTGATGTACCCGATGGCCAGCGGCAGCAACGTGCCGAAGTCGCCCAGCGACCCGGCCAGTTCTCGAAGATTGAACTCGAAGCTACCGATCTTCATTCACACCTGCCTGTCCGTTACGTGATCCACTTCCGCCGGATGTTCCGCAAACTCAGGGCGAACAGCACCGCGCAGAACGCCAGCAGCAGGCCGAAGTCCAGCAGAAACGGCAGGTGCGGGGAGCGGTGGATCGAGCCGTGCAACACGTCGGCCCCGTAGGTCAGCGGCAGCGCGTAGCTCAGCGGCCGAAGCCAGACGGGCAACTGCTCGATGGGGAAGAACAGCCCGCACAGGAACAGCATCGGGAAGCGGAAGAAGTTCGAGAACGTCTGGGCCTCGAAGACCTCGCTGACCGACACCGCGATGAACAGGCCCAGGAACGTCGAGCTGATCGCGATCAGCACGATGGCCGGAACGAGCGTCGCCCAGTTGACCGCCGAAAGGTCCATCAGGAACGCCGCGAAGATGATCGGCACGAAGGCGTTTGCGATGCCGAACAGGATCGCGCCGCCGGTCTTGGCCACCATCAGAAGCTCCAACGGGATCGGAGCAAGCAGCAGCCGCTCGAAGGATCGGCCTTTTTTCTCGAACGTCACCGTGACCGACAGCAGGCTCGTCGTGCCGAACAGCACGGACACGGCCATCACACCCGGCAGCAACGCGGGCACGCTGTCCAAGCCCGCCCCGGAGCGGATGAAGAACATCCCCGTCCACGCCAGCGGGAAGATCAGGCCCCAACTGATGTTCGGCGGCTTGAGGTAGTAGGCCCGGAAGTCCTTGGCCAGGATGTTCCAGAATGCGATCCACGCCTTCATGCGCCGCCTCCCTTCCCGGACTTCTCTTTCTCCTGCTTCATCGCGCCCGCTTCGATGCCTGTGATCTCGACGAAGACATCTTCCAGCGACGGCCGGAGCTTGCGGGCCTCGGATACTTCCGTGCCGCGATCCTCCAACAGCCGCACCAGCGGTCCCACGCGGACCGGCTCGGGCGACTCCACACGGATTTGACCATCGGCGACGGCCTGGCAATGAAGACTCGGCCACTCGGCGACTATCGCCTCGCAGACTTCTGCCGCTCCGCTGGAGACGGCGAACTGCACCACATGGCGTCCATCCGTGCGGCGCATGAGTTCTTCCACCGTGTCGGTGCGGACGATCCGGCCCTGGACAATGAAGGCGATTCGCCCGCATAGCCGCTGGGCCTCTTCGATGTAATGCGTGGTCAGGAAGATCGTTGTCCCGGCGGCGTTCAGATCGGCGATGAGCTGGCGAATCTGCCGCGCACTGGCCACGTCGATGCCGGTGGTAGGCTCGTCCATGAACAGGAGGGGCGGCGAGTGAATGATCCCGGCCGCGATTGTCAGCTTGCGTTTCATACCCTTGGAGTAGCCGCCGAACTTGCGGTTGGCCGCCTTGGCCAGGCCGAAGCGATCCAGCAACTCCTTGGCGCGCGCTTCGCGGTCACGATTGCTCATGCCGTAGAGCGCCCCGCAGAAGCTCAGGTTGTCGAAGCCCGTCAGTTCGGGATACAGGTTGCTCTCGTCCGGCACCACGCCCATCAGGTGCTGGGCGGCCTTGGGGTTCTTCGAGCAGTCGATCCCCGCGATGCGGATCGTGCCCGCGTCGGCTCTCGCCAAGCCGATGAGCATGTTGATCGTCGTGCTCTTGCCCGCGCCGTTGGGACCGAGGAAGCCGAATAACTCGCCTTCCCGCACGTCGAAGTCAATGCCCGCGACGGCCTGCACGTCGTCGAACCGCTTGGCCAGGCCGCGCACTTCGATGGCCGTCTTTTCGTTATCCGGCGTCATTCGCCGCCTCCTTCGTAAACCGCAGCCAGATGCCGATGCCGGTATTCGGATCATCCGCCGTCAGGCCGCCTTCGCCGACAACCTCGAACGAGGGCAGGCCTGCTTCGGCGGCCAATCGATGGAATGTCTCCGGACTCCGCGCCTCGGCGAACTTCCGGGCTTCCTCCGGGCTTTTCGCCGACTCCCGCCGACGACGGATAAACTCCTGCCTGGCCCATTGCGGGTACGCGCTGCCCAGGCCGCCGCCGATCATGGCCCGCCCGCCGGGTCGAAGAATGCGCCAAATCTCCCGCAGACCTTGAGCGCGATCCCGCCAGAAGTAGAACGATCCCCGGCTGACAACCACATCGACCGACTCATGGGGCAAGGGAATCGACTCGGCCGAGCCGATGACCGCCACCGTTCGTGAACCCATGCCGCGCTCGCGTGCGGCATCCAGCGCGCGGCGCAAGGCATCTGCGTTCGGGTCCATCAGCACCATCGCGCCATCGGAGACCTTCTCCAGCAGGGCGAAGCCAAGACCGCCCGGCCCGCTGCCCAGATCGACCCAGACCCGGCCGCTCTGATCGCCGCAGAATGCGATTACATCCTCCGCGACGGTCTGGTAGTAATCGGGCAACTCTACCTTGGGTCCCTTATCTGGCCGGTGGCCCGCTGGCTCCGCTCGCTGGGCTCGACCTGCGGTCATATCGTCACCAGCTTGTCCGAGTCGCGGACGACCTCGTAATGGTCCTTGAGCGTCGAGAGCGGGCAAACCTCCGATCCCTCGGAGTTCCGCAGCTTCAGACAAGTCCCGCAGGCGAGAAACTCACCGCCCGCGTCGAGCACCTTCTGGGCTGCACCTTTCACATCGAACTTGGGATCCTCGATCTCGTCGATCTCCACGCCCTTGCCGGACAGGAAGATTCGCACCTGGTCTCCCTGTTCAAGGCTGAACAGCGCAAGCCGCAGGGCGTTGAAGACCGTCTCCGGGTCCGTCTGGGTGGATCACCATGCCGAGTTTCATGCGTTGGGCGTCCTTTCGTTCGCGAACATGTCTGCTACTTCTTCTCGCACGGATGGCTGGCCGCGTCGCCATGGCACTGGCGAATCTGCTCCGGCGAACAGTCACCCGGCTCGCCTTGGAGGCGTTCGGGATGCTCGCAACCCGCCGCTTCGACGCAAGGGTGGGCGTCCACGTCGCCGTGACACTTTCGAATCTGCTCCGGCGAGCAGTCCTCGGGCTTCCCCGTCAGGTTTTCCGGCTTCTGGCAGCCTTCTTGTCTCTCATTGCAGCACATTTCGATGCTCCCTTCGTGTCTGTGCAGGCCCCGTGTGTCGGGTCCAGCAGCCTGTCTATCTCCTCCCGCCACGCGGCGAGAGTGTCCTCATTCAAGCGGTAGTGGACGAAGTACCCGCGCTTCTCGTCGATCACCAGGCCAGCGTCCCGCATTATGCGGAGGTGCTGCGACACTGCCCCCTGGGTTACGTCCAACCGAGAAGCTAAGGCATTCACGCACAGCGCCCGGCCCTTCAAGAGCTGCACGATTCGTACGCGCGTCTCGACGGACAACACTTTCAGCAGCCTGGCGAGTTCCTTTGGCTCGTTCATTTCAGTCTCCACTAATATTCTATTGTATCAGCTGAGCCACACCCGTCAATGGTGGCCTCGCAGGTAGACAGAAGAATCGTGGCCGACCCCACTGGGCGAGCCATTCAGGTACTGCATGGCAGCTTCTGCACGCAACGCCGGGGCGGCTTGCGGGCTCGTGCTGTGGAGAGCGAAAGCCGAGGCGGAGGCGCAGGATGCGAAAATGGCCCATTTTGAGACTTTCGCTTGTAACCCCTTGTTGCAGCAGGGCTGGCGGCAGTCTCATCTTTCCTTGAACACCTGCCCGGGTTCTCTTATCTGTGGCCGCATAACGTCTGTTCCGGTCAGGTATTGCACGTGAGTCTGCGATATCCGCAGAGAAGTCTCAGGGGTGGCCACTGTATACACGCCGGAGACACCGCCCACGGCATCGGTCATTCCCTTTGCGAAAATTGCCTGACAGGCAATATCCGGGAAATCAACTCACGCCACCTTCGGATGCACGTCTACGGGAGCGGCTGGGTGCCCTCGTCGAGGATCTTCACATACGGATCGTAGACGTAGATGCGGTCCCGTTGCTTGCCGGTGATTTCGCGGACGAGGCCGAGGGTCTCCAGGGACTCGATGGCACTGCCGACGGTCGGCGTGGTCATGCTGAGCTGCTTCGTCGCATTCGAGATCGTCGTGATCGGGTGCCGCCGGAGCAGGTCATGCACACGGTGCACCGAACCGGCTTTGCGGCCCAGGTCTTCGATCTTCCGGCGGTCCTCGTCGAACAGCTTCAAGATGCGCCCGGCTGTGTCGGCGGCCTGCCGGGCAGTCTGTTCCACGCCCTCCAGGAAGAACCGCAACCAGCCGAGCCAGTCGCCCTTGAGCCGCACTGCATCGAGGCGGTCGTAATACTCCTGACGATGCTGCTTGAAGAACAGGCTCAGGTACAGCAGCGGCTGGGCCAGTGCGCCCTCGGCGCAGAGGATCAGCGTGATCAGCAACCGGCCCAGTCGGCCGTTGCCATCCAGGAATGGGTGGATCGTCTCGAACTGCACGTGCGCCAGCGCCGCCTTGATCAGCACTGGCGTTCGACTGGGCTGGTCGTGCAGGAACTTCTCCAGGTTGCTCATGACCTCGGCCACGTGGTCGGGCGGTGGCGGAACGAACCTGGCGTTGCCCGGCCGGGTGCCGCCCAGCCAGTTCTGGCTGCGCCGGAACTCGCCGGGCGTCTTGTCACTGCCGCGTCTCTTCGACAGCAGCACCTTGTGCATTTCGCGGATCAGCCGGAGCGACAGCGGGAAGTCATCCTCGCGAAGACGCTTGAGCCCATGGTTCATGGCGGCGACGTAGTTGCTGACCTCCTGCACGTCGTCCAGCGGCACGCCCGGAGCCAGAGATTCCTCGTGAAGCAGCAGGTCGGAGAAGGACGACTGGGTACCCTCGATCTGTGACGACAGCACGGCCTCCTTGCGAACGTAGAAGTACAGGAACAGCGACACGTCCGGCAGGAGCGTCGTGACGCCATCGAGCCGGCCGAGGGCGCGGTTGGCCTTTTCGATCAGATCATGGTCCTTGCTCGCCAGCGCGATCGGCGGGTCCGGCGGCAGCGGATTCGGCACGAAGGCCTTGAAGGATTCGCCTGCTGTCGATGTCGTGATGTAGGTGCCCGTCGCTTTCATAGCGTTCGCCCTTGTGAAAGCCCGCTTGAATAGCGGCCATCGCTAATAAAAGATACGGCCACAACCTTTACTAGTCAACAGGTTTTCGAAGGCGATCTTGGGCAGCCAGGCGTCCCACTGGAATTGTCTGTAAGACGATTCGTTTCAGCATCTTAGAGTCAGGTGCCGGCTTGTCACCGATTTCGGCACTCCGAGGAAAGCGATTTCCATAAGTGTTTTTATTGCATAGCTATAGACAACCCAAGCCGAGTTTTGCCAACGTGAATGTCGTGAGTTCGAATCTCATCGCCCGCTTCGGCCAGAGTCCCACCGGCAACCGCAGCCTGGCTTTGAGCTTGCGCCGCAACTGGCACCCCCGTCGCCGCCTGCACCGCCGGCTTCGCGCAGGTTCTCGTTCGCCTCGCGAGTCTGGCCTTACACGCCGGAGATCGCCAGGATCCGCTCGGCGGCCTGGCCGATGTCCGCCGCAATCGCCGCATCGGGGTCCAGTTCGGACAAGTGCTTCTGCCCGTGGCCGGTCATCACGTAGATGCCCTTCGCGCCGACGGAGCGGGCCAGTTCCACGTCGTGAGGGTGGTCGCCCACGGTGTACGAGCGCCCGAGGTCGACTCCGTACCGCCTCTCGGCCTCGCGCAGGAAGTGCGGGTTCGGCTTGATGCACGCGCAGCCGTCGCGCCGGTGGTGCGGGCAGACGTACACATCCGTGATACGGACGCCCGCGCGGGCCAGTTCCGCCACCACATGCGCGTTCACCTTGTCGGCGTCCTGACGCGTGATCGCCCCGTCGGCGATACCCGACTGGTTCGTGACGAGGAACAGGAGGAACCGCTCCCGCAAGCGCCGAAGCGCGTCGAGGGCCCCCGCCAGAAACACCACCTCCGAGGGGTCGCGGAGATGCCCGCGGTCCTCGATGATGGTTCCGTCACGGTCCAGGAATACGGCCTTGCTCACGCCAAAGGTCCTCGCGCCGGCGGGCATGCCCGGAACCGAGCCGTCCGCACTGCTGCAGTGCCGCCGGCGTCATCGAGTCAGGTCAGCACCTTGACGACGACGTTCGAGCCCTTCTGGTCGATCCCGGGCACCAGACTCTCGTACGCCTCGATCGATTCGCCGGCGAGGCAGCATTCGATGATCTCGCGGCCGGCGTAGTCCAGCTCCGGCTGCAGGAACTTCCGCAGCTCGCGATGGAAGAACTCCGTCAGGATCCGGGCGCCTTCGTCGAACGCCTCGATCCCGACCTCGGGTTGCGTGTCGACCTCGAGGAACCAGTGGTGGATCGAGGCGCCCTCGATACGCATGTTCTGCAGCGCGTAGCCGAGCAGCGGGCAGCGCGACGGGACGATCTGGTCCGACTGGAACGGGGCCATGCCCCGCCGGGCCAGGTAGTCCCGCATCAGCCATTGCGGCATGAAGCTCGTCTCCCATGCGCCGATGTGCTGGTTCGGCGTCAGGACGTATCGCGTGGCCGCCGATGCGCGGAACTGGTCCAGCAGGAGGTTGGCCTGCGCCACCTTCCGCCCGAGGGTGAACGGCCAGTAGCTGCCGACCCCCTCGCTGGTCATGCCCTCGGTGTCGACGATGCTGGGATTGGCGTGCCCTCGCGGGGCGACCAGACGCCATAGCCACGCCAGGGCCGGGGGTAGGATGTGGAACATCCCGAGGATGCCGTAGCTCGGCTTCTCCCGGGTACACCGCGGCGTGCGCACGCCGAAGGAGCGGATGTCCACCGGCACGTCACCGCTGACCACGCCGGGCACGACCTCGCGCGGCACGACCACGCGCGGATTCGGGCACGGCTTGTCCGGTGCATCCTCGACGTGCTCCCAGATCAGGCCGGTTCCGCCGACGACCGACCGGACGTTCAGGAACAGCAGCGACCGGGCCGGGTGAACCGTCAGGTGCTCGAGGTCCGGGTCCGTGCCGTATTCCGTAATGTGATCGACCCGCACGAACCAGCCGCTCTCGGCGTCCGTGAGGCCCAGCTTCCCGTCCGGCCGCTGGATCGACGGGTGGCACAGCGCCATGTCGTCGCACACCGGAAGCAGATCGCAGGTACGCGGGATCTCCAGGTAGCGCTTCTCTCCCGTGACGGTGTTCTTGCCCATCAGCAGCCGCCCGTCGGGGAGGCGATGCGGCTGCTGAAGCATCTCGCTCTTGCCCCCGCCGCTCGCCCCCTCGTGCATGAAGGTCACGAGGTTGTCGTACGGCGTCATGACCCGGACGGTGGAGCAATGGGCGGTCACCCAGCCCTCCTGCTCGCCCAGTTCGATCAGCGCGCCATAGACGCCCTTTTTCGCGCTGGGGCCGGGGTACAGGTTGTACGAGAAGATCTCATGCAACTCGGAGCGCTCGTGGACGACGACCTGCTTGCCGCCGAAGTGCGTGTGCCGGAACGGCGGCGCGACATAGATGACCGTCGCCGGCTCGAACCGGCGCCCCAGCGTCTCGATGTCCACCGCCCCTTGCAGCAACGCCAGGCCGAAGGCGAAGAACCCGGCGTTCACGGGGCAGATCGCCATCGCGTCCGCGCCGAGACCCGGCTGGCCCATCTCGAAGGCGAACACGGCCAGGTCCTGACCCTCCAGCCACTCGAACGTCTCCCGCTTCAGCTCGGAGAACTCGTAGCCGTAGCGGTCGGCGAACCGGGGCTTGTCCGACGGTTGCGTGTCGGCCACAACCATGCACTCGGGGTCGCGGCGGCGCATATACGGCTCGCGGTAGTTCGCCCCCACGCCGTTGCTCAGGCGCACGACGTCGACCTCGTCGACCCGCGAGCCGTCCGGCAGATCGTAAGAAACCGTGGTGGATTCCCGTCCGTCCGGGCCGCATGCGATCGCTTCCAGGTCGTCCACGCCACGGGCCACGGTCACGGAGCGGGCGTCTCGGAGGAGTTGTGCCACTTCCTCCGGCAATGCGGCGTTCGCGAGTAGTTCGGTTACGTTCATCATGTCTCTCTATGCTATGCGGGCAGGGCCTCACTGGCCCATGCGGGGGTCCCCGGCTCTTCCTGCTCGCCGGCGGACGGCGAGCTCCGGGCGAGGAGCAGGGCGGGTCGGCTTGGATCGCCTCCGTACGGATGCATCTCCGGCCCTCATCAGCGGCCGACGAGGCATCCGTCGTGCAGCTTGGGCATACAAAAAGCCGGCTGCAGTCGTTCACACCACTGCCGGCCGGCCTATCTGTTCAGCAGGTCGCTGCGTGGCGACCCCCTGTCAATCTGCCTTCTCGCCGTTGGGGTGACCCTGAAGTCTAGCCAATCCGCGTCGTTGCGTCAAGCGGATGATTGACGTATGCGTATCCATCCGGCTCCCGGCGGGCCGCCGTTACGACCGGCCCTCCCCGGCCCGGCACTCCACCTCTCCGTCGAGGGTCCAGATGATGATCCGCTCGCCCGTCTTGGTGCTGATATCCGTATGCAAGCTGACCACGCCCCGGCCGGTGATGTCCTGCACGATGGCCTCCAGCAGCGATCGCGCCTTCTCCAGCAACTGCATCCGTACCTGCTTGACGAGCTTCCCGCCCTCCGCGTAGTCCGACGACTCGGCGAGCCCCTTCTCGGCCGGGGTCAGCACGCCGCGCAGTCGAACCAGGATCATGTCCCCGAGCAGGTAGCTGCGGGTTTCCTCCGGCCCACGGCCCATGTACTCGCGCTCGAAGCGGATGATCGCCTCGCTGATCTCGGCTTCGATCTGTCCCTTCGTCCTGTTCATGGCGGCTCCCGGCATCTCGGGCGGCCTCTCGCGACGCCGGCCGGGGAGGATGCTACCGTGCCGGGGACCGGCTGACAACAATGCCCCGGTGCCGGTCTTCCGGCGGGCTTCCGCGTCCGTTTGGCACGCCGGGCGGGCCGATGGTATCCTGAGCCGCGTGAGCCCCCGGCAGTCCATGCACCTGAAGCTGGCCCTCATCGTGGCCGGAATCGTCGTCCTGATCCTCGTGCCGTACTTCCTGTGGCATGAGCCCATGGACGCGTACTTCCAGTCGCCGGAGTACGGCGCGTGGGTTGCCTCCGCCAGGCCGTACGCCTGGTCCATCGCCATCGGCCTGCTCATCGGCGATTTGATCCTCCCGATCCCGGCCACGCCGGTGGTTGCCAGCGCCGGCGTCATCTACGGCGCCTTCTGGGGCGGCCTGATCGGTGCGGCCGGGTCGTTCCTCGCGGGGCTCGTGGCCTACTCGCTGGCGCGCCTGGCGGGGCGAAAGGCCGCCCGGTTCCTGGCCGGCGAGGAGGAGATGGCCGACCTGCGGCAGTTCTTCGACACCTGGGGCGTGGGTGGGATCATCGCGTCCCGCGCCCTGCCCGTCGTGCCGGAGGTGCTGACCTTCATGGCCGGGCTGGCCCGAATGCGGCCGGGACGGTTCCTGGCCGCGCTGGCCGTCGGCGCGGTGCCGATGGGCTTCCTGCTGGCCTGGGCCGGCAGCGCGACGGGCAGCTCCTCCACACTGCTGCTGGTGCTGACGTTGGTGCCGGCCGGCCTGTGGTGCGTCTACCTGGTCTGGGCGCAGTCGCTGCGGGCACGGCGGCTTCGGGTGGCGGCTCGGGACGTCGAGGAAAGCCGGGAGGAAGCGTGATGCCTTCGGCGCTGCCGTGTTGTGCGGCCCGCCGACGGCCGTGGCTCCGATCCCTCTTAACCGTGCGGGTCGGGATGATCTCCTGAACGGCTCCGGTTCCCCGGTCGTGGCTTGCCCGTTGCATCGCCTGCCGGTTCCCCGCCGGAGGGTCCGCCCTGTTCCCTCGGGTGAGCGCTCGTGTTATCCTCCGGCAACGCCTGTTCCAAGCGAGGTGAATGCCATGAGCCGGAATGCCCTCTGTGCCGACCTGGTCCGTGCCGCGGACCTCTTTCTGTGCTTGGGCCTTTGGAACGAGATCCACCCACAGGCCGTGTGCGCCGTCGAACTCCCAGAGCTGGACGATCCGTTGTTCGCCTGTGTGATGGGCCAGGGCGGCGAATCCTACGGTCTCACGGTCCTCCGCGGCCCGCATGCACAGCAGCAGTTCGACGAGTTGATGAACGGGGACGAGGAGGACGCAACTAACGTCATATCCGAAGATCTCGCCGAGGAGATGGACTACCTCGCCTTCAGTGCCGAGCGGTTCGGGGAAATCACGTCGGAGTCGGCCCAGCTCCTGGCGGCCGGCGGGTGGACGGACCTCGCCCCGGATGATCCGGTACCGGCGTTCCTCGTCAAGCCGGCCCATCACTGCGGCAGGGCGCCGGACGAGGAGGACGCACGGCAGTTGCTGTACGTCCTCAGCGGCATTCTGGCCGCATACAAAAGCGGGGCGTTCGACCCCGCGCCGGCCCGGCCGGGGGAGCCCGTGCTCACACTCACCCTCAGCGGCGCGCCCGAGGCCCCCAGCGTGCATGCCGAGCACCGCCGACACGCCGTGCCGCCGGAGCCGGCAGCGCCACGGGCGCCCGCGTGGGCATGGTCGTTGAACAACCTGCCCCGCTGCGAGGAGACGTGGATCGTCGCTTGGCCGGGCGTCCCCGCGCGGATCGAGAGCGATCCGCGATCCATGCGGGTACTCCTTCTGGTCGATCGGGCGTCCCAGTTCGTCTACCAGGGCAAGCCGCTCATGAGCGATGAGACGGACAGCGCGGTCGAACTGATCGGGCAGACCTTCCTCGGCGAGAACCTCGCCGAACAGGGCGCGCTGCCCCAGCGGGTGCTCTTCAGCAGCAAGGCGCTGTACCGTGCGGTCGCGCCGGCCCTCGAGGCCGCGGGCGTACCGTGCGAGTATCATGCTGTCCTCCCCGAGCTGGAAGAGCTCGTGGGCCACCTGAGGGCCACCTTCGCCGGCGAGACACCTGACGACATGCCCGACGAGAAGGAAATGCCGGCCCTGGAGGAGCAACTCCGCCAGGATCCGCAGGCCGCCGAAGCGATCGACTCGATCATCCAGCAATTGGGGGACGACCCGCGTGCGCAAGGAAAACTCCGGGAGCTTCTGGCGATGCTGTCGAGCGATTCGCCCCAAGACGAGGCCCCCGAAGTGATGAAGGCATTGCAGCGGACCCTCGACGAGACGGAGGCCGAGCTCGACAAAGAGTACGCCGCCCCGGCACGTCCGCCGGCCTACCCGCTGGACTGGGACGAAATCCCGGACGACGCGGACCTCGATGTATGGAAGACGGTGGCTTGGGCCCTGGCCCACGAACTCCGCTACCGAGCCCATACCGACGGCCGTTTCGCAGGCAGCCGGGCCGTCAAGCGGTACTTCCGCGACGAAGACCTCGATTACTTCCTGGAGGAGTTCGGCACATCTCAGGCGGAACAGGCATATGTCTACTGGTTCTTCCTTTCCTATCGAGGCACGAAGAAGAGCAAGACCCCGGGCGAGAAGCTGCTGGAGGAGGACGAACTCCCGGCCGCCGCGGCCGCACTGCTCCGGTCATTGGCGGAGACGCATCCCAGCATCTACCGGATTGCCTCGCACGACGCGGCGGCGGGCACCGTCACGCTGGAGGATATCCTGCTCGGAGGGCAGGTCACGGTACACGATCGGGAGATGTCGGCCTCGTGCGAGGACGGCTGGGTGTGTGCGGCGCGGTGCCATCCGGCGGGCAAGTATCGCTTCCTCGTCCCGGCCGGGCCGTTGGTCAACGAGTTGGGCGGAAGCCGGATGGTCGATGTCTTCCAGACCTTCAACCCGACCTTAACCCGCGAGGGACTGCTTGCCGAGGCCCACAAGCTCGGGTGGCTATGGGACTGGCTCGACTTGACGACGCAGCAGCCGGGCGAGGAAGTCGAACTACGTAACACCGACGGCGACGAGTTGCTCTTGCATACGGCCGCCTTCTCGGTGATCCGCCCGGAGCCCGTCCGCAAGGCCCTCCAAGCGCGTGAGGACATCGAGCACGACTGCGAGCAGGACGAGTTCGTCTGGCGAGTCCCCGCCGCCGCGGACTCGCCCGTCCTGGGCGACACGGTCACGCTCGGGCGGATCGAGTTGCTCGACGACGAGCTCGTGCTGACGGTCAACTCCGCCGAGCGGCTGGCCCGCGCGCGGAAATGGCTGGAGAAGCTGCCCGGCGTGGAGTTCCTGGCCTTCACGACGCGGAAGTGGGACGAGCCCACCGAGCAGCGCCCGCTCGACGATACGATCGCGCCCCTGGAGGAGCCGGAAATCAGCGACGAGTTGGCCGCGGAGCTCCAGAATCGCATCGACGGTCAATACATGGCATGGCTGGACCGGCCCCTGCCTGTGCTCGAGGGGAAAACCCCTCGACAGACCTGCGAAACCGCCGAAGGCCGCCGGCGGGTGGCCGTGCTCATCCGCTCGATTCCCAATCCATCCGGCCCCGTCCCCATGCGCGTGCCCCGCGACCGAATGCTGCGAGAGTTGGGCCTGAACCACTGACCTCGGGAACGAGCCATGCGGAAGGACACCATGCGAATCATCAACGTGGCCGGCGCCCGGCCGAACTTCATGAAGATCGCCCCGCTGATGGAGGCGTTCTCCGCCCGCGAGGGCATCGAGCCGATGCTCGTCCACACCGGGCAGCACTACGACGAGCGGATGAGCGACCTGTTCTTCCGCCAGCTCGGCATCCCCGAGCCGGACCTGAACCTCGGCGTCGGCTCCGGCAGCCACGCGCAGCAGACGGCCGCGATCATGGCCGCCTTCGAGCCCGTCATCGCCGAGCACCGGCCCGACGCCGTTCTCGTCGTCGGCGACGTCAACAGCACGATCGCCTGCGGCCTCGTGGCGGTCAAGCTCGGCGTGCGGCTCGTGCACGTCGAGGCCGGGCTGCGCAGCGGCGACCGCTCGATGCCCGAGGAGGTCAACCGCCTGCTGACCGACGCGATCAGCGACGCGCTGTTCTGCACGGAGCAGAGCGGCGTGGACAACCTCCGGGCCGAGGGCGTGCCGGACGAGAAGGTCCACCTCGTCGGCAACGTGATGATCGACACGCTGCTGAAGAACAAGGCCAAGGCCGACGCGTCGGACATCCTGGACCGGCTGGGCCTGCCTCCCGGCGGCTACGCGGCCCTGACGTTGCACCGGCCCAGCAACGTGGACGACCCGGCCGTGTTCGGCCGCCTGCTCGATGCCCTGGCGCAGATCCAGCGGGACCTGCCGATCATCTTCCCGATCCACCCGCGGACGCGGAAAAACCTGCCGGAACTCGGCTTGCAGGAGCGCGTCGAGGGCATGGCGAACCTTCGGCTGATCGACCCGGCCGGCTACCTCGACTTCCTCAAGCTGATGAGCGAGGCCAAGCTCGTGCTGACCGACTCCGGCGGCATCCAGGAGGAGACGACGATCCTCAAGGTCCCGTGCATCACGCTGCGGGAGAACACCGAACGGCCGGTCACGGTCGAGGTCGGCTCGAACCAGCTCGTCGGCACCGACCCCGACGCGATCCGGGCCGCTTACCGGCGCGTCGTCGATGGTACGCTGCCGGAACCGCAGATTCCCCCGCTGTGGGACGGCAAGGCGGCCGAACGAATCGCGGGGCTGCTCGGGTAGGCCGGCCGGGGCCGCGTCAGGCCGACCTCACAGAAGGCGTGCCAGCGGCAAGCTGCCCTACCGGCCCGTGAGAGAAGCTGTTCCTGCCGCGATCCGCGGCACTGTTCCACGGACTGCTACGCCGGCCGGTTCTGGCGGTACCACTCGACGGTACGGCGGAGCCCCTCGTCGAAGTCGACTTCGGCCCGGAAGCCGAAGCGGTCGGCCGCCCGCGTGGTATCCAGGCAGCGCCGCGGCTGGCCGTCGGGCTTGGAGGTGTCCCAGCGGATCTCGCCCTCGAAACCGGTCATCTCGCGAATCTTCCGGGCCAGGTCGCGGATGGTGATCTCGAAGCCGGCGCCGAGGTTCACCGGGTCCGGCTCGTCATAGCTTTCGGTCGCCATGCGGATACCGCGGGCGGCATCCTCGACGAACAGGAACTCCCGGCTGGCGCTGCCCGTGCCCCAGCAGACGACCTCGTCGTCGCCGGCTTGTCGGGCGAGCACGAACTTTCGGATCAGCGCGGGGATGACGTGGCTGGAGCGCGGGTCGAAGTTGTCGCCGGGGCCGTAGAGGTTCACCGGCAACAGGTAGACGCCGTCGAGCTCGTACTGCTGGCGGTAGGCCTGGAGCATCACGAGCAGGGCCTTCTTGGCGATGCCGTAGGGGGCGTTGGTCTCCTCCGGGTAGCCGTTCCACAGCTCGGCCTCTCGGAACGGCACGGGCGTGAACTTCGGGTAGGCGCAGATGGTGCCGACCTGGACGAACTTCGCCAGTCCGAGCCGTCGGGCGTGCTCGATCAGATGCAGGCCCATGGCCATGTTCGCGTAGAAGAACCGCCCCGGGTTCTCGCGATTCGCCCCGATGCCGCCGACCTCCGCGGCCAGGTGAATCACCACGTCCGGGGCCATGTCCGCGTACATTCGCTCGACGTCCTGCTCGCGCGTGAGGTCGTACTCCTCGAGGGTCGGCACGAGGATGCTCTCCTCCGGCACGCCGACGGAACGCAGCTCCGCCTGCAGGTGCCGGCCGAGAAAGCCCGCCCCGCCCGTGACGACGATCCGCTGCTTGGACAGGTCCATCCGTGCGTGCCTCCCTTCGCGTTGGCCGCGATTCAGCCCCCGTTGCGCTTGCGGTGGTCGTCCAGGACGCGTTCTTCCTTGGCGATCTTCCAGTCGTGGTCGGTCATCATCGCGGCCAGCCCCTCGAAGCTGACCTCGGGCGCCCAGCCGAGCGCCTGGCGTGCCTTGGTCGCGTCGCCGAGGAGGATGTCCACCTCGGCCGGGCGGAAGTAGCGCGGGTCGATCTCGACGTAGTCCCGCCAATCGAGCTCCAGCCGCGAGAAGACCTGCTCGAGGAACTCGCGGACGGAATACGTCTCGCCTGTGGCGACGACGTAGTCGTCCGGCTCGTCCTGCTGGAGCATCATCCACATGGCTCGGACGTAGTCGCCGGCGAAGCCCCAGTCGCGCTTGGCATCGAGATTGCCGAGGTAGAGCTTGTCCTGCAGGCCCTCCTTGATGCGCGTCGCGGCGCGGGTGATCTTCCGCGTGACGAACGTCTCGCCCCGCCGGGGGCTCTCGTGGTTGAACAGGATGCCGCTGCAGCAGAACATCCCGTAGGCCTCGCGGTAGTTGACGGTCTGCCAATGGCTGAACAGCTTCGCGCAGCCGTAGGGGCTGCGGGGGTGGAACGGCGTCGTCTCGCATTGCGGCGTCTCGCGGACCTTGCCGTACATCTCGCTGCTGGAGGCCTGGTAGAAGCGCGTCGGCAGGCCGAGGTCGCGGATCGCCTCCAGCAGTCGGAGCGTGCCGATGGCGTCGGCCTGGCAGGTGTAGACGGGCTGGTCGAAGCTCACCCGCACATGCGACTGGGCCCCGAGGTTGTACACCTCGTCGGGTTGGCAGGCCGTGAGGACCTGACGCAGGCCCGCCCCGTCGGTCAGGTCACCGTAGTGCAGAACGAGGCGCGGGTTCGGCTCGTGCGGGTCCTGGTAGATGTGGTCGATCCGCTCGGTGCCGAAGGTGCTGCTCCGGCGGACGAGGCCGTGGACTTCATAGCCCTTGGCCAGCAGGAACTCCGCGAGGTAACTGCCGTCCTGGCCTGTAATTCCGGTAATCAAGGCGCGCTTCACACTCGTCTCCCTTCGCGAACAGCCGTACTACTCAATCGGCCAGACCGGTTCTCCCCTTCGATACGTCCTCGCAGAGGCGGGGTTCAGCGGGTCGTTGCCGCGGCCCGTATCGTACGCTTCGCAGGCGCTGCGGGCCAGCCGCCGGACCGGGCCCGCTCCGGCTTGCACGGCCGCCGGCAATGGCCGATCATACCCGTTGTCCGGAGCCCCAGCCGCTTCCACCCGCCGAGAGGAGCGACATGAGCCGCGTCATCGAGCCGTGGGATTACCTGATCGTCACCGCCTCGAACGAGGCCCAGGCGGCCGCGTATGACGCGCAGCTCCGCCTCCGCCGCGACCTCGGCCTGCTGACCGGGGCCGAGGAGGTGCTCGTCGTGCCGGACCCCGGCGGCCGGCGGGTCGGCAGCGGCGGCAGCACGCTGTTCTGCCTGGCCGAGGTGCTCGGCCGCCGACTCGAAGGCGACGCGCTCGGCGACCCGGGCGCGTGGGCCGAGACGTTACGCCGGCTTCGCATCCTGATCGTCCACGCCGGCGGTGACTCGAAGCGCCTGCCCGCCTACGGCCCGGCCGGCAAGATCTTCGTGCCCGTGCCGGGCGAGAGCGACAGCGCCGTCGGGGCGACGCTGTTCGACCGGCAGATCGGCACGTACCTCGACCTTCCCGGCCCGTCCGACGGCCGGGGGCAGATCGTCATCACCTCCGGCGACGTGCTGCTGAACTTCGACCCGGAGGCGGTGCGATTCGAAAGGCCGGGCGTCGTCGGCCTCGGCTGCCGGGCCGCGCCCGAGGAAGCGGCCCGCCACGGCGTGTACGTCGCGGACGAGAACGGAACGGTCCGCCGCTTCCTCCAGAAGCCCCCGCCCGAGCAGCAGGACGCGGCCGGCGCCATCGACCGGTACGGGCAGAGCGTGCTCGACATCGGCGTGATCCACTTCGACGCGGACGCGGCCGTGATGCTGCTGCGGGCCTTCGGCGCCCGCCCGGACGAGGCAGGCGACGCGGCCTGGTCCGGCGAACTGGGCGAGGCGCTCAACCGGCACGAGTTGGACTTCTATCGCGAGGTCTGCTGCGCGATGGGCGCGGAAGCGACGGGCGACGACTACGCCGAAGCCGCCACGGCGAGCGGGTCGAAGTGGTCGCCGGCGCATCTCGGCCGGCTGTTCGAGGCGCTGAGGCCGCTGCCATTTGCCGTCGAGGCCCTGCCGCAGTGCGACTTCCTGCACTTCGGCACCACGCGGCAGCTCATCGCCAGCGGGCGGCGGCTGGCGCAACTCGACCTGGGCCTGTCCGAGCGGCGAAGCGTGTTGTCCCTGAACAATGAGTTCGCCGGCGACGGCCGGATTGACGGCGAGGAGGCGTGGGTTGAGGGCTGCCGGATCTCGGCGCCGCTGAGCCCCGCCGGCGACAACGTCGTCATCGGTGTGGATGTGTCCGAGCCGCTCTCGCTGCCGCGGGGCGCGTGCCTGGACGTGATCTCCGGCACGGCCCGCGACGGGTCGGACGCGTGGTTCGTGCGCTGCTATGGCATCGACGACGCCTTCAAGACGCGCGGCGGTGACGCCACCCTCTGCGGCCGGGCCCTGGAAGACTGGCTCGCGGCCGCGGGGCTCGCGCCCGAGGACTCCTTCGACGATGGCATCGCCCCGGAAGACCGAACCGCCTGGGATGCCCGCGTCTATCCCGCCTGTGACGCGGCAGCGGGCTACCGGGACTGGCTGTGGCTGCTCGAGCCGGACGCCGCCACGGACGAGCAGAAGGCCCGCTATCGCGCGACGGCACGCTACTCACCGGCCGAGATCGCGCTGGCGGCCGATCAGGAGGGCTTCAACGTGCGGCGGGCGCGGATCCGCGCGTCCGAGCTGCGCGGGGCGCTGCGGTGGCTGTTCCGCCCAAACAGCGGCTTCTCCGCGGCGGACCTGAACCACCTTCTGCGTTCGATGGACGCGGCCGAGCGCGGACCCTGGGCGGCGCAGCTCCTGGCCGAGGCGCAGTGGCACCACGGCGGCGGGGCGTCCTTCGACTTCTCCCGCATCCTGCACACGCTCGCCACGGCCGTGGGCCGACTCGCGCCCGATGGCACGCTGGCCGACGCCCTGCCGGGCCTGGC
Source organism: uncultured Planctomycetaceae bacterium (assembly GCA_964531695.1). Taxonomy (GTDB): domain Bacteria; phylum Planctomycetota; class Phycisphaerae; order SM23-33; family SM23-33; genus JAGXKT01. Next base: position 22,839 of record CAZHEH010000026.1, on the reverse strand, counting down.
CGAGGCCCTGACGGACGCCCAGCGTACCTGGCTCGCCGAGCTGGGCCTGCCGGCCGAGCCGGATACCCCGGCCACGGACTGGGCCGGGCGGTCCCGCGACGCCGCCTTCGAGCAGATGGGCCGGACGATTCTCACCAGCGAGCAGGGCCGACCCGCCCCGCCGACCAGCGCCTTGCGGACCGACGAGATCGTCTGGGGCCGGGCCCCCGCACGGCTGGACCTCGGAGGCGGCTGGTCCGACACGCCGCCGTACACGCTGGAGCGCGGCGGCCGCGTCATCAACGCCGCGGTGGACCTCAACGGCCAGCCGCCGATCCACTGCTACGCGCGGCTCATCGACGAGCCGGTCGTGCGCCTGGCGTCCATCGACCTCGGCGCCCGCATCGAGATCACGGAGATGCCCGCCCTGCTGGACTTCCGCTCGCCGGCGGCCGAGTTCGCGCTGGCCAAGGCGGCCCTGGCGCTGTCCGGGCTGTCACCCGAGTCGGCCGACTGGCCGGCGGACATCTCGCTGCCCGACATGCTCGAACGCTTCGGCGGCGGCATCGAGCTGACGACGCTGGCGGGCATCCCCAAGGGCAGCGGGCTCGGGACGTCGAGCATCGTCGGGGCGGTCATCCTGGCGGTCGTGCATCGCGTGATGGGCCGGGAGCTGACGCGCGACGAGCTGTTCCGCGGCGTGCTGCGGCTGGAGCAGGCCCTGACCACCGGCGGCGGCTGGCAGGACCAGGTCGGCGGCGCCGTCGACGGGGTGAAGGTCGCGGCCACCGAGCCGGGACTGCTGCCCGAGGCCCGCATCCATTACGTGCCGGACGACGTGCTCGACCCGCGCGCCAACGGCGGCGTGACGCTGCTGTACTACACGGGCATCACGCGGCTGGCGAAGAACATCCTCCAGCAGGTCGTCGGGCGGTACCTGGACCGCGACCGGGCCGCGATGGCGACGCTCGCGGACATCCACGCCCTGCCGCCGCGCGTGGCCGACGCCATGGCCCGCAAGGACGCGGCCGCCTTCGGCCGGTGCATCGACGCCGCCTGGCGGCTCAACAAGCGGCTGGACCCGAACTCGACCAACGACGAGGTCGAGGCGCTGCTCGCCCGCGTCGCCCCGCACGTGCATGGCGCGAAGCTGCTCGGCGCCGGCGGCGGCGGCTTCCTGCTGATGGTCTGCAAGTCCCCCGAAGATGCGGCGAGCATCCGCCAGATGCTGGAGACCGACCCGCCGAACGACCGGGCCCGGTTCTTCGACTTCTCCGTCAGCCGGGAGGGACTGGTGGTGACGGTCTGCTGAGCTGTGGCGGCCGTGTCGGTCAGCCCCGGCGCCGGCGACGCACGCACGCGAAGGCCCCGACGGCGAGCAGCCCCAACGTGGTCGGCTCCGGGACCACGTAGTAGAAGGCCGTGGAGCCGAAGGTCGCATCCTGCGAGCCGTGGTTCTCCATCTCGACGAGCAAGCCGTCCTCGAACGGCACGGCGTCCTGGATCAGCCACCGGTACTGCGAGACCTGGAGGATGCCGCTGGCGATGTTCGGCTCGCCCGGAGAGAGATCATCGACGGTATCCATCAGCAGAAGCCCCGCGAAGGGGGAGCCGTCCGATTCCGGGTTCACCGGGTCGCCGTCGTTGTCCTGGTCCAGCACGTGGTTGTAGTAGAAGCCGCCGTTGTAGGCGTCCTCCAGTCCCGTGCCCTGAAGCACGATCGTGCCGTCCACGGTGATCGTCTCATCGCTTTCCAGGATCGGGCGATCCAGGGAGCCGTCCGAATTCGTCTCCGAGGGTGTCACCGTGAGGATATTGCCCACGTAGTGACCGGCACCGTCGACCGAGAGCATCGTATGCATGCCGCTGCCGGGGTTCGACTCGCTGTGGACCGCGTGGAAGTACCCCGACTCCGCCGGTACGGCGCCCGTCTCGTACTCGACGGTCGCCCGGTCGATGTCGACATCGGCATCGCCGGCGTTGTACAGCTCCACCTCCACCCCGTCGCGGTACGGCATGGGGAAGTAGCAGTAGAACCCCTCCTCTGAATCCGTGCCCATCGGCAGCGACTCATACGCCGGTGCCGCAGAGCTCGCCGCGCCGAAGAAGGCGCCCACCGGGACGTCAACGGCATTGTCCGCCGCACCGTCGTACCGCACGCGGACGCGCAGGTGCCGCAGACCGGCATCCGTCGGGCCGTCCATCCGCACGTTCAGCCGACGGATCGTGCCGCTCTGCCCGCTGCCGAGCGATGCCAATGACAGCGTCTGACCGGCGGAGATCGTTTGGCCAAGCGTGCTCGCGACGGACGAGGAACCCGACGCCCCCGCGGGGTTCTGGCCGACGTTGTTCAGCACGTCCACGGCCTGCTGCCGCGCCGCCGTCCGCGGGTCCCCCGCCTCCAGCGAGTTCGCGTACGGCTGCACGGTCGTGCCATTCTCGTACAGCGTGTAGTTGAGTTGGTAGTAGTGCCTGTCGCTGTAGCCGTTGATGGGGCCGCCGGTCTGGGTTTCGGTCAGGTGCTGACGGTTGATCGACTCGACCTTCAGCGAATGCGCAAACCCGATCGGCTCGTAGCTGACCTGGCCGCCGGCGGCCGTGGGCACAAGCGGTCCTTCGAACAGCGCGGCATGCGGGCTGCCGTCCGCACCGTAGAGGAACGGGTCGGTCCAGGTCGTGATGACGGCCTCGGTCGACAGGCCGTCGTCCACGGTGATCGTGAGCCGCCGTGTCTTGTTGGCGGTCGCGTGCGGCATCCAGTAGCGGTTCAATACGCCCGCGCCCTGAATGTCCAGCAGCGTCACCGCGATGCCGTGGTCCTCCGCCTCGTTGAGCTGGCGACTAGAGCCGGGATACCAGTTCCAGTCCCTGTTGCCCCCGTCGCGGGCGTAGCTGCTCGACAGCCCGGCCGTCGTGTCGGTCTTGTCCAGCGGCAGCGCGCCCCAGTCGGTGAGGGCCTCGTAGCCGGTCACCTGGCCCCACGCGGCGGCCGACAGCACAAGGATCGCAATCGCGCAAACCCGAAATGAATTCATGAACCTCTCCCTTTGCGTACGAGCCGCCCCTGCCTCCGGCCGAGCCATTCGAGCCAACTGGGCCCATTGTACCGCGAAACCTGATTCTGGCAAGCGCGAAGCGGCTCGGCGCCGGCGGCGGCTTCCTGCTGATGGTCTGCAAGTCCCCCGAAGATGCGGCAAGCGTCCGCCAGATGCTGGAGGCCGACCCGCCGAACGACCGGGCCCGGTTCTTCGACTTCTCCGTCAGCCGGGAGGGACTGGTGGTGACCGTCTGCTGAACCGCGCCGAAGCGGCCCGGCGTATGCTTCCGGCGCTCCGGGTACGTGACCCCCGTCGAACTGGCTGCCCGGCAACGCGCCATGGTCGGACGGCTACTTCTTCAACCAGGAAGGCGAGCGGTTCCACCCGGTCTTCAATGAAGGGGAAGCCCAACGCATGGTAAAGCTCGGCGAGTGGGGCTACTTCCAGGCCTGCGGGGAGGATGTCAGCCGCTGGTGGCATGAGGATCCCGGACGGTTCTTCCGGCTCGGGCTTCGACGCGTGCGGTGGTTCTGGTTCGGCCGGCATGACTGGGGTGAATCCCCGCTACGACAAGCAGTCCGTCTGGCCAGTACGGCGGTGCCGGGCGCCCTGGCAATCATCGGCGCGCTCTTGCTTCTTTGTCGCCAACGGCACGCGTGGGTGCTCCCGACCACGGCTGCGGTCTTTCCACTGGTCTACTATGCGTGTCTCTTCATGGTGCGTTACCGAGTCCCGGTCGAGCCCGTCTTGCTGACCCTGGCAGCCGTGACAGTGGTGGAGGGGGCCAACGCAGTTCGACGCGGGGCCGCGTCCCTCCGCTCGCGACGCGGCCACGCAACAACGTCCGGACCAGCGCCCTAGCTAACTCCAGACCGCATGCAGCTCCGCCCAGGGCCGCAGGCGCACGCTGTGTCGCTCCTGGCCCGTGTCGCCGCCGTAGACGAGCTCCGCCTCGCACGGCGCGTTCTCGCCCAGCACATCCCGCACGCGGCTGACGGCCCCGAACGCCTCGCTCGCGGCCGTCTTGGCCACCTTGGCCTCTACCACGGTCCGCCGGTCGCCGTGGTCCACGACCAGGTCCGCCTCCGTCCCCGCACGGTCGCGATAGTAGTACATGCGCCTCGGCTCGCCGCGGTTCTGCCGGTGCTTGCAGATCTCCGATACGACCCACGTCTCGAAGATCGCGCCGCGCAGCGGGTGATTCCGCAACTGCCCCGCGTCGCGGATGCCCAGCAGCCAGCAGGCCAACCCCGTGTCGTAGAAATGCAGCTTAGGCATCTTCACCAGTCGTTTGCGCACGTTACCGTGAAAGGCCGGCAATCGGAACGCAAGAAAGCTCGCCTCCAGCACGCTCAGCCACGCCTTGGCCGTGGGCTGCGAGACGCCCGCATCACCGGCCAGCGCGGAGTAGTTGAGCATCTGCGACGTGCGGCCGGCGCAGAGCTCCACGAACCGCTGGAACGTCGCCAGGTCGCCGACCTTCGTGACCGTCCGCACGTCCCGCTCGATGTACGTCGCCACATAGGCCTCCAGCCACTCGCTCGGATCGAGCTGCTGATCGAAGATCCGCGGATAGCCCCCCGCCAGCATCGCCTCGTCCAGCTCGCGCGGATACTCCGCGAAGCGCACGACCTCGCTGCGTGCCAGCGGCAGCAGGTGCAGCACGGCCGAGCGCCCGGCCAGCGACTGACTGATCGACTCCAGCAGCGAGAGGTTCTGGGAGCCGGTCAGAATCCACGTGCCCGGGCGCGGATCGGCGTCGATCCGGCCCTGGAGGTACGACGGCAGCTCCGGGCAGCGCTGGACCTCATCGATCACCGCCCCGTCGGGATACTGATCCAGGAACCCGCGCGGGTCCTCCGCGGCGAAGGCGCGGACGTCCGGGGCCTCCAGGTTCGCCCACGGGCGGTCCGGGAAGACGGCCCGGCACAGCGTGGATTTGCCGCTCTGCCGCGGCCCGGTGAGCGTCACGGCCGGGAACTGCCCCGCCGCCCGGCGCAGCCGGTCTGCCAAGTCGCGCTCGATCATGCCCTTGACAGCATATCGGCCGATCCCGGCTGATTCAAAATCAGATTTTGAATCAGCCAAGGCGCAGCTACGGGGTAATCACGCGCCCGACCCGCGGCTCAGAGAACGGCTTGCACCGTCGCGTCCATCGGCTCGGGGTAGACCAGGAAGCCCGGCCGCTTGATGCCGTCGTTCGGGTCGTAGGACAGGTCGTCGCCCGCCAGGTCCGTGACGCGGCAGCCGGCGGCTCGTGCCACGGCCGCCCCGGCGGCGGTGTCCCACAGGCAGGTCGGGCCGTGGCGCGGGTAGATGTCGGCCGTGCCCTCGGCGATCGCCACGATCTTGATGCTGCTGCCGTGGCTGACCACGTCCTTCACGCCGAGTTGTTCCAGGAACTGCTTCGTCTCGTCGGACAGGTGCGAGCGGCTGGCCACGGCGCTGGCGGGCTTCTCGACGGCGTTCGCCCGGATGGCCGAGGCGGGCTGGTCGCCAACGGCCTTGAACGCCCCGATCCCCTCGCCGCCGGAGTACATCAAGTCCTTGGCCGGCACGTACACCACGCCCATCACGGGCGTCGCGTCGCGGATCAGCGCGATGTTGACCGTGTACTCCTCGAGGCCCTTTACGAATTCCTTCGTACCGTCGAGGGGGTCGACGCACCAGAACGCCGACCAGCCGGCGCCGCCGACGTTCTCCAGGTCGCCTTCTTCCGAGAGGATCGGCAGGCCGGTGTCCATCGCCGTCAGCCCCGCGTCGATGGTCTCGTGCGAGGCCGTGTCGGCCCGCGTCAGCGGCGAGCCGTCTTCCTTGTCCTTCGCCTCGACGCCCTCGGCCGCGACCTGCCGGATCTTCTCGCCCGCCTCGCGGGCGATCTCCCGGCACCGCTCCAGCCAGCCCTGCATCTTGTCGGCATCCATTTGCCAGCTCCGAAGGAGTCCACGGATTGCACGAATGGCGACAGGCCTGCACCAAGTAACCCCTTGGCTCCGTGCAATCCGTGCGATCTGTTCAAATTGTGAACTCAGATGTCGTTATGCCTCGGCCGCGTCGCCGTCGCTGCCGATGTAGCCCTCGTGCTCCAGGTGCAGGATGACCTGCTGTGCGCACTGCTCGGGCGTCGTGTCGACCGTGTCGATGGTCAGGTCGGCGTCCTCGGGCACCTCGTAGGGGTCGGAGATGCCGGTGAACTCCTTGATGATCCCGGCCCGGGCCTTGGCGTACAGCCCCTTCGTGTCCCGCTGCTCGCAGACCTCCAGCGAGGTCGACACGTGCACGAGGATGTACCCGCCGCCCTTGCTGATGATGGCCTTGTTCTCCTGGCGGATGTTGTCGTACGGGGCGATCGGGGCGCAGATGGCGATGCCGCCGTTCTTGGTAATCTCCGAGGCGACGAAGCCGATCCGCCGGATGTTGATGTCCCGGTGTTCCTTGGAGAAGCCCAGCTCGCTGGAGAGGTTCTTGCGGACGATGTCACCGTCCAGCAGCGTCACCGGACGGCCGCCCATCTCCAGCAGCTTCACGAGCAGCACGTTGGCGATGGTGCTCTTGCCCGAGCCGCTCAGGCCGGTGAAGAACACGGTGAAGCCCTGCTTACTCCGCGGCGGATAGGTCCGGCGAAGCTCCTTGACCACGCCCGGGAAGCTGAACCACTCGGGGATCTCCCGGCCGGTCGCGAGCCGCTCGCGCAGCTCCGTGCCGGAGATCGACAGCGTCTGGGTGCCCTCGGGAACCTCGTCCACGGGCATGTAGGTGTCGCGGCCGGGCACGTAGACCATCATCTTGAACGGCACCATCGCGATGCCCAGCTCCTGCTCGTGCTTCTGGAGCAGTTCCTGGGCGTCGTACGGGCCGTAGAACGGCTCGCCCGAGGAGTCCTTGCCGGGGCCCGCGTGGTCGCGGCCGACGATGATGTGCGTGCAGCCGTGATTCTTGCGGATGATCGCGTGCCAAACCGCCTCGCGCGGGCCGCCCATCCGCATCGCCAGCGGCAGCAGCGACATCATGGCCGTGTTGTGCGGATAGTGCTTGATGATTTCCTTGTAGCAGCGGACGCGGGTGTAGTGATCCACGTCGCCCGGCTTGGTCATACCGACGACCGGGTGGATCAGCAGGTTGGCCTCGAGGTCGGCCGCGGCGCGGAAGGTCAGTTCCTGGTGAGCCCGGTGCATCGGGTTGCGGGTCTGGAAGGCGACGACCTTCTGCCAGCCCATCTCGGCGAACCGCTGCCGCACCTCGGCCGGCGCAAGCCGGTGCTCGCGATAGTCGTAGTGCCGCGGGGGCATGACGCCCTCGACCGTGCCGCCGACGTAGTACGGGTTGGTGTTCTGCTTGAGGTGCGCCACGGCCGGGTGCTCGATGTTCTTGGACCCGAAGACCAGCTCGGCCTCGGCGTCCAGGTCCGGCTGCCAGACGTCCTCGACGCTCAGGATCGCCAGGATGTAGCCCTCCATGTCGCGCAGGGCCAGCTTGGCGCCCTTGTCCAGCCCCTGGGCGACCTCCTCGGTCACGTCCAGGGTGATGGGCACGGGCCAGAGCGTGCCGTCCGCGAGACGCATCTCGCGGCAGACGCCCTCGTAGTCTGCCTGGTTCAGGAAGCCGCGGAGGGGCGAGAAGCCGCCGTTCATCAGCAGTTCCAGGTCGCAGAGCTGTCTCGGGGTCAGGTCCCAGGAGGCGAACTCCCTGGACTGCTCCTTCAGCGTCCGGGCTTGGTCGGCGTCGACCATCAGATCCACCAACGTTCCTCCGTGCGGCTCGATCAGCGTCGTCATCTGTTGCTCCTCTACTCGCAGTGTCGTCTCAGAAAGGGGTCTGTATTCTACTCGCTACGTCCGCCCTCTGCAGGCAGTTCACGGGCCGCCGGCGGGACCGGGGAGTATCGACCGGATGTCGGGGCGAATCAAGTGCGGGGAATCATTGCTTGAAAGCGGACGGGCGAACCGGACGATATGCACGGCATGGCGGGAGCCGGCGGATGACCTGGCAGGCGTGGACAACGTTGGGCGTGCTCGTGGCGGTTCTGGTGCTCATGGCACGGACGCGGATCGCCTCGGACGTGCTGCTGGTGGCGGCGCTGACACTGCTGCTGGTGCTGGGCATCGTCTCCCCCGATGAGGCCCTGTCCGGTCTGGCCAACCCCGGCGTCATCACCGTGGCCGTGCTGTTTGTGGTCGTCGCCGGGGTCCGGAACACGGGCGGGCTGAGCTGGCTGGCGCGTCACGTCCTCGGCCGGCCGCGGTCGCAGCGGAGCGCCATCGGGCGGGTCATCGCGCCCGTCGGCGTCATGAGCGCGTTCCTGAACAACACGCCGGTCGTGGCCATGTTCATCCCGACGATCTCGGAGTGGGCCCGCAAGCACGACCTGTCGCTGAGCAAGCTGCTGCTGCCGCTGAGCTACGCGGCCATCCTGGGCGGCATGTGTACGCTGGTGGGCACCAGCACCAACCTCGTCGTCAACGGCCTGCTGATTCAGGACATGGGAGCCGACGGGCTCGGCATGTTCGATCTGGCGTGGGTCGGCGTGCCCTGCGCGGTGCTGGGGGCGGCCTACCTGCTCGTGATCGGCGGGCCGCTGCTGCGGGACCGCAAGCCCCCCATCAGCCCGGCCGACGACCCGCGCGAGTACACCATCGAGATGCTCGTGCCCTCCGGCTCCCCCCTGGCCGGGCGGACCATCGCGGAGGCGGGGCTCCGGCAGTTGCCGGGGGCATACCTGATGGAAATCGAGCGGGAGGGCGAGCCCATCGTCGCCGTCGGGCCGGAAGAACGCCTGCGGGCGGGCGACCGCCTCGTGTTCGTCGGCATCGTCGAGTCCGTCCGCGACCTGCGCGGCATCCGCGGCCTGACGCCGGCGACCGACCAGGTCTTCAAGCTCAACAGCCCCCAGGTCAGCCGCCGGCTGGTCGAGGCCGTCGTATCGGACTCCTGCCCGCTCGTCGGGCAGACGATCCGTGAGGGCGAGTTCCGCGGTGTCTACGGCGCGGTCGTCATCGCCGTGGCCCGCAGAGGCGAACGGATCCGCAAGAAGATCGGCGACATCGTCCTCACGCCGGGCGACACGCTGCTGCTCGAGGCCGACCCGTCCTTCGCCCGCCGCATGCGGAACTCGCGCGACTTCTTCCTGGTCAGCGAGTTGGAGGATTCCTCGCCGCCGCGGCACAACCGGGCGTGGGTCGCCCTGATCGTCCTGGCCGCGATGGTGGCCGTGGTGGCGACCGGCCTGCTGAGCATGCTACAGGCGGCCATGCTGGCGGCCGGGGCCATGCTCGCCACACGGTGCCTCACCGGCGGCGAGGCCCGGCAGAGCGTGGATTGGAAGGTCCTGGTGACCATCGCCGCGGCGCTGGGCATCGGCCAGGCCGTGGCACGAAGCGGCCTGGCGGCCGCCGGCGCCGGATTCCTGCTGGAGCGGGCCGGGGCCCACCCCTGGGTCGCCCTGGCGGTCCTCGGGGCGATGACCTCGGTGCTGGCCGGCTTCATCACGAGCAACGCCACGGCCGTGCTGATGTTCCCGCTGGCGGCGTCCACCGCGGCGCAGCTCGAGGTCAGCGTGATGCCGTTCGCCATCGTGACGATGATCACGGCGGCCGGGAGCTTCGCCACCCCACTGGGCTACCAGACGAACCTGATGGTCTACGGCCCCGGCGGGTACCGCTTCGGCGACTACCTCCGGGCCGGTCTGCCCCTGAACGGGCTGGTCTGGGGCGTCAGCGTGGGAATCGCACCGCTGGTCTGGGCGTTCTGAGCCGGCGGGACGACCGCGCGCGGTACGGAAGCTGCTCAGACGGTGGGCATTCCCTGCCGATGCCTGGAGTGGCAACGCGCATCGCCTCGCGGCCGGCATGCCGGCAGACCGCTCGCCGACCGGTTCGCTTGCAGGCACGAAGGTGACTTCGTACAATCGAGATATCCTGGCGGGCGGGGCGTTCAGCCCCCAGAGATGGGATAGGCCTGAGTGACGAGCAGACCGGGCTGACATCCGCCCATGCAATTCGTGACCGCCACTGACGAGGAAGGTAGCCCAATGCCCGGCACTCGTAGACATCCATCGGGATTCACGCTGATCGAGTTGCTCGTCGTCATCGGGATCATCGCGCTGCTCGTATCGATCATCCTGCCGTCTCTGGGCCGGGCGAAGGAGCTGACGCGCCGCGCGAGTTGCTCGGTGAACCTGAAAGGCATTGCGGAAGGCGCCCAGATGTACGCGAAAGAGAACGACGAGCTGTTGCCGGCCATTGAGAACAATCAGGAGTTGATGCACCAGGTCGGCACGCAGTACCTCTCCGAATCGGACGCCAACAGCGCGTGCGCGTCCCGGGCGTGGTTCAAACTGATCCGTGAGGGGTCAGTGGCTCCGGGCGCCTTCAGTTGTCCCAGCGACGACGCAGTGAACGACGATCGCGACCCGGCGAACCACTACGATTTCAACCCCTCGTCCGAGTCGGAGCGTCCGCTGAGCTACTCGATGCAGGTCAACAAGAACGTGGGCGACGAAGACGACATGGGCCGAGTGACCATCCACAGCGACCCCGGCGGCAAGGCCATCGGCTCGGACTTCAATGGACTGGCCAGTTGGGTCCCCCGCAGCGGGAACCTTTGGTACACCGAGCAGGGCGACGTGGCAATTACCGAGCAAAACGAAGAGGACGGCCTGCTGAACTCCCCCAATCACGACCGCGAGGGGCACAACGTCGTGTACTTGGACTCCCACGTTTCCTGGGAAACCACGACACGTTGCGGCCTGAGCAATGACTGCATTTGGACGGTCGACGACGAGGACGGCGACCCAGACGATATGGGCACGGCGACCATCACCAACCGGGACTACCCGGCGACCATCGAGGATTCCGTCCTCCGCTGAGCGCCGCCGCCCGCCTCGCCGTGCGAGGCCTTCGCGCATCGCCCTTCGACGGCTAGAATGTTCGCCTCGATCCCCGGAGGCGAAAACACCTGTGAGCAGTGCCGTGACCCAATTCGAGATCGCCTTCGCCCGTCGCCTGCGGGCCGACCGCGGCTTCGCCTTCTGGAAGGGCCGCGTGGCGATGTACGCCATTCTCAAGGCCCTGGGTGTCGGCCAAGGCGACGAGGTCATCCTCCCCGGCTACACGTGCGTCGTCGACGTCAACCCCGTCGAGTACCTGGGCGCGCGGGCCGTCTACGCGGACATCGACCCGGCCACCTTCAACGCCCGGCCGGAGCTGATCGAGCGGGCCATCACGCCTCGCACGAAGGTGCTCGTCGCGCAGCACACCTACGGCATCCCCTGCGAGATGGACGCCTACCAGGACATCTGCCAGCGGCATGGCATCGAGTTGATCGAGGACTGCTGCCACGCCCTCGGCTCGACCTATCGCGGGAAGCTCTGCGGAACCTTCGGCCGTGCGGCATACTGGTCCTTCCAGTGGAACAAGCCCTTCACCACGGGGATCGGCGGCATGGCCACGACGAACGACCCCGAACTGAGTGATCGCGTGGCGGAGCTCTGCCAAGCGGAAATGCTCCCGCCCCGCCTCAAGCCGAGCATGATGCTCGCCTTTCAGCGACTCGTTTACTGGGCGACGATCTTCCCGAAGACGACCGCCTTCGCCCAGTCGTTGTTCCGCTGGATGACGCGCAAGGGCCTCGTCGTCGGCTCCTCGATGACGTGCGAGATCCAGAAGCCAGAGATGCAGCCCGACTTCTTCACGGCCATGGGCCCCGGCCAGGCCCGCGCCGGGCTGCGCAAGCTCGGCAAGCTGGACCGCCACATCGCCCATCGCAAGCAGATGCAGCGGACGTACGACGCCTTGCTGCACGAGGCCGGCTGGCCGACGGTCGAGACGCCCGACTACATGGACCCGGTGCTGGTGCGATACCCGGTGCGCGTGGCGGACAAGGACCGCGCGGTGGCCTGGGCACCCGGCCGGCGGGTGGAGATCGGCACGTGGTTCGAGTGCCCCCTGCACCCGAACCAGACGCCGCTGCACCTCTACGGCTACGAGAAGGGGATGTGCCCCGAAGCCGAAAAGGCCTCGCGCGAGGTGATCAACCTGCCGACGCACCCGCGGGCCGGGAGGAAGACGGCCGGTCGTTCGGTGGAGTTCATCGCCGAGATCGGCCCCGCGACGCCCCCGGCTAACGCGTGAGCTGCGCCTGCCGATCGGCCTCGATTCCACCGCGGCGCAGGATGAGGAAGTGCCACACCCCGCGCAGGAAGCCCAGCCCATAGGCGAAGTGGAAGATGAAGAACACCAGCAGCAGCCCGGGCAGCAGGTTCCAGCCGTGCGATGCGGCGCACTTTACGCTCGCGGCCAGGTCCGCCAGCAGATACAGTGCCCAGAAGCCCGCGTACAGCCACGCCAGCCACGGATGCAGGAAGCTCAGGATCGCGCCGAGAACGACGGCAAGGACGAACCCGGCCGGCACCAAGTGGCGAATCGAGGCCGGCATGCGGTGCTTCTGGATGACACGCACCTTCCAGAATCCGTACTGGCCGTACTGGCGGAAGAGCTTGGCCAAGCTGTTGCGCGGCGTGTAAACGCTGCGGATCGCGCTATCCTGATGGACCGTTCCGCCCGCCCGGTGGATGCGGAGGTTCAGCTCGTCGTCCTGATTCCGGGTAAGTTCCGGGTCGAATCGGCCCAGCTCAATGAGCCGCTCGCGCCGCCAGCAGCCCAGGTATACCGTATCCACCGGCCCGTCGTATTGCGGATCATGCGCCTTTCCGCCGCCCATGCCGAAGGGAGAGCCGAACGCCGCGGCGATCGCGCGGCCGACGTAGCCCCGGCCGCGGGCCTTCCACGGCCCGCCGACCACGTCCGCCCCGGTGCGGTCCAGGGCCGCGACGCAACGAACCACATAGTCGTCGGCGTACTCGGTGTGCGCGTCGATCCGTACGATGATCTCGCCGCGGGCGGCTTCGATGCCCGCGTTCATCGCGTGCGGCACCGTGCGCCCACGGTTGTCCACGAGGCGTATCCGCGGGTCGGCCTCGGACATCGCGTTGACGGTCTCCCGTGTGCCGTCGTCGCTCATCCCGTCGCAGACGAGAACCTCCATCCCGCCCTCGGGCTGCTGACCCGCAAGCAGCGACTCCAGGCAGCGTTCGATGTAGCCCTGCTCGTTGCGGCACGGGATGATCGCGCTGATGCGCACCTGATCCGTCTCGCGCGGGCCGTCGGACATCACTCTCGTCCCTCCTCCGCCTCGATCGGCCTTTCGTACCGCGCCATGCGTTTGCTGGCGTGGATCCGTCGCCAGCCATGCTTCTCGTAGAACGCCACCGCACGCGGGTTGTCCACCGCTACATACAGATACAGGTAGTCGAACCCCTGTTGGCGGCCGCGCCGCTGGAACTCCAACATGAGATCGCCGCCGGCGCCCGTGCCTCGGGCCTGCGGAATCAGCCCGATCGACAGCAGGTTCCCCGCCCGGCCCGGCGTCTTGGGCGGAGCGTCCTCCCGGTTCGCACCCGAGAGGCGCTCGCGAATCGGGCGGATCGCGCGGGCGCGCATCACCGGGTTGAAGAGCGACTTGAAGAGGAGTCTCGGCAGGAACTTGCGCATCGCTGATTTCCGGAAGCCCTGGCCGACGCTCGGCTCTCCGCCCAGCACGGCGCCGAGCACCGTGCCGTCGTCATCCACGGCCGTCAGGCAGATCGCTCCCTCGCTTGAGAGGTAGTAGTTATACAAATAGCGCAGCCACGGGCGGCCCATGGCGGTGTTCGGACGGTCGGGGAAGGCGGCCGCGTGGGCGGCCACTGCGCCGTCCACGTGTGCCGGCTCCATGGTCACGATGCGATGCGACATTCAGCGCCTCTCGCGTTGGCGACGGGGGGGTCGGATTCCAGTATGCCAGCCCCTCGCGCGGCGGCTTGGCCCGCGGACGCCGCCGCACCGGCCAGCAGGGGCAGATACCGCTCCGCGTGCAGGTCGCGGGGGAACGCCTCCTCAGCCAGACGCCGGGCGTTCCGGCCCATTCTCCGCCGCAGGAACGGCTCGTCGCGCAGGCGGCGGATCCGGTCGGCCATCTCGTCCGGCCGTCTCGGTCGGCAGACCCAGCCGGCCTCATATCGTCGCAGATACGGCGCCAGCCAGGTCGTTCGGCTGAAGAGTACCGGAAGGCCCGATGCGATGTAATCGAAGAACTTGTTCGGCGAATTCTCGTAGTAGACCGGCTCGGGGATGAACGTCACCAGCCCGCAGTCGGCCGCGGCCGCGTACAGCGGCACGCGCTGCTTGGGCTGCGGGCCCAGACAGCGCACGTTCGTGAGCTTCTCCTCCGACACCGCCTTCTCGAGGAAGCCGAGGCGGTTGCCGCCGCCCACGAACCACATCTCGATGTCGGGCTCATCCCGCAGCCGCCGTGCGACCTCCACGAGATACTCCATGTCGTTGGCCAGGTTCACCGCACCGACGTACAGGGCGATGAACTTGCCCTCGGCCCCGTGCTCGGCACGAACGGCCGAGGCGTCCAGGTCGGGTCGGAACATCTCGGTATCCGAGCAGTTGGGGATCATCGTCATCCGAGCGTCCGGCACGCCCTTGCGCCGGATGCGGTCCTGCATGCCCGTCGACAGCGGAACGATATGCGCCGCGCTGCGGTACGCCATCGCCTCGAGCATCCGCGCCGCCGAGATCAGCAGTGGATTCCGCAGCACGCCCGCGTCGACGGCCGCATCCGGCCAGACGTCTCGAACCTCGAACACCACCGGCCGTCCCGCGATCCATCGGGCCGCCATCGCCGGAAGCGCCACCGTCAGCGGGGTGCTCGTGGCCAGCACGACGTCGAACCGCCGGGCCCGGGCCGCGACCAGCGTGGACTTCAACGCGAAAGCCAGGAAGGCCCACACCCGCGCCAGGAAGCCCATCGTGCTCTGGTATCGCACGCCCAAGGCACGGACCCGAATCCCCTCGACGTCCACCTCGGCCCGGGGCGGGAGGGTCTCGTCGTAGCCGCTGCCGCACAGAACGAGGACCTCATGCCCCTGGCGTACCCATCGCCTCGCGAACTCGTAGCTCCGCGTGCCGCCCGCGCCCGCCGGCGTGCAGAAGTGCTGATGGATGTAGAGAATGCGCATCTTCTACCCTACGCGGCGCCGGGCCCTCCCCCGGCCCAAGGCCTCAGCAAGCTCTCGAATGCCTCCAGGTGCCGTTCGGCCTGGCGGTTCACGTCGCCGCGTTCGCATGCCAGCGACCGGTTCACGGACGCCGCCCTGCCGCGAAGCGATTCGTCCCGCAGCGCAGCGGCGAGTTGCTCCGCGCAATCGCCCGCGTCGCCGGGGCGGAACAGCAGGCCGTTCCTGCCGTGACTCACCCAGGGCCGGTTGGCCGGTATGTCGCTGACGACGGGGAACAAACCGTTGCTCAGGGCTTCGAGCAGCGAGTTGCTCGTTCCGTCGCTCAGCGACGAGGAAACATACACGTCCGCGTTTCCCAGCAGGCCGGCAAGTTGGCTCGAATCGAATCCGTCCAGGAAGGTGACGCGGTCGTCAAGGTCTCGCCCCGCCACGATCTCCTTCGTACGCCACGACTGGCGGGCGCTGGCGAACGTCAAGCGGCACTGCACGCCGCGGTCGCGGAGCATCTCGACCGCGTCAACCAGCGTGCCGTGGTCGTACACGGGCAGGTGTCCGCGCGTGCTGATGAGTCGGCCGTCGCCGGGGCGCTGTTCCATGGAGACGAACCGGACCTGCTCCGTGTCGATGCCGACCGGCGCGACGAGGATCTTCTCTCGCGGGACCCCCACGCGGCTGTGCAGCCGCTCGGCCAGCCGCTCCGAGACGGCGTGAACGAGGTCCGCCTTCCGCGTCGTCCGCCGGAGGATACGCCGGCCCCGCCAGCTATCCACGTTCCTCTCGACGTCGGTGCCCAGGGCCGAGGCCACAAACGCCCGACGAGGGCACAGCGAGCCGATGAATCCCCCCGACGTGAGGAACATGGCGAAGAGGACATCGGCATCGTACCGGCGGAGTTCGGCCCGGGCTTTGCGGAGCTGCCGGGCGTACGCCCATACGCGGCTCATCGTGTGCGGGAGCATCCCGCGGGGCGCCAGGTATCGGACCTCCAACCCCTCCCGCCTCGGCTCCTGTCCGTCGAGCGAGAAGAAGACGACTTCGGCGCCGAGACGCTGGAAAGCCAGACCCAACTCGAATCCGAAGGGCATGCCGGCATGAGAAAGAATCGCGATCCGCATTCCACCACGTTGCGCCGGAGCGCCGGAATCCCTATGCGTCGGCCGCGGCGCCCGACAGGTCCCGCCACATCGTCTCGACGCTCTCTCGCCAGCCGAACCGCGGGCGCCAGCCCGTGCACGCTCGCAGGTGGCTCGCGTCTCCCACGATAACCGGTACGTCGCTCGCCTTGAGCCGCCGCGGGTCCTGCCGAACCTCCGCGCCTCCGCCCCGCGCCACGCAGAACTCCAGCAACTCGCGGATCGCCACCGGCTCGCCGGAGGCGATGTTGAACACGCCCCCCGCGACGCGCGACTCCTCCGCGGTCATCAGCGCCCACATCGCGGCGCACACGTCGCGAACGTCCAGGAAATCGCGCGAGGTGTCCAGGTTCCCGACCTCGACGACCTCGGCCCGTCCGGCCCGCACGTCGGCCACCTGCCGAAGGAACGCGGCCGGAACCAGCGAGTCGGGCTGGCCGGGGCCCATGATGTTGAACGGCCGTACGCACACCACGGGCACGCCTTGCTCGCGGCCCCGGAGCAGCGCCCATCGCTCCTGCAGGGTCTTGCTCAGCCCGTAAGGCGTCCGGCCCAGCAGCGGACGCGACTCGGCGACGACCTCATGCCCGCCGGAGACGATGCCGTACTGTGCGGCCGTGCCGACAACCAGCACGCGGGGCGGCGGATCCAGCCGCGATGACGCGGCCAGCAGATGGTCGCAGGCCAGTACATTCGCCTGCAGGAAGGCGCCGAGGTCCGCGCCTCGGGCAATCCCCGCGAGGTGGACAATGCCGTCCGGCCTGATGCGCTCCACGGCCGCGCCGACCGGCTCGGCGTCCGTCAGATCGCACGCCACGAATTCGACGGCCGGGTCCGCGGGCGGACGAAGGTCCGCAACCACAACCCGGCCGGGCGGGTGGTCGAGGCCGGCGAGCATCCGCAGCAGGTGCCCGCCGACGAAGCCGCTGCCTCCCGTAACGACCACCGTGCTCGGACTCGCACCGCTCACGGGTCCTCCGCCCGCTCCGAGGGGGCATCCTCGCCGAGGAGTTCCGCGGCGGCTTCCGAGGCCTTCTCGTAGTCGCTGGGCCGGCCGATATCCAGCCAGTATCCGTCGTGCGGATAGGCCACGGCCTTGCGCCCGTCGCGAATGCAGGCGAGCATGAGGTCGTCGAAGCCGAACGGCTCGTCCCCCGGCACGATTTCAAGCAGACGGCGGCTGATGACGTAAACGCCCATCGACACATTGAAGTGATACACCGGCTTCTCCTCGAAGCCCACGATGCGACGGGTCCGCTCGTCGGTCCGCAACACGCCGAAGTCGATCTTGGTGTCCCGCTCGTACGTGGCAACGGTGATATCGTTGTCCCCCGCCACGTGCGTGTCGTACAGCTTGCGGTAGTCCAGGTCCGTCAGCACGTCGCCGTTCATCACGAAGAAGACGTCCGGCAGGTCCGGGATCAGCTTCAGCGGCGCGATCGTGCTCAGCGGCTTGTCCTCCATGCTGTAGTCGATCTTGAGGCCCAGCCGCTCGCCGTCGCCGTAGTAGCTCATGATCAGGTGGGCCAGGTGGTTGACCGCCATCGTGACGTGCGTGACGCCCGAGTGCTTCAGGCGCGCCAGCACGACGTCCAGAATGGCCCGATCCCCCACCGGGACCAGCGGCTTGGGCAAGGTCGTCGTGAAGGGGCGCAGCCGCGTGCCCTTGCCGCCCGCCAGGATGACCGCTCGCATGGACAACTCCTAAACGTTGTAAATGTCCGGCTTGTACAGGTCCAGCCGCTCGCGCACGAACTCGATGGTCTTGGCCAGTCCCTCCCGTAGCGAGTGCTCCGGCGACCAGCCGGCCAACTCGCGGATCCGCTCGGTCGCCGCGATCAGACGCATCACCTCACTCTTCTCGGGACGGACGCGCTGCTCGTCGCAGGTGATCTCGGCATCGACGCCCATGATATCGATGATCAGCTTGGCCAAATCCCCGATCGTTATGCCCTCGCCGTTGCCGGCATTGACCACCTGCCCCACCGTCTTGTCGCTCTCGGCTACCGCCATGAACGCCGCGGCCGTGTCCTGGGCGAACGTCAGGTCGCGCACGGGCGTCAGCGAGCCGAGCTTGATACGCTTCCTGCCGGCGTGGAGCTGGCTGATGATCGTGGGGATCACCGCCCGCGCCGACTGCCGGGGGCCGTACGTGTTGAACGGCCGGAGCGTGGCGACCGGCATCTCGAACGACAGGTAGAAGCTCTCCGCCAGCTTGTCCGCGCCGATCTTGCTGGCCGAGTACGGCGACTGGCCCTGCAGCGGATGCTTCTCGTCGATCGGCACGTACTGGGCCGTGCCGTACGTCTCGCTGGTGGAGGTGTGGACCATCTTGGCCACGTCCTCGCCGCGGCAGGCCTCCAGCATGTTCAGCGTGCCGTTGACGTTCGTGGCGACGTAGTCGGCCGGGGCGATGTACGAATAGGGAATCGCGATCAGCGCCGCCAGGTGGAACACGACCTCTCGACCCTTGACGGCCTCGCGGCAGAAGAACGGGTCGCGGATGTCCCCGCAGATGACCTCCAGCCCGTCGCGGACCTCCCCGTCGAGCAGTTCGATCTGGCCCCAGTCATTGCGGCTGTTGTAGTGGACCATCGCCCGCACGGAGGCGCCCGCGCGGACCAACCGCTCCGTCAGGTGGCTGCCGATGAAGCCGCCCGAACCCGTGACCAGCACACGCTTGCCATGCCAGAATCCCATTTTCATCCCTTCGGTGACGCGCCAGCGGCGTGCCGGCGATGCCCTCCGCCGACTCGGCCCGCGGGGCGGGCCCGCCACTGGAAACGCGGGCACAGAGTAGCCGAATCGCGCCGAGCCGACAATCCGTCGGCCGGGGCGAACGCCGCGCCCTCGCACGCCGCCCGCGGCCCCGTCACTTTAGTCCGTTGATGGGCGGGTCCTTGAGGCGCTGGACGGATTTCAGGGCCACGGCCCGCCATAGTCGTGCGGAGTTGTTGAGATCCTCCGCGAACCTCGCTCCCATCCGGCCGAACAGGTCCGAGTGCGAGGGGAACGCCCGCGACATCGCCTCCAACTGGCGGGCGTGCAGCGCGTGGTAGAACGGGCTGGCGAACCGGCCCCGCAGGTCGTAGTAGGACCAGAAGCCCGCGTCAAACCGGCCGAGCATCGCGGCCAGGGCCTCCACTGTCGCATCCAGGGCCTCCTTCGCCGGTTCGTGATCGACGGCCGCCGTCAGATCGTGCAGTCCGAACAGGGCGAAGATCCAGCCGTTCAGCACCGGGTTCATCCGCTCGAAAGGCGCTTCCTCCAGCACGAGACCCGACCGCACCCGCCAGGATGTGCCGCCTTGGCTGACCGGTTGACGCATGAGGTCGACGGCGCGACGGGCCGACGCAAGGTACTTCTCGTCGCCGGCCGCGCGGTGAGCCCGCATCAGCACCGAGATGCACAGGCCTTGGGTCATCGCCGAGTACGGCGTGGCCGTGGGAATCTTGACCAGCGTCCAGGTCTCCCATCCGCCGCGCTCGTCCTGGTTGGCCACGACCCAGTCCGCGTACAGGAGCACCGTGTCGAGGGACTCGGCATCCCGCCGCCCGCAACCGATCCAGTCGTCCCAATGGGCCAGTGCCTTCTGCGTGACCATCATCGGATGGACGATCTTCCCGCCGTCGCCGGTGCGACATACGGGGATGCCGGCTTCATCGACGAGGCCGTCCCACTGCTTCTTGACGGAGAAGTCCACCGCATATCCGCTCAACTCACCGGGCGCGAAGTGCGGCCCGAGCCCCAGCGGCGCGAACCAGTAGTTCGTGCCCGTGAGCATCCCGTACAGGTTGAGCAGGCCGCGCCGGTAGGCCGCGATTCTGGAAAGGAAATCCAAATCAGGTACTCGGCATAGATCCCGGCCGCGGGCCTACATCGCCGGGACCAACGCTTGCTGCTGTGCCGGGTCGTCTGCCGCCGTTGTGGATGCCTGCACTCGTTGCCATTGCGTGTGAGTCCAGCCGATGAAGGAGGCGAGAATCACCCAGCGTATCTTGCTGTCGTAGACCCACATGCCCAAGTTCAGCACCATTATCACATACATCACCGCAAGAATCAGTCCGGAGGTCCGATAGACGTCCGGATCAGCCGTGTGTTTGCGGATCCTGTGCGTGCGCCGCAAGAGCACGACATACCACGGCAGATACACAAGAGCGCCCACAAGTCCCGTATCTGCGGCGATCTCAAGGTACTCGGTATGGGCGGGTTTGTAGCCAAGCGCAGGGTTGTGGGCTCTGTAGTTGTCCAGGCCGACACCGGCCACGGGGTTCTCGCGTATCAGCCGAAAGGCCACTCGATAGAACTCCAGGCGATTTGCCCCGCTGCCTCGCACGTCCTCGTCGCCCGTGCGGAACGCTTCCCAGCTCTTCAACAGACGTTCACCTAGAACAGTCCTGCCGGCCAAGCCGATGAGCAAGCCCCCGCCGACGAATACCAGCAAGGTGACGCCCAGGAACACCGACATGCGCTTGAGCAACTCCTTGCGGTAGCAGAAGAAGACCCACAAGAGGAAGAACAGCAACGTAGCGAGGAAGATCTTGCGCGAGCCCGAGGCGATGATCGCGACTCCGAAGGTGGCCCCCATGGGCAGGAAGAGGACATACCGCATCCAACGTCGCCTGTCCACGCGCATCCAGAAATACGCAAGGCAGCCGATCCCCATCAGCATCACGAGGCCGAAGACGTTGGCGTTCTTCACCAGACCCGCGACTCGCGCGCCCATGTCGCGGCCTTCGGAAGCCATGGCGAAATCGCCTGTTACGTAGGCCTGCCCACAGATAACCGCTGTGGCGACGAGGAACGCGCCCAGGTGTATACTCAGCGTCTTCTTTGAGTTCGTATAGCCCGAGAAGATGAAAAGGAGCACCCATATCTGGAGAAGGGTGCCAAGCTTCGTGCGGAACAACTCGGGTACCGTGGCGACTACCGCCCCGGTCGCGCCCGCCCACAGCAACCAAGCAAGATACAGCCAGACTTCACCGCTCGGGCGTATGCGCTCCTGCAGGCACCGCACCGCGTAGGCCAACGCCAGAATCACCCCGAAGGCCTTGACGGCATAGTTGACGCCCGGAACGCGCGCCAATGCCACAAGGCATACGATAAACGGCACGGTCAGCAGCACGGCCAGGCCCGGCCTCGGCTCCGGCTGCCCGGCCAAGCTCAGCCGAGGCGAATCGCGCACACCATATGGATCGCTGTATCTCATTGTCGGCTTGTCGGCCTCGGTCCCGGCCGCCCGCGCCATCGCACTTCAGCACGCCGAAACATTGACGCCTGAGACGCCAATCCAGAACGTAAACGTCTACGAAACGGTCCTCGCCAACGCCCCAACTCCTCTATCGGCCGCATCGCCGCAGCTCCCCAGGTTCCATGCGGAAAGGGCGGGCGTGCCCCCTCACATCCGCACGTCCCCCGTCCAGAGTTTGCCAAGCCATTTGTCGGCCGCTCGCGGGGTGAACGGCGAAAAACCGGACCCGGGCGCGAAAGTGAGCTCGCCGCAGTACACGGCGCCGTCGATATTGTAGAGGTCCACCCGGACATACGAGAACGGCTTCGCCAGCTCCTTGGCGATGCTGAGCATCTTGTCATAGTTCCTGGGTCGGTCGATTCGTGTCCTGATGCACGGGTATAGCACCGAAAACGGGAGCCATTCCAACGATTCCGTGAACCAGCTTCGGTTGTGGTTTCCGTATCGATCGAAATCCACATGGAGGATAACGCGTTGCTTTGCGCCGTCCGTGAACACGTGGAACTTGAAGTCCGGAATATCTCCACCGTCCGGGCTGAGGAGCCGCCGCTCGATCAGCACTTGGGGCTTGATTCTGCTGTACCAGGTTTCCCCGCTGCGGCGGCCGTAGTCGCAGGCCAACTGGGCGTTGACATTTCGAACGGCCGATTCGATGTCATTCACGTCGGCTCCGGCATCCAGGATATACACCGGACCGGAATTGTGGTTCGCCTTGAGCACGGCGCCGCCGTAGGCATCAAGGCACTCCCGGACCGTCTGGACATCCAAGCGATCGCCGGTGAAGTAGCTCGCGATCACGACCTCGCGTCCGACGCGCTCGGCCACATATTCCTTCACGAGGGCTTTGTCGGAGCATCGCACGAAAAGCTCATGGGTCCAGTGCCTCTTGCGCCGGATGATCTTCTCGCTATACGTGCGCGGGTGGCGGAAATCGGGCGGGTACCCATGTCGGCACAGGAACAGCACATGCTCCCTCAGACGTCTAGGCAGCCGTCCATGCAGACCCATCAATGCACGCTTAACCATGGCTGCGCTCGATCATCCTTCCGGCGGGGCCGTTGCTCAGTCGCTGGGCTCGATCGGCCATCCGTACTCGTGCCTCACCAAAGCGAAGCTGCCATGTACGAAGCGACGGGCCCGCTTGCCCGGCTTCAGTCGGCCCAGGAACTCCAACAGCCCCAGGGGCAAGCAACGGAACAACCACCGAAGCATGCGTATGGCCAGACGCTCCCGACCACTCAGGGCACAGGATCGCTTCTTGGCGTCTCCGAAGCTAGTGTTCGGCCGATACTTCGCCTCGAGCATGGCGTCGCTGTACGCCACCCCACTGCTGTCCAAGATAATCGCGGTTCAATAGCTCGTTCAGCTTTGCACGCC
>CAZHEH010000025.1:38729-48272 GCA_964531695.1 uncultured Planctomycetaceae bacterium | reverse complement strand
TCGGTGGCCTTTGTTATGCGCAGACCGTCAAAACTCGTGAATTATGTGGGCTAGGCGGCGTTCCACAGGCACGACAACTCCGGTGGGAACTTCCGTCGCCGGGTGCGGGCGGGCTGCTTCAGACGGGCGTTATTGCTATGTGAGGATCAGGTCACGTATGTGGCCTACAGACCGGGGATGCGGCTTGCTTGTTGCCCTTGGATCGGCGCCCGTATTGGGTTATTGCGGGCCCCAACAGCCTACTCCAACTGGGGCCAGGCCTTGTTCTCCTTCCCGATGTGTAACAGCCCATAAAGGATGAGCAGCCCCAGCAGCGCCGCGCCGAAGGTCCCGGCAGCGACTTGCGGGCGAACCAAGAGTGCGACAATGACGTTAACGGCCGACAATACACAGAGTCCCCAGAATCCCCATCGCTTCCAGCTCAGAAGGGCCAAGACACAGATGATCTGGAACATCCCACTGGCGATGCCGAGGCCGTATTCCCATGGCGCAATATCTAAGGGTGTCGGGCCCGCTAGGCCCGGCAATACGATATAGAAGAGTATGCCAAGTGCGCCCCCGATAATCAACAGGGTCAGCCAAGCCGTCAGGCAGCCGTGCCTGGACTGGGGGGCCGTCGACACGCGCCGGCCATGTCCCCTGCTTTGGGCAAAGGCGGGCGCTGGGCTGGGCGACGGGGACAGTGCCTTTGAGACGAGGAATTGGCGCTGACAGTTGGGGCACACGATACGGTCCTCTGGCGCATATCCTGCCAAGAAGACCTCATTACGAAACTTGGGGCAACGCTGTGACATAGGCATTCTCCCAGGGGTGCGGCGTTACGTGCCGGCGTGCCCCAGAACAAGTTGCATGTGGCGGCCGCCCGCGCATGTGGAGGATAGCGACAGCTGCGTCGTTTGCAAGCATGCATTCCTGCACACTTCGCGGTCGCGAAACGTTCTTCGTCAGGGCTGAACGCCACGCACCTGCCGCTGGCCGACGCGAGCTTCGACGCGGCCTTCCTGCTCGGCGTGCTGCATCACATCCGCCAGTGGCCGACGGCCATCGCCGAGGACTACCGCGTGCTCAAGCCGGCCGGCGTATTCGCCTTCGAGGAAGCACTTACGGGTCGCTCACGCCTGCTGGCCAATCGCTTCTGGCGACATGTGCCCTTAGGCGGCGACGAACTGCAAGCAGCACTGCGCGATGCCGGCTTGCACGTTGAGCGCTTCGAGACGGCGCTGGCCAGCGCCTGGTGCTTCGTCAGCCTGTACCCATGCGATGGACAGATTCCGGCCCGGAATAAGGTGGAACTGTCCGCAGGGGTAACGTTCCCGCTGCTGTTGCGGAGGGAGCCCGAAGGGCGACCGGAGCAACAGCAGCGCTCCCGGCGGCGGAACGCCCGCCGCCTGTCTCTATCCTCCCCCTCCACGCCGGCCTGGCAAGCAGCTTCTGCTCCCATGCCGATGGCTTCGGCCCGTACACACTCGCCGGTGTCCGCCGCCCCAGGCGGCTGTGGCGACGCAACTGATCGTAGTACGCGAAGTAGCGATCCAGACCCAGCCGCGCCTCGCCCGGCGTCTGGTAGTCCCGCAGATACACGTCCTCGTACTTCACCGTCCGCCACAGCCGCTCGACCATGATGTTGTCGAACGCCCGGCCCACCCCGTCCATGCTGATCGCGATCCCCGCGGCGCTGAGAACCCCCGTAAACGCCTCGCTGGTGAACTGGCTGCCCTGGTCCGTGTTGAAGATCGCCGGCCGTCGGCCCGTCGCCAAGGCCGCCTCCAGGGCCGCCACGCAGAACCGCGCGTCCAGCGTGTTGCTCAGCTCCCAGCTCAGCACGTACCGCGAGTACCAGTCCATCACCGCCACCAGGTACGCAAAGCCCCGGTACAGCCGGATGTACGTCACGTCCGCACACCAGACCTGGTCCGGGGCCGTAATGGCCAGATTCCGAAGAAGATACGGATACTTCGGGTGTTCGGCGCTCGGCTGCGACGTGTTCCGACGCGGCCGAGGATATACCGCCTCCAGCCCCAGCGTCTTCATCAGCCGGCGGACCCGCTTGGGGTTGACCTCGATCCCGCATTCCCCGGCCAACGCGTCGGTCATGCCGACCCGGCCGAGGTGAGGACGGGCCGTGTACAACGCGTCAATCGCGTTGAGCAGCCGCTGCTCGAACGCCTCGGCCGCCGCGTCGCGATGCGAGCGGTAGTACCGGCTGCTACGGGGCAGTCCCAGCAGGTCGCACTGCCGGGCCACGGGGATGTCCGAGCCGCTAGCGACCATTGCCCGCTTCGCCTCCGTCGTCAATGCCAAGCTGCCCAGCTTTTTTTTTCAACCACGCCAGTTCCACCTGGAGCTTGCCCACCTGCTCGTACAGCCGCGACTCGTGGGCCTCGGCCTGCCTGCCGGCAGGCAGGCCGCTTTCGCATCCGCCGCCTTCCGGCGGCTGAAGACTTCCGGCAAGGCCTCCAGGGCCTGACGCTTCCACTCCGTGATCTGGTTGGGGTGGACGTCGAACTGCCCGGCCAACTCCGCGACCGTCTTGTCCTCTCGCAAGGCCGCGCGAACCACCCGCGCCTTGAACTGTGCCGTAAACCGCCGTCGCTTCCGTGCCACCGAATCGTCTCCTTCCCAGGCCTCGCCGGCCCATCCTACCCGGAGACGATTCCACCTTATACGCGCGCCCAGTTTTTGGGGACAAGCTCCCCGTGCGCGCCGCGCGAAACTCCGAGCAGCAACCGGAGCATGCAACATGCAGTACAAAGCCCTACTGGTCTCACACGACGAGCACATCGCCGAGGAAATCGAGGAATCGCTGACGGCCGAGGAGTGCGAGTGTGACATCGCCTTCACGCTCGTGCAGGCCCGCAAGCGGCTCAAGAGCAATCGCTACGCCTGCCTATTCGTCGCGAGCTGTCTGCCCACCCAACGACGCACCGACCGGCCCCGCATCGAGAACGCGCAGACCGTCCTGGCCTGTGCGGCCGAGGACTGCGCCCGGATGCCGGCCGTCGTCGTGGGCTACGGGGCCGGACACAAGGAGCACTCGGAGGATGACCTGTTCGCCGTGGTCATGCACGGCGACGGAACCCCGGCCGGCACGGCCGCGCTGGACCGGGCGAACCGCGTCGTGAAGCAGGTGGTGTCCGAAGTGCGTACGGCCGCTCCCGGCCGCAGTGTCTGCCGGCCCGCGCCATCGGACGAAGCGGGCGACGAGGACGAGGACGATGCCCGGGACCTCGCGGCCGACCGAGACGAAGGAGCAGGCGAGAACGAGAACGGCCGTATCGCCCTGACGGAGGGCCAGCGCGACGTGCTCCAGGCCATGGCCGAGAAGCCGAACACGGTGATGCACCAGGCCGATCTCGCGGCCGCGGCCGGGTACAGCCGGAGCGCCGTCTGGCGTCACATCCGCAAGCTGGAGCGGCACGGCCTGGTGGCCCGCCACGGCGACAACGCACGCGGCGTCGTCCTCACGGCCGAGGGCGAGGAACTCGCCAAGGCCGAAGCGATGTGAGGCGAGCAATGCGGTGGCCGGCTGCGTCTCCTTGTCAGAGTCTCCCCGCCCATCCCGGGCCGCTGAGAGTCCCGTCCCGTGCGGGTCGAGTTCTGAGGAGCAAGCCAGGCGCATTCGGCCGGGCAAGTAATTCTCAGGGGTGAGCAGTTTGCGTGCCAGGGCGGCGATATGTGACCGGAAGTGGCGGATTTTCAGGCGAGTAGTCTACTCGCTTTGGGGCGAAATCGACGGCAAATCGTGGAATTGCTTGCAATCTCGGCCGACAGGAAGTAGCGTATATGTAAAGGGTTACGGCGACGGCGTCGATTGGTCTACGGAACCGAAGGTTGCAGGTTCGAGTCCTGCCGGGCGTGGTTCGCAGCCGTCCCCGATCGGGCGGCAGGCACGTGGCCGGGGGCCTGCCCCGCGTTGGTCGTGAGGCAGCGCCTTGCGTAGCGCGGTCCGCAGTCCACCTCCGCCGGTGGCGGCGCCGCGGACCGCGACGGCACCTTCCCGCGGCCGTTCCTGCTCCCCCCACGCACTGAACCATGCGGGCCCGGCTCGCACCACGCACGCAACCATGCGGGCCCAGCTCGCACCACGCACGCAACCATGCGGGCCCAGCTCGCAGTCCACGCAACGGCGGGGTCCTTGCTGATCCCCTTTGCCGCGATCTTCGATTCAGCGAGCGAATGAGCTGCTGCGTCAACGCGGGGAAAGGCGTGGTCCCGCCCTTGGCCCTCGACGGCCGCGATGGTATAACACTCTCAAGCGAGTTCTCAGGGAAAGGAAAACGACATGTTCGGCATGATACTGGCCCAAGGGGCGGCATGGTGGATCGTCATCGGCGTGTTGGTGCTGGCGGCGTTGTTGGTCCTGGCGCTGGTGGCGCAGGTCTTCGGGTTGTGGTTCCAGGCATTGTTCGCCCACGCGAAGATCTCTCTTCGCGAGCTGATCGGCATGCGGTTCCGCAAGGTGGACCCGCGGGTGATCGTGCTCAGCAAGATCCAGTCGGTGCAGGCGAACCTGACGTTCATCAAGACGTCGGACCTCGAGAGCCACTACCTCGCCGGCGGGCGCGTGCGGAACGTCGTGGTCGCGCTGATCGCCGCCAACCGCGCGAACATCAACCTGACGTGGAAGACCGCCACGGCCATCGACCTGGCGGGACGCGACATCCTCGACGCCGTGCAGACGTCGGTAAACCCCAAGGTCATCGACTGCCCGAACCCCAGCAGCGGCAAGACGACCGTCGACGCGGTGGCCAAGGACGGCATCCAGGTCAAGGCGCGGGCCCGCGTGACGGTGCGGGCGAACATCGACCAGCTCGTCGGCGGTGCGACGGAGGAGACGATCATCGCCCGCGTCGGCGAGGGCATCGTCACCACAATCGGCTCGGCCGACTCCTACAAGGCCGTGCTGGAGAACCCGGACGGTATCTCGAAGCGGGTGCTGGAGAAGGGCCTCGACGCCGGTACGGCCTTCGAGATCCTCTCGATCGACATTGCGGATGTGGACGTCGGCGAGAACGTCGGCGCCAAGCTCCAGGCCGACCAGGCCGAGGCGGACAAGCGCCGCTTCCAGGCCGAGGCCGAGAAGCGCCGCGCCATGGCCATGGCCCGCGAGCAGGAGATGAAGGCCCTGACCCAGGAGAACCGGGCCAAGGTCGTCGCCGCCGAGGCCGAGGTGCCGCGGGCGATCTCGGAGAGCTTCCGCCAGGGCAACCTGGGCATCATGGACTACTACCGCATGCGAAACATCCAGGCCGACACGGGTATGCGTCGCAGCATAGGCGGCGAGCAGGACCAGTCGGGCAGCGAGGGCCGTAGCGAGTGACGCCGGCGGCCGTCATCCTGCCCCCCGCCCAGAGCGAGGGCTGGTGGGAGATCATCATCCTGCTGATCGTCGTCGGGATCAGCGCGGTCGGTGGGATCATCCAGCGCTGGCTCCAGAAGGTCGAGGAGCAGCGCAAGGCCCGGGAGAAGCGAGAGAAAGAGGGCCCGCGCTACAAGCCCATCCGCCCGCCGGGAGCGTCCGAGCAGTCGCGGCGGACACAGGCGAGACCCGGCGAACAACAACAGTCCGGTACGCGCTACCGGCCGATCGCGCAGTATCCGCAGCAGGAGGCGCAGCCGCGCCGCCAGCCGCCCCCGCCGCCTCGCCGGCCGGACGCGGAGCCCGCGCCGCCGCAGCCGGACATCGGCCTGCGGCGCGAGGCGGAGCGGATCTTCCGGACCGGGGCCCACGAGCCAAGCCCGGAGCCGACGCCGTCCGGCTCGCCGTTCCCGCAGCCGGACGCGGTCGTCATCGAGACCGTGGATCGAGCCCAGCAGCGCGCGGCTGAGAGGAAGGCGCAGCGTCGGGCAGCCGCACGCCGCTCACGGCAGAAGACCGCGCGGAAGGCCGCCCAGCCCAAGCCCCCGGCCGCGGAGGATGTACGGGCAACGGAGCTCGGCTCCGGCCGGCGGCGTTCAGGGGCGTCGCCCGCCGCGACGACGCCGGAGGTGGAACTGTCGTCCCCGGCGGAGGCACGCAAGGCGATCATCTACAGCGAAATCCTCGGGCCGCCGAAGGCCCTGAGACAGGGCGAGGAGCTGTGGGAGCGGTAGCTGCCGCCGAACGTCCCGTCCCGCACATCCTCGCCGCGACGCACGTCCAGAAACCCGGACACATCCATGAAGCCCGACGCGACGATCGAGCGCATCCTGCGAGACGCGGCCGACGGACGGCCCATCACGCGGAGCCAGTCCGTGACGCTGCTGTCCCTGCCCGAAGATTCACTCGAAGCGGCACTGCTTCGCGCCACGGCCGATGGTGTGTCCCGGCGGCGATTCGGCAACCGCGGGCTTCTTCTGGGGCAAATCGGCGTGGACATGGCGCCATGCGAGGGGGACTGCGCGTTCTGCTTCTTCGCCAAGTCGCACACGGGGGTGTCGGCGTCGCTGCTGTCTTTCGAGGAGGTGCTGGAGCACTGCCTGCACTTCGCGGCGGGCGGCGCGGCGGGCGCGTTCCTGATGACGATGCACCGTTTCGGCTTCGAGTGGTTCCGCGACCTGTGCGCCGAACTGCGGGCCCGAACGCCCACGGATTTCGAGATTCTGGCGAACGTGGGTGACATGTCCGCCGAGGAGCTGTCGGAGTTGCGTTCGACCGGCGTGACCGGGGCCTACCATGTGTGCCGGCTGCGGGAAGGTACGGACTCCTGCATGGACCCAGCCCGCCGACGCGCGACGATCGAACGGATTCTCGAAGCGGGCCTCGCCTGGCACATGCTGTGCGAGCCGATCGGCCCGGAGCATACGCCGGAGGAATTGGCCGAGCAGATCTGGATCGGCGTGGACCTGCCCTGCCGGCAGCACGGCGCCATGCAACGTTTCCCCGTGCCGGGCTCGCGCCTGCATGACGCGGGCAGAATCTCGCTGGCGCGGCTGGGGCAAATCACGGCCGTGATTGCACTGGCCACGCTCGGAAACGACCGGCTCAAGAGCATCGCCGTGAACGTTTCGAACGTGCCGGGGCTGTTCAGCGGGGCCAACGCGTTCTTCCCAGAGGCGGGCGAGCCGGAGGAGCCCGACACGCCGCCGGCGGAACAGCTCCCACCGGCCGGCTTCTCCACCGCGCTGTGGCGCCGAAGCCGCGAGATCACGACCGCCGATTGCCGGGAGATGATGCGGGCGGCCGGGCTCAGCGGGCTGTCCGACGCGGAAGCGAACCCCGCGGGCGACCTTGTGGCCTGATGCGCTCGGGGCCGGGGGCGGCCCGGTCCCGGCTGACGGATCAATGAATTCACGAGTCGACGAGCCGTCATCGGTGTAATCTGCGCAACCCGTGGCTCCCGAAGAGGCCAAAATCCTGGCCGCGCTCGAAAGCGGCGTTCCGCTGGTTCGCGAGCCGTACGCGCACCTCGCGGCCGGGTTGGGGCTGGCGGAGGACGACCTGCTCGCCCGGCTGGCGGCGATGCGCGGGCCGGAGGGTGTGGTCCGGGAGATCTCCGGCGTTTTCGACGCGGCCGCGCTGGGCTACGAGCAGACGCTGGTGGCATTCGCGGTTGCGGACGATGCGGCCGACGAAGCGGGACGGCTCGTGGCGAGCCACCCCGGGGTGTCCCACTGCTACCTGCGGGCGGCTGCCGTGAACCTCTGGTTCACGCTGGCGGTGTCGCCGGGGAGCACGCTGGGGCTCGACCAGACGGCCGATCTGCTGGCCGGGCGTTGCGGCGCCACGCGCCGGCTCATGCTGCCGGCCGAGCGGCGGTACAAGTTGCGCGTTCGATTCGCCGGGGACGGGGCCGCCGCGCCGTCGCCCGAGCGGGCTGCCCCGCGCGACGCGGCACGGCCGCCGACGTTGACGCATGAGCAGCGCCGAGCCGTGCGGGCCCTTCAGCGGAACCTGCCCGGGCGGCGCGATCCGTTCGCGGGGCCGGCCGCCGCCGAGGGGCTGGACGCGAACATGCTGCTCGTGCATGCTTCGGATCTGCTCACGGCCGGGCAGATGCGTCGCTATGCGGCCGTGCTGCGGCACCGGGCGGCGGGGGCGAGGGCAAACGTGCTGGTCGCCTGGCCGGTCGCGCCGGAGCGCGCCGACGCGGCCGGCGCGGCGCTCGCCCGGCGGCCGGAGGTTAGCCACTGCATTCGCCGTCCGGCCCGGCCCGGCTGGCCGTACACGGTCTACACGATGGTGCACGGCCCGGACGAGGCGTCGTGCCGCCGGTCTATCGCCCAGATGAAGGCGGCCGTGCCGACCGGGGAGCCGCCCGCCGAACTGCGGACGCTCCGCGAGTACGCCAAGCGCCGCGTGCGGCTATTCACGGGCGACGAGGCGGCGTGGGAGGCAGAGGCAGGCAGGACCGGCCCCGCGTAGCGCTGGCCAAGTGCGAATGCCGGGGAATCAGGGGATGGAACCTGAGTGGGCCGCGGATGGGGCCCCGGAGGATTCGGATTGCACGAATGGGCCAATCGGTTTTCATCTTCGTGAAATCCGTGCAATCCATGGACCCCATCCGCTTCCGTGTTTGCGCGATCCGCGGCTATGAATCGTCCTCATCCTCCGCCATGGCGCGGCGGTAGGCCTCGAGGGCCTCGCGGAACTCCGGCGAGACCTCGACCGGACGGGACTCGTAGAGGCCTTCGAGGTCGTCCCCC
Source organism: uncultured Planctomycetaceae bacterium (assembly GCA_964531695.1). Lineage (GTDB taxonomy): Bacteria > Planctomycetota > Phycisphaerae > SM23-33 > SM23-33 > JAGXKT01. Next base: position 39,647 of record CAZHEH010000025.1, on the reverse strand, counting down.
TCGCGCTCGTTTGTGCCTTCCAGGCCGATGTCGTCCGCCAGGCCTTCTCCCTCCTGGAGCCCTTCCTCCCCGACGATCGCGGTGCCGCCGCGCACGGCCGCGCCGGGGCGGGTCGTCTCCCGCGGCATCTCGCGCAGCCGGCCGAAGCGGCTCGCGTAGCGATCCACGAACGCGGCGTATTGCCCGCGCGTCATGCCAAGCCGCTCGAGCAGCTCGTCGGAGATCTCTCCGGCGCGGTCCGCGCGGTCGGCCTCGTCGATGATCCGCCCGACGGATTGCAGGTTCTCACGCTGGCCCGGCGGCAGATCGACGCCGCCGAACTCGTCCACCTCGCCTCGCATGTCGGCGGAGCCCGAGTCCGGGTCGCCGCCGCCAGCGCTGCTGTGCAGGCCCTGTGCGCCCTGCTCGCCCGCGGACATCGCGCCCGCCGGCGCCTCGGCACCCGGCATGGAGGCGCCTTCACCGGCCGTCGGCGCGCCGGGAACAGCTCCTTCGCCGCCCGGCATGGGGACGCCTTCACCGGCCGTCGGCGCGCCCGGAGCGGCTCCTTCGCCGCCCGGCATGGGGGCGCCTTCGCCGGCCGTCGGCGCGCCCGGAGCGGCCCCTTCGCCGCCCGGCATGGGCGCGCCTTCGCCGGGCGCCGGCGCTCCTCCGAGGGCGTCGGCGATGTCCTGCTGGCGCTGCCGCAGCTCGGCCGCCTTGTCTCGCAACGCCGGCGGCATCCCCTGCGGACCGCCTTCCGCTGGTTTGCCCGCAGCACCTTCCGACGGCGCGCCCGGAGCGCCGTCTGCGGCCCCTGCCCCGTCAGCACCTTCTGCTTGTTCGCCCGGAGCGCCTTCTGCCGCCTCCCCCGGAGCGCCTTCTGCGCCCTCTGCCCCGCCGGCGGCTTGTGCTTGTTCGCCCGGCTCGCCCGGAGCG
>CAZHEH010000025.1:0-38629 GCA_964531695.1 uncultured Planctomycetaceae bacterium | reverse complement strand
CCCTCGGCTTGCTCGCCGGGTTCGCCTTCTGCGCCCTCGGCCCCGTCGGCGCCTTCTGCTTGTTCGCCCGGAGCGCCTTCTGCGCCCTCTGCCCCGCCGGCGCCTTTTGCTTGTTCGCCCGGCTCGCCCGGAGCGCCCTCGGCTTGCTCGCCGGGTTCGCCTTCTGCGCCCTCGGCCCCGTCGGCGCCTTGTGCTTGTTCGCCCGGCTCGCCCTCGCGGGCGGCGTCCATCGCGCGGTCCATCTGCCGGGCGGCTTCCCCGGCCGCCGCGGCGGCTTCATCCACCTTGCCTCGGGCCATCTCGCCGACGGCCTCGTTGGCGTTCCGCACGGCCTCGCGTTGGGCTTCGGCCGCTTCGGGGGCGTCGCGGGCCATGTCCGCGGCCAGGTCCTCGGCCTCGCGCGCGACCTCCTGCTGTTCGTTGAGCAGTCGCTGAAGCTCTTCGCGCGTCAACTCGCGCCCGGCCTCTCCCTCATCGGCCGGTAACTCCCCGCCCGAGTCGTCGCCGGGCGATGCGCCTTCCGCGGGCGCTTCCGCACCGGGCCGCTCGCCGGGAGCGCCCGCCTCATCGGGCGCTTCGCCCGGCAGCGGCGCGGGGGCCTCGCCCGCGGCCGGGGCAGCGTCGTTCCCGTCGGACAACTCCAGGGGATCGACCGGCACGCCCAGCTCGTCCCGCATCGCCTCCAACTCCGCCCGGTCGCGGGCGGCCATCTCCAGAATCTCTCGGGCCGTCAACTCCGGCGCGTCGGTCGCGGCGATCTCCACGCCCTCCGGCGGGGCCAGGTCGGACCGGCTCTCGCCGAAGCTGTCACCGGCTTCCGCGTCCCCGCCCGCGATGGCCGGGCTCGGCGGCAGAATCCGCAGGTTGAAGCGCTTGCTGGCCGTGCGGTGCGGGCCGTCGGCCCACTTGTCCTGCGCGACGACCCAGCAGGTGAGTTGCTCCCCCGGCGCGCCCAGCTCGCCCACGCGGAACACTCCGCGGGCCCGCTGCTCGACGGGGAAGTGCTTCAGATCGAACCGTCGCGGCTCGGATCCCTGCCGCTCCGTCGAGCAGATCAGCTCGGCGCGCCCGATGCCGAAGTCGTCCGTAACGCGGGCGACGACGCGCAGGTCCGTGTCGGCGGCCCGCTCCAGGTACTCGCCCCCATCCGGGGCCTCCAACGTCACCGTGGGCGGCCGGTCCTCGATCAGACCGATCTCGTACCAGTCCGTACTCGCGCCGCCGGCCTCGTCGTAGGTACTCTCGAATGTCACGCGGTACCGCATCGGCTCGCGCAGAACGAACGAGCCGCGCATCCGCTCGCCCGGACGCCCGTTCGGTCGCGGGACGGCCATGCGGATCACGCCGCCGCCGGCCCATTCCAGCATGGCCGTGTCCACGGGCAGGTTCGCCCGCGCCGAGACCACCACCGTGCTGCCGGGCAGGGCCTGCACGTTGCCGTTCCGGTAGCTGTCCTCGCGGTCCACGTAGGCGGGCCAGAGCATTTGCACGCGCTCCAACGCCACGACCGGCGTGGGCAGGACGTTGATCGTGCCGCGGTGGACCGCATCGCCGCTGCGGATTTCGAAGGCGACGCCCTGGTGCACCGCGGCCGCGGGCCAGGCGTACTCGTAGCGCACGGCGCCGTCTTCCGTCTCGCCGACGCGGCGCATCTCGAAGGTGTCTTCCGGCAGGAACTCGCTGCCATCGCGCGCGACGCGCAGCTCGCACGCGCCGCCGCCGCGAACGACCTCGGCGGAGAACGCCACGGGCCGGCCCTGGACGAACACGGCACCGGACTCGGGCGTGACGTTGACGATGGCCGTCTCGCGCGGGGCGGGGGCTTGCGAGCCGAAGGCCCTATAGATCGACGGCCAGACGGACTTGCCGCTGAAGGCGGAGTAGAGCCCGAACACGGCAACGACCACCGCGCAGATGATGCCGGCCAGCCGGACATGCCGGGTGTTGACGGACCCCTCGAAGTCCGTGGCGGCGACCTCGCTGGCCGCTCGCCGCTTGATGGCCGCCAGCGTGCCCGAGTGCACGCCCCGCTGCCGCGACAGCTCGAGCGAGGCGGTCAGGTCGTTGCGGAAGTCAGGGTGCGCCCGCTCGATGAGCCGAGCGACGTAGAGGTTGTTGAGCCGGCGGGCGAGCGGATAGAGGATCGTCACCCCGAGCATCGCCGCCTCGGCGAGGATGAGTGCCGCGAGCAGGGCGCGCCGGACGCCGCCGGGCAGGCCGTCAGGCGCGAGGTGGTCGGCCACGACGATGCCCAGAAGCATCGCCAGCCCCACGGCGATCATCACCAGGCCCGAACTGAGCAGCCCCATCAGGCGCAGCCGCCCGCGGGTCATCCGCAGGGCGTACTCGAGGAAGACCTCGCTGTCCTGTTGGCTGAGGGTCTCGGCCATACTTCCATCCTGTCGCGGGTCGACCGCCGGGCCCCCGTTCCTGCAACACAATTCGGACGCCCGCGGCGCGGGAAAGTTCCGCCCCCGCGCCCGCTTCATCCTATGCATCGGCCTCGGCCGCGGCTTCCGTGAGCTTGCGCCAATGCAGGTCGTTGAACACGCACCCCGGGTCCGGGCCGTGGAGCTGCCCGTAGTACGCGTCGGCGCGGGCGCGGCAGCCGCCGCAATACTGCTTGAACGCGCAGACCTCGCAGTGGCCGAGGCGGTGGTCGCGGTCGTTGAGAACCTCGTAGAAGACGCTGTGCCGGAAGACCTCCGCCAGCGGGGCCTCGCGGATGTTCCCCATGACGCGGTGCGGCAGGTAGACGCAAGGGGTGACGTCGCCGTTCGGCTCGATGCAGGCGTAGGTCCGCCCCGCGCCGCAGCCGCCGAGGTACTTGGCGACCACGCGGGCCTTGACCCCGCTGCCGGAGCCGGCATGGGAGCAGGCCGTCCGGCCGCCGTCCAGCGCCGCCCCCGCCAGGCAGACCCGCCCGAGCTGCGGGGCGGTCGAGATCACGCCGATGCCGCCTTGCTGCATTTTGCGGTTCAGCACGTCGAGCAGTTCCTCGCGCTGCCGCGGGGTGATGTCGCGCTCGGCCATTTTCAGCCCGCGCCCGACGGGGATGAAGTTGAAGTGGGCGAAGCAGCCCGCCCCCAGCCGCTCGGCAAAGTCGATCATCGCCGGGACTTCCTCGACGTTGTCCCGATGCACGCACATGGCGATGCCCAGGCGCAGACCGTCGGCGGCCACGACGTTCCGCGCGCCCTCGACCGCCCGCTTCCACATGCCCGGCACGCCGCGGAAGGCGTCGTGCCGTTCGGGGTCGACCGAGTCCAGCGATATCTCGACGTACCGCAGCCCGGCCGCTGCGAGCCGCCGGCAGCGCTGCGGCGTGAGCGTCGTGCCGTTCGTGGCGATGGTCACGTGCATTCCGTGACCCGCGGCCCGCTCGATACACGGGATCAGATCCTCGCTGAGCGTCGGCTCCCCGCCGGAGAAGGCGACCATCGGCATGTAGGCCCGGCCCATCTGGTCGATCAGATCGAGCTTCTCGTCGCGGGTCAGCTCGCCGGCGATGGCGCTCTTGTCCGAGTCCTGGTAGCAGTGACGGCAGGCGAGGTTGCAGCGGTTCGTGAAGTTCCACACGACGAACAGCGGCGCGGCGAAGCGCTGCGGCGTGGTCAGGCCGAACTCGGCCACGGACCGGGCCGTCATGACCAGCCCGCGGATCGTCGGCCGGTGCTCGACGAGCTTCTGCCGGAAGGTGGCCGCGTCCGTCGAGCCGCGCATGCGGTCGATGAAGCGGTGGATCAGCCAGTAGCGGGCACGTTGCGTCCACGGCGCCGCCGGGTTGGCGTAGCTCTCGAGGATGCGCTCCAGCGCGGTCTTGCCGTCCCGACCGACGCGCGTCAGCCGGCCCAGCAGCCAACGGGCCGGGCGCGTGCCCAGCCAGTCCTCCAGCGGATGGTGGTAATCGATCCGGAGCGCCTCGGGCGTGATCGCGTCGGCGAGCGCCTCGCTGGCGCGGGCGTACTGGCCGCTGGTGATGTGCCCGTCGCCGGGGCGATCCGGACGCTTGTCCGGGTTGTCCGACCCGGCAAAGGCGTGCTCGTACCGCTTCCCCACGGCCGCCGCGGTGGTGTGCCCGGCCGGCCGGGTGTACGAAGCACTACGCTTTGCTTCGGCTCGTGTCATTGACCTGTCACCCAACGACTCACCACCGCGGTCATGGGGAACACCGAAACCCGATCAACCGGTCGCGCGGTCCACTCGTTGACTCGTTTCCGCTCAGACGCCGTTTCCTGCTGAGTTCTAAGCGACTGACTCCAGATCCCTGCTCAGTGCGCTCTCCGCGCTCTCGGCGTTTCGATCTACGGCTCTCTCGGCGCGACCCGGACGAACTCGGCCACGCTCGCCTCGGGCAGGCCGTTGACCCACGCCTTGATCCGCAGCAACTCGCCGGACGGCCATTCCGTCGATACAAGCAGCGATCCCTCGGCCTGCAGCGCCGCGTGCGGCGGAATCTCCCACACGTCGAGGATCTCCGCGTACGCCGGCGGATGCCTCTCGATAATCTCCCAGCCGCGGGCCGTGTAGCGCGACACGCTCAGGTGGATCCGGTCCGAACCGAAGGACTCGATCGGCAGCGGCGCGTCGGTCTGGTTGTGGGCGATAACCGTCACGTCAAACGTCTCGCCCGGCCGGAGAGTCCGGTCCGGCACGTGGATGCCTACCATCAGACCGTCGGCATGATAGGCGGTTGTGAAATCCAGGCCGGCGGGCTCGGGCGACTCCGGCGCGCAGCCGGCGAACATGGCGGCCGTCAGGCCGCACAGAAACGCGGTTCGGATCATCTTCATGGGGTGCTCTCCCCTGGGCTGGGCGGTTCGCTCGCGTCAGTCCGACCGGGGGCGGTTCGGGCGGCGTAGCCGCGCTCGACGAGATCGCGGTACTGCGGCCCGCAGTTATAGGTGCAGAACGGGAAGACCCCGGCCGGGGTGGAATACAGAATGACGCAGCGCTTCACGCGCTCGACGTCGAAGTTGTAGCGGTCCTGGAAGTGCATACCCGCGCAGAGCAGCGTCTTGTAGTTGAGCCGCTCGCTCTCGCCGCGGCCGACGTCCTTGTCCACGCAGCCCTGGATCGACCGCATGAACCTGCGCACGGTGAGCCCGGGCGGCGCCTGATCGGCGCGGAAGTGCCGGCGGAACGTCCGCAGCAGCCGCCAGGCGTCCAGCCACGTTCGCCGCCCCCGCTTGCGGATGCGGGCGGCCAGGCGGTTGAGATCCCAGAAGAGCCCTTCGACGTCGACCACCTGCGGGAAGGGGTACGCCCTGCCCTCCGGCGAGACCAGGAAGTACGTCCCGAACGCGCAGTCCGGGTGGCAGCTCGGCTTGACCTTCGGATCGCCCGTGAAGGCCTCGAGCATCTGCGCCAGCGGCAGGACGATGCTCAGCGGGTACATGTCCCGCGCGGGGCTGGCGCCGGAGGCGGCCGCGATGTCGTGGGCGAGATCGCCCAGCGTGTACCGCTGCCGGGCGCGCTCGTCGGCGTCGATCCGCCCGCTGAAGGAAACCGGCTGGTAGCTGATGGCGCTGACCACGTCGATGTTCTCCACGGCGAAGCGGAAGATCTCCTCCACTCGATGGTCGTTGACGCCGCGCAGGATCGTCGGCACGAGGCAGACCTTCAGGTCCAGCTCGCGGCAGTTCTCGATCGTCGCGAGCTTCTTGGCCCACAGGCCGGGGCAATTCCGCGTCGGCATGTGGGCCTCCTCGCCGACGCCGTCGAATTGCAGGTACAGCGTGTGCAGCCCGGCCTCCGCGGCCTTGCGCGCGAAAGCGGGGTCGGCCATGCGGATGCCGTTCGTGGCGATCTGGATGTGCGAGTAGCCCATGTCCCTCGCGGCCGAGACGATGCGCAGGAAGTCCGGATGGATCGTCGGCTCGCCGCCGGTGAACTGCACGGCCGTGGCGGGCGGGTCCAGCTCGCGGAGCGTGCGGAGCTGGCGGACGATCTGCTCGTAGTCCGGTTCGGCGACGTAGCCGACCGCGCCCGAGTTGGCGAAGCAGACGGGGCAGTTGAGGTTACAGCGGTTCGTCAGGTCGATCTGCGCCAGGCACGCGCCGGACTGGTGCTGCCCGCAAAGCCCGCAATCGGAGGGGCAGACCTCGCGGCCGGCCCGGTGCGGTCCGGTCTGGCCGGGCTGTTCCTCGAAGGTCCACCACGCGGCCTTGGAGTACATCCGTACGTCGCGGTTGATGCAGTCGACGATGTGGCCATGGTCGGGACAGGTCTTCTCGATCCAAACGGCCCCGTCGCGGACGAAGTAGCGGCCGGGGAGGACCGCGCAGCACTCAGGGCAGAGCGTCCGAACCGTTCGCGGCAGGCGTCGCAGCACCGGGTCGATCCGCGCGCCGGTGCGCGTGTGCGTCGCCGAGCCGGGGAAGTCGCTCTCGCCCGGCGTCCAGATGCGATCGTGATGGACCTCCCGCCGCGGCCCGCAAGCAGCGCAGTCATACGCCAGCACGACCTGCTCCCCGGCCCGTTCGAAGCGGGCGTCGACGACCTCGCCGCACGTCGGGCACGTTGCCCGGCAGTCGACCGGAAGCTCGGCGAATCGCTCGGAGAATCGGCGGATGGCGCGACGGAGGGCGGGCAGGTCCGCCGCGGGCCCGGCTTCCGCGGTCGCCGAATGCAGCGCCGCGGCTGTCCTCGGGGGGCGTGCGTGCTCGGCGGTTCCCTGCAGCGTGCTGTCCATAGTCAGACGCGGCCTACTCGAAGTACGCCGGCCAGCGGCGGGGCTTGTTCTTGCGTTTCCGGTAGGTCTCGGCCAGCTCCATGAAGATGTCGAGGTCCCGCTCCATGTTCGACGTGCTGGCGTCGAAGTAGAAGTTGCGGATGGGGATGTCGTCGTGATCGGCCGAGACGTCGTGGTAGACCGCCTCGGAGACGATGCCGTTCATGCACGAGAACGGGCTGATGTCGATGATGCCGTCGACGCCCTTATTGTACAGGTAGACGCTCTTACCGATCGACAGGGCCATCTCGCCCAGCGCCCCGTCGGCCGGCAGGTAGGGCCAGCCGGGCTCGATCACGTCGGCGAGGATGTCGTGCGGCTCCTCGTAGCCGCGGAACTCGTCGTGAAAGGCGTCGAGGATCGCGTGCTCGTCCCGCCGCTGGACGACGTTCTTGGCGTGCGCCTTGAGCATGTCGAGCGACCACTTCCTGCGGTCCCGGCGAAGCTTGTCCTTCTGGCACCAGTTGGTGTACCAGACCCACTCGCTGACGTCGCTCATCCACGCCTCGCCGCCGTGCGCCTCGATCCGCCGGACCGCCTCGCCGTTGGAGAACGTGTTCAGCCGGCAGAAGATCTCGCCCACCACGCCGATCAGCGGCCGGTCCTTCGTGTAGCGCGCCGGCACGGCGCGGAACAGCTCCCGCGAGCGGGCGAGGGCCTCCTGCAAGGCCGGTACGCGGTCCTTGCCGGTGATCGACGGGTTCTCCACGACCGCCTCGACCGCCTCGATGCTCCGCTCGAAGGCGTCGTCTGCGGCGCCCGGCTGCGTCTCGTACGGGCGGGTCTTCAGCAGCATCTTGCGGAGGATGTCCGAGGCCACCAGCACCCGCCACATCTGCCGGATCGTGTCCAGCGAGTTCTCGCCGAGCCCGTCGTAGCTGTTCGAGCTGGACGGCGAGATGATCGGGATCTCGTGGTAGCCCAGATCGTCGAGCACCTGCCGCAGGTACGGCCCGTACTGGCCGAAGCGACACGGCCCCTCGGCCGTGGGCATGAAGAACGCCACGCGGCTTGGGTCGAAGCCGTCCTCGTGCACGATCCGCAGGAAGTCGCCGATCGTGACCTTCGCGGGGTAGCATTCCTCGCCGCCGGTGTAGAGGCCGCCCAGCTCGAGCGTCCGCTCGTCGGAAGGCGGCGTGGCGGCGGCGGCGACGCCGGTGGAGCGGAACACGGCCGCCATGAGCCGCGCGCCGACGTACGTCATGCGCGGGATATAGACGGTGCGTCCTTCCAGCGATGTCGAGCTGTTCACCGATTGCGGAGCCGTGGCAGATCGCATGCCGGGCATTATAGGTGCGGTCCGGGCATCGGCCTATGCCTTTTCGGGGCCCGAGTCGGCGACGGGTCGGATTGTTGAGCGCAATCCCCGCCTCCTGCATAGTCTTCCCAGCCGGCCCGTCGCGGAAGCCGTTCCCGCGGCGACCGGCCGAACGGCCGATCTGGCGAAGGAGCCCATTTGTCCGCGGACCGCCGACGGCTATGATGCCGCCGTTCGACGCGCGGCCCGCGTCCTGGGCAAGCAGGTGACTCCATGCTGAACCGGTTCTTCGGCAAGCTGTTCCGCACGCAGCCGTCGCTCACGCAGGCGGACCACCGCCGCGCGCGCCGCGGGCTTCTGGCCGACGGCGTTTGCTCGTCGTCGATGGCGACGCTCCAGGGCGGGCCGTTCCTGGCCGCTTTCGCCCTCGCGCTCGGCGCGTCGAACTACGAGGTCGGGCTTCTCGCGACCATCGGCTTCCTGAGCCAGTTCGCACAGCTCGGCGGGCTCTTCCTCGTGCAGAAGTTCCCGAAGCGTCGCGGAATCGTCGTGCTGGCCGCGGGCGCGTCGCGCCTGCTGTGGGTTCTCATCCTGCTGATTCCCCTGTTCTTCCTCAACCGGGGCGTGACGTTTCTGATGCAGTGGCTGTTCGTGGCCGCGCTGGTCGGCGCCGTGGCCGGGCCGGCGTGGAACTCGCTGGTGCGCGACATCGTGCCGCCGGCGGCGATGGGGCGTGTGTTCTCCCGCCGCATGTTCCTCGGCACAAGCTTCGCCCTCGCGCTGACCCTGTCGGGCGGGTACTTCGTGGAATACTGGAAGGGCTGGTTCCCGGACCAGGCGCTGTACGCGTACTCACTGCTGTTCGCGCTGGGGCTGGCGTTCGGTCTGGCGGGGCTTTTCGCCGTCAGCCGATTGCCCGAGCCGGCCCTGCCGGCACAGGAAAAGCAGGCCGCGGCGGACCTGCTGCTCAAGCCGGTGAAGGACCGCAACTTCCAGGGACTGTTGAAGTACATCGCGTTCTGGAACTTCGCGGTGAACCTGGCCGGGCCGTTCTTCATCGTCTATCTGCTCGAGCGGCTCGGGCTGCCGCTGAGCACGGTCACGATGCTGGTGGTCACCAGCCAGGTGACGAACCTGGTGTTTCTGCGGATCTGGGGCAAGCTGGCGGACCGCTACTCGAACAAATCCGTCCTGGCCGTCAGCGGGCCGCTGTTCCTGCTGGCGATTCTGCTGTGGACCTTCACGACGCTGCCGGAGCCGCACCTGCTGACCGTGCCGATGCTGTTCGCCATCCACGTGCTCTCCGGCATGTCGGTATCGGGCGTATCGCTGGCGACGGCGAACATCGCGCTCAAGCTCTCGCCCGAAGGCCGGGCGCACTCCTACATGACCGTTTACGGGCTGGCCGGCGCGGCGACCGGCGCGGTCGCGCCGATGCTGGGCGGCATCTTCGCCGACTTCTTCGCCACGCGCGAGTTGAGTATCCAGCTCAACTGGGCCCAGGCGGGAGAGGCGGTCAGCATCTACGCGCTGAACCTGCGGGCGCTGGACTTCCTGTTCCTGCTGACCTTCCTGCTGGGGCTCTTCTCGCTGCGATTCCTGCGGAAGGTGGCCGAGGAGGGCGAAGTCTCCGACAAGGTCGTCCGCCAGGAGCTGCTCAACGAGACGTTCACCACGGTGCGCACGGTCGGCACGGCCCCGGGCATCCGGCACCTGATCGCGGGCCCCGTCTCGGCCGCCTACCGCCTGCTCAAGAAGCCCAACGGCGCGGAGCAGGATGGGCCGAAGCGCTCCGGCCCGGCCTGAGGCGGCCGGCGGGTCAACCCGCATAGAAGGCCTTGATGGACTCCGCCACGTACTCGACCTGCTCGCGCGTCAGCTCCGGATGCACGGGCAGCGCGAGAACCTCGCGGCAGGCCCGTTCCGTTTCGGGCAGGTCGCCCTCGCCGTAACCGAGCCCGGCGAAGCACGCCTGCATGTGCAGCCCGAGCGGGTAGTACACGCCGCTGGCGACGCCGCGGTCCTTCAAGAACGCCCGCAACTCGTCGCGCCGCTCGGCGCGGATCACGTATTGGTGGTAGGTGTGCCGACGGCCGGGGCGCTCGATGGGCGTGGCGACCTCGCTTACGCCCGCCAGACGCTCGTTGTAGCCGGCGGCATTGGCGCGGCGGGCCCGGGTCCATTGCTCCAGGTGCGGCAGCTTCACCGACAACCCGGCCGCGATGACCGAGTCCATGCGGAAGTTGCCCCCGACCCAATCGTGGATGTACTGGCGGCTCTGCCCGTGATTGCGCAGGTAGGCCATTCGCTCGGCCAGGCCTTCATCGCCGGTGAGGATCATGCCGCCGTCACCCATCGCGCCGAGGTTCTTGGTCGGGTAGAAGCTCAGGCACGCCGTGCGGCCCATCGAGCCGGCGCGGCGCTCGCCGTACCGGGCGCCGATGGCCTGGGCCGCGTCCTCGATCACCGGCAGCCCGTGCCGCCGGGCAATGGCGAGGATCTCGTCCATCTCGCAAACCTGCCCGTAGAGATGCACGGGCATGATGGCCTTCGTCCGCTCCGTGATCGCCGCTTCCACGGCCTCGGGGGTCAGGTTGAACGTCTCGGGGTCGATGTCCACGAACACGGGCTTGGCCCCGACGCGCCACACGCTTCCGGCCGTGCCGAAGAAAGTAAAGCCGGGGAGGATCACCTCGTCCGAACCGGGGCAGGCCTCCCCCACGCGGCAGGCCGGGTGACCGTCGCCGACACCGAGCGCCATCAGTGAGATCAGCAGAGCGTCCGTCCCGCTGGAGACGCCCAGCGCGTGCTCGACGCCGCCGTAGCGGATCATCTCGGTCTCGAACTGCCGCACGGCCGGACCGTTGCAGACAAGCTGCGTGTCCAGAACCTCCGTGACGGCGGCAAGGACCTCGTCGCGAATCGACGCGTATTGCGCCTTCAAGTCGAGTAGGGGGACTTCCATGGGCGGGCCTTTCGAGCCGGACTGCGTTGAAGGCGATACGCTACGCGGGCCGCCCGAGGAGGTCAAGCGCATCGCCGCGGACACGCCTTTCGGTACATCCCCTCAAGCCGTCAAGAGACGACGCCCCCGGCCAACCGCACAACCCGTCCCCGGCACCGCCCCACCGCCTTCGACCGCGTTCGGCTGCCTTGGCAACCCATGCCATCCCCTCGAGCCGATTCCGCGCACCCGCCTTCCTCGCGATCCGATCTACGGCCATCGGTGTAGTCGTACACGGACGACCGGGAATTTCCATCGAGTTTCGAACCTCCGGGCGTATTTGCGTTGCACGCGTCCGTATCGCATGTTAACCTAGGTGCTATTGGCAATCTGTAACGATTGGGGAACCTATGTGGCTCGGCGGCCACGGCCACGGGCAAGGAGACCGAAAGTGCGACACAAGGCCGTTTTCACCACCGGGGAGGCCGCCACGATTTGCAAGCTCTCCCAGCAGACCATCATCCGCTGTTTCGACAACGGTCAGCTTCAGGGGTTTCGGGTACCGGGCAGCCGGTTTCGCCGCATCCCGCGGGACCGGCTGATCGAGTTCATGAAGCGGAACGAGATTCCCCTTGACGGCATGGAGGACGACCGGATCCGGGTGCTCGTCGTGGACGACGATCCCCAGATCATCGAGTTGTTCACGGATGTGCTAGAGGCCGACGGGCGTTTCGAGATCGACACCGCCCAGACCGGCTACGACGCCGGCGTCCGCACGCAGCAGTTCCGCCCGGACATCGTCGTGCTGGACTACATGCTGCCCGACATCAACGGCAACGTCGTATGCCGTACCATCCGCCAGAACTCGGAGCTGTCGCGGATCCGCATCCTGATCATCTCCGGGATGGTCAACCCCAGCGAGATCGACCGCCTCAAGCGTGACGGTGCGGACGACTTCATCAAGAAGCCCTTTAACATCGAGAAGGTGGTCGACCGGATCGTCTCCTTGGTCAAGGGCTGAACGACCTTCTTCATCACAAAGCACACGAAAGAACGCGGAGCGCGTCAGGCGGGCCTTCGCCCGCGGCGCCTCGGCGACAGCGGGGACCGAAGTATGACCGCGGGAACGGGTGACGAGTTGAGCCATCCGCGCCGATCGATCTGTGGCCCTTGGGCCAGGCGAACGGACGGAGACGGAGGGAGACGTGGCGAGACTTGACGGACAGGACGGTGCGCGGGGGCTGCTCGGGCCCGAGCAGCTCGACCTGCTGGCCGCCGGCATCGAATCGCTGCCGACGCTTCCCGGCGTGGCCGCCCGGCTGCTCGAAGCGGGCGTCCTCGGCGAGGGCGACCCCGGCGCGGAATTGGACATCATCCGCTGTGACCCGGCGCTGACGGCCTCGGTGCTCGTGCGCGCGAATCGGGTGCGTCCCGGCTCGGCCGGCACGATGCGGGAGGCGGCGGAGGTCCTCGGCCCGGCGGAGCTGCGCGCGGCCGCACTGTCCGCGGGGGCCTGTGAGCCGCATGAGACCGAGCAGCGCAGCGCGGCGTGGCGCTGCGCGCTGGCCACCGCCTGTGCGGCCGAGCTGATCCGACCCTACGTCCGCCCCGCGGGCGAGCCGGAGCTGGCTTTCACGGCCGGGCTGCTGCACGCCGTCGGCGAGATGGCCTTGCGGCAGGTCGTGCCGAAGGCCTTCGCGCGGGCCGAGGAGGCGGCCGAACTGCACGACGAGGACCCCGGCGAGGCGCTGCGGCGCGTCCTGGGTACGGACGGCGCGCACTTCGCGCTGCGCCTGGGACGGGCGTGGCGCCTGCCGGACGCCCTGCGGGATGCGCTGTGGCTCCAGGGCCAATCGCCCGAGATCATCGACGCCGCCGCCCACGACGCGGCGCTGGCGCGGACCGTCCTGCTGGCTCGGGCCGTGGCGCATGAGTCCGGCTGGCAGCACGCCGAGCCGGACCCCGGCGCCCGCGCAGCCGACGAACGGGTCAACCCCTCCGGCATCGACCCGGAACGGCTGCGAGAGGCGCTCGCCGAACTGCCGGGGCGCGTCCACTCCCTGGCCGAACGGCTGGGCCTGGACGAGCCGCCCGACGACGCGCGCTACCGGCGTGCCCTGGCGTCCGCCAATGCCCGGCTGGCCTCCGGCGACGGCAAGCCGGCGCGGGCGGCGCCGACGGACCTGGCCCGCCGCGTGGCGGAACGCATCCGCCCGGACGCGACCTTGCCCGCGGTCATTACGGAGCTGGCCCGCACGGCCGATGAGGCGGCGGGCGGCGCGGCCGCGGCCTACGCGCTGTCGGGCGACGGCGAGTCCGTGCTGTGCTGCCGAGCCGGGGCGGACGGCGATCGCTGGCACACGGCCGGGGTGCGGACGGACCGCGCGGCTTCCGACCGACCGGGCCCCGCCGGGGCCGCGATGGCGGCAATGCTCACCGAGCCCGGAGCCATGGCCGCGCACCTGCCGCCGGCCGCGAACGTGCACGTGCCGCTGCACTCGGGCGGCGCGTGGGTCGGCGGGCTGTTCCTGCCGGAGTCCGCCGCTGCGGCAGTCCGGGGCGGCCTGCCGGTGCTGGCCGCGCTGCTGGGGCTGGCCCGCGAGCGGGCCCGCACCGCGACGCTCGGCGAACGTCTCGCCACGGCCGCTCGGTCACTCGGCGGCTCCCGCGACGCCTGGGCCGAGGCCCGCACCGTCGCGACGGCCGAGGCCATGGCCAGCGGCGCCGCGCATGAGCTAAATAACCCTCTGGCGGTGATTTCCGGTCGGGCCCAGCTCATGCGGGAGCGGGCGGCGTCTGACGACGACCGGCAGGTCTGGGCGCTCATTGCCGACCAGGCCCAGCGGATCAGCGACGTCATCAGCGAGCTGATGAGCTACGCCACCCCGCCGCCGTCGCGTCCGGGGCCTTTCGACGCGGGCGAGTGGGCCCGCCAGGCGGTGCGGGCGTTTTCTGAGTCGGATCATCCTCAAGCGTCTTCGGTGCAGGTCGATATAGAGATAGACGAGCGGGTTCCGCCGGTCCGCGCGGACCGCCGGCAGTTGCTCGACGTGCTCGAGGAGCTGCTGGCCAACGCCGCCGCCGCGAGCGCCCGGTCGTTGAAGGTGGCCGCCGCGTACGACGAGTTCCACGATGCCGTCCTTGTCCGCGTCACGGACGACGGGGCGGGCATGGACGAGGCGACGGCGGGGCAGGCCTTCACGCCGTTCTTCTCGGCCCAAAGGGCCGGGCGGCGGCTGGGAATGGGCCTGTCGCTGGCGAGAAGGCAGGTGGAACTGAGCGGCGGGAGGATCTGGCTCCGCAGCCGCCCGGGCGAAGGGACGACCGTGTACCTGCGCCTGCCCACGGCCGGCCAAGAGACCGAACCGGAGAGACGGGATGTCCGATCCGAAACGCCCGATGGTCCTGGTGGTGGATGACGAACCCGAGCTGCGCGAGCTGCTCAGCGACGTGCTCTCGGCCGAGGGGCTTGAGGTCATCTCCGCCGGCAGCGGCGCCGAGGCCATCCATCGGGCCCGGCAAGTACGCCCGGACATCCTCGTCACCGACGTGAACCTCGGCGACTGTACCGGGCTGGAAGTGCTCGACCAACTCCGCGGGCGGGGGGGCGATGTGCCCGCGGTCGTCATCACCGGATACGGCGACGCGACGACCCTCACCGAGGCGTCGCGCCGCCGGCCGGTGGACGTCATCACCAAGCCGCTGGACCTGGAGCGGCTCACGCTGGCGATCCGCGAGGAGCTTGCCCGCGGCCGTCAGGCCGAGCGCAGAGATCAGCGGCTGCGTCGCCTGCACCGCGTCGCCCGTCGGCTGAACAACCAGCGCAAGCGGGCGGTGAACCACCTCGATTCGACCTGCGAGGACCTCACCGAGGCCTATCACACGCTCAGCGGTCAGATGACGCTTCAGCAGACGGTGATCCAGTACCAGAACTCGCTGCTGTCGGCCAAGGACGACGACGACGTGTTCCGCAACCTGTTCCGCACGTTCGTGCGGCAGTCGGGGCCGGTGTTCGGCGTGGCGATGGTCTGCGACGGCGAGGCCCAGCTCCAGATCGCCGGGCGCTTCGGCGTGCCCCAGCCGGACACGCAGGCCTTCTGCCGCTCGCTCGTCCGCCCCATCGTCGACGACGTGCTGGCCGAACCCCAGGTGCTGCTGAAGGACATCGGGGACGAGGCGGGCCGCTTCGACGAGGGCATCCGCCGCTACCTGCCGGGCGTGACCGTGCTGGCGTTGCCGCTGATCCCGGCACCGGGCGAGATGATCGGCCTGGTGATTCTCTATCGAAAGGGCGAGCAGCCCTTCACGGATTCCGAGGTCGCCTTCGGCGAGCTGATCTCCGTGCCGACGGCCATCGCCGTCCGCCGCAACGACTGACGCACCCCCAACCGACGCCTGACCGGCGCTGCCGGAACGCAAACCGCCCGCCCCCAACGGCGGGCGTTTTGCTTGGCGAGCCGAACTCGGCGCGTTGCGGCGGGCGGGCGGATCACGGCGCCGGCTTCTGCGCCCCGCGATCCGCCGTGGCCGCGGGAACGCCCCCGCTGCCGCCCGCCATGTGCCGACTACGCCTCGGGCAGCGCCTTCAGCGCCTGCTTCCGGTGGCGATGCCGGCGGTAGGCCACGACCGCCCAGCGGATGATGAAATACGTCGGCACGCCGAACAGAACGCCGAGCACGAACCCCCCGAGGAACAGCGGCCAGGCGACCTCGCCGGTGGCCTGCAACCAGGCCGTGAGCTTCGCCCACCCGCCGCCGTCCGCATTGAGCGCCTCGATGAACCGCGGCTCGGGCCAGTCGCCGCCAAGCAAGGCCCGACCGAGGTAGTACTCGCCGATGTAGATCGGCGCCATGGTGGCCGGGTTCGAGATCCACAGCCAGGGCAGCCCGACGATCTTGTTCGCGCGCAGGGCGAAGGCCAGAATCACCGTCACGATCATCTGGATGCCGACGATGGGCATCCACGCCGCCCACATGCCGATGGCGACCCCCAGCGCGATCCGGTGCGGCGTGTCGTCCACGTGCAGAACGCGGTAGAGGAAGAACCGCTTCGCCCTGCGGGCTATGTATCGGTGCGGCATTCGAAGGCCCTCCTCACAGCAGTCCCGCCGCGGCCTCGACCACGCCCCGCGGGTCGATCAGCTCCATGCACGTGCGGTGCCCGCAGACCCGCTTGAGGCAGCCCTGGCACGGCACATCCGCGACGATCGCCCGCCCCGGCGACACCGGGCCGGTCCGTTCCACGGACGTCGGGCCGATCAGCACCACAGCCGGCGTCCCGACGGCCGGGGCGATGAACTCCGCCGCCGAGTCCCCGCAGATCACCCCCGACGAAGCGGCGATCAAGGCCACCATCCGGGGGATCGTCGTGCGCCCGGCCGCGTTGGTCACGCCGCCGATCCCCTGGGCGATCTCCGCGCAGAGGGCCTCGTCGCCCGGCGCGCCGAGCAGCAGCAGCGGCGCGCGCCCGGTGAGTTCGCGGGCCACCGCCCGCCAATGCCGCACCGGGTAGCGCTTGGACTGCCACCTCGCCGGCGGCACGCCCACGAGGTAGGGTCGGCCCGACAGGCCGACCTCCGCCAGAAAGCCCTCGGCCCACTGCCGGGCGGGCTCCGGCACGTGCAAGGTCATGTCCTCGCGCCCGGCCGCGACGCCTAGGGCCCGAGCCAACTCGCAGTTGCGGTCCACCGTGTGCTCGGCCGTCACCTCGACGCGTTGCGTGTAGAACCGGCGGGCCACCGGCTCGCGCGGCCGGGCGAAGCCCGCCCGGAGCGGCGCGCGGGTCTTCTGGGCGAAATAGGCGCTGCGGAAGAGCCCCTGGAGCTCGATGACCCAGTCGAAGCGGGCGTCGCGCAGGCGGCGATTGAGCCGCCGCAACTCGCCGGCGGCGCGGGGCGACCGCCAGAACGGCCCCATCGCCTTGCGTCGGAAGACGACGGCCTCGTCGAGGTCCGGGTCGCCCTCGAACAGCGGCGCGCAGGTATCGGCCACGAGCCAAGCCAAGTACGCCCCGGGGAAAGCCCGCCGCAGGCCGCGCAGCACGGGCAAGGCGGAGACGACATCGCCGAGGGAGCTCGGCTTGACAATCAACACCCGCGCGGGGGGATTCGGCGCGTTCGGGGTCGTCACGTGGGCCTCCGCAGCGCCTTCTGCTGCCGCTGGCGGGAACGGATCTGGTCGCTGAGCTTGCGGGCGGACCACACCTCCAGCACTCGCCAGTACGGCTTGTAGTGGATCCGCCCGCAGCCAGGGCGGCGGAGGTAGCCCAGCAACATCCGCAGCCGTCCGGCATGGGTGACCACCGGGCACTTCAGCAGCGACACGTTCAGCCGCATGAGCCCCTGGAAACGCCGCCGCGTTGTCAGGAACCGGACGCGCCGCAACCCGTCGAGGTCGATCAGCACGATTAACGGCTCCTCGCCGCCGTCCCACCGGACCAGCAGGTTCGGCGACTTCAAGTCGCGGTGAGCGAACCCGTGGTCATGCAGGCGCTGCAGGAGACGTCCAAGCTGCGTCAGCACCGCGCCGGCCAGCTCGCGGCGCTGTGGCGGGTCGAGCTTCGGCTCGGCGCTGCGGCGTCCGAGGTGCGTCTCGACAAAGTGGTTCAACTGAGGGGCGTCCACGGCCTCGGTGATGCTGATCGTGCCGAGCAGGAAGGGTCCGCGGCGCCGGTCCAGCCCGGCCAGCGGCACGGCCGTGGCGATACGCCGGGTCAGCAGCATGTGCCCAAGCCCAAAGGCCCGCAGGCCGCGCCCGCGACGGAAGCAGTCGATCAGCACCTTCCACTTCAGTTTGCGACGGGACTGCTTGACGTAGACGTCCAGCACGTCGCGGCCCACGGCGAGCTTCCGGCGCACGACGCGGCTGGTGCGGCTGTCCTTCACGACCTGCACGCCCGGACCCTCGGCCAGCAGCGATTCGGGGTCGCTCAGCGCTTCGCGCCATTCCTCCTTGGTGTGAGACAACCGCGCCGCTTGTGAACCGCGGGGCGGGTGCTTGATCTTCAGCGCGACGTGCCCGCGCCAGCCCCCGCCCAGCCCCAGCCGTGCAAAGTAACGGTTCGTGCGAAGAATCCGCCGGTCCCGCTTACCGAACTGCCGGGCCGTGTGCGCTCGGGCGAGTCGCTCGATGAGACCGTTCCAGCCGCGCAGGCCGCTCAGCCCGGCCGCCTTCAGGTACGCCCGCAGGAAGCGCAGCCGCTCGGTCCGCGTCGTGTAGTCCCGCCGGTCGTGCAGGAGCTGGGCGAGGTTCGCCGCCCGGGCCCTACGCCCGGCCGGACGCCGCCGCGCGCGATGCAGGTCCATCACGACGAACTCGATCCGCCGCTTCGACTCGCGCACCAGCAGATTGCCGCAGTGCAGATCGTGATGGACCACGCCGGCGGCGTGCATCGACGCGAGGGTCTTGGCCAGCGCGCGGACGCCCCGGCGGATCGCCCGCCGCCCCGCCGGGCCCGTGGCGAGCTGCCGGGCGTGCCACACGTCGGCGGGCTCGGCGTTCTCCACGGCCTCGCTGACGGCCCACTCGACCCCGTTGGCGGCGCCCGCCGCCAGCACGCGCGGCGCCGGCACGTTCGCCTCCCGCAGGCACCGGCTGAGCCGCAGCTCGCGGCGAGCGTCCGACCAACCCAGCCGCCGCCGAAACCGGCCCCACGCGGATCGCGGATGGAAATGCTTGAGGTACAAGCTGCTGCCGGCCACGTCGCCCGTGTAGACCGTACGCGAGACGTTGTGCTTGACCCGCCGCCACGCATCGTTGGGGCGGGCGAAGTCGACCCGCGCCTCGGCGAGCTGCCGCTCGGCCGCGGCGTCGGCATACTCCACGCCGGACGGCGGGCGCGGCGGATTGTTCCTGGCGTCGGTCGAGGCCATGTCAGCAGCAGCCCGTCGGCTCGCGGCGATTATACGTGCGGGCGATTCGCCCCTTCAAGCGGACCCCCGCCCGCCTTCCGCTTCGGCCGCAGCGCCCGCCCCGGCGGCGGCGTAGATTCCGTCCAGCGCCGCGCGGCAGGCGTCGAGGGGATGGCGACGGCTCGCCCACTCGCGCGCCGCGGCCGAGAGACGCTCCCGACGCGACGCATCCTCGACCAACTCCAGCAGCGTGGCCGCGGCCCGGCGGGGCACGCCGGGCGGCACCAGCGCCGCCGCCCGGCCGTCGTCGGTCAACTCGCGGGCGTCCGGCGTATCCGCCGCGATCACCGGCAGCCCCGCCGCCAACGCCGCCGCCAGCGCCGCCGTGCCGCCATCCCGCTCGACCAGAAAGCACGCCAGGTCCGACGCCGCCAACGCCGTGGCCGGCTCGAACCGCTCGCCGGGCAGATGCGTGTGGTCGAGCGCGCACGTTTCCGTGATGAAGTTCCGGACGGACCCGGCCGCCGGCCCGCCTCCCGGCAGGAGCAATCGCAGCTCCGGATGCAGTTGCCAGACGATTTCGTGGGCCCAGGAGGCGTATTTGTGCCCGGCCGCACGGGTCATCTCCGCCGGGGCGACGACGACGAAGTGCTCGTCGGTCAGTCCCAGGGCTTTGCGGACGCGGCGGCGGTCGCCCCGCGGGTCGGCGGACACGGCCGCCGGTGCGGGCAGGACGTGGACCTGCGCGTCGAACGCCCCGCCATGCAGCACGGCCGTGCGCGAGGCGGCGGTGGGGACGGTCAGGTGCAGCCGGTCGAAGCCGGCGAAGTTGACGGCCGAGCGCATGGCCTCACCGGCCGGGGCGCACGGCAGCGACAGCACGCACGGCCGGGCGGCCTGCCGGGCCGCCGCGGCGGCCGCGGGCGCCGCCCCGAGCGACCACGCGTGGACCACGTCCGCCTCCCGGGCGTCGAGCGTCATCCGCAGCCCGGACAGGGCCGAAATGCCCAGCGGCGCATGCTCGGACAGCGCCTCCAGCGACGCCGGCCACCAGCCCGCCGGCGGACCGACGGAGAGCACCTCGTCGGACGGGCCCTTCAGCATCGCAAGCTGCCAAACGCAGTCCCGCGGCGCCGAAGCGTCCAGTATGTGCAGAGCCCGAGTCATGACGCGGGCATTCTAACGGACGCCGCGGCGGGAGTCTCTGGCCGAGGGGGAGGACGGAGGGCGAGGGAACAGGCAGGTGGCGGGTCCTGGGGCTCCGGTTCCGGTTACCGCCGCGGGACGCGAAGCGCGCTACCGCGAAGACATCCGCCATACAGGGGTTGGGCGATCCGAATGGCCGATGGCCGGATGCCTGGCGGCCCGCGCAAGCAACGGGCGCGGCTCCGTCCGCGCCCGGGTGCGTCAACGACAACGGCTTGTGAGGGCTCAGGCCTCGGGGAACAGCTCTTCCATGAGCCGGTTTACGGTGATCTCGACGCGTTCGGGCGTCTCGTAGGTCCCGTTCTCGATTTCGGCCTTCACGCGGGCGACGAGGTCCGCCCGGACGTCGGGCAACTCGCCGATCTTGGCGGCCAGCTTGCCCGCCGTGGAGATCTCGACTACGTCCTGGCCCGGCTCGGGCTGGGCTTGGGAACCGGACACGCGGCCGGTCGGCTCGGCGGCCTGAGAGGGGAGGGTCGGATGTACACCATGCACGTTCATTGGCTTTCGCTACCTCTGGCTACGACCCGGCCGAACGCCGTCGGCGGGTCCGTCCCCACGGCCAAGCTGCGAGCTCGTCCATCCGTGACGAGCACTCGCGGCGACAGCTTCCCAACCGGCCGTGGAAGCTCCCTGTAACCGAACCCGGCCTGCACCATTCCCTGGCAACCGGGCTCGTGCGCCTCCGTGCACCCATATCATCGAACGATCCGGCGACCGGCTGGAGTCGATCCGACTATTCAGATTTTCCATAAACCTATGGAAAGAATGGCCTTATTGGCCCATTTCTCGGGGGCCGAACCGACCCCTAAGATTTTGCCGAAAACCGACCCAACGCAAAGTTGCCTGCTCGATGCAGATTTCCCACATTAACGGGCGGCGCCCGATCCCGCGCCGAGTGCATCCCGCCGGGCGAGATGCACCGCCAGGACCGTAACGTCCGCCGGCGTCAGGCCGCTGATGCGAAGCGCCTGCCCCAGCGAGCGCGGCCGGACTTGCTCCAGCCGCTCCCGCGCCTCGGCCCGCAGGTGGCTGACCTGCCCGTAGTCCAGGTCCTCGGGCACGCGGCGGGCGTCGAGCTGCTGCATCTGCCGCAAGGCCGCCTGCTCCCGCTCGACGTACCCGGCGTAGCGCAGGTCGAACTCCAGCGTCCGCATCGCCTCGGGCGCCTCCCGCAGGAGCCGCCGCAACTCGTCCGCCGCCTCGCCGGCCCGGCCGACACATGCCTCGATGCTCGCGCCGGGCTCGCGCAGCCGCTCGGCGAGCGTCTTGCCGTCCGCCCGCACGGAAGCCAGCAGCGCGGCCGCCGACTCCACGGCCGCGAGCTTGGCGCGAAAACGCCGAACACGCTCGCCGCCCGCCAGGCCGATCCGCTCGGCCAGGGGCGTCAGCCGGCGGTCGGCGTTGTCCGCCCGGAGTGTCAGACGGTGCTCGGCGCGGCTGGTGAACATGCGGTACGGCTCTACGACGCCTTTCGTAACCAGGTCGTCGATCATCACGCCGACGTACGCCTCGTCCCGCCGCAGGACGACCGGCTCGCGCCCCGCCCGCACCCGCGCGGCGTTGATGCCCGCCAGCAGCCCCTGCCCGGCCGCCTCCTCGTAGCCGGTCGTGCCGTTGACCTGCCCGGCCAGGTACAGCCCCCCCACCGCCTTGGCCTCCAGCGTCGCGCGGAGCTGCATCGGCGGGAAGCAGTCGTACTCGATCGCGTAGCCCCACTGGAGCACCTCGGCCCGCTCCAGACCGGCGATGCCGCGGACCATCGCCTCCTGCACGTCCAGCGGCAGCGAGGTCGGGATGCCGTTGGCGTAAACCCAATTCGTCCCCCGCCCTTCCGGCTCGAGGAACACCGGGTGCGAGGGCTTGTCGGGGAAGCGGACGATCTTCGTCTCGAAGCTCGGGCAGTACCGCGGGCCGGTCGATTGGATCTGCCCGCTGAACAGCGGCGCGCGGTGCAGGTTCACGCGGACGAGGTCGTGCACGCGCTCGTTCGTGGCGGTCACCCAGCAGGGAATCTGCTCGACGGAGAGCGAATCGGCCAGGAAGGAAAACGGCTCAGGCGGCTCATCGCCGTCCTGGCGGGTGCAGCGGTGGTAGTCGATGCTCTCGGCCGCGATGCGCGGGCAGGTGCCCGTCTTGAGCCGACCGGTCTCGAGGCCCAGCTTCCGCAGCGAGTCCGTCAGCGACGCCGCGGCCGGCTCGCCAATCCGCCCGCCCGGCCACGTCCGCTCGCCCTGATGCATCAGCCCGTTGAGAAACGTGCCGGAGGTCACGACCACCGCTTGGCAGGCGAGGGGCGATGGGCGACCCGAAATCCGAGATGCGCGATCTGAAATCGCGCACTGCACGCCGGTCACGCGCCCGTCGCTTGCCTCGATGCCGGTCACTTCGCCCGCGATGATCGTCAGGTTCGGTTCCCCGGCCAGCGCGCGCTGCACCCACGCGGCGTAGGCATGGCGGTCGGACTGGCAGCGCGGCCCCCACACGGCCGGGCCCTTGGAGCGGTTCAGCATGCGGAATTGAATACCCGTGGCGTCCGCGGCCCGACCCATCAGCCCGCCGAGCGCGTCGATCTCCCGGACGATTTGCCCCTTGCCGACCCCGCCGATGGCGGGGTTGCACGACATCTGCGCGATCGCGTCCGGCCGGAGCGTGACCAGCGCGACGCGCGCCCCCAGGCGTGCGGCCGCCCGGGCCGCCTCCACGCCGGCGTGCCCGCCCCCGGCAACGACAATGTCGAACTCTTGCGGCATGGACGCATTCTACAGCGCGGCACGCGCGCAGCCGAATACGGGCTTCGCCGTTCGCCATTCCGGCCGGGCTCAGTCCAACGTCGCCAGCAGATACGCCCAATTCGCGGCGAACAGGGCGAGCAGGCCGAGCCACGCGACGCTCCGCTGGCGCGGGGTCATCTCCAGACGCAGCGACCGGCCGGCGAGGAGTCGGACGACGAGCAGCGACCCGACGACCGCCCCGGCGGTGACCATGAACGGGTTCAGCCGCCACGCCTCCACCGGATGCCCGGCGAGCAGCGCGAAGGTCGCCCGCGTCGTGCCGCAGGTCGGGCACGGCAGCCCGGTGAGTTGATGGAACGGACAGAGGTCGATCTCGACCCCGCGCAGGCGCGCCAAGCCCGTAGCGATCAGCCCGAGCGCCGCCCACAGCCCGACCACCATCACCGCGAAGCGCGGCCAGGGCGGCAGCCGTCCCGACTTGTGCATGCGAAGCGTCACGTCCTCACATCCCGCCCGGCTACATCAGCGCCGAGCCCATGCCGATGGCGAACAACAGGATCCAGATGCCGAAGCCCACGATCGCCAGGATGGTGGAGATCATGCCGCAGATCTTGCCGGCGTTGGTCATGTCGCGGCCGGAGGGGTCCATCCGCCCGGCATCCATCTCCTTCAGGTCGTTGGACCCCATGACCCAGGCGATGATGCCGCAGATGAAGCAGGCGACCAGCCCGATGATCCCCAGCGCCAGCACGGCGCCGGCGCGGTGGCTCTTCATGTAACCCGTGTGTCCGCCGGCATAACGCGGCGCCGGGCCCACGCCCGCGCCGCCGAACCCGGCCGCTTCCGTACCGCCCATCAGTTCGGTCTCGGCGGCCGGGCGCCACTCGGCCATACCCTCGCGCCAGACGTAGTCGGAGGCCTGCAACCGCCCCTCCGTGATCCACTGGCGGATGTCCGCGTCCGAAACGGGCCCGTACTGCTGGCCCTTGATCATGCAATGCCACTGTGCCATAGGACACCTCCCTGTCTTGTCCGCCCGGCGGCCCGAATGCCGGCGATGCTCAGAACCACGCCTTCCGGCCGACGATATAGGTCTGCTCGAACCGATCCTCGGGCATTGTGATGTACATGATGCCCTCGATCAATCCGATGACGGCCATCGGGGTCGCCCCGACCCCACAGGTCGCCACCGAGACGACGAGCATGATCACGCCCGCCTGTGTGTAGCCCAGGTAGAATTTGTGCACGCCCAGGGCACCGAAGACGATGCCCAGGACGCCGGCGAGCACCTTCTTGTTGGGCAGCTCGGTGCCGGCCGGCGGGGGCGGCGGCGGTACCGAGCCGCCGGCCACCTTCGGGCGAAGCTGCTCGACCTCACTGGCCGGCCGCCAGTCGGGTAGGCCCTCGGCCCAGACCAAGTCACTGGCCCGCACGCGCCCCGCAAGGATCCACGCCTGAAGCTGCTCGCGCGACAGCGGCCCGTACCGCCGTCCCTGCACCAAGCAGTACCACTGGCTCATGCGGTTGTTGCCTTCCCGGCCACGGGGCACCGACCGGCGACGTCAGCCCTGGGCCATCGGGGGCGGCGGGGGCGTCTGGCCGCCTGGGGGAACAGGCGGACCGGGACCCCGGCTGGGGCCGCCCGCAACGTTCTCGCCGCCGAAACCCAGGATCGGATAGAAGATGAACGGCAGCAGCCAAAGGCCGATCCCGAAGCCGGCGCCCTTGCCGAAGGTCTCCGCCACGCCGATGCTCACGACGATATACGCGATGACGTTGATGAACGGCACGAGCATCAGCACGAACCAGATGACTTCCTTCCCGGCGACCTGCGTCAGCACGTACATGTTGTAGAACGGAACGATCGCCGCCCAGCCGGGCTGCCCGGCCTTGTCGAACGTCTTCCACATCCCTGCGATGGTCAGCACAATTACGGCCAAGTACAGGATCACGAAGATCGGCATGACATGTGCTCCTTACAAGAACTCTCGGGTATCCGTTCCCAGTGACGCCCAGACGAACTGCTATCGGGAATCTATCCATGATCGTCCCCCGCATGTCAACGGAAATCGCCGGATTCGCCGCGCGGCAACGCGGCCGGCCTCAAGCAAACAGCGCCTCGACGAAGCTCTCGGGGTCGAACGGCTCCAGGTCCTCGTACTGCTCGCCGACGCCCACGAACTTCACCGGCAGGTTCACCTCGTTGCGGATGGCCACGACCACGCCGCCCTTGGCGGTGCCGTCGAGCTTGGCCAGGAAGATGCCCGTCGCGTCGATCGCCGCGGTGAAGGCCTTGGCCTGGTTCACCGCGTTCTGCCCCGTCGTCGCGTCGAGCACAAGCAGCGTCTCGTGCGGGGCGCCGTCGATCTTCTTCGCCACGACGCGGCGGACCTTCTCCAGCTCGCGCATCAGGTGGTCCTGCGTGTGCAGCCGACCGGCCGTGTCCACCAGCAGAACGTCCGCCTCCCGCGCCACGGCGGCGTCGCACGCGTCGTACACCACCGCGGCCGGGTCCGAGCCCGTGCCCTTGACGATCTCGACGTCGAGCCGGTCGGCCCAGATCGTCAACTGCTCCACGGCCGCGGCACGGAACGTATCGCCGGCGGCGAGGATGACCCTCTTGCCCTCGTTCTGGAAGTACCGCGTCAGCTTGGCCACGGAGGTCGTCTTGCCCGAGCCGTTGATGCCGGCCACGAGGATCACGGTCGGCCCGCCCGCGGCGTAGTGCACGCTGCGGTCCGCCTCCGGCCAGTAGGACTTCATCTCCTCCTTGAGGAACTCGAGCACCTCGTCGCCGCTGGTGATCCGCTTGTCCTTGTAGGCCTGCTCGAGGTCCTCGCGGATGCGCATGGCCGTGGCCACGCCGATGTCGGCCTGGATGAGCTGCTCCTCGAGCTCGTCCAGCAGGTTCTCGTCGAGCTTGCGCCCCGACAGCAGGGACTTCAGCCCGCCGACAAACCGTTCCTTGGTACGGCTCAGCCCGCGGCTGAGCTTCTCGACCGCCTTGCGAAAGAAGGCCATTGTTCCTCTCCTAACGACGCAGCAGGGATACGGGGGACGCACAGGATAGCAGATGATCGCCAAATGGCTACCGCCCACCGCGCGGCTCAGCCGGATGTCGGGGGTCGGACCCCGCTATACCAGATTCGTCGGATCGACATCCGGCAGCAGATCCGCGGCGACACGGCGGTCCAGCTCTTCCATGTGCGGGTGCAGCCGGTCCTGGATCGACCCGGGCGTTTCGGCGTAGAGCTGGACTTCCCAGCGGAACTGGCCGCGAATCTTTCGCACGGCCGCCGGCTGCGGGCCGAAGGTCCGCACCGCCAGCCCCCGCAGCAGCCCCCGGAGCGCCCGGCCGAGCTCGTGGGCCGCGTCGTGGGCCCGCTTCTGGTCCTTGTGCCGCACCACGAGCCGAACGAGCCGCGCGAACGGCGGAAAGCCCGCCTCCTTGCGCAGAGGCAGCTCCCACTTGGCAAAGCCCGCGTAGTCGTGCCGCGTGGCGAACACCACGGCCGGCTCGTCCTCGTGCAGCGTCTGGACGACGACCTCGCCGGGGATCTCCGCCCGCCCGGCGCGCCCGGCCACCTGCACGATGAGCTGGAAGGTCCGCTCCGAGGCGCGGAAGTCGTTGACGGCCAGCGACGTGTCGGCCGAGGCCACGCCGACGAGCGAGACGCGCGGGAAATCCAGCCCCTTGGCGACCATCTGCGTGCCGAGCAGGATGTCCACCTCGCCGGCGCGGACGTCCTCGAAGACCTTCTGGAACTGGCGGGGGGAGGTCATCGTGTCGCTGTCCATGCGGGCGACGCGGGCCTCGGGGAACTTGCGGGCCAGCTCGTTCTCGATCCGCTGGATGCCGAGCCCGAACAGCAGCAGCCGCCCGCGGCAGGCGGGGCAGTGCTCCGGCAGCGCGGCCGTGCGGTGGCAATAGTGGCACGTCACCCGCTGCGTCGCCTGGTGGAAGACCATCGCCCGCGTGCAATCGTCGCATTCCATGAGCCAGTGGCAGGACGGGCAGAGCACATGGCTGGCGTAGCCGCGGCGGTTCATCAGCAGAATGGTCTGCTCGCCGCGGTCGAGAGCGTCGGCGATCTTCCGCGTGAGCGTCCGGCCGAGCAGCTCGATCCGCGGGCCGGGACCCTCGCGGTCGCCGCGAGCGGGCAGGTCCTTGCGCATGTGGACGACTTGCAGACGCGGCATCGGCAGCCCCTGCACCCGGCGCGGCAGGGAGAGCAGCTCGTAGCGGCCGCGATGAACATTCGCCAGCGTCTCCAGCGAGGGCGTCGCCGAGCCGAGCAGCACGGGGCAGCCCTCGATGGACGCCCGCATGACCGCGACGTCCCGGCCGTGGTAGCGCGGGGCGTTGTCCTGCTTGTACGACCCCTCGTGCTCCTCGTCGACGACGATCAGCCCGAGCCGGGCCGCCGGGGCGAACACGGCGCTGCGCGGCCCGACGACCACGGCCGCGTCGCCTTCGCGGATCCGCTGCCAGTAGAAGGCGCGGTCGGCGTCGGTCAGCCCGCTGTGCAGCACCGCGACGCGCGGCAGGCGCCGGACGAGCCGCTGGAGGGTCTGCGTGGCCAGAGCGATCTCGGGCACCATCAGCAGGGCCTGCCGCCCGGCCGCGACGACCTCGCGAATCGCCCGCACGTAGACCTCCGTCTTGCCGCTGCCGGTCACGCCGTGCAGGACCGTCGCGGAGAAACCGCCGCCGAGCTGGCCGCGCAGGGCGTCCATCGCGGCCGCCTGGTCGGCATTCAGCGCGAAGGGGTCGGGCTCCGGCTCGCCTTGCAGCTCGGGCAGCCGGACCGGCCGGCTCTCCAGGCGAAGGAGCCCGCGGTCGGCCAGTCGGCGGGCGCTGTCCCGCGCCGCCCCGCTGTGCCGGAGCAGCTCCTCCATCGGCAACGGCTCGATGCCCTGCTTGCGGGCCTCGTACAGCTCATCGAGGATGCGCCGCTGCTTGGCGCCGAGCTGGGCGGGCCAGTCCCGCCGGCCGGCGACTTCGAGATAGGCGACGGACTCCGTCCGCGGCGAGTGCTTGCCCACGGCCGAGGGCACCATCGCCGCCAGCGTCATCCCCAAGGGGGCGAGGTAGTAGCGGGCGACCCACTCGGCCAGTTGCCGGAGCCCGTCGGTGAACTGCGGGACCGGGTCGATCACCTCGGCGACCTGCTTCAGCTCCCGCTCGCCCGGCGCGCGGCTCGTCTCCGTGACGAAACCGAGCGTCCGGCGGTTGCCCCGCCCGAACGGCACGCGGACCCGTTGCCCCCGCGCCGGCTCGCCGAACGCCTCCGGCCAGGCGTAATCGAACGTCCGCCACACGGCCGCGTTGACGGCCACGGCGACGACGCGTTCCGGAGGCGAAGGGGTGTCTGTCTGGAACAGATCGGGCATGAGGAGCATCCTACCCGCCTGCCGGCGAGGGGGCACGGGTAGCTTGTCCGAGCGCGTCCCGCAAACTCCGCGGGGCAAGCCGGCCGGGGCCCTACCGCTTCCGCCGTTTGAGCGTCCGCTTGAGTTGGGCGACCTGCCGCTCGGCCGTGCGGGCGCGTTCGAGCGAGATCTCGGCCTTGCCCCATCGCAGGGCGTAGTACAGGTCGACCAGCTCGTCGAGGACGGCAGCGGGCAGGTCGAGCCGCACGGAGGCGATGCCGACCATCTCGCGCGGCGTCACGCCGCCTTCGCGCTTGAGCCCGTGGCGCTCCAGCAGCTTCACCAGGCGCGCGTAGAACCGCAGCTTCTGCCAAGGCAGCGCCTGCCCGCGGCCGACCGACCGGCGGATCCGCAGCTCGCGCCGCACCACACGCGCGATGATGATCGCCAGCACGACGGTGCCGAGCGTCGTGACGGCCAGCGCGGCGTACTGGAGCCCCCGGTGCAGGTAGTCGTGGATCAGCAGGTCCACGATGCCGCGCCACACCGCCACGGCCGACCTCCGCACGGCCGAGCCGAGCGCCGCCACGGCGTCGCCCAGCCACCGGCCGAGCCGCCGGCGAGCCGACTCGTCGTAGCCGACCACCGTACGCTCCCACCAGTCGCGGACGCCGCGCCAGAGGCCCGTCAGCGGGGCGTGCCACGCATCTTCCGGCTCGCGGGCCGAGGCCGGCGTTGGGTCGAAGACCCGCCAGTGCGTCGACGGCGTGTACAGCTCGACCCACGCGTGGGCGTCGCGCCCGCGGACCCACGCCGACCCCTCCTCCGACAGGCCGTCGACGCGGAAGCCCGCCGCCAGCCGGGCATGCACCCCCATCGCCCGGCACATCACGACCATCGCCGAGGCGAAGTACTCGCAGTGCCCCTCTCGCAGGTGGAACAGGAAGTCCTCGACGCCGTCGCGCTCCTCGTGCGCATCCGACAAGTCCAGCGTGTACGAGCACCGCTCGCGCAGCCCCTCGCTGATTCGCCGCCCGATCCGCAACGCCAGCCGGTCCCGCTCGGGCCCAGGCCGCAGCGCCCGGCGTTGCCGGACCAGACGCCCGCACCACTCCCGCGCCAACGCCCGCACACGCGGCGTGACTTCCACGCCCTCCCGCGGGTCCAGGTCGGGCGGGGGCGTGTAGTCGAACCGGCGGACCCGCCGCACGGCCTCCGGGTCGTCCACGGGGGCCGACCACGCCTGATAGCGGACCCAGCCCTCGTCATCGCCCACCGACGCGGGCGAGAGGGTCAGGTTGAGCTTCGAATCGGCACGGACGCCGCCGTCCTTGCTTCGGCCGGCCACGGCCGGGTGGACGGCAAACAGGTTCGGCAACAGAGACGGCGACATCCGGACCTCCTGGAGCACGAGGTCCTCCGGCGCCTCCATCGGCAGAGACGCCCCGAACGGCAATGGGCCGGCCGCGTTGGACCACTCGGAGTCCTCGTAGGTGTCCAGCGTCTGCCCGCGAAGGTAGAGCGGGGCCGTCGCCCCGGCCGGCCCGCTGACGTTCACCTGCATCAGCAGTTCGTCCGACAGGTAGATTCGCCGCGCCGCGCCCAGCCGAAGTTCGGTCGAGAAGCCGGACACCGAGTCCGACCCGCCCTCCTCGGCCTCGGAGTCGAGGCCCCAGGACGACCGCGGCGTCACGAGGAACATGAACACGCCCGTGGCCAGCACGGCGAGCATCATCCACCCCAGGCGGCGGCGCAGGGCTCGCCCCGGCCAGTCGCGGATCGCGTTCTGCGCCACCTGGCGCGGGTTCATCGCCTCGCGCTCGGTCGCCAGACGGGTCTCGGCCACGGAATCCAGGCCCCGCTTGAGCGTGAAGACCATCGCGGTGTAGCACGCGGCCGCGATGTGGACCACAGTCAGTACGGCCATCCACAGCGAGGTCGACAGAATCGACCCCGCGACGACCAGCAGCACACTGAGCGCCAGGAGCTGCACGTAGTCGCGGTTCCGCTTGTGCTCGAAGAGCTTGCAGAGCTGGATCAGGATCAGGTAATGCCCGAGCGGGCGGACCAGCATACCCGAGTTGGAGAGCACCTCCATGACCAGTACGCCCGTCGCCAGCAGCACGCCGGCGTTGACGAAGCCGCGATGCACGTACACCTCCTGACGGCGCCGGACGGCCAGAAGGTTCACCCCCACGGCCAGCGTGCCGGCCAGGACGTAGAACACGCTGCGGTCCGCCAGCGAGAACGCCGCCACCCCCAGCCAGACCGTCAACAGCAGCGTCACCTCCAGCCGCCGCCGACCGGTCAGGACTACGTCCGCCTCGCTGTAGCTCCGCAGCGGCATCAGGCGACCCCCCGCTCGTGAGCCGCCTCGACGGGCTCGTCCTCGAAATACTGCTCGACGGTTTCCGGCAGAATGACCGTCAGGTGGCGGCAGGCGAATCGCACGGCCGTCAGGCCGCCCCCGGCTTGGGTATCGCCCGTCACGGCCACGACCTGCGCCTCGGTGAGGTCATGGGGCCCGAGGGCCGCCAGCGTCTCGCCCAGCGGACGCGATGTATGTGTGTCCACGTCCGCGAGGGCGTCGAGGAGCTGATACCGCTGACCGCGTCCCCCGGCCGGGCGAAACACCCGCGGCCCGTCCGAGTACGCCAGCGCCATGCCCACCTGGTAGCCGCGGAAGAACGCGTACTCGACGAGCGTCGCCGCGAAGCGCAGCACGCGCTCCCGCCGGTCGACCTCGGCGAAGCTCATTTCCGTCAGTCGCGTGTCCAGCAACAGCCAGAGGATGTCCGGCTGGGGGCGCGCCATCTCCCGGACGACCGGCTGCGCGCGCCCGGCCGAGCGGCGCCAGTGAATCCACCGCGGGTTATCGCCCTCGCGGTACTCGCGCAGCCCGAAGAACTCGTCCTGCCCGCCGCTGTCGCGGCTCGGCGCGGCCCGCGAGACCTCCACGGCGCCGCGATGCAGCAGTTGCCGCGTCAGCCGCCCGCGGGCGGGCCAAACCACCAGCGCGTCCTTCCGGCGGAAGACCCGCCGCGCGTCGATCAGCCCGAACGGGAAGCTCGATGCGATCGTCAGCCCCCCGAACTCGAACCGTCCGCGCAGCCGCGCGACGAACCGCGCCCCGGCGCGGAAGCTCCCCCCGCTCGGCAGGTGCGCGCAGTACCCGAACGCGCTGTCCACCCCCTGCGGGGCGATCTGCGACAACCGCAGCGCCAGCGCCGCGCCCCGCTTGCGCGTGTTCCGCAAGAAGTAGCCGACGTGCACCGTCTGGTTCTGCCACACGCGGGACGGGCACTTCTGTATGACATGCACCGCCCCCAGCATGCCGCGGGACAGGAATGCCGACGCGTGCACCGCACCGAACATGCCGCCGAAGAGAATGAACATCAGCGGGCGGTTCTGGGTCTTCACCGCCGCCAGGCCCACCAGCACGGCCACCCCCAGGAAGATCCATCCGGCGCATGTCATCCGGAAATGGACGGGAGCGGCATCTCGGCTGCGGCGCTGCGCCATCGGACGGCCTCTCGCGCCCCCGCGCTACCGCGGCGCGGGGATCGTCTCCAGGATCTGGCGGAAGATCTCCTCGGCGTCCCCGCCCGAGCCGTCGTGCAGGAAGGCCTTCGTCTGCAACCGGTGCGCGCACGCCGCCACGGCCAGGCCCTTCACGTCGTCCGGCACGACGTAGTTCCGCCCCGCCAGCACGGCCGAGGCGCGGGCCGCCTGCAACAGCGCCAGAGAGCCGCGCGGCGAAAGGCCCACCGTCAGGTCCCCGCTGCTCCGGGTGGCCTCGGCGATGGCCAGGATGTAGTCCATGATCGCGTCGTCCACCTCGACCGCGTCCACGAGCTGCTGGCAGGCGATGGCCTCCTCGCCCGACATCACCGGCTCCAGCTCCTCCAGACGCGTTCGCGACGGCTGCGTCCGCAGGATCCGCCGCTCGACCTCCGCGCTCGGGTAGCCGATCCGCACCCGCAGCATGAACCGGTCGAGCTGGTTCTCCGGCAGGAAGTAGGTGCCCTCGAACTCCGCGGGGTTCTGCGTGGCCAGCACCATGAACGGCGGCCCGAGCGGATGGGTCTGACCGTCGGCCGTCACCTGCGCCTCGTTCATGGCCTCCAGCAGGGCGCTCTGCGTCCGCGGCGTGGTGCGGTTGATCTCGTCGGCCAGGATGACGTTGGCGAACAGCGGCCCGCGCTTGAAGTGGAACCGGCCCGTCTGCGAGTCGTACACGCTCACGCCCAGAATGTCGCTCGGTAGCAGATCCGGCGTGAGCTGGATGCGGCTGAACTCGCAATCGAGCGAGCGGGCCAGCGCGCGCGTCAGCACCGTCTTGCCGACACCCGGAAGATCCTCCAGCAGCACGTGCCCGCGGGCCAGCAGCGCCACGAGCACCTGCCGAACGACCTCGGGCTTGCCCAGAAGGACGGACTCGACGGTGCTGCGAAGTTCGCTCAGCTTCTCGACTTCGGTCATGGCGCCCCTGTTCGCTCGACGGGTCCAACCACTCGCTGATTATAGCATTGCAGGCGCTCCGTGGGCAAAGCTCCCGCTGGCGGACCCCGGCCGGACCCGCTAGCATGAACGCCATGTTCACCGGCATCATCCGACACGTCGGCCGCCTCGGAGCCGTTAGTACAACCCCGGCCGGGCGGAAGTTCACCGTAGATGTCGGACCCATCGTCGAGCGACTCGCGCCGGGCGACAGCGTCGCGGTCAACGGGGCCTGCCTCACGGCCGCGGAGGTCCGCGGCGGCCGGGCCGATTTCGACGTCATCGCCGAGACGCTCCGCCGCACCACGCTCGGAGAGTTGCGCAGCGGCGCGCGGGTGAACCTCGAGCCGGCCCTGCGCCCGGCCGACGGGCTGGACGGGCACATCGTGCAGGGGCACGTGGACGGCGTGGCGAGCGTCGCGGCCGTGCGGACCGCCGGCGGCGAGCGGATCTGGGAGTTCGCCGCGCCCGAGCTGACCGGCGAGATGGTCGCAAAGGGCTCCGTCGCGGTCGACGGCGTGTCCCTGACGCTCGCGGAGGTGGGCGAAGACCGCTTCAGCGTCGCGCTCGTGCCGACCACGCTGGCCGAGACGACCCTCGGCGACCTCGGCCCCGGCGACAAGGTCAACATCGAGTGCGACCTCATCGGCAAGTACGTCCGGCGCTACCTGGAGCAGCTCTCCGGCTCGGGCGGCCTGTCGATGGACGCCCTCCGCCGTTCCGGCTTCGCGTAGACGTTCGCCGTGTTCCCGCGCGGGGTGAGGCAACCCCGCTTGCCGAAGCATCCGCGGTGCACGTTCCGCACATCGCCGCGCTGTGCTACCCTGTTGGTGCATGGCACAGAAGCGTCCCATCATCGGCATCACCATGGGCGACCCGTGCGGCGTCGGGGCCGAGGTCATCGTCAAGGCCCTCGCCGACGGGTCCCTTCGCGATCGCGCGCGGTTCGTGATCTTCGGCTTCTCCGAGCAGCTCGTCTACACGGCCGACGGGCTGGAGACGCCCTTCCCCGTCCGCCGCGACCACCACGAAAACGCCCGCCGCTTCCCCGACGACGTGGTCGTGCTCGACTTCGACGAGATCACCATGCCCGCGGCCATGCCGCGCGGGCCCAGCTCGCTCGGCGGACGCGCCTCCATGGCCTTCTGCGAGTCGGCCATCCGGGCGGCCCGCCAGGGCGTCGTCGACGCCGTCGTCACCGCCCCCATCGCCAAGCAGTCGTGGAAGATGGCCGGCTACCGCTTCCCCGGGCATACCGAGCTGCTCCAGAAACGCTGCGGCGCCCGGCACGTGGCGATGATGTTCCTCTCGCCGCGGCTGCGCGTCGTGCTGGCGACGATCCACTGTGCGCTGATGGACATCCGCAACAAGTTCACCATCGGGTGCGTGTTCAACCCGATCGACCTGTCGCACCAGGCACTGCGCGACTGGTTCGGCCTCGACAAGCCCCGCATCGGCGTCGCCGGGCTCAACCCCCACGCCGGCGAGGACGGGCAATTCGGCGACGAGGAGACCCGCGTGATCGCGCCGGCCATCACCATGGCACGCGAGGCCGGCATCGACGTCCGCGGGCCCTTCCCGGCCGATACGATCTTCCTGCGGGCCCTCGACGGGCACTTCGACTGCGTCGTGGCCATGTACCACGACCAGGGGCTCATCCCCGTCAAGCTCCTCGGCTGGCGAGACGCGGTCAACCTCACGCTCGGCCTGCCGATTATCCGCACCTCGCCCGACCACGGAACCGCCTTCGACATCGCCGGGAAGAACAAGGCCGACCCCGCCTCCATGTCGGCCGCGATCCGTCTCGCCATCGAACTGGCCGAACGGCGGATGTCGGAACCGAGCTAGACCCGGCCGTGTGGCGAAGGCATCCTGCCTTCGTGCTTGCCCTGAGCGAGTCCCAACGCGCCGGAACGAGCCGAAGGGGAACGAGCCGAACGGGGACGCGTCGATGGCCGGAGGCCGGGGAACGGGCGCCGCCGGAGTTTCCCGTTCGCGGCCCGGCCCGGCCGGACGGCCGGGCGCGCGTGCGGCAGCACGCCGGGCCCGATCACATCGGGACCGGGCCGCCAACCGAACCCGCCGAGCCGGGATCGCGGTAGACCCAGCCAACAGCACGGGGGCCCCGTGCCCGGCCTCGGGCGGTTGCGCGCGCAAGCAAGCTTGCGCGCCGTACAAACTGCCGCCTCCTCAGTTGAGAATGCGCGTGGAACGCCGTACGATCCTAGACGTTGTGGCTGGCCCATGCCATGTAGGCAAGGCGGCTTGGCAGCGGCCATGTGGCGCGCCCTTATGCACCGAGAAAGCCAGGAAACCAGCATGGTCAAGAAGAAGTCCAAGAGGCAGGCCGAGCAGGCCCAACCGACCGGCGGGGCCGAGCTAGAAGTACGTCGCGACGAAGCCAAAGGCAAGATATGGAGCCACGTTCGCCAGACGTGGCTTGTCGAAACGCCCGAAGAGCGTGTCCGCCAAGAGTTACTGCCCGTGCTGGTGGGCGAATACGGCTTCGCCCTGGAACAGATTGCCGAGGAACTGGAACTGACCGGGCGCGGCACCGGCCATGCCCGCGCCGATTTCGTGATTTGGCGGACCGTCGAAGACCGTCAACACGACCGCGCACCGCTTATCATCGTCGAATGCAAGTCCGACAACGTGACGATTCGCCCGACAGACTATTTCCAGGGCGATAGCTACGCCCGCATTGCCGACGCCCGATTTGTAGTCACCCACAATAACAAGGAAACCAAGTTCTGGCGCGTACGCAAAGACAAGATGCCCGGCTACCTGGAGGAAGTGGACAACATCCCCCATGCCGACGCCACCGACAAGGAAATTGAGGAACTGCTTTCGCGCCTCAAGACCTTCAAGGAAGACGAATTCGCCGATTTGCTGCACCAGTGCCACAACGTCATTCGCAATCGCGAAAAGCGCGACCCCGTGGCTGCCTTCGATGAGATCGCCAAGATTCTGTTCGTCAAGGTCTACGTCGAACGGGAACTGAAGCGCAAGCGACGCCGCAAGAATCTGTTCACGGCCGAGTTCCTGGAAGAACAGATCGGCGACAACCCTTTGGAAGACCTGTTCCAGCGAACCAAAGACCACTATGCGGAAGATCGAATCTTCGAGGGCGACGAACGGCTGAATCTAAAGCCGGCAACCGGGCTGGCAATCGTCCGCCTGCTGGAACGCTACAACCTGTCTGACACGAGCGAAGACATAAAGGGAATCGCCTTCGAACGGTTCTTAGGCAAGACCTTCCGGGGGGAGATCGGCCAGTTCTTCACGCCGCGCCCCATCGTCGAATTCATGGTTCGCATGGTGGACCCGCGGGAAGGTGAAGTGATTTGCGACCCCGCGAGCGGGTCCGGGGGCTTCCTGATCCGCTTCTTCGAAATCGTCCGCGAGCTGATCCTGGCCCACGCCGACCGGCAGTATCAGCAGTACAAGGCCGAGCTTGAACAGACCAAGTATGCCCGGAAGAAGAAGGCCGAAAAGCTGCTGGCCAAGTACGAGCAAATCCAGGAATCCATCCGGCGGGACGTGGACGGTTCCCGGTTGTGGAAACTGTCAAACCGCTGCATATACGGCACCGACGCGAACGACCGCATGGCCCGCACCAGCAAGATGAACATGATTATGCACGGCGACGGCCACGGCGGGGTTCACCACCACGACGGCTTTCTGAACGTGAATGGAATTTTCGAAGGGCGCTTCGACATCATTCTGACGAATCCCCCGTTCGGGTCGAACGTCGAACCATCCGACAAGGTGCTGCAAGAGCAAACCGAGGTTTCGAAAGCCCGCGAACGCCAGTACGTCCAGCAGTTCGGCGATCTGTACAAGCAGGCCATGAAACGCACCCGCGCCGCCGTGGGCAAGCCGATTGCGTCCCTGTTCGCACTGCCGAAAGGCGAGAAGTCAAAGATCAAGACTGAAATCCTGTTCATCGAACGATGCCTGGAACTGCTCACACCCGGCGGGCGGCTGGGCATTGTGCTGCCCGAAGGTATCTTCAACAATCCGTCGCTGGCGTATGTCCGCCAGTTTGCCGAAGACCGCGCCTTCATCCGGGCGGTGGTGTCGCTGCCTCAGGACACGTTTGTTTCGTCAGGCGCGTCGGTCAAGGCGTCGCTGCTGTTCATGCAGAAGTTCACCGAAGACGAGCAGGCCGACTTCGACGCGAAGCGCAACGCTGCCAAGGCCGAGGTCGAAGCCAAGTACGCCCACCAAATCACGGCCGAGACAAGCAAGCTCAAGCTGGCCATCGAGAAGGCCAAGAAGGACAAGGACGCCGACCGCCGGAAGGCGTTGCAGGCCGAGCTTCGACAGTACCAGCGCGACATGGAAGACAAGATGCAGGCCGAGGCCCGCGCCCTCCTGAAAGAGCGCTTCGCCTACCCGGTCTTCCTGTACGAAGCCGAGCACGTCGGAATCACCGCCACGGGCGAAACCGACCGCGTGGCGAACGAACTGTTCCCGAATGACTACCGCCCCGAGGGGACCGACAAGACGGCCCTGGAACTCTACCGCGACTTCCAGGCCGACCCCGACGCCTTGCTTGCCGTGGAGGCCGAAGCATGACCAAAGCGCCGGAGCACCCAGGGCCTCCCAACGGGCAATTGCTGATCTATCGAGACGGGGCCACACGCCTTCAAGTCCGCCTGGATGGGCAGACGGTGTGGCTGACGCAGGCGGGACTCGCCGAGCTGTATCAGACCACGCCACAGAATGTAACTCAGCATATAAAAGCTATTTACGATGAAGGCGAGCTGTCGCAGGAGGGAACTTGTAAGGAATACTTACAAGTTCGCGATGAAGGCGCAAGGCAGGTTCGTCGCAAGCTCAAGCATTACTCGCTGGACATGATTTTGGCCGTGGGCTACCGGGTTCGTTCTCCACGCGGCACGGCATTTCGTCAGTGGGCCACGGCCCGGCTCGGCGAACTGCTGGCCAAGGGGTTTACTCTGGACGATGAGCGGATCAAGGCCGGTCGAACCATTGGCGCGGACTACTTCGACGAACTGCTTGAGCGTATACGCGACATCCGCGCCAGCGAACGCCTGTTCTACCAGAAGATCACCGACATTTTCGCCACAAGCATTGACTACGACCCCACCCAGCCCACGGCTCGCGAGTTTTTCGCCACGGTGCAGAATAAGCTGCATTTCGCTGTTCACGGGCACACGGCCGCTGAACTGGTCGTTCGTCGCGCGGATTCCGACAAGCCCAACATGGGCTTGACGACATGGAAGAACGCCCCGGCCGGAGCGATCCGTAAGGCCGATACCGTCGTGGCAAAGAATTACCTGACGCAAAAGGAACTGACCGATCTCAACCGCATTGTGACGATGTATCTTGACTATGCCGAAGACCAGGCCGCCCGCCATCGCCCGATGCACATGGCCGACTGGATCGACCGTCTCGATGCCTTCCTGCGATTCAATGAACGCGGGATTCTGACGCAGCCGGGGACCGTCTCGGCTGAGCTGGCAC
This sequence comes from uncultured Planctomycetaceae bacterium, assembly GCA_964531695.1. Taxonomy (GTDB): domain Bacteria; phylum Planctomycetota; class Phycisphaerae; order SM23-33; family SM23-33; genus JAGXKT01. The sequence goes on along the minus strand of CAZHEH010000025.1, from coordinate 537 downwards.
GCCGCAAGGCTTCCGAGGTCTTCGAGCGATACGACGCCCATCGTCGTCAACTCGAAGCCCAGGGCGATTCCGAATTCGAGCGCGTCGCCAAGCGTATCACGGCTAACCGGCCGCACAAACCCAACGAAGGCGAGGCCGAAGCATGACCACGGCCACGGCAATCCCGCCGACAGAGCGGCCCCCGAAGGCGTTCGCCGTCTGGTTCAGTGAGCTTCGCCGATGGAGCGTGAATTCCTTCTACACGGTTCGCTGGCATTGGCCGGCAAAGGACATTGCGCCGCTGAAGAAGGCCTTGGAACGCAAGAGCGTTGCCGTCAACAAGAAGAAGGTCGGCCTGGCCAACCTGCAACTGGTGACGTTGCACTTCGACGGTGAAATGGAACGGCGCGACACTAACGCCAAGCGGACCTTCAAGGGCAAACTCTTTGAGGCCGTCGCCGGGGACGTGCTCTATTCGAAAATCGACGTTCGCAACGGGGCAATCGGCGTGGTTCCGCCGGAAATGCCCAGGGTGGCGGTAAGCAGTGAATATCCGGT
>CAZHEH010000024.1:0-51190 GCA_964531695.1 uncultured Planctomycetaceae bacterium | reverse complement strand
AACCCATTGACAAAGCAGAGGTTGAGCCTCTTTTCAAGCATTCAGTTCACCAGCAGGATTGAAGAAGGGCCATAAATGGACACTCGGATAGTGTATACTTATCGGCATATGATCGTGGCTGGCACAACTCACATTATTTAGGTGATGGCAGTGTCATGCCTGGCATAATGTTTGAGAAGCCTTGAGGACCGTATATACAATGAAATCCATATATGCTGTCTGGGCAGTACACAGAGTACGAGCAACACGACTGTGGCGTGTTAGCGCCCTGCTAACGTTAGTGGCGATAAGCATGGCCTTGTGTGGGGTAATATACGCGCTGGCATTGCCATCACGAGCAAACCACATCGGTTTTGAGGTTCTGTGGCTGTTGGGGTTAAGCGCTTTAGGGGTCTTGCATGGGTTGTTTGCGTTCTTGTTGTCCGTATCTCGCAGATGGCTTTTGGTCTTATTTGGCGCTGCATTGCTGCTAGGCGCATTAGTAGTATTTGTTGATGCGTATAACCTTCTTGTGGAATACGAGCGGTGGTGCAGCAGGGGGATGCCTCGCCCTTGGGACTGAGTTCGTAGCAGCTATGCAAGCCGAGGAAAGCGGCACAGTCACCATTTTCTACGATTACTACCAGATATCCGGTGACATCTTACTTGTTTCTGCCGTCTGGCGACGTTGAGCCGCACGAAGATGGACGGGACGGCGCCATCGACGACGCCCGCATCTACTCCCGTGCCCTGTCGGCCGAGGAGGTGGCGGTCCTGGCCGGGGGGAACAGCCCTTCGACTCACTTCCCTACGACTCACTCCGTTCGCTCAGGGCCGGCGTTCGCTGAGGACTTCGCGCCTACTCCCCATCGTTTGGGGGCGCCGGCACGCCGTAACGCACGGTCGCGGACAGCGCTGACTGTGTCGGGCAATCCGTGTGGATGTGCAGGCGGGCGGTGTGCGGGCCGGGAGAGGCGCCGGACAGGTCCACGGTGACGGGGATGGCCAGCTCGCCGCCGCCTTCCACGGCCGCGCGGGGGATGTGGGCGGTGACATGCTCGGGGTCGCCGGATGTGGCGTAGACGGGCTTGTAGGGCTTGTCGTCGTAATTGACCAGCCGCAGTTCGCCGCGGAGCGTCTCGTCGCCGGGCCCGGCCGAGAGTTCGAGCACCTTCGGCCGGATCTCCAGCGGCCGGCCGATCCGGAGTGGCGGATCAGCTCGAATCCGCATCCCTATGCAGACGGAGGCGAGCGAATCTGTTGATGTCAGCCAGATCCTTGGGACATATGGTCTGGAGCTTGCTCCGAACGGCCAGTTCAAGGTTCTGGCCGAGGGGGAGCCGGCGCCCAACCCGTCGGTCATTGACGCCACCACCGAATCCCTCACGTTAGAGCCACTTGTGATCGTGGTTCCCCATGCCGAGTACATTGCCGGCGAAGAGATATCGCTACCGCTTACCGTGGGGTCCGGGGATCCATGCCGCCCGGTCCTCTATGAAGCGGAGGAATGGGTGTTTTGTGTGAGTGTTTGGCCGACAGGGGACAGGGACAGCGCCGTTGTTCGCTGGGTAGACTTGCAGGAAGATGTGGTGCTGACGGCGGGTGACGCCCTTCGCCGCACGGTCACGTTTGCGCCGTTGCCGCCTGGCAACTATACGTGTGGTTACGGAGGGACGCTACGGGAATACCAGCACACCGGCCCAACCTACCACGGCTTCGAGGATTTCCGTGTCGTGCCTGCCGGCAGGTAGCAGGTGGGGCGCGTAGCCAACGCGTGCATCCGCAATGAGGTAAAGGCGTCCCGGCTGAAGGGAAAAGGGGACAGGCAGCTTTTCCGTAACCGCATCCCACCAACCGGCACGCCGGGAGGAACGGAAAAGTTGCCTGTCCCCTTTTCCCTTTTCCCCCTCACGACCGGGGCTACCTTCTGCGGCCGCTGCCGCGGCCGGGCCGGGGCGAGCCGAAGGGCGGCGAGGGTATTGGCGCCGGCGACCTCGGCAACACGCGGCCCTTCGACAATCCCGAAGGGATGAGACGATTCCAGGCCGGGGTGGCAACCCCGGCACGGCGCGGACCGATCTCCCGGCGAACCCCGGCAGGGGTGACGCCAAGGCGCCGACGCCCGCGTCGGTCCGGAGGCAATCGCGTCATCCCTGCGGGATTCCGGCCGGGTCGGCCGCGGATGTCCCAAGTGCGGGGCGCCATCGGCCGATAGCATCCATAGATGCTCTACGCGCGTTTCGGTTTGACGTACGGAGACTGGCGGAGCTTCCTCGCGTTGCTCGGGGTGGCGGGCGCGATTGCTCTGTTCCTCACGCTTTGGGTGCTTCTGGGGCGGTGGATGGACCGGCGCCGCAAGGGCAGGAAGGTGCAGCCCTGGCGGCGCCATCGCGGGCCGGACATCGACGACAGCGCCGTCTTGGACATCTTCGATGCGGGGGACGACGACTGACACCGGCCGGATGGCGCGATTCGGGGAAGCCCGGAAAGCGAGCTCCCCGCCATCGGGGGTTTCTCTACCCGGCAAACCACGACCGGCCCCAGGCCCCCGCGAAGACCCACTCGCCGAGCGGGCGTCGTTCGCGCGGGGCGGTCTCGGCCGTGCGGAGGTCTTCGGGGAGCGAGCCGGGGTCGCCGAGGTAGCCGATCGCGAGGGCCGCGACGGGGTCGTAGCCGTCGGGGATCGACAGCAGCTCGCGGGCCTTCGTCCGGCTGAACCCGCCCATCGCGTGCATGTGCAGGCCGAGCGCGGTCGCCTGAGCCATCAGGGCGCCGGTCGCCAGGCCGGTGTCGTGGAAGGCGTATCGGTTGGCACGGCCGTCGGCGGTTGTTGCGGCTTGCGCAACGGACACCATCAACACCGGCGCGCGGCCGGCCCAGGCGGCGTTGTGGTCGTTGAGGCACGCCGCCAGGCGGGCGTGGGATTCCGTCTCGCCGCGCGTCGCCCCGATGAAGTGTCCCGGCTGCTGGTTGCGGGAGGAGGCGGCCCATCGCGCGGCCTCCAGGCACACGGCGATCTTCTCGGGCTCCACGTCGCGGTCCGCCCATGCCCGCGGGCTCCAACGTCGCGCCAGCGCGTCGAGGATGGGCCGCCCCGCGTCGAGGCGCCTTTCAGCCATTCCTGCGGCTCCTTGCGTGGGCCCGGCCGGTCACAGCTCGATCGGGGCGCAGAGCATCTCGGCCGACTTGGCCGTGCGTCCGCAGTTCTGGCAGCGGAACCGGGCGTCCTGCACCATCTCGCGGTATCCGTCCGGATGGGACAGGTGGTACCCCTCGTACATCAGGAAGCACAGGTGGGTGTTGTGCGCGTCGGACTCGCAGGCGGCGTTGTGTTCGGCTTGCTGGGCCATGGATGGATCCTTTCCGGGTCTGGCCGGTACGGGCCGGCTACGTAAGTATAGGCAGGCGCATGTCCCGCATGGGCCTTCGGTTTGTGCGGCCCCCGCAACGACCAACCCGTGAGTGAAAGGAACCGGACATGCACAAATGGCTGATGGGACTTCTGCTGGCGATTCTGTTCGCCTTCGGCGCCGTGTCCACCGGTTGCGTTGACGTCGGCGAGGACGACGGGACGACGCCCCGATTATCGACGTGGATACGGACGATGACGGAGACGAATACGACGACTGAACCGGCGAGTCTCCACCCCGCGTGAGACAACGGCCCCGGCCGGTTGCGTGAGCGACCGCGGGGCCGTCTTACATCGGGCCGGACAGCGGCAGCACCACGGAGAAGGTCGGGCCCGACGGCGCGGTGTACGTCGTGTCGCTGCTCGCCGGGGAGGTCTACCGCATCGTGCCCGAGCCGGGCACGCTCGGGCTGATGTCGCTGGCCGGCTTGGCGCTACTGCGGCGCCTGCGTCGCAGCTAAGCGCGGGTGTGCCGGATCCGGTAGTGCCCGCGGCGCGCTGCGGCCGGGGAGAGGGTGTCCTCATAGCATTCCCCCGGACGCCCGGCGCGGCCGGGCGCGACGAGAGATGTATCTCCGCAGACAAGGAGCCCGACGATGTCAGTAGGCAAGAACATCGAGATCACCGCCGAGTCGCCTGAGAGCTTCGAGGCCGCCATCCGCGAGGGCATTCAGCGCACGGCCAAGAAGGTAGACGACATCCAGTCCGCCTGGATCAAGGAGATGAAGGTCGAGGTCAAGGACGGCCAGGTCACGGGCTTCCGCGTGGACATGAAGGTGACCTTCCTCGTCCACGAATAGCCCGTCCGGCAACCCGGGCGCAACGCCGGTTGTTCCACGTGGAACATCGTTTGCCGGGCCCGATCCTGCGCAGGACGGCGCGGTTCTGCGGGGACCGCGCCGGGCCAACCCCCGGCCGGGGTAGCACTTGCGCGGCCGGCCCGAGCCGAATGCTTTGACGAGGCCGGGAGTCACGTTTGCGCGCGCAATCGCGTCGCGGTTCCACGGCGCAACGCGTTCGTGCGCACAGATGCGTCACCTGCCTGCGGACGCCGCCCACTCCCACGCGCGGTGCCGCTGTTTCTCAGCAGACGCCGCGCTGGTCGCGTTGGGCATTGGTCGTGGGCGGTTCCGCCCCGGCCGCAAGGCGCTGGTCGCCCCCGTCGCGGGCTTGTCGGTCGCCGGAAGCGGGGGTACAATTCCCGCCCGGACGGCGAGAGGGCGGCCGCCGTCCATCCAGCCCCGCGTCCGCCGGGATGCGGGGGCCGAGTCCGGAAACGCCCTCAGGAGAGCGAAGCCATGTCCAAGTCTTCGTTTGTCGCACGCATCGTGATCGGCCTCGCCGTTACCGTCGCTTTCGCCGCGGCCGCGGGCTTGCCCGGCTGCGGGGGCGAGGACGACGACACCATCGAGCTGAGCTACGCGATCTTCTTCCCGCCGTCGCACGTGCAGTGCAAGACGGCCGAGGCGTGGGCCCAGGAGATCGAGAAGCGGACCAACGGGCGCGTCAAGATCACGCTCTACCCCGGCGGCACGCTCAGCAAGGGCCCGCAGATCTACCAGGCCGTCAAGGACGGGGTGGCCGACATCGGCATGAGCTGCTTCGCCTACACGCCGGGGCGCTTTCCGCTGCTGGAGGGGCTGGACCTGCCGCTGGCCTACCCGGACGGCAAGACCGCGACCCGCATCGCCACTGACATGGTGATGAAGTACCAGCCGGAAGAGGTCGCCGACACGCACATGCTGTACGTGCATGCCCACGGGCCGGGGATGCTGGCCAGCAAGAAGCCGGTCCGATCCCTGGATGACGTCGAAGGCATGAAGATCCGCGGCACCGGGCTCTCGGCCAAGATCGCCGAGAACCTCGGCGGCACGCCCGTGGGCATGAGCCAACCCGAGACCTACGAGGCGTTGCAGAAGGGAACCGTCGAGGCGACCTTCTGCCCCATCGAGACGCTCAAGGGCTGGAAGCAGGGCGAGGTCATCAGCCACGTCACCGACACGTCCGCGATCGGCTACACGACGGCGATGTTCGTCACCATGAACAAGGCCAAGTGGGAATCGCTGCCCGAGGACGTGCAGAAGGTCATCTCCGAGGTCAGTGCCGAGTGGGTCGCCAAGCACGGCGAAGCGTGGGACCGGGCCGACGCCGAGGGCCGCGAGTTCATCAAGAACCTCGATCCGCCCCGCGAGATCATCACGCTGGACGAGGACGAGGAGGCCCGCTGGGTGGCGGCCGTGCAGCCGCTGTTCGAGAGCTACCGCGCCGAGACGAAGGCCAAGGAACTGCCGGGCGACGAGCTGCTGGCGGACATCCGGGCGCGCATCGCCGAGGCCAAGGGCGAGTAGCCCGGTGGGCGCTGCGCTGCAAGCTCTCCGCCGTTCGGGCGGGCCGCTGCTGACGGCCGTGCGCATCGGCGTTTATGCCCTGGCAGCGCTGGCGGCCCTCGGCGTGCTGACGATGATGACCGTCACGTGCGTGGATGTGATCCTGCGCATCCTCGGCTCGTCGCTGGTGGGCGCGGTGGACATCGTCACGGTGGCGGGGGCGATCACGGTGGCCGCGGCGCTGCCGTACACCACCGCGGTCAAGGGCCACGTGGCGATCGAGTTCTTCTTCCACAAGCTCAACCGCACGGGGCGCATCGTCGTCGACAGCATCTGCCGCGTGGCCTTGATCGCGATGTTCGCCGTGGTGTGCCGGGAATGCTTCGTCTATGGGCACAAGCTCCGGCGCAGCGGCGAGGTGACCATGACACTGGAGATCCCCACCTACTGGGTCCCGTACGTCATCGGCGTGTCGAGCGCGGCCGTGTCGGTGGTGATCCTGTGTCACCTGCTGCGGCCGGGTCGGGAGCTGATCAAGCCGTGACGCCGCTGGAGTACGGCATCGCGGGGTGCGTGCTGCTGGTGCTGCTGCTGGTCAGCAGCATGCCGGTGGCGTTCGCGATGGGGCTGGTCGGCGCGGTCGGCTTCGCGTTGGTCATCAACACGCAGGCGGCGATGTCGATGGTCTCGGCCGAGCTGGTCAGCACGTTCTCTTCCAAGAGCTTGACGGTGATTCCGCTGTTCGTGTTCATGGGGCAGATCGCGTTTCACTCGGGCATCAGCCGGCGTCTGTTCGACGCGGCGTATCACTGGCTGGGCCCGTTGCCGGGCGGCATGGCGATGGCGACGGTCGGCGCGTGCAGCGGCTTCGGGGCGATCTGCGGCTCGGGCCCCGCCACGGCCGCGACGATGGCATCCGTCGCGCTTCCGGAGATGAAGCGCTACGGCTACGACATGGAGTTGGCGACCGGCGCGGTGGCCTCCGGCGGCGGGCTGGGGATGCTCATCCCGCCGAGCGTCGTATTCATCGTCTACGGCGTCCTGACGGAGCAGTCGGTCGGCAAGCTGTTCATCGCGGGGATCGGCCCGGGCGTGCTGATCACGCTGCTGTTCTGCGGGACGATCTACCTCCGCTGCCGGCTCAAGCCGTCGCTGGGGCCGGTTTCGCCGCCGCTGTCGTGGAGGCGGAAGTTCGCGGCGCTGGGCGGCGTCTTCGAGACGCTGCTGCTGTTCGCGCTGGTGATGGGCGGGATGTTCGCGGGGTACTTCACGCCGACCGAGGCGGCGGCCGTGGGGGCGGCCGGCAGCTTGCTCGTCGCCCTGGCGCGGCGGCGGCTGAACGGGACAATGCTGCGGCGCTCGCTGCTGGAGACCATCCGCACGAGCTGCATGGTGCTGGCGATCGTCGCGGGGGCGGTGATCTTCGGGCGGTTCCTGGCGATCACGACGATTCCGGTGAAGCTCGCCGGCTGGCTGTCAGAGCTGCCCGTGCCGGGCTGGGGCGTGATGGCGCTGATCGTGCTGTTCTATCTCGTCGTCGGCTGCTTCGTGGATGCCCTGGCGCTGCTGCTGCTGACGGTGCCGATTTTCTTCCCGGTGGTGATGGACCTGGGCTACGACCCGATCTGGTTCGGGGTGATGATCGTGGTGGTCACGCAGATGGGCGTGATCTCCCCGCCGGTGGGCGTGAATGTGTATGTCGTCAGCGGTATCGAACGAGACGTGCCGCTGCACACGATCTTCCGCGGGGCACTGCCGTTCCTCGCCGCCCTCGTGCTGGCGGCCGTGCTGCTGACGGCCTTCCCCGAGCTGACACTATGGCTGCCCCGGCTGGTGCGATGAACGATCCATCACAGAGGACACGCAAAGCGCCGAGGCGCGTCCCGCCATCGGCCGGGTACATGGCTGGGCAGGCCGGCCATGCCGCCCTGAGCGTTTGCTTCCGTGTCCCTGTGTGCTCCATGGTGAATTGCCGCTAGAGGAGGCGGGCGAATGCCGAACGAACAACCCTTTTCCGAGCGCGGGGCGCGGGTCCTGTTCTGCACGGACTTCTCCCCCACGGCCGACCGCGCGTTCGACTACGCCGCGGACGCCGCCCGCCGCCGGCCGGGCGCGGAGCTGATCCTGCTGCACGTGATCCCCGAGCCGGATGCCCAGTTCTGGAAGACCTACATCTACGAGGTCGAGGACGTGGACGCCAAGGCCCGTCGCGACGTGGATGCAAAGATCGCCGGCTACACGCCCCGCGTGCCGGAGGGTGTGAGCTTCCGCGTCGAGGTCCGCATCGGCAATACGCCGGGCGAGATCCTCCGCCTCGCCGGGGAGGCGAACGTGCACTTGATCGTCCTCGGCCGTCACGGGCACACGACGTTCGGCGAGTGGATGTTCGGCTCGGTCACGGACAAGGTCGTACGTCACGCCCGCTGCCCTGTGCTTGTCGTCCCGCCGGGGGAGTGAGGCGTTCGGTGCGGCCGCAGAGAAGACGGAGGGAGCGGCGGGCCGCCGGGCTGTCCGGTATCGGGGGGCGGGTCGCCGCAAACTGAACCGTCGCCGCGGCGGGACGGACAACGAATCGCGGACAGCCATGCCGAACGCGTCAGATCTGAATGCAGGGCGCGTTGTCGGTATCGACCATCCGTCGCGTTTCGAGAGCGTGTTGGGCCAGGAAGGTGCCCAGGATCGCCACCGCGTACATCCACGGGCCGACCTCATCCTCGGGATCGGCCTTGGCCGTCAGCGCGGCGTGGGGGCGCAGCGGGTCGTCGGCTGCCCGCTTGAGGAGGTTGGGCGTCACGCGAACATGGCCCAACTCGTGCAGGATGCATCGGGCCTCCTGCGCATCTTCGTAGACTGTGGGCAGGTTTGGGTCTTGGGACCATTGCCGCATCTGTTCCGAGTGCAGCGCGATACCGAACGGCACGCCCTGGCGGCGATCCACCATCAGCCAGGACGCGTAGCCGTCCGGCAGGCGAATCCGGTGCGTCACGCCCACATCGGCGATGACCTGAGCGAAGTGCGTGGCGTCGGTCGCCCGGGTGCTTGGTCCCGGGCAATCGAGTTGCCCCTGGTCGGAGAGACCGGCCCAAGGCAGTCGGAACTTCTCCGTCCATCTCTGCACGTCTTCGAATGCAACGCTCGTGGCCGAGCGGAAAACGTCCGCGGGGATGTGCTTATCGTAGGGATTGGGCGCTTCCATTCGATTCGTTCTTCGGATGCGGTCAGGTCGTCGGGCTGGCCGTCGCGGCGGGGCGCGGCAGCTCGTGCATGATCTTGAACAGGATGTAGACGCGGGCCTTTTCGGCGTCCGCGATGTCCGCCACGTCGCCGCCTACGGCCGCGACGACATCCACCTCCGACTCCTTCATGTCGGCGATCGCCGCTTGCAGCGCTTGCCGGTCGGACAGGTCCAACTCAAGGACTTCGGACAGGTCCAGCCGGAGTGCCGAGGCGACCAGACTGAACGCCTCCGAGGTCAGCCGGGTCGGGTCCCCCATGAACTCCGCCGCCTTCGGATGCACTGGACTGTGGCCCAGCCGGCAGAGGCGGTCCAGATCTTCGCAGGACAACTCCATCTGGTCGCACCGTTCCCTCACCGCCGCGACCAGCTTCCGCTGAACCGCCGCCGCGTCGCCGAAGAAATGCTCGATCATGTTCATGGTTTCCCCTGTCTCAGCCGGAACACGTAAGTATACCGCGCTATCCCGCGATCGCCCGAAGGGATTCAGCCCGACCCGATCGTGCAAGGCGGCCTCTTCTAGTCCGCCCACGGCCATTCGTCAAGGCGAACTTGCCGGCCGCCGCGGCGGCGGTCCCGGCTCACGGAAGCTACGTCTCCGGCAGTTGCGGGGTCTCCTGCTCGCCGGCGGCCCTCATGGCCAGGTAGAAGCACGCGGCCAGGCCGACCCCGAGCACCGCGAGCATGCCCGCGAGCATGATGTACGACCAGCCCGTGAGGTGATGGCGGTCGAGCTGCCGCACGGCCGCCGCCCCGGTGCCGGCGGCCGCGTCGCGAACCTTCATCAGCAGCACGGAGGCGGCCAGCACGAGCCCGCCGGCGGCCCCGACGCCCATCACGCCGCCGCCCGCGGCGATCCGCGCGAAGCCGCTCGGGCGGCGCTCGATGTTCTCCGCGCGCCACACGACGCCGGCGCCCAGCACGGCCGCCACCGCCGCCAACACCCCGCCGCCCAGACCCGCCAGCACGGACGTGCGCCACCAGCCGCCGAACTGCCCGAACCCCGTTCCGGCGGCCATCAGCCGGTCGGCCAGCCATCGGTCCTCCATCGCGACGTAGAAGGCCAGCCCCAGCACGGCCAGTCCCGCGACGAGCAGCACACAGCCGACGACGCCGACGCCGCGGCCGGTCCGGTCCTGCCCGACGTGTGCCGCGTGCCGGTTCGCCCCCGGCGAGCGGATGCAGCTCAGCACGACCGCCAGCAGCGGCGCCAGCAGCGCGACGATCATCGCCAGCAGCGCGGGCGTCTGGAACACGCCCTCCTTGTCGTACAGGAACCCGCCGGGGCTGGACGCCTTCTCCAGCACGCTCCAGGCGAACAGCGCCGAGAGCAGCAGCGGGGCGACATAGCGGATGACGACCTCCCACCAGCCGCCGAGCCGCCAATCGCTGCGCTCGTTGGCGTGGTCGCGCAACCGCTTGAGGCGGTAGCCCCAGCCGATCACGGCCGCCTCGAGCAGCCCCAGCAGCGCGATGCCGCCCCACGGATCGTTGATGAAGCTGTCCATGCCGCCGAGCCAGGCAAGCCCGCCGCGCGTGCAGTACACGAGGCCGACGCCCAACCCTACCACGCTCATGCCGATCAACGTCCAGCCGCGCTTCCAGCCGGTCTTGTCCACCACCGAGGCCAGCACGCTCTCGGTGATGCTGAACGCCGAGTCGATGCCGAGCGTCAGCAGCGCCATGAAGAACACGGCCCCGAACCACGCCGAGTAGTCGAGCTGCGCCAGGGCGTAGGGGAAGACGACGAAGGCCAGCCCCGGCCCGCCGTCGACGACCTTCTGAACTGCGACGGGGTCGCCCAACTCGCGCGTGGCGGCCGCCATGGCCCCGAGCGTCGCGAAGATCGCCACGCCCGCCACGAAGCTCGTGCCGATGTCGGCGATGCCGATGATGGCCGCGTTGTTGTTGATGTCGCTCTTGCGGTGCAGGAAGCTCGCGTACGTGATCATCACCCCGAAGGCCAAGCTCATCGAGAAGAACATCTGCCCGATGGCCCACCGCCACGTGGCCGGCTCGGCCAGGCGGCTCCAGTCCGGGTCGAGGTAGTAGTTGAGCCCCTCCGCCGCTCCCGGCAGCGTCAGCCCCCGGACCGTGAGGATGCACAGCATGATCCACGGCAGGGGCACGGTCCACAGGACGACCTTGGACACGAGCTTCACGCCCCGGAAGATGCACAGGTACATCAGCGTCCAGATCACCGCCAAGCTCGCCGCGATCGGCCAGACGACGCGCCCAAGCGACCACGGCTTCGCGCCGCCGGCCAGCTCGGCGTCGGTCCACTCGTGAAGGTAGTCCCGGCTGAAGAAGGCGCCCGCGTCGTCCACCGTGCCGCCCTTCCACGGCAGCTCGCCGCCGTGATACGCGATGCCCTTAACGCACTCGACCAGGAAGCTCCCGCAGTACGCGAGAATGACCGGATAGTAGGTGATGATGACGAACCCCAGCAGGATGCCCCACCAGCCCACGGGCTCGGTCTTGCGGTTGATGCCTCGGTAGGCGTCGGGCGCGGCCCGCTGCGTCATGTGGCCGAGCGAGAACTCCAGGATCAGCAGCGGAATGCCGATCAGCAGCATCGCCGCGACGTAGGGAATCAGGAACGCCCCGCCCCCGTTGTCGTACACCTTGTAGGGGAAGCCCCACAGGTTGCCCAGTCCCACGGCCGAGCCGATCGCGGCCAGGACGAACCCCGCACGCGAGCCCCAGTTCTCCCGCTGCTCTTCCAGAAGAGGCGATTCGGCCATGTCCGGATCCTTCCGCTGGTGCGCAGTATCGAACCACTTGATGCGACCGCCGTGATGACGTGCCGGATTCTACCGGCCGGGCGCGGGGGGTGCAATCCGTGCCGGGAACGCGGACGACCGATCAGTGCCTCGGCGCCGGACGCCGGGGCCTGGAATCCGGCGCGCCCCGGCCGAAGCGGCGACGTCGCGAAGCTTCATCAGCAGCACGGAGGGGGCCAGGACTAGCCCGTCGCCGGCACCGGGTGCGCATGGGCGGCCGCGACGTGCCGGAGCCGGTGATTCGAAGACGATTCATACAGGGATGAGCGAACTTCCAACAGATGTAGAAGTCTATGGCAAATGGCTGGCAGGTGTATGACGCAATGGACTTATAGCCCGTTGTAATCGACCAAGGAGGTCAGTCAGTATGACCCCGGAAGACAACGCGAAACAGCAATGCGGAACGCAGGTTGCCAGAATCCGCGCCCCCCGCCGCGCTCTAGACAAAGCCAAGGTGCATCGCCGAGCCGTTCCGCTCTGGCAAGACGGACAGGTCGTTTGGGTGCAGCCAGATGAAGCTGAACTCCCACGAGAGGAAGAAAAGCGGCCCAAGAAGACAGGTGCCTGCACTCGGTTAAGCTCACGTCTCAAGATTCGCTACGCCATCTTACAGCCCCCAGTCGGTCAGAAAGCTGTAGGATTTCTCTTTCTGCGAAGCCCAGCATCAGCCGGAGCTGTCCATCAACCCTGAGACGCATGTCGAAGGGCCCTTGGAGGCGTGGGCAGCGCCTCACATCTTTTCCATTACTGCACTTGACAGGTACGGGGTCGGGGGTATAATGCCTCATTAGCCGTGGGGTTGGTCCCCATGGTGCCATCGCGGCCCTGAGCATGGGCAGATCAACCGGATGAGCCCGACCGGACGGGTGTTCGGGAGGTTCGGCATGACCGAATCGTCCCGCCTTTCCCCAAACGCCCGCCCCCCCCGGCGCAGCCGACCGCCCACGTAAACAACAACGCTCGTATCAGTACTTGCTCGCTCAAGAAGACACAGGAGGAGTTCAATGTCCCTTCGTACATCCAATGTGCGTGTGCTCATTAGTTCGTTTCTCGTACTGTTCATCGCGTCATCCGCTGGGGCAGAGGTCCGTTATGCAGCGTTGGAATTGCCATCTGCCATCGATACAGATGATTCTTTCGCTTACTCACCTTCGTTAACTTGCCGGGCAGTGAATTCTAACGGCGTAGTCGTCGGTGAAGTATCCGGATGGATCGAGCGATGGAACGAAACCGCCCAGGTCACCGAACAGATCGAGGTGGATCGCGTGTTCTACTGGCAGCCCGGCATGCCGGCCTTGAAGATGGTTGATCCCACAGGACACCCGGAACTTCCCAGTTCAATAAGCTCGATCAATGACAACGGCATAGCACTGGGTTTGCGCTCTTACGGGACGGGATATCTCGACAAAGAGGTGTTCCTTCTGGACACGGCCACCGAGCAAGTAACGGATCTGCCGCGGCCCAATACCCAGTCTTCGTATGCATTTGACCGTGCGATCAATGAGCTTGGCGAGGTCGTTGCCACAGGGTCTTTAGAGGTCATCTATTGGGACGACGAGGGGCAGGGGCAGACGCTTCTGACCCGTGACGATCCCGGTCCCTACAACGGTGGCGATCCTCGCGACATCAACAACCCCGGTGTGATCGTTGGCAAGATGTATTTGGATGGTGACGAAACCTACCAGGACAGGCCATTCAAGCACATCCTTGCCAACGGCAACACGTACGAATTGCCTATTTTGGCCGACGGCGATGGCGGCGCAGTGCGGTGCATAAACGACGCCGGGCGAATGGGGGGTATGACAAATGTCTCGCGACCGCAATATCCCTCCGGCGAACTTCGGGACGTTCCCTGTTATTGGGACAGTTCGGGTACTGTTTATGATCTGCGCCCGTTGATCCCCTGGTGGGACTCGGCGTCGAGCGAAACGGCATGTGTATCCGATGTGGCTGAGGATGGCACCCTGTTGATTCAGGGCAATTCCTTTACCACGAACATCGACGACTTCCTCTACAACCCGGATACCGACAGCGAAGCGACCTGTCTGCAGGAATTGCTCAAACCGGGCAGCCCATATGAGTCACTGGCCATTCTTGATATGGCCCGAGAGGGCACGTTGCTCGGCGAAGCTTATGTGCAACAGGGCGGAGACTACATCGTCCGTTCAGTGGTGTTCGATCCCTACGAGGTTGCACTGACGGATATGTCGGTCGGCCAAAATCAGGCCGTGGCCCTCAACGGCGGACCGGGGGTCGCCGGCGGCTGTGAGATCAGCTTCGAAGAGGTCATCAGCGGCGGCTCGCTCGCGACGCATTACGGGCAGGGCCCGGCCGCGGATTTCGCGGTTACCTTCCTGCCGGACCCCGACGACCTCGACGACGTCTCCGACAACCTGCTTCCCGGCGACGCACAGTACTGGTCGATTGACCTGGAGGGCGGCGAGGTGAGCGGCACCATGGAGCTGACCTTCTGCTACGACCCGGCCATGCTGCCGGCCGGCCTGGAAGGCGAGGGCCTCGTGGTGCTCCATCACACCGTGGACGGCTGGGAGACGCTGGTCCCCATCGACCGCGCCGACGTCGCGCACACTCTCACGGTGCAGACCGACTCTCTGAGCCCGTTCCTGCTCGCCCAGATCCCCGAACCAGGGACGCTCTCGCTGCTGGCGGCCGGCGGGCTGGCGCTGATCCGCCGGCGGCGGTAGCGGCGCGCGGCCGGGACGCCCCCAAGTTGTGTGCGGCCAGGCCGTCCCACCGCGCGGCTGTGTCGAAACAGCTCTTCCAAAGCGGCCGTGACGATCCCCCCGTCGTTGCGTGCCACGGGCGGAGACGATGTGGGCTGCGCCCCGCGTGGGTCATGTGCGGGCCTGCCCGGCTACGAATTCGGTCCGCTCGTGCCCGGTACGGGTCGGACGCCCCGTTGCACCCGGCGGCGGCGCATGCGGTACAATGGGTGTCGTGACGGGGATGAGTTTAATCGGACTGCGCGCGGTGTCCTCTACACGGGGCCGGAGATTCCCGTCCCTGTTGGCAATGGTGCTATGCGCGGCGATGGCCGCCGCGGATGACCGCCCCGCGGAGCCGGACCCCTCCCTCACGCTACGGCGGCCGGGGAGCCCGGAGGTCGTCTTGCAGTTGGCGCACCGGTCCCGGCTGTCTGTTGCGGCCTACAGTTCCGACGGGCGCCGCGTCATCACCGCCGGCTCCGACGGCCTCGTGAAGCTGTGGGACGCGGAGACCGGCATGCTGTTGCGCACCTTTCGCGGACACGAGCCGGGCCTCGGCGCGTTCGCTGACCGCCGGAAGGTCTTCTCTGTCGATTTCGGCTTGAACGGGCGGCGGATCGTCTCGGGCGGCACGGATGGCATGATCCGGATCTGGAATGTCAAGACCGGCAAGCTGCTGCGCACGATCCCGGCCCACGCGGGCCACGTGTACTGCGTCCGCCACAGGCCGGGCGGCCGGGAGGTGGCCTCCGCCGGCAAGGACTCCTTTGTTCGCCTGTGGCACGTGGGCACGGGGCGGCTTCTGCGTACGTTTGATCATGGCTGGGGGTCGGTTCTTGCCATCGACTTCAGCCCGAATGGGCGATGGATCGCCTCGTCCGGCCGGAACGGCCTCGTCAAGATCTGGAGCGTCCGTAGGGGGCGGCTTGTCAGAACCATTCAGGCGTACGCCCCAGGGCGGCCGCGGAGCGTGAGTTCCGTTTGCTTCAGCCCGGATGGAAGTCAACTGCTGACGGGGGGCTCCGACGGGACCATGCGGCTATGGGATGCCGGGACGGGCCGGCAACTGCGGCTCTTCGCGCCGGAGCACGACAACGACGAGCCGGTCGGCTCCGGGACTCGCGTACGCTCGGTGTGCTTCAGCCCGGACGCCCGGCACGTGGCCGTCGGCGGCAGGCGCAGCATCCGACTCTGGCACGTGCGAACGGGCAAGCTGCTGCGCTCGTTCGAGAATCTCCCGGGCGGTGGCGCTTCCGTAGCGTTCAACGCCGTCGGGACGGAGTTGGTCACTACCCGCCGCGCCGGTATTCCGGTGTTCTACGATCTGAAGACAGGCGACCCACGTTCGGCGCCGGCGGCGCAGCCGCATCCCGTGCCGTCCATGTGCGTCCATCCGGACGGCGAGGAAATCTACGTCCATATCCCGCACCGCAACGGGCGACGATGGAGCTTGACGACGGGCAAGGCCATGCCGACATTCGCGGAAGATCCTCACAAGGGCTGGGAGCTCGCAGAATACAGCCCGGACGGCCGACGCTTCATGTGGCACCGGTGGGGCCACCCACGTTTCCATGACACCGAAACGGGCGAGCTTCTCCATGCCATCGAAGAGTGGCGACCCGGCGGGGTCACCGCGAGTTGCTTCGGGCCCGAGGGCCGGACGGCGTACGGCGCGGACCAATTGGGCAACCTCTATACGTGGAGCGTGGCCGAGGGCGAGCGGCTGTGGACGAAACAGGTGCACGACGGCGAGATTCGGTCGCTCGCCGTCAGCCCGGACGGCCGCAAGCTCGCCGCGGGATGCAAGGACGGAACGATCGAGCTCGTGGACACCGGCCGTGGCGAAGTCACTGGCTCGCTCGACGCCCACGACCGGGCATGGGTTCGCTGCGTGCAGTTCAGCCCGGACGGGCGGCGGCTGGTCTCGGGGGGCGACGACGGCCGGATATACGTGTGGGACGCCGAAGACGGCCGGCGCGTGCGGTCGCTCTACCACCACATCGGGGGCGTGAGTTGTCTCCGCTTTGACGTCCACGGTCGGCGATTGCTCTCTTGCGGCGCGGACGGCAAGGTCAGGTTGTGGGATGTCGCGAGAGGCAAGCTACAGCGCATCTTCGCGGGCCACAATGCGGGGGTGCATACGGCCGATTTCGCCGGTTCCGACGGGCGGCGCATGGTCTCCTGCGATTACGCCGGGCGGGTTCTCCTGTGGGATCTGGCCAGCGGGCAATGTCTGGCCCGGATGGTCAGCTTCGAGCACGATGGAGAGCTTCACTGGGTCTGCGTGACCCACGAGGGCTACCTCAACTGCTCCGATGGGGCCGAGGCGTTCATCGGCGTCCGAAAGCCCGGCACGAACGAAGTCGAGCCGATGGTGCGCCGGCACGCCCACCTCAGGGATCCCGAGGCCGTGACCCGCTGCCTCGCGCCTCCCCGACGGCGTCCTTGACCGTCGTGTAGCCGGCGGCAAACGCTTTGCCGCAGAGAATCTCCCACATCCCCTCGAGCGTCCACCGCTGCTTGCGGGACAGGTCGCGGTTGGCCTCGATCAGCTTGCCCGACAGGCCCAGCCACGGCCCGATCACCGGCTGGTCGACCTTGGCCGTCCGCCGATAGCCCCGCGCGACCTCCTGCGCCGAATCCTCCAGCCGCAGGCGCACGGCCGTCACGCGCGCCAGGTACGCCCGGCCGCTCGCGCCGGCGGCCCGGCTGAGAGGTGCCCCGCGGCGGCGGGACAGGCCCAGCCGCGATGGGTTCGTCCCCCGGCAGCGCCGGCAGCGCCGCCCGGCGCGCGGCCGGCGACGAATCCCCCGCCGCTATGAACCGGCCGCCTTCCGGATCCGCTCGGCGAACGGCTCGAGCTTGGCGTCGAGCTTGGGGTCTTTGGCGGGCTTCTTGAGGGCCAGCGTGCCGGCCAGCCGGCCGTCGGCGAACTGCTCGATGCGGTGGAAGGTCTTGCCTTCGCCGCCGTTGAAGGTGCACAGGGCGAAGACGGTGACGCCCGAAAGGTCGACCTCGTTGAGGTAGGCCTGCACGGCCGGGGCCGGGCCGCCGGCCCACACGGGAGTGCCCAACACGACCACCTTGCGCCCCTCCAGGGAATGCGAGGTCGTCAGCGTGGTGCTCTTGCCGAAGGCGGCGTCCTTGCCGGCGACCAGGCAGCCGAGCAGGCCGCGGCGGCTCTTGGCGTCGCCGATCTCCTCCAGGTCCGCCCCGAGCAGG
Organism: uncultured Planctomycetaceae bacterium; assembly: GCA_964531695.1. Classification (GTDB taxonomy): domain Bacteria; phylum Planctomycetota; class Phycisphaerae; order SM23-33; family SM23-33; genus JAGXKT01. Next base: position 33,509 of record CAZHEH010000024.1, on the reverse strand, counting down.
CCGGCGAGCTTCTCGCAGACCTTCCGGGTCTGACCCGTGCGCGAGTAATATGCCACGACGATTTCGGACATGTGCTGCGCCATCCTGTCTGACGGGGCGGAAGCTCAGCGCGGCGAGCCGGACACAGCCGGGCCAGGCCGCCCTGCGCGGGGGCCGGCCCCTATACGACCCGCCGATTCTCGTTCTCGTAGCGGCCGTGGTCGGCCTGGGCGCGGTCCTCATCCTGGCGGCGATGGTTGATGCCCAGCTTGGCCGCGTAGAGCCGATACACGTCCGCCGGTTCGAGCCCGAGCAACTGACAGATGCTCACCCAGAAGAATAGCATGTCCGCCGCCTCGACCCGCGCGTTTTGCACGTCTTGCAGCTCGTACTGGCGGCCTTCGCGGGCCTCGCGATACCAGTGTTTCCAGCTCAGGCAGTCGCGGAGTTCGTGGCACTCGGCGGCGAGGGCGTCGAGGTAGTTCTTCAGCGCCCGCCCGGCGGCGAGGCGCTCCTCGGCCGCGGGGGCGTCGGCACCGGCCTCGGGGGGCTCGTTCGGCGTGTCGGCGGCCTCGAGCGCCGCGGCCAGTGCGGCGCCGAGGGCGCGGGTGTCGAAGCCGGCCTTGCGGTTCAGCTCGGCCTGGAGCGGCCAGATGTCCTCGAGCGAGCGGATGGCGGTTTCGTCCATGACGGGCTCCTTGCGTCGGCGTTGGGGGATTCTACCGGCCGGGGCTCGTGCGGGCAACGCGGCCGGGGCATGTCATCGCGTCCGCGGACGTGCGGCAACCGGACCTTGCCAGCGCGGGCCGTCCGGGGTACCCTAGTCGAGCCGGATTCCTTCTCGACCGGACGAACCCTTGTAGGAGCGGCGAAGCCGTGCTGGCATCGGCGAGAGATTACCTGTTCATGTGGCAGCTTCCCTTGCTTCTGGTCTTCCTGGGCGGCTGGGTTTTCGGCGGCGGGTGGCTGCTGCATCGCACCGTGCAGCGGCTGGCCGGCGGAGATCGCAAGGCGACGCTGTCGCGGTGCATCGTGGCCGTTCTGCTGGCCGGGCTCGGCGGGGCGTTCGGGGGCGCCGTGTTGTTCGGCCTGATCAACAAGCTCGGCGCCGTCACGGACGCCGAGCTGCTGATCCCGGCCCTGGTGGTCGGCGCGCTGGTGGCGTTGGTGCTGGGGTACCTGGTCATCTACGCCATGTTTACGATGTCCGCCAAGCGCACGCTGAAGGTGGCCGCGGTGCCGATGGGCGGCGTGGTTCTCCTGGCCGGCGTCGTCGCGGCGGCCGCGGCCGTGCCGGCGTGGTACATCCGCCAGGGCCAGATCGCGCGCGACAGCGCGGAGCAGCGGCTGCTGTACATCCACGCGGCCGTGCGAAACTACCAGTTGGACCGGTCCGCGGGCGGGCGGCTGGGCCCCATGCCGCCGTCGCTGGACGTGCTTGTGCAGGAGCGGATCGTGGACGCGAAGATCCTCAAGTCGCCGGGCCTGCCCGATCGCGAGAAGGCCTTCTTCTACCATCCGCCGGCGGAGTTGACGTTCGGCGAGGCCGACAGCAAGCTGCTGGCCTGCGAGGTCGCCTCGCACGACGGCGGGCGGGCCGTGCTGCTGATCCGCCCCGCCCCGGGGGACGACACGCGGGGCGAGACCCGCTGGCTCAGCGACGAGGAGTTTGAGCAGCTCCTCCAGGAACCGCAGAACCGGGAGTTCGCCGAGGCGCTCCGGGCGGCGGAGGGCGGCTGAGCCCGGCCGGCCGTTCGGAGGCACGCGGCCGTTGCTTCAGTCGGTCATCTCTTGCAGCTTGCGGTCCTTCTCGGCATCGCTGAGCTCATCCCAGGCCTCCGGGCAGCCGGGGCAGCAGAAGCCGATCTTCTTGCCGTCGTACACCCGCGTCAGGTTCTCGGGCACATCGGCGGGGTCGACGGGCGAGCCCATGATCGGGCAGACGTCGTTGACGACAGCGCCCGTCTCGGCCGGCGCGTCCTGTGGGGTCCGGGGCTCCTGGTTGCCGGTCGATTGCCCTTCGTCGCCGTCGCCGCTGTCGCAGCCGGCGGCGGACAGACCGACGACGCACGCACACACGAGGGCACACCACGTCGAGACCCACACCTTCCTGTTCATTCTTCTGTCTCCTCTGATGTCCGACCCATTGTAGGCGTCGGCGGAGCGGCGGGCGCGGACTCGGCCGCGGCCGGTGCATCGTGCGTCTCGGGACCGCCCAGCTTCAGCTTGATCTCCTCGACCCAGCAGTAGAGCACCGGCACGACGAGAACCGACAGCAACACTACCAGCATTCCGCCGAAGGATGGGATCGCCATGGGCACCATCACGTCGCTGCCCCGCCCGGAGGAGGTCAGCACGGCCAGCAGCGCCAGGACCGTCGTGGCCGAGGTCATCAGGCACGGGCGGATGCGGCGGTTCGCGGCCGCGATGGTCGCCTCCCGGACGCCCGCGGCCGTGCGGGGCACCCGCCGCCGGAACGCCTGGTTCAGGTAGGTCGCCTGGACGACGCCGTCGTCCGTGGCGATGCCGAACAGCGCCAGGAAGCCGACCCACACGGCCACGCTGAGGTTCACGGGATGGACCTGGAACAGTTCCCGCATGTTCACGCCGAACACGGAGAAGTCGAGGAACCAGGGCCGGCCGTACAGCCAGAGCAGGATGAACCCGCCCGACCACGCCACGAAGATGCCGGAGAACACCAGCAGCGTCGTGCTGACCCGCCGGAACTGGAGGTAGAGGATCACGAAGATCACGAACAGCGCCAGCGGCAGGACCAGCGCGAGGGTCTTCTGCGCGCGGACCTGGTTTTCGTAGTTGCCGGCGAAGGAGTAGCTCACGCCCTCCGGCACGTCCAGCTCGCCGGTTCGGCGCTTCGCGTCGAGGTAGGCCCGCGCCCGCTCGACCACGTCCACCTCGGCCTCGCCGGGCAGCTTGTCGAACAGGACGTAGCCGACGAGGAACGTGTCCTCGCTCTTGATGACCTGCGGCCCGCGGACGTACTCTATGTCGGCGACCTGGGTCAGGGGGATTTGCGTTCCGTCCTCTCCGGGCACGAGGATCTTGCCCAGCGTGTCGATGCGGTCGCGGAGCTCTCGCTGGTAGCGGACGCGCACGGCGAAGCGCCGCCGCCCCTCGACCGTTCGGGTGACCGTCCGGCCTCCGATGGCGATCTCGACGATGTCCTGGAATTCGCGCATCTTCACGCCGTATCGGGCCAGGGCGTCACGGTCGGGGATGATGTGCAGGTACGGCTTGCCGATGATGCGGTCGGCGAGGACCGACTGGTCCTTCACGCCGGGCACCTCCTGGAGCAGGCGCTCGATCTGAAGCCCGACGTCCTCGATGGTCCCGAGGTCGGGGCCCTTGATCTTCACGCCCATCGGCGCCCGCATGCCGCTCTGGAGCATGACGAGCCGTGCCTTGATCGGCATCAGCTTGGGGGCGGATGTCGTGCCGGGGATTTCGCCCGCCTCGACGACCGCGTCCCAGATGTCGTCGGCCTCCCGGATGTGGGCGCGCCACTGGCGGAACGGCTCCCCGTCCTCGTCGGCGATCAGCTCGCCGTCCTCGTCCACCGCGAAGCGCTGCCCGGCGCCGTCTTCCCGGTGCGGCTCGTCGTCGGCCGCGAGCCGGAAGGTCGCCCGCTGCCCGTCGGCGCCCGTGCGGTACTCCGACTTGTAGTTGATCACCGTCTCGATCATCGAGATCGGGGCCGGGTCGAGCGGCGTCTCCGCGCGCCCGAGCTTGCCCACGACCTGATCGACCTCCGGGATGTTCTGAAACGCCCGGTCCTGCTTGGCGAGGACGTCCATCGCCTCGCCGATGGAGGCGTGGGTCATCGTCGTGGGCATGTACAGGTACGATCCCTCGTCCAGCTCGGGCATGAACTCCCGACCGAGCCCGGCGAAGCGAGCTGTGCCGCCGGCCCAGTAGGGGTGCGAGCGCACGGCCGCGGGGTCGCCGCCGAGGGCCTCCACGGAGGCGGGGACGAACCCGAAGACGCGGTCGAAGCCGAGCCAGGCCGTCGCGCCGAACAGCAGGACCGCGGCGACCGGCAGCAGGAAGACGCCCTTGTGGGCCAGGCACCAGCCGAGGACGCGCGGGTAGACCCGCTGGAAGGCCTTGAACAGCAGGATCAGCCCTCCGACGAGCCCGGCCACGAACAGCAGGTTGCGGATCAGCCCGCGTTGCGGGCCCAGCGGCTCCCAGTGACCGGCGAGAAGGACGCCCACCAGCAGGACGACCGCGGCGGCGGCCGCGATCGGAGCGAACCGACGATACCGCCGCGGGATCCGTCGCTTGCCGAGCCCGTAGATCGCGGCCAGCACCAGGACGACGCCCGACGCGGCGATGAGCGCGGACGTTCGGTACACGCCGTAGCCGGCCAGCACGCCGCCGGCCGCGGCGCCGCCGACGAGCAGGGCCCGTCTGAGCTCCTTGCCGCGAACCCGCCAGCAGAACACCGCGTGGGCGGCCGGGGGCAGCACCAACAGCGCGATGGCGATCGAGGCGATCAGCGCGAAGGTCTTGGTGAACGCCAGCGGCCGGAAGAGCTTGCCCTCCGGGCCGATCATGGTGAACACGGGCAGGAAGCTCACGACGGTCGTGGCCACGGCCGTGAGGACGGCGCCGCCGACCTCGCTGGCCGCGCGGTGGACGACCTCCAGGCGCGGGGCGTCGGGCGGCGCCTGCCGGAGGTGGCGCAGGACGTTCTCGCTGACGACGATGCCCATGTCGACGATCGTGCCGATGGCGATGGCGATGCCCGAGAGGGCCACGATGTTGGCGTCCACGCCGACGGCCTTCATGGCGATGAAGCACAGCAGGATGGCCAGCGGCAGCATGCCGCCGATCAGCACACTGGCCCGGAGGTGCATGACCATGAGGATCACCACGATGAAGGTGATGAGCACCTCTTCGCTGAGCGCGGTCCGAAGCGTTCCGAGCGTCTCGTAGATCAGGCCGGTGCGGTCGTAGAACGGTCGGAGCGTGACCTGGCTCGTGTTGGCCCAGTCGGGCCACTCGCCGCGGGGCGTGTTCCGCAGATGCCGGACCCACGCGCCATGGTTCAGCTCGCCCTTCGCGCGGGCCGCGAAGCCGTGCGCCTCGGCGTACCGCTCGATCCGCTCCCGCGGCGTGCCGTCTTGGATGATGACCTTCGTCGGCAGGCCCGGGGCGAGTTCGGCGATCCGCTCCTTGACGTTGCGGATCACGGCCAGCGGGTTCTCGCCGTAGCGGGCCACGACAACACCGCCGACGGCCTCCGCGCCGTCTTTGTCCAGCACGCCGCGCCGCAGCGCCGGGCCCATCTTGACGGTCGCCACGTACTCGACGAGCACCGGCACGTTGTCGCGCACGGTGATGACGCTCTTGCGGATGTCATCCACCGTATCGATGAAGCCCACCCCGCGAATGAAGTACTCGACGCGGTTCATCTCGAGGGTCTTGGCGCCCACGTCGATGTTGGCGTCCCGCACGGCCGCGCTGATCTGCGGCAAGGTCACCTCGTAGGCCCGCATCGCGTCGGGGTCCACGTCGACGTGATACTCCCGGACGAAGCCGCCGACCGACGCCACCTCGCTGACGCCGCCGGCCGACATCAGCCCGTAGCGAAGGTACCAGTCCTGAACGGTGCGCAGCTCTTCGAGATCCCAGCCGCCGATCGGCTCGCCGTCGGCGTCGCGGCCCTCGAGCGTGTACCAGAAGACCTGGCCCAGGGCGGTCGAGTCCGGCCCCAACTGCGGCCGCGTGCCCTCCGGGTAGTCCTTGCCGGGGGCGAGACTGCTGAGCTTCTCGAGGATGCGGGTGCGGGACTCGTAGAAGTCCACATCCTCGGCGAAGATCACGTACACCGTGGAGAAGCCGAACATCGAATAGCTGCGCACGGTCTTGACGCCGGCGATGCCCTGGAGCGCGACCGTCAGCGGGTAGGAGACCTGGTCCTCGACGTCCTGGGGCGAGCGACCGGGCCATTGGGTGAAGACGATCTGCTGGTTCTCGCCGATGTCCGGGATGGCGTCGGCGGGAACGGGCTTGCGCTCCACGCCGCCGACGTCCCAGTCGAACGGCGCGACCATGACGCCCCAGGCGACCGCGAGCAGGACGACCAAGCCCACGATGAGCTTGTTCTCCAGGCACAAGCGGAGCAGCTTGCCCAGGATCGAGCGCTGCTCGGGCGTCGGGTTCGTGTAGTCGTTACTCATCCTCGGCCGTCTTCCCGCCGGGCAGCGCGTCGGCGAGCTTCGACTCCTTCTCGGCCTCGTCGAGTTCGTCCCACATCTCGGGGCAGCCGGCACAGCAGAAGCCGACGCGCCGCCCGCGCCAGACGCGCACCAGGTCGTCGGCCACGTCGAACGGATCGATGGGGGAGCCCATGATCGGGCAGCGCACGTTCACGACCGGCTCGGCGGGATCGGGCCCCGCGGGCTCGGCGTCGTCCGGCGACATCATGCTGGGGCGCGCCTGGATCTGCAGGGCGCTGTCGATCTTGAACGCCCCGCGGGTGACCACACGCTCACCCTCCAGCAGGCCGGACTCGACGAGGTAGTGGTCGGCCGCGCGCGGGCCGAGCGCGATCCGGCGGCCTTCGTACGTCGGCGCGTCGGCGTCGGGGACCTCGACGTACACCACGGCGCTCGTTCCGGTGATCAGGGGCGCCGTGGCCGGGATCACCAGCGGCCTGTCCGCCTTCTCCGGATCGACGCTCACGTAGCCGAGGGACTCCGTCCGCACGAGCGGCATGCCGCAGACGTCGCAGGCGCCGGGCTCGTCCTTGACGATTTCGGGGTGCATGGGCGAGATCCACTTGCCCGCCAGGTCGGCGTCCATCACCCGGCCGCCGGCGGCGATACGGCTGCGGACCGACGCCCGGACGAACATGCCGGGCTTGAGCTTGCCGTCCGGGTTCGGCACGTTCACGCGCACCTTGACCGTGCGCGTGGCCGGGTCCAGCACCGGGTCGATGAACGAGATCGTGCCCTCGAAGAACTCGCCCGGATAGGCCACGGTCGTGAACTCGACCGTCTGCCCGTACCGGATCCACATCAGGTCGGACTCGTACGCCTCCAGACGGACCCACATCCGCGACAGGTCCGCCACGGTGTAGATGCGCGTGCCCGTGTCGACGTAGTCGCCCTCCTCGGCGCGCTTGTCGATCACGATGCCGCCGATCGGCGAGTAGATCGTCAGGTGGTCCGAGGTCACGCCGGTCCGCTCGATCTCGGCGACCTGCTCGGCCGTCAGCCCCAGCAGACGAAGCTTCTCTCTGGCGGCCTGGTAGGTCGCCTCGGTCGTCTCGCGCAGCAGTGTCGAGCTGCTGCCTTCCATCTCCCGAACCGCTTGCTTGGCCTGTATCAGCTCCTCCTGCGCCGCCAGCAGCTCGGGGCTGTAAATGGACACGAGGTGGTCGCCCTCCCGCACGCGCACGCCCGTGTAGTCGACGAAGAGCCGGTCCAGCCGCCCGGGCACCCGCGCGGCGATGGACGCCAGCCGCGTCTCGTCGTAGTCGATCTTCCCGACCATCCGCACCTCGGCCGCGACGAACTTCCGCTCGACCGGTTCCGTCTCGATGTCCATCAGCGCCTTGGCGGCTTCCGTGGTGGCCAACTCCCGCGGGCGCCGCGCGGCGCCGCTGTCGTCCACCGGCACGAGGTCCATCCCGCAGATGGGGCACAGGTCGCCCTCCTCGCCGCGAACCTGCGGGTGCATGGAGCAGGTCCACTCGGTGTCGCCGCCGGCCGCGTCCGCCGATGCCGGCGCCTTCCCGGCCTCCGGCGCAACGGCGGCGTGCAGCAGGAACCCCACGGCGATGCTCACCAGCACGGCCGCGATGAGGCCGGCGCGCCGGCCCACGGCCTTCAGAGCCGCCACCGCCTTGTCTGTGCGGGTATTCATGGTTGCCTCTCCTCGTCCGGCGGCGGTTCGTCGGGCGCGGGGCGCGGGGTCGTCCCCGTCAGGTCCTCGCCTACCAGCATCTCCAGCTCCGCCAGCCGCCGCGCGCGGTCGGCGACGGCCCGCTCGGCCGCCAGCTCGAACTCCAGCAGCGTCCGCTGTGCGTCGATCACGTCGGTGAAGCCCACTTCGCCCGCCCGGAACGCGGCGGTGGACGTCTTCAGCGCCTCCGTGCCCTTCGGGATGAGCGTGTTGCGGTACAGGTCCAGCTTCCGATCCGCGTCGCGGAACCGGTAGAGCGCGAGCTTCAGCTTGGCGGCCAGCTCGTTCGAGCGCCGGCTGCGGGCCAGCGACGCCGCCCACACCCGGTGCCGCGCCTCGCGGACCCCGGCCGCGAGCTTGTCGTACCAGATCGGCAGGTTCACCGACGCCATCACGGCCAGGGCGTCCTGCCCCGAGTCGCCGGGGGGCGCCGGCCCGGCCCGGTCCGTCACGTCCACGTAGTCCACACCGAGCGTGACATCCGGGTAGTACGCCTTCCGCGCCAGGTCCACGCGTCGCCGGGCGGCCTCGGTCTCCGCGTCCATCGCCAGCAGCTCGGGGTTGCTCCGGGTCATCCGGTCGAGCACGTCCGTGTCCGTCAGGGACACGGCCGCCCGCGGCACGGACGCCGGCCAGGGCAGCTCCGCCTCCGGCGGGCGGTCCAGGGCCGCGTTGAGGTCCGCCATCATCGGACCGCGAAGGTCCTCCAAGCTCCGCAGGCGGTCCTCCAGCTTGCCGAGCTCGACCTGCGCTCGGACGACACTGGGGTGCGACGCGGCCGCCGCCCGGTACCGCGCCCGCGCGACCTGCTCCATCTGCCGCACCAGGGCGAGGTTCTCGCGAACGACCGCGATGCGCCGCCCGAGGTGGTAGTACTCCGTGTATGCCCGGGTGACTTCGTGGAACAGCTTCAGGCGGGCGGCCTCGAACCGATGCCGCGCCGCCTTGGCGGCTTGGGCCGCGGCGTCGCCTCGCAGCTCGAGCGTGCCCAGCCATGGGAACGTCTGCGAGAGCCCGACGCCCTGGCGCATTGCCCCGACGCGCGTCTCGACCTCGCTGACGTAGTAGCGGTAGCTCAGCCGCGGGTCGGGGAGCGACTCGACCTGCGGCACGCGCTCCAGCGCCGCCTTCCAGCGGTGGAACGCCGCCTCCAGGCCGGGGTCGTTCGCGGCCGCATAGGCCAGATAGCTGCCCAGGTCCGACTCGTCGGTCAGTTCGATCGGCTCGGCCGCTTGGGCGGGGCCGAGGGCGCGCAGGGGGCCGCGGGCGTCGCCGCGGACGTGCGACGACGTGGCCGCGTGCCGGTGCTACTGTGCGCAGCCCCCCGCCAGCGCCGCGATTCCGAATACAGCCGCAAGGCCAAGTGTGGTTCTCATCGCCTGATTCTCCCTTCCCGTTCGGTGCCGCATAGCCCGCGCCGGTGTTCGCTCAGCAGGCGGACGGATGGGGCGTTCGAGGTGCGCGCGCACACATGTATCGTAGCGGCCGTGCCGACGCACGCGGGGGACGGAATCAGAGCAGGAGGACGGAGGTCAGGACGACGTCCGCGTCCGGAGGGGGCAGCCCGCCCGGCGAGACCGCCCGAGCTTGCGTCCGTGACAGGCCCGCCCCGGTCCGGGCCGTCGCGGCGGCGGTTGGCCGCTCGCCCGGCCGTTGGAAACGCGTCCCGCTATCGGAGCGAACGCCCGTTGCCGCGGGCCTGCCCCTGCCGCAGCGCCCGCAGCACATGCAGCCCCGGTCGCAGCACGATCGCGCCGGAGCGCACGAATGCCCCCCGGCGGCTTCGGCGGCGGCCGACGGCGCTTCCGCCGGACATGCGGCCATCGGGGCCGGGCTTGCCCGTCGGGCGACGGCCTCGGCCTGGCGCGGGCAGCGCGCGTTCGCACCACGGCCGCACGCATACGCCGGCACGGCCGCCGCCAGCACCGATATGCACATCGCCAATGCCTTCATCGAGTCCCTTGTCGGTTCGCGTCCACTCGGGCCTACGTACGATTCTAGGCGCCGATGGGTTCTCCCTGGGGCAGCGTTTCCGACCCGGACACGGCAGCGGTTCGGGCGGCGGGCCCTTACGCCTGCCCGCCCGTTGCGGTATGTTCTGGGTCGCGGGCGCGGGCCCGCCGTTTTCCGAGGTGACATCGGCGTACGCAGGAGCGGACATGGCCAAATACCTGGTAACCGGGGGCGCCGGCTTTATCGGCTGCAACCTGACGCGATTCCTGCTGGGCGAAGGACACGAGGTCACGGTCCTGGACAACTTCGCCACCGGCAAGCGCGAGAATCTCGTGCAAATCCTGAACCGGATCGAGTTGATCGAGGGCGACATTCGCGACCGCCCGGCCGTGGACGAGGCCGTCGCGGGCTGCACGGCGGTCTTCCACGAGGCCGCGCTGGGTTCGGTTCCGCGGAGCGTGAACAACCCGGTCACGAGCCACGACGTGAACGTCAACGGCACGCTCAACGTGCTGGAGGCGGCCCGGGCGGCCGGCGTGAGGCGCGTGATCTTCGCCGCATCCTCCGCGGCCTACGGCAACCGGGCCGAGTCGCCCAAGCGCGAGAGCATGGAACCGCTGCCGGCCAGCCCGTATGCAGCGAGCAAGGTCGCCGGCGAGGCCTACATGCAGGCCTACGCGGCCGTGTACGGCATGGAAACGCTCTCGCTGCGGTACTTCAACGTCTTCGGACCGTACCAGGACCCGTACGGCCCGTACGCCGCGGTGATTCCGGCGTTCGTATCGCGGCTGTTGCGGGGCGACCGGCCGGTGGTGTACGGCGACGGCGGACAGAGCCGCGACTTCTGCTACATCGACAACGTGATCCAGGCGAACTGGAAGGCGGCCAACGCCCCGGCCGAGGTGTGCGACGGGCGCCCCGTGAACATCGCCTGCCACGACAGCACGACGCTCAACAAGATTCTCGACCAGCTCCGCGAGTTGCTGGGCGTGGACGTCGAGGCCGAGTACGCCGAACAGCGCCCCGGCGACGTCCGCCACTCGCTGGCCGACATCTCGCTGGCGCGGGAGACAATCGGCTACGAGCCGACGCACTACTTCGCCGAGGGGCTGGCCCAAGCCATCGACTGGTACCGCGACAACCTCGGCTGAACGGCCGGGCGGTGTTGACGGCGCCGGCGCCGCCTGCCAGAATCATCGCATCGGCCGGCGCCTCGGAGCGCCGCAATGGAGCGAGTGCACGTGGAGATCACCCCGCTGCGAGTCGCGGACGCCTTCCGAATCACACTGGACCCGAAGCGGGATGCGCGCGGGTACTTCGTCCGCGTGTACGACGAGGCGGCGTTCGCCGAGGCGGGGCTGACCACCGCCTGGGTGCAGGAGAATCAGTCGCTCTCCGGGCGCAAGGGCCTGATTCGCGGGTTGCACTTCCAGCGGCCGCCGCATGCCGAGACCAAGCTCATCCGGGCCGTGGCCGGCGCCGTCCTCGATGTGCTGGTGGACTTGCGGACCGACTCGCCGACCTACGGGCGCTGGGAGGCCGTCGAGCTGACAGCCGATAACTTCACGCTGGCCTACGTGCCGAAGGGCTTCGCCCACGGCTTCTGCACGCTGAGCGACCGCGCGGTGGTGCAATACAAGGTCGACGCCCGCTACGCCCCGGAGGCCGAGGGCGGCATCCGCTGGGACGATCCGGACCTGTCGATCGACTGGCCGGTCGACGAGCCGTTTCTGTCCGAGCGGGACCGCGGCCTTCCGCTGCTGGGCGATTTCGACTCGCCGTTCCGCCGCGCCGCCAAGACGGGCCCAACAGGGAGCTGAGCCATGCCGGATGTCGATGACTTCGAGGCGCGGAACCGGCGCTTCGTCGATGCGATGGGACAGGACGAGGCGCTCCGCGAGGCCACGCGCAAGTGGTTCGAGCTGGCCACGCGACAGGAGTACTCGTACCACTTCGAGTGGCTCGGCCGGCCGATCATCCAGTTTCCGCAGGATCTCATGGCGATGCAGGAGCTGATCTGGCGGGTGCGTCCCGAGGTGATCGTCGAGACCGGCGTGGCCCGTGGCGGCAGCTTGATCTTCTACGCGTCCATGCTGGAGCTGCTCGGCGGGGACGGGCGGGTCATCGGCATCGACATTGACATCCGGCGGCACAATCGGCAGGCGATCGACGCCCATCCGATGCGAGACCGGATCGAGATGCTCGAGGGCTCGTCCGTCGCCGAGGACGTGGTCGCCAGGGTCCACGACAAGGTCGCGGGCCGGCCGGCGCTGGTGGCGCTGGACTCGCTGCACACCCACGAGCACGTGCTGGGCGAACTGCGGGCGTACGCGCCCCTCGTGAGGCCCGGCGGGTATTTGGTCGTGTTCGACACCATCATCGAGTTCCTGCCGGCCGACTTCTACCCGGACCGGCCCTGGTCGCACGGGAATAACCCGTGGAGCGCGCTTCAGACCTTCCTGTGCGAATGCGACCGTTTCGAGATCGACCGGTCGATCCCCGACAAGCTCCAAATCACCGTCGCGCCCGACGGCTACCTCAAGTGCGTCAAGGACTGAACGCCCGCCAGGAGACGAGCCGACCATGAGAATCGCGGTCACCGGGGCGACGGGCTTCATCGGCCGGCACGTGCTGGCGGAACTGGCCCGACGAGACGTCGAGGTCATCGCGGCGGTGCGGGGCCGGCCCGACCCGCCGCTGGAGCTGCCCCGCGGCCGTGCGGTCCGAATGGACGTCGCGGAGGCCTCTTCGGAAAGCTACGACGGCCTCGCCCGGCCCCACGCGCTGATCCACCTCGCCTGGGGCGGATTGCCTAACTATCGGTCGCTGCACCACTTCGAGCAGGAGCGGCCGATGCACTACCGCTTCCTGCGGGAGCTGGTGGTCGCCGGCCTGCCGGCCGCGGTCGTGGCGGGCACGTGCTTCGAGTACGGCATGCGGTCCGGACCGCTGGACGAGGGCGTCGAGCCCCGCCCGTGCACGCCGTACGGCCACGCGAAGGACGCCCTTCGCCGCGAACTGGAGCACTTGCGCCGGGAGCAGCCGTTCGCCCTGACGTGGGCGCGGCTGTTCTACCTCTACGGGCCGGGCCAGCCGGAGCGGTCGCTGTTCTCGCAACTCCGCCGGGCGGTCGAGCGCGGCGACGAGACGTTTGACATGTCCGGCGGGGAGCAACTGCGCGACTACCTGCCGGTCGAGCGGGTGGCCGTGCACCTGGTCGACCTGGCGATGGCCGGGCGGGACGCCGGGGTGGTGAACGTATGCTCGGGCGAGCCGGTGTCGGTCCGGGGCCTCGTGGAACGGATGATCCGGGACAACGGCTGGCGAATCGGCCTGAACCTCGGGCGCTATCCGTACCCGGACTACGTGCCGATGGCCTTCTGGGGCGTGCGGGACAAGCTCGATCGCATCGCGGGGTCGCAATGAGCCGGAATCGAGAGCTCTACCGGGCCGAGCGGCTGCCGGTCTTCCAGAACCGGATGTTCCCCACGCCGGAGGCGGCCCGCCGCTGCGCCCGCGGGGACGTGGTGCTCGTCCAGAGCGACGAAACGGGGCTGATCTTCAACGAGGCGTTCCGCCCGGAGCTGATGGAGTACGGCGCCGATTACCAGAACGAGCAGGCCGTCAGCCCTCGCTTCCAGGCGCACCTGGAGAACGTCGCCGGGGTCATCTCGCGTCACTTCGCCGGCGACACGCTGATCGAGGTCGGCTGCGGCAAGGGCTACTTCCTGGAACGGCTCGCCCGGCTCGGGTTCGACATCACCGGCCTCGACCCGGCCTACGAGGGCGACGACCCGCGAATCCTTAAGGAGTACTTCCGGCCGGGCCTCGGGCTCAGCGCGGACGGCATCCTGCTGCGGCACGTGCTGGAGCACATGCGGGATCCCGTCGGCTTCCTGGCCGGGCTCGCCGAGGCCAACGGCGGCCGGGGGCGCGTCTACATCGAGAGCCCCTGCTTCGACTGGGTCCTGCGGAACCGCGCCTGGTTCGACATCTTCTACGAGCACGTGAACTACTTCCGGCTGGGGGACTTCGCCCGCATGTTCGGCCGGGTGGACGAGGCCGGCCGCGTGTTCGGCGGACAGTACCTCTTCGCCGTGGCGGACCTGGCCACGCTTCGCCCGCCGCGTTGCGAGGCGTCCGACCGTTGCGAATTCCCGGCCGAGTTCCGCGCGACGCTCGACGCGCACGCCGAGCGAATCCGCGCCTCTCGCGCGGCCGGGCGGCGATCGGCCGTGTGGGGCGGGGCGTCCAAGGGGGTGATTTTCTCGCTGTTCATGGAGCGGGCGGGGGCGCCGGTGGATTACGTCATCGACATCAACCCGGCCAAGCAGGGCAAGCACTTGGCCGCGACCGGTCTGAGGGTGTACCCTCCGCAAGAGGTTCTGCGCGAGCTGGCGCCGGGCTCCGATATCTTCGTGATGAACAGCAACTACCTCGGCGAGATCGAGCGGTCGACGAACGGGCGGTTCGCCCTGCGAACGGTGGACCGCGGGGTCGCCGGGGACGAGTGAACCGCGCGGCAGAGGAGCACGAGGACGTGGCCCAACCCAGGATATTCATCGGCATGCCGGTCTACAACGCCGCGGACAAGCTGGCCGAGGCGGTCGAGGCGATTCTCGCCCAGACGATGGGCGACTTCGTCCTGCAGATTTCGGACAACGCCTCGACGGACGGCACCTTCGAGATCGCCCGGAAGTACGCCGAGAAGGACGAGCGGGTCTCGGCCTTCCGATACGAAGAGAACCTCGGCGCGACGCGGAATTTCAACCGGCTGGCCGAGGCGGCGGGCTGCGAGTACTTCGCCTGGGCGGCCGGGGACGACCGGATGGCCCCGGAGTACCTGGAGCGCTGCCGCGAGGCGCTGGACGCCGACGACGGCGCCGTTCTGGCCTACGCCTGGGTGAAGATCGTCGATCCCGAGGGCGGGGTGCAGAAGATCTACCGGGACGGGCGCGTGGCGGACTCTGAGGACGTCGTGGAGCGGCTTCGCGCCGCGATGTACCACCTGCAACTGCTGAATTGCTTCTACGGCGTGATGCGGCGTCGCGCGTTGCAGGCCACGCAGCTCATGCGCGACGACATGTACGCCCCGGACAACCTGCTCATCGTCGAGCTGGCGATGGAGGGCCGGTTCGTGCAGATCGAGGAGCCGCTGTTCCGCCGCGGCCTGCCGGGCCGGGGCGAGCACGTCTTCCAGCGGTACGAACGGCTGGACCGCACGATGTTCCGCCAGGACCGCCGCTACACGCAGCGGACGCCGATGTGCCACTTCGTGAAGTGCCACATCGATTCCATCCGCCACTCACGGCTCTCGCCCGAGCAGAAGGCCGAGCTGATCGGCGAAATGCCCGGCAGCATGATCCAACGCTGGGGCGGACAGATGAAGGCGGAACTGGACCGGGCGATCCACGTCTGCCTGGCCGGGAAGTTCGGCCTGCGATGGGGCGAGAACCCCGACACGCCCCACGAGGAGACGCGGGAGCAGACGCTCCAGTTCTACGAGGTCGAGGACATGCTGCGGGACCTGACCGAGGCGCGGCTGGTGTTCCAGGACTATCCGGGCCTTCAGTTGGCCCGGGCGGTGTGCCTGGCCCGGCTGGCCCGCAAGGCCGAGGCCATCGTCGCCTGCCTGCACGAGTACAGGCGACGCCCCGAGATGCCCGGCTGCCGCGACCTGGCCCGACAGCTCGGATGCCTCAGCGAGGACGGCCGCGTGACGATCCCGCTGGAGTCCCTGTAGCGCTCCGCCGAGGGGGCACCGCGGAGCCGGGCAGGGGCAACATAGCAGCGAACCGCAACCGCTGTCGCTACGAAGAGGCCGGCCTACGGCCGGGCGGATGTGCTGCTCGACTTCGTCGGCGAACGGCGCAAACCCTCGCGGGCAGGAACGTTTCAGAAGTTCGAGGTCGATGTGTCGGGCGACGATGGGGTACTTCTCGCCCAAGCCCGTGCCGTTCGGGTCGCAACAGAAGATGGCCGCGGCGCGACACTTCGGGTGATTGTCGGTGCCCTTCCTGCCCTGCAACCTCTCGGGCTCAGCATGGCTTCGGCTGCCGTCGCCGCCCGCATGGCCGATGGCCCTCCCATCGCAGATCATCCAGGCGTCGAAGGTCTCGATTGCTTGCCCGAGCGCCAGGGGCGGGTAGCCCTGCCAGCCGGATTCGTCCCGGCCGGACTTCAAGTTGTCCAGCCGGGCTGCGTTCTCGCGCTTGTCCCGGTCGATGATGAGCGCCGCGGCAACACACCCTTCGCTTCGGGCCACGAATCTCGCGGCGATGGCGTTGCGAGCGTCCCTTGCGCTTGGTTGCGGCGTATGGCGTCTATCGGCGCGCGAGCGTGCGTGGAATCGGACGAGTGGCTGGCTCTTACGGCAAAGGTATCTGGCGCCCCCGGGGCCGCCAAGGAGACGGTGAATGAGGCGGGGCAAAGCCGGGAGCTCTTCGTCGCTTGGATCAAGCGGCAGATCGGTCGGGTTGCCTATTTCGCCCTTGCCTTCCCCGAAGACGAGGACCTTCTTCTCGGTCACTTCGCCGCCCCCGCTGCTCGGATGGTTTCGACGATCTTCGACTCGCTGAGCATGCTCCAGATCTCCCCCGTCATGAAGTCCTGCTCACGCAACTTCTCGATATCCGGGTAGTCCGACAGCCGGACGGCATGGACCGCCCCTTCCTTATCCTTGGAGAACACGCGGACTTCGTCCGGCTCGACCAGGTCCAGCAGATACGGTGAATGCGTGGTGAGGATAACCTGTGTTCCCTCTTCCGCCAATTTCTTCAGCGTACCGGCGATCTCCCTCAAGCTTGAATGATGGACGCCGGTCTCCGGTTCCTCGACGAGCAGCAACGTTGGGGGCTCGGGAGCACGCGCGATCGCCATGAACGCCAAACTCAGCAGGAGTCCGTCAGATACAGCTTGAGCAGGCAACTCGGCGCCCTGTTTCGTGCGGAAGCGTAGGTCGTAGCTGTCCTTCTCCACGATGCGCTCATTGGGGAAGTCCGAGTACTTCATGCGCCGCGGCCTCGCGAAGATGTCGGAGTACCAGGGGAATCTGTCTCGGAATGCTGCTAGCAGATCCTCGAAGCGCGTGTCTCGATGCTCGCGTGCCAGTGCGTCAAGGAAGGTCGGGAACCCAGAGCCGCTGTCCAGGAGCGGCGCGCCGATTACGGGACTCGGACGCCGCAGTTCCGATGGACGCAGGTGGTAGAAACGGACCGCCGACAGCGAATCGCCTACGGACCTGAGGAAGCCATGACTCAGAGTATCCGTCGACCATTGGACCTGATCGTACAGGCCTTGGCACAGTTTGCCGCCTCGAGTGCGGACATCCCAGCATGTGCCGCCTGACTCGGGGATCGGAATCCGAAAGACCACGGTCTTGTTTGCCGAGTTCTGCCAATGACAGTGTTGGCCGAGAGCAATCCTGGCCTCTCTGCCGATCTCATCCCAGGATGCTTCGTCCCCCAGCCGGTAGAGTGCCGCCAAGATACGCAACGATTCGAGCAGCGCCGTCTTCCCGGTGTCGTTGGGGCCGATGAGGACGTTGAAGGGGCCGAGTTCGATGTCGAAGTCCTTGAAGCACTTGAAGTTCTCGATGTGCATCGAGTGGATCATCGGACATCCCTTTCGCGCGCAGAAAACGGGCGGCCCGGCCGGTCGGCCCTGCCGCCCATTCTAATCGGCACATTGGCCCCTGACAATCGAGAGCAAGCCATCAGCCGTTCGGCTCGTCCCGGTACGCCGGGACTCGCTCAGGGCAAGCCATCGGCCATCAGTTTTCAGCAAGCGCGTCGGGCGGAGGCGGCTGCTCGCTGAGTTCTGAGGACTGAGCACTGACGACCAACTACCGCTTTCCGTTCGGGCTCATCTGCATCAGGAACTCGGCGTTGGACTGCGTCTTGGCGACGCGGTCCACGAGCAGTTCCATGGCCTGGGTCGGCTGGATGTCCGAGAGGACCTTCCGCAGGGCGGAGATCCGCCGGTGCTCCTCGGCGTCGAGCAGCAGCTCCTCGCGGCGCGTGCCGGTGCGGCTGATGTCGATGGCGGGGTAGATGCGGCGCTCGGCCAGGCGGCGGTCGAGGTAGACCTCGCTGTTGCCGGTGCCCTTGAACTCCTCGAAGATCACCTGGTCCATCCGGCTGCCCGTCTCGACCAGGGCGGTGGCGATGACCGTCAGCGACCCGCCGCTCTCGATATGGCGGGCGGAGGCGAAGAACCGCCGCGGCGCCTGGAGGGCGCTGGCATCGACGCCGCCGGTCATGATCCGCCCGGACTTGGGGGCCATCGCGTTGTAGCCGCGGGCCAGCCGCGTCAGCGAGTCCAGCAGGATCACCACGTCCTTGCCGTACTCGACCATCGAGCGGGTCATGGCGCTGACCATCTCGGCCACCTGGAGGTGCCGCGGGGCCGGCTCGTCGAACGTGGAGGCGATCACCTGGGCGTTGGTGCTCCGCCGCATGTCGGTGACTTCCTCCGGGCGCTCATCGATCAGCAGCGTGATCACATGCACGTCCGGGTGGTTGGCGAGGATGGCGTTGGCCATCTTCTGCAGCAGCACGGTCTTGCCCGCCCGCGGCGGGGAGACGATCAGCATCCGCTGCCCGAAGCCGATCGGGGCGATCAGGTCCAGGATGCGCGTGTCCACCTCGTCGCCGGCCGTCTCCAGACAGATGCGGCGGTCCGGGTGGGCCGGCGTGAGGTCCTCGAAACCCGTCCGCTGGGTCAGCTTGTCCGGCACGTCCCAGTTGATCGCCTCGACCCGGAGCAGCGCGAAGTACTTCTCCGACTCCTTCGGCGGGCGGATCTGCCCGAAGACGATGTTGCCCTGCTGGAGCCCGAAGCGGCGGATCTGGCTCGGCGAGACGTAGATGTCGTCCGGGCTCGGCTGGTAGTTCGCGTCCGGGTTCCGCAGGAAGCCGAACCCGTCCGGCAGCACCTCCAGCGCGCCCTCGCCGTGCATCATCCCGTTGGCCTCGATGCGGGCCTTGAGGATCGCGATCATCAGATCGTCCCGACGGTACTGGTCCGGGTCCTCGACGCCCTCCTCGACGGCGACCTTCTTCAGCTCGTCGTCGTCCATCTCCTTGAGGGCCGGGATCTGCAAAGCACTGCGCTTCACGCGCTCGTACTTCTCGTGCATCTCCTCGTCGAAGCCGGTCTCCTCGTCATCGTCGGAGCGGCGGCCCTTCCGGTCCCGGCCGCGGCCCTTCTTGTCCCGGCCGGAACGGCGCCGGTCGCCCCGCCCCGACTTGCCGCCCGAGTCCTCGGACTTCGGCTTGGGCTTGGGCTTGGGCTTCGACCTGGACTTGGCCTTGCCTTCGTCCTCGGTCTTCGGCTCCGGCTGGGCCGGTTCGGCCTCGGCCTCGGCCTCGGGTTCGGGTTCGGGGTCGGCGGAGTCTTCCACCTCTTCCGGCTCGGTCCCGTGCTCCTCTTCCTCGAGAATCGAACGGGCCTCGAAGATTTCGTCGTCGGCCTCTTCGGGGCCCGTCTCGACGGGCTCTTCGGCTTCGGAACGGGCCTGCGGCTTCGTGGAGCGTCGCCTCGTTGTCTTCTTCTGCGTCTTGGCCATGGCTATCTACCGTACCTCCATACGGCGGGTAGGAAACTGCCGCGCGGCGCGGTATGCGAGCGGGTCGCTTCCCGTGGCGGCTCTAGGGTTTGCCAGTCTTGCGTGTCGCCTGCGCCGTTCCACCCCGGCTCCGCCCAATGGCACAACTGATGGCCGAGGGCAGGTCCATCCGATGGGTGTCACCCCGCGGCAGGTTCGCGCGTCCATCCGTGGATGAACACAGACAGGCATTCTGTCATGAGCGACCCACGGAGTGAACTACAGCGTCGAAAAGCGTGCGAACCTGCATGCGCAAGCAGGTAACGCTGGAACTGTTCTCCAAGGAATAATCGCACATCGCAGACTTCGTGTCCAGCGAAATCTGCGTTTTTTCACGTCGGGCCAATTCCGCCTCATCCCAGCCCCTTTCGCGGGCCACGCGGGCCAGCCGCACATCGCGCGGCGCGTCCACAAACACTGTATGCGTGCAGAGCGCGTTCCACCCCGCTTCAAACAGCACGGCCGCGTCGAACACCACCGCCGGCGGGCCGTCCTCGCTCCGGGCCGCGTCAATCCGCTCGGCCATGCGGTCCCGCATCCGCGGGTGCATCACCGCGTTGAGGAACGCCAGCTCCGCCGGCCGGTCGAAGACGATCTCCCCGACCGCGGAGCGGTCCACGCGCCCGGCCGCGTCCAGAACACCCTCGCCCCAACGCTCGACGAGCGCGTCGCGCACCTCGGGCGTCTGGATCGTCTCGTGCCCGACGGCGTCGGCGTCGATCACCTCGCAGCCCAGCGCGGCGAGTTCCGCGGCGACCGAGCTCTTGCCCGAGCCGATGCCGCCCACGACGCCGATGACGGCCAGCGTGTCGCGCGGGGGGTTCATGCGGCCATTGTCGCGCGAGCGGGCGCCGCGTCAAGCGGGCGGCCCGCCCGCGGATCCGCCGCCCGGCCCGTTGACACACCGCCCGCGGCGCGTACACAATACGCCATGGAGACTCAGCGACCCCACCGCGGACCGTCAATTCCGGGGGCCATGCCCGGCCGCACGCGCCTGAACCGCCGCACGCCCGCTCCGCGCGCCCCGCGAGGCGGGGCGGTCGGCGGGGGACCTTCCGAGGAGACCACGCCATGAAAGACCGGATCATCGCCGAGGCGATCACCTTCGACGACGTCCTGCTGGTGCCCCAGCGGTCGAACGTCATGCCCGAGAGGGTGGACCTCTCCACGCGCGCGACGCGCAACATCGCCCTGAACATCCCGCTCGTTTCGGCCCCGATGGACACGGTGACCGAGGCGGCGCTGGCGATCGCGCTGGCGCAGGAGGGCGGCCTGGGCATCATCCACCGGAACATGGGCATCGAGCACCAGGGGCTTGAGGTCGAGAAGGTCAAGCGAAGCGAGAACGGCATCATCGTCGACCCGATCACGCTGCCGCCCGACGCCTCGACCACCCGCGCCCGCGAGGTCATGGAGCAGAACAACGTCTCGGGCATCCCCATCGTCGAGGGCGAGGGCCGCCTCGTCGGCATCCTCACCCGCCGCGACATGAAGTTCCTCTCCGGCGAGTGCCGCATCGACCAGGTGATGACATGCCGGAACCTCGTCACGGCCCCGCCGGACACGCCTCTGGACAAGGCCGAGGAGATCCTCAGCCGGCACAAGGTCGAGAAGCTGCTGCTGGCCGACGAGGACGGCCGCCTGGCGGGTCTGATTACCATGCGGGACATCGACAAGATCCGCCAGTACCCGCTGAGCTGCAAGGACGAGCGGGGCCGGTTGCGCGTCGGGGCGGCCGTGGGGGTGCTGGACTACGACCGGGTCGAGGCGCTGATCGCCCGGGACGTGGACGTGATCGTCGTGGACACCTCGCACGGGCACAAGGAGGTCGTGATCGAGACGGTCCGGCAGATCAAGGCGAGCCACGACATCGAGGTCGTCGCGGGCAACATCGCCACCGCCCCGGCCGCCGAAGACCTCATCAAGGCGGGGGCGGACGGTCTGCGGATCGGCATCGGTCCGGGCGCGATCTGCACGACGCGCGTAATCACGGGCGTGGGCATGCCGCAGGTGACGGCCGTGAGCGACTGTGCCGCCGTGGGCGACTACCACGGCGTGCCCGTCATGGCCGACGGCGGCATCCGCAGCAGCGGGGACGCGGCCAAGGCCATCGCCTCCGGGGCGGCCTGCGTGATGATGGGCAACCTGTTCGCGGGGCTGGACGAGTCCCCGGGCGATCTGATCATCTACCGCGGGCGGCGATTCAAGACGTACCGGGGCATGGGCTCGATGGACGCGATGCTGGCCGGCTCGGCCGACCGCTACGGGCAGCGGGGATTCGAACGGAACAAGCTCGTGCCCGAGGGCGTCGAGGGCCGCGTGCCGTACCGCGGGCCGCTGGCGGACTTCGTGTACCAGGTCGTCGGCGGGCTGCGGAGCTGCATGGACCATTGCGGCACGGCGACGATCGAGGCGCTGCGGACCGAGTCGAAGTTCATCCGAACGAGCCCGGCCACGCTGGCCGAGAGCCACCCGCACGACATCACCATCACCCACGAGGCGCCCAACTACTCCGTCTGGCGGATGGAGACGGAGTAAGCTCGAATGACGAATCAAACCAGAAGGCCGAAGCCGGACGGGAGACGCCCGGCGTCGTTCGGATTTCGGACTTGATTCGTCATTCGGGCTTTTGCCGAACTTGACCGTTCCCCCCGCCGAACGTAAAATACGGGGCTCCCTGGGAGTGTGCCCGAGTGGACAAAGGGAACAGACTGTAAATCTGTCGGCTATCGCCTTCGGTGGTTCGAATCCACCCGCTCCCATCCGCCCTGCCCCCGGCCGCGCGGCGTGCGACGCTTCGTTCGCCCCGCCCCCGTGCTTCCGCGAGCCCACGCCCCGCCGAAGCGCGCCTCACCACGGGAGATCCGCCATGCTGATCATCGAGCCGCACATCCACATGTACTCGCGGACGACGGACGACTACCAGGCGATGTACGCCGCGGGCATCCGGGCGTGTGTCGAGCCGAGCTTCTGGCTGGGCGCCAACCGCTGCTACGCGGGGACGTTCTTCGACTACTTCCAGCTCATTCTCGACTTCGAGACGGTGCGGGCGCGGCGGTTCGGCATCGACCACTATGCGGCCGTGAGCTTCAACCCCAAGGAGGCCGAGAACACGCCGCTGGTCGACGAGGTCCTCGCGGGCATCGAGCCGTACCTGGAGCACGAGCGATGCGTCGCCATCGGCGAGATCGGCTACAACAACATCAACGACGCCGAGGAGTACGCCTTCAAGCGGCAGCTCGAGATCGCGAGGGATCGCGACATGCTCGTGATCATCCACATCTCGCATTTCGACAAGGTCGCGTGCCTCGAGCGGATGGTCCGCAACCTCGCCGAGGTCGGCATCGACCAGCGGAAGGTCTACCTGGACCACAACACCGAGGACACCATCGCCCGCGCCCTGGCCGAGACGGACTGCATGTGCGGGCTGACGGTCTACCCGATCTCGAAGCTCAACCCGGAGCGGGTCAGCGGCATCATCCGCGAGCACGGGGCGGATCGCATCATCGTCAGCGGCTCGGCCGACTGGGGCGTGTCGGACCCGCTGGCGCTGGTGAAGGTGGTGGACTACATGCGGACCGACGGCCACGACGACGAGACGATCCACAAGCTCGTGTTCGACAACGCCAACCGCTTCTACGGGCAGTCGCCGCGCTGGCGGCCGGAGTTCGACATCCAGCCGCTCGACCCGCACGAGTTCCAGCGGTAGCCGCCGCGACGTGGCACGGCCGCCTCGGCCGTGTCCGCACTTGCTCTGCTTCCCAAGGGCAGCAGGCCCCCGGCACACGCGGGCACGGCGCCCATGCCCCGATGAGCAGCGGACGGTGGCCGCCGGAGTTCGACCGGGCTACACTCAAGCCCATGTCACCGAAGCGACCCTCCGCGCTGCGCGCCTGGCTCGAGTTGCTCCGCGCGCCGAACCTGCTGAGCGTGCCGGGCGATCCCCTGGTCGGCGTCGCGCTGGCGGTGCAGACAGCGCCGCCGCAGGTGTGGGCGGCGGCCGGGGCGGCGAGCGTTCTTCTGTACGCGGCCGGGCTCGTGCAGAACGACTGGGCGGACCGGCGCGCCGACGCAACCGAGCGGCCGGAGCGGCCGATCCCGAGCGGGCGCATTCGCCCCGGCGCGGCGATGGCGGCGTGGGCGGGCCTGATCGCGCTGGGCCTGGCGTCCGCCGGACTGGCCGGGCCCCGGACGCTCGCCACGGGCGCCGTGCTGGCGGCGGCGATCTGCACGTACAACCTGCTGACGAAGCGGTGGCCGGTTGTCGGGCCGGTCAACATGGGGCTCTGCCGGGCGCTGAGCGTGTGCGTCGGGCTCGCGGCCGGGGCCGAGGCAGCGGGTGCGCGCGACGCTTGGGCGGGCCCGCCGCGTCCGTGGCTCGGGCTCACGCCGATGCACCTGATCCCGGCCGGGCTGATCGGCGCGTACGTTGCCGCGCTGACGGCCGTGGCGCGGGGAGAGGCCCGCAAGCGGCGGGTCGGCTGGGTGCGGAACCTGCCGGCGTGCATTGTCGCGTTCGCCGTCGTCCCGGCCGTGGCGGACGCGGCGGGCGACCCGCCGCCGCTAGGCGAGGCGTGGAACTACTGGGCGTCGCTGGCGGCGCTGCTGGCGGCGTTGCTGTGGAGCGGCGGGTGCGCGATCCGCCTGGGGCTGGCTCGCTCGCCGCGCGAGGTCCAGCGGAACGTCGGACGGCTGATCCGCGGGTTGATGCTGCTTCAGGCGTGGCTGTTGCTGGCGGCCGGGGCGCCGGGGATGTACATCGGCTTCGGTGTGATCCTGGCCTTCCTCGCCGCCGGGCCGCTCGGCCGGCGCTTCGCGCCGAGTTGAGGGCCATGGGTGGCAGCCGGGCAGACAACAGAGGGGCACCTGAGTGCCCTGCCGCGATCCGCCGACCCGGGGCTCCCGGCTTCGCCGCGGCTACGCCGGACAAGCCGCCCCTGGACCCCGCCCTCGCTTCGCTCGGTACGGAGCAAAGGGTAAAAGAACAAAGGAAAAAGGGTTATTCCAAGTCCACGACGACACGAAACCCGAGGTTGAAGAACGTGAAGTCCGGAACGAACCTGAGGCGAGACGCCGAACGGCAGTGCCTCGGAAAGTAGTACCAAGAGCCGCCACGCAGGACACGAACCTTGCCGCTTCTCGGGCCTTTCGGGTCTTCCGTCGCCAGGCCCCTGTAGCTGTCCTGGAACCAGTCCGCGCACCACTCCCAGACGTTCCCGTGCATGTCGTGCAGACCGAAGGCGTTGGGCCTCTTCCGGCCTACGGTATGGGCGTACTTGTCGCCCACGTCCAACGCATTGTCGTAATACCACGCATAGGCGCCCAGCTTCCCGGCATCGTCCCCATAGCAGTAACGCGTCGTGCTGCCGGCACGGCAGGCGTATTCCCACTGGGCCTCGCTCGGCAATCGCACATCCAGACCCGTCCGCGCCGAGAGCTTCTCGCAGAACGACGTCGCATCGTCCCATGAGATATAGTTTGCAGCATGTTCCGCCCCGGTCTTGGCATACGTTTTCCCTCGCCACGGAGCTTTCCCCAAAAGCTGCTCATATTGCTCCTGGGTCACCTCGCAGACGCCCATGTAAAACGGCTCCGTCAGCGTCACACGCCGCTGCGGGTGTTCGTCCTCGTACCATTCGGCCTCGCCGCAGCCCTTTCGGGCGACCTCGGCGGCCGACTCACCACTGCCCATGACGAACTCGCCCGCCGGGATCAGCACCAGCTTCATCGTCACGCCGTCGCCGAGGTCCAGCGTCTTTTCGACGGGGATACCCAATGCCTCGGCCGTCTCGCGCTGGCGACGCTTGGCCTCCTCCGCGTCAAACGGCCACTCCTCGTAGACCGCCGCCGCGCCGCCGTCGCCGGCTTCTTCCCGTTCGTCTTCGCCGTCGCCGGTTGCTTCCTTGCCACGCGGGTCGCCAGCCAACACAACCACCCGGAAGCCGATGTTGCCGCTCCGGTGGCCGGGGGTGCCCCCGTAGCGGAGCGCTGAACGGCAGTCCCACGGAAAGCTGCACCAGGACCCGCCGCGCTGCACCCCGTGTTTGCCGCCTTTCGGGCCTTTCGGGTCTTCCGTCGCCAGGCCCTCGTAACTGTCCTGGTACCAGTCCGCGCACCATTCCCAGACGTTGCCCACGGTGTCATGCAGCCCAAAACCGTTGCTCCGGAAACCGCCCACGGGAGCCGTGAAGACGTAGCCATCCGACCAGTTGAATACGATCCAGCCGCTGTACTTCTCCTTCGCCGTCCGGTCGCCCGCATTCGCCCAGCCCTTCCCCTCGTCCGGATCATCTCCCCAAGGATAGACCGTCTTACTGCCTGCTCGGGCTGCGTATTCCCACTGGGCTTCACTTGGCAATCGAACCCGCGCACCGTGCTTCCTGCTCAACCAGCGACAGAATGCCGACGCATCATCGTGGCTCACGCAGACTACGGGATGGTCATCCCCCTGGGCGAAGCCCGGCTTGCGCCAAGACGCCCCGTCGACCTTCCCCCAGCCATCCCCCTTATACGCATAGCTCCAGCCCTGCTTCTCCGCAGTCGTCTTGTACCCGCTGTCGGAGACAAACTGGGCGAACTGCACTTTCGTCACCTCGTAGGCGCCCACATAGAACGGCTTCGTGAGCATCACGCGGCGCTGCGGGCCTTCGTCATCGTCGCGACGTTCCTCGTCCGCCGGGCTGCCCATGACGAACTCGCCCGCAGGGATCAGCACCAGCTTCATCGTCACGCCATCGCCGAGGTCCAGCGTCTTCTCGACGGGGATACCCAATGCCTCGGCCGTCTCGCGCTGGCGACGCTTGGCCTCCTCCGCGTCAAACGGCCACTCCTCGTAGACCGCCGCCGCGCCGCCGTCGCCGGCTTCTTCCCGTTCGTCTTCGCCGTCGCCGGTTGCTTCCTTGCCACGCGGGTCGCCGCCCAACACAACCACCCGGAAGCCGATGCCGCCGTGGCGGCTGATCCGGTAGTCGGGGACGCCCCAGATGCGGTACGCTGAACGGCAGTTCCTCGGGCTGTCGTACCAGGACCCGCCGCGCAGCACCCGGGCTTTGCCGCTTCTCGGGCCTTTCGGGTCTTCCGTCGCCAGCCCCTCGTAACTGTCCTGGTACCAGTCCGCACACCACTCCCAGACGTTGCCCACGGTGTCATGCAGCCCAAAACCGTTGCTCCGGAAACCGCCCACGGGAGCCGTGAAGACGTAGCCATCCGACCAGTTGAATACGATCCAGCCGCTGTACTTCTCCTTCGCCGTCCGGTCGCCCGCATTCGCCCAGCCCTTCCCCTCGTCCGGATCATCTCCCCAAGGATAGACCGTCTTACTGCCTGCTCGGGCTGCGTATTCCCACTGGGCTTCACTTGGCAATCGAACCCGCGCACCGTGCTTCCTGCTCAACCAGCGACAGAATGCCGACGCATCATCGTGGCTCACGCAGACTACGGGATGGTCATCCCCCTGGGCGAAGCCCGGCTTGCGCCAAGACGCCCCGTCGACCTTCCCCCAGCCATCCCCCTTATACGCATAGCTCCAGCCCTGCTTCTCCGCAGTCGTCTTGTACCCGCTGTCGGAGACAAACTGGGCGAACTGCACTTTCGTCACCTCGTAGGCGCCCACATAGAACGGCTTCGTGAGCATCACGCGGCGCTGCGGGCCTTCGTCATCGTCGCGACGTTCCTCGTCCGCCGGGCTGCCCATGACGAACTCGCCCGCAGGGATCAGCACCAGCTTCATCGTCACGCCATCGCCGAGGTCCAGCGTCTTCTCGACGGGGATACCCAATGCCTCGGCCGTCTCGCGCTGGCGACGCTTGGCCTCCTCCGCGTCAAACGGCCACTCCTCGTAGACCGCCGCCGCGCCGCCGTCGCCGGCGGAATCCTCGGACTCCGCGGCCGCTCGCTCGTCCTCGGGCGTTCCATCGACGCCGCCGGCCTCATCCGCCACAGGCCGCACATCGACGGCTTCTTCCGGTTCGCACTCGCCGGTAGCGTATCCGCCAACAAGCACGCCAAGCGTGACAAGTGCGATGGGTATGCAGATGACGGACTTCCCAAGTGGGTTCTGAGCATCCGTGGCGATGCGTCGCGTTGTCATTGCGCAGTCCTTTCGGTTACAGGAAACCGCATCATGCCGAGCTGTCGGTATCAGACTCGTCAGCCGCCGATATGTTCCGACAACTCAGCAGTCCGTACAAGAACGGGTTGCGTCGATCGAAGCAGGAACAGCTTCTTCAGCAGGCCGCTAACCCGCATCATCCACCGAAAGCGTTGTTCTCGCTCATAATGTGCCGTCAGGAAAGCGTCTGCGTTCCCGACGGCTTCGACTCGGCGGTTGGCGCCTCGCTCGGGACGAGCCCTGAGCGCAGGGCCGAAGGCCCGCGGTCGAAGCCCGAAGGGCGGCGTGTTCACGAAGACGCCGTTGCTTCGTGAATGAGCCGGGCTACGCTTTTGTCTTACAATGATCTCCGTGTTCTCGGCGTCTGTGGGGTGACGCCTCTTTGCCGCCGATGCGGCGGGATGCGCAAATGGCGAACAAGCTCCTCATCGTGCAATGTGCCGCGCTGTCCGAGCCGCCGGACGTGCCCGAGCTGACGTGGCGACGGGCCGACAGCGTCTTCCCGGCGGTCACGTGCGTCGTGCAGGCGAGCTTCCGCACGGCCGCGCCGCCGGCGTCGCACGGCATGGTCGCCAACGGGCGGTACTTCCGCGAGCTGGCCAAGCCGATGTTCTGGGAGCAGTCGTCGCGGCTGGTCGCCGGGCGGCGCTTCTGGCGCGGCTTCCGCGAGGCCGGCGGCACGGTCGGCCTGCTCTTCTGGCAGCAGTCGCTGGGGGAAGACACGGACATGCTGCTCTCGCCCGCGCCCATCCACAAGCACCACGGCGGGATGATCCAGGACTGCGACTCGCAACCGGCCGACCTGTATGAGCAGCTCTGCGCGGAGTTGGGCCGGCCGTTCAAGCTCCGGCAATACTGGGGGCCGTTGGCGACGCCGAAGGTGGGCGAGTGGATTTCCGAGGCCGTCGCGGCCGTGCTGGCGCGGGCCGATGCGCCGGATCTGATCCTGACCTACCTGCCGACGCTCGACTACGAGCTTCAGCGGCGCGACCCGACCGGCGGGCACCGCAAGATCGCCGCGTCGCGGGCCGCCCTGGCCGGCCAACTTCAGCGGCTGCGCTCGGCCGCGGGGGCGGCGGGCTACGACCTGCTCGTCTTCGGCGACTACGCCATCGCGCCGGTCCGCGGCGCGGTCTTTCCGAACCGCGCGCTCCGCGAGGCCGGGCTCATGGTCACGCGCGACGTGCGCGGCATGCTCTACCCGGACTTCCACGCGAGCGACGCCTTCGCCGTGGTCGACCACGAGGTCGCGCACGTGTACTGCCGGGACGGCGCCGCGTCCGCCGCGAGGGCGGCATTGGCGGAACATCCCGGCGTGTCGAACGTTATAGATAGAGAAGCCCAACGCGACATCGGCCTGGCCCATCCCAACAGCGGCGAGCTGGTGATCGTCGCCGAGCCGGGCCGGTGGCTGGCCTACCCGTGGTGGACGGACGCCGCCCGCGAGCCCGACTACGCCCGGCACGTGGATATCCACAACAAGCCGGGCTACGATCCGTGCGAGCTGTTTTTCGGCTGGCCGCCGATGAGCGTCAGCCGGGACACGGGCAAGGTCCGCGGCTCGCACGGGCGGACCGGCGAAGGGCGCGAGGTCGTGTGGGCGGCGACGTTCGAGCCGGATGAGGAGCCGGCCGACCTGGTCGCACTTGCGGCCGCCACGGGGCGCTGGCTGGAGAAGGAATGACCGAAACGCGACACCTCGGCTCGTCGAAGGGGGTCGGCTACGACCCGGCCGCGGATGTGTACCGCCAGCGGATCGCCGTCCCGTTCGATTACCCCGTCCACTTCACCCGCGGGCTGTTCGATCCGTCGAACGATTTGCTGGCGAGCGTGCTGGACCGCCTGGGTGAGAACCGCCGCCACCGCGCGGCCGTCGTGCTCGACGCGGCGCTCCTCGACGCCTGGCCGGGGCTTACCGGGCGGGTCGGCGAGTACTTCCACTCGTACACGGACCGCATCGAGCTGGCCGGCGAGCCGAAGGTCGTCCCCGGCGGCGAGCGGGTCAAGAACGGCTGGGGGCCCGTGCGGGACCTGATGTGGACCTTCGGCAACCTGCACCTGGACCGGCAGAGCTACGTCATCGCCGTCGGCGGGGGGGCCATGCTCGACATGGCCGGCTTCGCCGCGTCGCTGATCCACCGCGGGCTGCGGCTCGTGCGCGTGCCGACGACCGTGCTGGCACAGAACGACGGCGGCGTCGGCGTCAAGAACGGCATGGACGAGCACGGGCAGAAGAACTTCGTGGGCACCTTCGCCCCGCCCTTCGCCGTCATCAACGACTTCGACTTCCTCGCCACACTCGCCGACCGCGACTGGATCGGCGGCATCGCCGAGGCCTTCAAGGTCGCGCTCATCCGGGACGCCGAGTTCTTCGCCTGGCTCTGCGCGCACGCGGCCGCGCTGCGCCGGCGCGACAGGGCCGCCATGGAGCAGCTTGTCCGCCGCTGCGCGATTCTTCACCTGGAGCACATCCGCACGAGCGGCGACCCGTTCGAGACCGGCTCGGCCCGGCCGCTGGACTTCGGGCACTGGTCCGCCCACAAGATCGAGACGCTCAGCGGCTACGAGATCGGCCACGGGCAGGCCGTCGCCCTCGGCATCGCCGTCGACACGCACTACGCGATGCAGCATGGGCTGCTCGGCGAGCCGGACGTCGAGCGCGTGCTGGCGGCGCTGGACGCGGCCGGGCTGCCCACGTGGGACCGCATGCTCCAGCAGCGGCGCGACGACGGCGAGCTGGCGATTCTCGACGGGCTCGTGAGCTTCCGCGAGCACCTCGGCGGGGCGCTCAACGTCACGCTGCCCGACGGCATCGGGCACAAGGTCGAGGTCCACCACGTGGACACCGGCGGCATCGAGGCGGCCGTGCGGTTCCTCCGCACGCGCGCCGAGGCACACGGGCGATGAAGCTCCAGACCGACCCGCCCCTGCACCTGACCTACTGCCTCAACGTCCACCCGGGCGAGAGCTGGGCCGAGAACTACGATGCCATTCGTACCCGCGCCCGCGCCGTGCGAGATCGAGTGCTGCACGGCATGGAGCGGGTCCCCTTCGGCCTTGGCCTGCGGCTCGGCGCCGAGGCGGCCGCCGAGTTGGCCCGCCCGGAGGCGCTGGCCGACTTGCGGGCATACCTCGACGACCACGGGCTCTACGTCTTCACCGTCAACGGCTTCCCCTACGGGCGGTTCCACGGCGCGGGCGTCAAGGCGGACGTCTACCGCCCGGACTGGCGCCAGCCCGAGCGGCTGGACTACACCCGGCAACTCGCGGACATCCTCGCCGAGTTGCTGCCCGAGGGCGCGGCCGGCAGCATCTCGACCGTGCCGGGCTCCTACAAGCCCTGGCTGGCCGCCGACGCCGACGGGGCGGACCGCGTGGCCGAGCGGCTGGCCGACGCGGCCGCGCACCTGGCCGAGCTCGAGCGCCGAACCGGCCGGGAGATCGTCCTCGCCCTCGAGCCCGAGCCCGATTGCATGATCGAGACGACCGACGAGACGCTCGACTTGTTCGCCGGACCCCTCGCGGAGGCGATGCGGTCACGCCTGGAGTCGGCCCACGGCCTCGGCAGCGCCGACGCCGCGGATGCGCTGCGGCGGCACCTCGGCGTGTGCCTGGACACCGCCCACGCGGCCGTGGAGTTCGAGGAGCCCGCAAAGGCCCTCGAGCAGTTCGCCTCTTCCGGCGTGCGGGTCGGCAAGGTGCAGCTCAGCGCCGCGCTGCGGCTGCGCCCGACGCCGGCCGCGCTCGAGCGCCTCGGCGAGTTCGACGAAGACGTCTACCTCCACCAGGTCCGCGCGCGAGCGGGCGACGGGTCCGTCCGGGCCTACGCCGACCTGCCCGAGGCCCTCGCGGCCGGTGCGGACGACGCCGACGCCGAGTGGCGCTGCCACTTCCACGTGCCGCTGTTCCACGACGGCGACGCCGAGTTCGGCTCGACGAACGACCTGCTGCTCGGGCCCTTCGCGGACCTCCTCACGGCCGGGGCGACGCAGCACGTCGAAATCGAGACCTACACCTGGGGCGTCCTGCCCGACGACCTCCGCCCCGACGACGTCGCCGCCGGCATCGCGGCCGAGTACGAATGGGTGCTCGAACGGATGCTCGGCTGATGGCAGTGTGGGCGGGGTCCGGCCGGGCCGAGCCCCGCCGGCAATCGGGGCGCGTCGAAGGGCGGACCGATCGAAGCGCAACGCCGGTTGTTCCACGTGGAACACCCGTTTGCCGGACGAGATCCGGCGCACGACCGAGTCGTTTCGCGCGTGTCGCGCGGCGATATCCACATGATGATAAAGCACTTGCGCCGCCAGTCCCGGCCGGGACCTTTGACAACCCCTCCGGACGCGCCCGCGCGCACAAACGCGTCACGGTTCCACGGCGCGCCCCGATCTTGCGCCCGAACGCGTCGCCTCCGCCGCCGGCGACCTCGGCAACACCCGGCCCTTCGACAATCCCGGAGGGATGCGACCATTCCAGGCCGGGGTGGCAACCCCGGCACCGTCCGGACCGATTCCCCGGCGAACCCCGGCCGGGGTGACGCCAAGACGGCGATGCGCGCGCGCACGGATGACATGCCGTCCGTGCAGGCCCGGCAGCCGGAGCAAAGCGAAGGTCCCGTAGGGGCCATAAGAAGGTAGCCCGGCGTGGAGGTGGTCTGCACGCCCGGCAGCCGCAGCGCAGCGAAGGCCCCGTAGGGGCCGCAAGAGGGTAGCCCCGCCCGTGCGGCCTGAGCGAGTCCCGGCGTGCCGGGACGAGTCGAAGGCCGGAGGGCGGGGAACAGGTCACGCCGCAGCGCCTAGGAGCCCCAGCGGGGCGATTGAATCCCGGCCGCTGGCGGCTTCCCGATCGCCGTCCTCTGCGCTCTCCGCGATCTCCGCGTGGAGAGCCGCTGCCCGATCCGCCGTTTGCCCTTGTCGATTCCGGCCGCGCGCGGGATAATCCCCGGCCGTGATGGGGAACGCGTCATCTCGGGGCTTCGCCCAAGGCCGACCGACCTGCGCGCCCCCGGCACAGCCCCTCGAGGTCCGCACGAACGGCGACGCCGACCCGCTGAAGCCGTATCCGCCTTCGCCTGTGGGCTCCGGCGAGACAGGCGTCACGGCCGCGGTGGACGGCACCGACGGGGACGGGGTCGAGCGATACGCCTACGATCCCTACGGCCGCGTGACGGTGCTCAACGGCGAGGACGGCACGGACCCCGACGTAGACGGCACGGCAGTCTGCGAGTGGGGCCTCGGGCGCACCTTGCGCCCCGGCGGGCGCCCCCGAAAATGAGACAACAAGGATGGAAAAGGTTCCTGACCCTTTCCTTTCCCATGGCATGACGATTCTTCTCTACCTAGCGGGAGCGATTGTGGCGTTAGCCGTGGGCGCTGGGTTGCGGGCGTGGCTGCGGGATAGATGGCACCCGATCACTTACACGAATGTCACGCTGGAGGAGCTCGAGGGCCACGTCCGGAATGTAATGCGCCGCGGCGCGAACGGAACGGAGTTGATCGCGGTTGACGAAGCCAATGGCAAGATGCTTCGGTTCCGGAAAGAGATGGGGCGAACGCAGGTTCGCTTCTGGGTCTTGGCCGATGAGATCACGCGTGTCCATGCGGAACTGGCTGCGCTTACGAGGTGCCTGAGCCGCATCTGTTGTGTTGCGTTCATCGACGACCATGGGAATCATAATGCCACAGGGTGCCTGGTATGTGACTGCAAGGACGATATCAATGTCGCGTTGCAGGTAGGTAGAGAAGTCGTCTTGACCGTGTACGGCCTGTCAGACTCGGCCACATTTACGGTCTGGGCTCGCGGGTTCGTATCTTGCTTCGATAAGTATGTGGTGCCGCAACTTCTTCGAAGCCCGGCGCGCATGGCGTCAAATATTGGGTTCATGTCCCGATTCCGGGGAGAGGCTTAACGACAACGGCAGCTCCGCCTATC
>CAZHEH010000023.1:0-57397 GCA_964531695.1 uncultured Planctomycetaceae bacterium | reverse complement strand
CCAAAAACCGTCGCAACCTTGCTTCGCGCGGGGCCTCATGAATAATGCGGGCTAGAGCGATATCGGCGCCGGCTGATAGCAGCAGCCGCGATTCCAGGTGCTCGCATAGCGGCCGGGTGGCGGGACTTTCCCGAACGTGTGATCGCATGGCCTCTCGGGCGGCCGCGGGCTGCGCCGCCATAGGAAGCGGGCTTGTACCCTTGCCGACCTCTTTCGGGTACGCATGCCTGTCTTGCCGGCCGGCGCACACCAGTGACGCCGTCGCCGGACCGTCAGACCGCACCCTTCGGGCTATCGTCCAATGAAGCCCGTACCTGTAGCATGAGATCGGCCGCGATGCCGCGCGACGCGGACCGGCTCGACCGCAAGAGGGCCGCCAACGGCAAGTCAGGCGCGAGCGGCTCGAAGCGACTGCGCCGCAAGGACAAGGCAGCCGCGAAGTCCAGCGCCACGAGCGCACCCGCGGCGCCGCGCGGCGGCCAAGACGACGACACACAAGCGGCCGAGGAAGTCATCCCCATGGGAGATGACGACGAACTCGCCAGCTTCTGACGGACCCCTGTTCCTTCGCTGTTCCCCAGCCCGGCCCGCCGCCTGACCCACGGCGACCCACGCGCTATTGGGGATTCGCCGCCCCGGTCACCGCGGAGCCAACCCGCGAGGTGACCGTGGAACTGGACGAGGCGAAGGTCACGCAGGCGGCACGATGGGATGGGTTGAAGGGATACCTGACGAATACGAAGCTGCCGCCGGATGTCGCGATCGAGACCTACGGGCATCTGTGGCAGATCGAGCGGGCGTTCCGGATCTCGAAGACGGACCTGCGGGTCGGGCCATGTATCACTACCGGCGTCGGCGGATCGAGGCACACGTGCTCATGGCGTTTGTGGCATCCACGATCTACAAGGAACGGAAGCGACGCTTGGGGGAAGCCGGGGTGCCCATCACTCCCCAACGTGCCGCCGAACTCAGCCAGACGATGCACGAGATGACCTTCCGCCTGCCGGATGATCCGGAACACCGCCGCAAACTGCTCCAGATGGACGCCGAACAGCAAGCGTTCTACGACCTGCTACACTGATCAACCCTCCGGGGGGTCCAATGCCGAAGTCAGGATTCATACGGCCGCAGCGGATACTCGGCGTGCCGCAGGAACGCCTGGTACTGGGCCTCGGATTCCTCCACGGTCATGCCGATGGCATTGGGCTGCTGGTACGCCTTGACCATGAACCCGCCGCCGAACCTCCCGAAGGCCCACACCTGATGGTGGGCCTCGTCTTCGATGGCGGCCAGGTCGCCCCGGCCGATCGTCCGCTGAATGTCCACGGGGTTCCAGAAGCACAGCTTGCCGCCGAAGTTCTCGCTGAGCCAGTCGATGCCCATCAGCGTGGGCTGGTCGAGTTGGAGCACATCGCAGCCGGCCTCAAGAAACATGGGGACGTAGTCGCGGACCTGCCCGCAGCAGTGGTGGATGAAGTGCATGCCGCGCTCGTGGATGGCGTCGCACGTCCGCTTGTACCGCGGGAAGTAGATCGACCGGAACATCTCGGGGCTGACCATCGGCCGCTCGTTCGTGCCCATGTCGTCCCACGCGATCATGCCGTCGACACCGGCTGCGCCGAACGCGTCGATAATGGCCAGTCGCGCGTCGGTGATGATGTCCAGCAGCGCGCCCAGTTCGTCCGGATGCAGCGCGTGATCCATGAACCAGTTTTCCAGACCGCGCAGCTCGCCCGACATCGTCATCAGCGTCGGGATGGGCCCGCGGACGTACTTGCCCTCAGCGTGGAGGCGGGCGACCTGCTCGGGCACGTCGGCGTAGCGGGCCGGCTTGGTGAAGTCCGGCCAGGGGTAGTCATCCAGCAGATGCCATCCGTCGCCCAGCGGGTGAACCTTGACCTGGCCCATGTTCTCGCCCGTCGGGTCGAAAGTGGTCTTCGTCAGCCCCCAGTCGTCCCGCCCGGGCGGCGCATCCGGGTCCGGTCCGGGCGCGACGAAGCCGAAGTCCGTCACCGGCCAGGTCTTGCCGTCGATGGGCGTCACGTCGAAGTGCAGGCCGATCCGCGGCGGGTCGTCGAACTCAATGCACCGCCGCACGATTTCACGTCCGGTCATCTCTGCCAAAGCTCTCTCCGATCGTGCGCCCACCGGCCGGGTGACCGAGGCCGCTTTGCCGCGGCGCTCCGCACCATCTGCCCATGCTTGAGGGTCTTCACCCTCGACAGCCCGTCGCCCTCGGGCGTGAAGCCGGCATCCCCCGCGTCCGTGTGGCTGATGATGCCGCTCATGGGAGGTCGGGCCATCCGCTCACTGCCAGGGCGAGTTCGGGTCGAACGTGCGCCCGGCCGTCCAGTCGTCCTGGCGCCGCAATATCTGCCGCACGATCGCCTCGGGCAGCGGCGACGCCTCGTCGCACAGGCGCCGGTTTTCCGCCAGCCGCTCGGGCTTGCCCGTGGCGATGACCGTCGTCCGGACCTGCGGCAAGCTGAACAGGAACCGCACGGAGAACTCCGCCCAGGACGCGCAGCCCGACCGCTCGTAGAGATCGGTGAGCTGCTTCCGCTGGTCCACCCACTCGGCCGGCTTGCCGGGCTTGCCGGCGCTGGCGTCGTGGGCGGGGTCGGCCAGCCCGCCGGCCAGCCCGCGGATCGCCACGACCGACAACCGCCTGTCCGCGATTCGCTTCCAGGTCGCCGCGTCCGCCTCTCGCGCCACGGCGCTGAGATACAGCCCGACCGAGTCGAACAGGTCGTTCTCCAGCGCCCGCAGCGCGTCCGCCGTGTACTTCTGGAACACCTCAAACGTCCAGTGCCCCACGAGGCCCTTCTCGCGCAACTCGCACAACGCCTCGAACATCGGCCCTTCCGCCAAGATGTCGTCCACGATCTCGCGCTTCCGGTGGTCGTTCTTGGCCAACTGCCCGATCGGAAGACGATCGAGCTTCAGCCGCTCCAGGATCTCCTCCACGTCCAGGCGGATCTGCGCGGCGTTGTAGCAGTAGATCTTCGCCATCACCGGCGGGACACGCGACGGCGCCTCCCGGAACGCCAGCTTCAGGAGGTTCAACGCCTGCCCGTCGCTGTAGCAGCGGCTCGTATGGATCGGAAGCCCCAGGTCCATCCCCGCCCGAACCAGCCGGACGTGCTCGGCCGTGCGATCGAAGCTCGAGCCCAGATGCGACGAGCCCATCGTCAGCCGCTGCCACGCGGGGAACTCAGAGTGATACGCCTGCGGGCGTCGCGATGTCTCGCCTTCGCGCGTCAATATATTTCTCGAATACAAAAATGCCACTTGCGGCCCGCAAGCCCTCGGCTTGAGCGACCTTGTACGAGTCTAGGCCTTGCCTCGGCGTTGTCAAGGCGGCGATCCGCCGGCTCTGCGGTTCTGCCCGTCAGACGTGTCCGTTGTCCCGCCCCGGCCGGGGTGCATTCCCTCCACGCCGTCGGCCGAAAGGCCCCATCGCCGTGCCCGTGTGCCGGCAAAGGGCCCGGTTTTTCTCTTTGCGCAGTAATGGATTTCCCCTACCCGTTCGGCATTCGCCAAGCGTTTGGATCGCGGGGGCGTATCCGCGGCGGGGAGGAATTCGTGCCCGGAATCTCGAGCTACCCCCTTGACCTCTCGGCAAAGCGTGATATACTACGGCGTGGATTCACCCCGTGTTCGTTGGTATGAGCGGGCTCAGCATATTTTACGAAGAGAGTCGCACAATGCAGGACGTGGCCGAAAAAGCCGGCAACTCGCAGCCGATGGCGTTGAGCGCCCTGTGTCTGTTTCCCGCCCCATGCCGGATTGCCCCGGGCACGGCGACGGACCTCGGGCTTCGGCCCGGAGAAGCTTCCTGGAAGGACAACCCGCCGGGCGCCGGCGGCCTGTGATTGAGAGGTGTCTTGACGCCGCAAAACACGGAGGCCGTTCCCGCAAATGGGACAGCCAAGGCAAGCGAAGGGACAGTGGTACACGACGGAGAGTGCAAACAATGAGGGTGGCAGCGGCGCGGGCCCTGCCGCCGCAGAAGAGACCGTGCACAGGAGGTGGCATAGGAGCACGACTACGAATGGATGGGATGGCTGATGCAAGCGATGGATGATGCAAGAGAAGAGCGGCGGGTGGTCCGTCGCGGAGGAACCCCGGAAGCACCGCCGAAGCCAAAGGCAGTTCGGGTTCCCTACGATCCGGCTTCTCTAGTTGTGAACGTGTTCAGGAGAAATCCAATGAAAAAGTTATCAATACTAGCAGTAGCAGCATTGTGTGTGGCCGGTACGGCCCAGGCGGCCATACTGGACTCCGCCGCCAGCGGCAACTGGACCGACGTGATCTGGGACAGCGACGGCGACAGCGTTGCCGACAGCGCCGGCGATGTCTGGACCGGCAGTACCAGCGTCCTCGGCGACCAGGCCAACATTCAAACAGGCCACACCGTCACCGTGAACAGCGACGATGGCAGCGGCGGCCCGCTGGGCACCGGCGCCCTCCAGAACCAGGGCGGCAACCTCGTCATCACGAGCGGCGCGTTGCTGGTCGTCGAGGGCTGGAATCGCAAAGGTGGCGGCAGCCCTTGGGATACGAGCTCGTTCCAGATGGACGGCGGCACGCTGCGACTCGAAGATAGGTTTGGCGGTGCCAGCACCTACGACTACGGCACCGGAACCATGCAGTTCGATGGCGGCAGTGTTTCCGTCGGCGGCCTCGAAGATCAGAAGGAAGATTCGGAATCTAGCGATAACACGGTCAGTTGGATTTTCTCCGGCGGCGCGCTGGAGATCGACATCGAAGGCCTGAGTGATCACGATGTGGTGTCGAACCTCAACGTGGACGCTGCCTCGAAGCTGGAGTTCACGTCCACCGGCATCCTCGACATGGATCACCTCGGCAGCTTCACCCCGAGCTTGGGGGATAGCGTGACTGTGGCCGAGTGGGACGAGATCATCTTTGACGGCAGCGTTTACGTCGACGGCGCCGCGCAGACGGGCACCGAGTTCTGGCAGGCCTCGGTCATCCAGGACGGCGCCAGCAGCGACGGCGGCACCACGATGGATCTCGACCAGCTTCAGCTCGAATACGTCCCCGAGCCGGCGACGATGGTGTTGATCGGCCTCGGTGGTGTGGGGCTCGTCCTTCGCCGCCGCCGCAGGGCCTGAGCTTCTCGAAGGATCGGGCGTAAGGTTGCTTTGCTGCCGTGAGGCCCCGTTGGAGGGCCCACGGACGAGGGTCGGGAGGCATGGTTTGCTGACCCTCGGGAAGAGGTGTTTGACAGATGCATACCGGTCGCAGGCGGGCCGGCCCGAAGCGGGCCGGTTCGCACGGCCGGGAGAGCCAACCGGGTAGGGCTTTTTGTGCGGCAAAACGGTTTGCCGCGGCACTATCTCGGCTCACGTTTCCTGGCAAGGAAGGGAAAGCGTCATGAAGAAGGTTGCAGTGGTAGTAGCGGCAGTTGCAATGTGTGTGGCCGGACAGGCCCAGGCGATCGAAATCGACTTCAACCTGAGCGACTACACGGTGGGTGACATCACCGGGCAGACCGGCTGGACGGCCTCCGGCGGCGTGGACGCCGCCGCGGGTGCCTCGTGGGAGACGTGGGCGACGGCGAACGTAGTGGACGACAATCTCGGCACGGCCGGTTCGGAAACCTCGGCCAACGCGATCGCGACGGTCAACACGGCTGCCGCTTGGCAGAGCAACTGGGCCCGACTGGCTGTTGGCGGCGTCAGCGACAGCGCCTGGACCCTTAGCGGGATCGTCCAGTTCGACGGCGAATTCGCCGTCGAGGAACCGGGCCGGATGACATGGTTCGGCCTGCAGTTGTACGACGGTGGCACCGAGAAGTTCGCCATCGGCAAGGGCGGCGGCGACACCACGTACACGCTGTTCGGCAACGCCAGCGCGGATTCGGGCGTCGCGGTCGTGCCCGGCGAGGCAGTGCACCTCAAGGCGGAGTATGACGGCAGCTCGGTGAAGATGTACGTCGATGGCGTGCTTGAAGCCACGGACACCGCCCCCGGCGATCTGAGCGGCATTGACACGTTGTACATCCGCACCGGTTCGGGCTTCCTTGGAGCCCCGGCCCCGGAAGCGGGCACGTTCAGTGCCGATAACATCTCGCTGATCCCCGAGCCGGCGACGATGTCGCTGCTGGCGCTCGGTGGCATCGGCGTGCTGATTCGCCGGCGCCGCAGGGCCTGAGCTTGTCGAAGGATCGTGCGTGAGTCGCTTTCTGCCGTGAGGCCCGCTGAGGGGCCGAACGGACGAGGGTCGGCAGGCGTGGTTTGCGGACCCTCGGGAAGAGGTGATTGACAGATGCATCCCGGTCGCAGGCGGGCCGGCCCGTTTCGGGCCGGTCCGCACGGCCGGTCGTCCCAAAAAGCGAAGAAACGGCGGCGGATGGTCCGCCGCATATATCCGGGAACCTTCGCCCGCGCCACCGGGCGGTTCATCGGGCTCAGCAAGTTCCCTGCCTCATAAGGAGCAATGAGATGAAGAAGGCGGCAATTCTGGCGGCGGTTGCGGCATTGTGTGTGGCCGGTCCGGCCCTGGCACTCGACATCGACTTTACGGGATACACCGTCGATGACCCCAACACCCCCGAGGTGAACGAGGGCGACCTCAACGGGCAGGTCGGCTGGACCCTCGGCACCGACGGCGTCGCGCCCGTGGCACTGCCCGAGGACCACGACGAAGACGGGAGTCCGGATCAGACCTCGCCGGCCTGGTACGTGTCCGTTGATGACGGCGCCAGCATCACCGTCATCGACGACGCCCTGGTTCAGGAGGCGGGCGGCAACCCCACCTCGGCCGCGCCGCACGTCCAGCATCACCACACCGGTGGCGGATCGTGGAACACCTACGCCGAGCTGGGCCTCAGCGGCCTCGACGACGTGGACAACACCGGCTTCTGGATGGCCACCGTCTTGAATGCCGACGGATTCAAGAACAGCTTTGCCTCAGTCGCCCTGCAAGAGGGCTCAAGGGAGGCGGTCCAAATCGGCCTGCACTGGTGGCAGCCGATCTTCCACGTCATAACAGGTGAGCACGTCCGTGCGGAACAGCACGCGGTCACCGACGACCCGGTCACCCCGGAGGTGGATGAGTCCCTCACGGCCCACCTGCTCGTGATGCAGTACGACCCGAACATCACGAACCCCGACAAGCGGCTGAAGCTGTGGGTCGATCCGGACCTGACCGACGCCAGCCAGGAAAGCAATCCGGACTACGACACGACGGCCGATAAGGACGGTACCTGGGATGCGGATTACTCCGGGATCGACCGGATCCGCATCCGCGGCGGCGGCAACAACGAGCGGATGGCGTGGGTCGACAACATCTACGTCGGTATCGACTCGCCGTTCGGCGGCGCTGCACCCATCGACGGCGACTTCAACGGGGACGGCGCGGTGGACGGCAACGACTTCCTGATCTGGCAGAACAGCTTCCCGACGGCCGGCGGCGCGACGCTCGCGATGGGCGACGCGGACGGCAACGGGACGGTGGACGGGAATGACTTCCTGATCTGGCAGAACAATTACCCGACGGCGGGTTCG
Organism: uncultured Planctomycetaceae bacterium; assembly: GCA_964531695.1. Taxonomy (GTDB): domain Bacteria; phylum Planctomycetota; class Phycisphaerae; order SM23-33; family SM23-33; genus JAGXKT01. The sequence goes on along the minus strand of CAZHEH010000023.1, from coordinate 49,862 downwards.
ACTTCGGAACCGGCGGCGGTTCCTGAGCCGACGTCGCTGGCGTTGCTGGGTTTGGCGGGCGTGGCGGTTCTGCGTCGGCGTCGGCGGAGTTGCTGAGGACGTTTCGGGAAGCGTGGATCGCGGTATGTGAATGACAGTTGCGGCCAAGGAGAGTCGCGAAGGAGTTTTGGAATTCGCTCTTACCGAGAGCAAGAAGAGAGAAAGGATCTGAAGATGAGCACGAGATGGATGAGTTTGTTGGCCGCCGATTGATCTCGGCGGGTCTGAGTTCGGGCGCAGGTGCGGCGGTGGTCACGTTCACGGTGACTCCGACGGGAGCCGACACGTTCGATCTGACCGCGGAGGTGACCGGTGGCAGCGCGGGTCTGGCCGGCTACAACGTGGAGTTGGAGAACGTTGGGAGCTTCGATCATAAGGCGCCCGAGGGCGTGGACTCGGGCTTCAACGCGAAGGGCTTCACTCTGGGCAACAACGCCTCGATTGTCGCGGGCCCGACGACGGGTGTGAACGCGATCTTCTCGGGTCAGAACACGAGTGCGGCCAGTGCGCCCGGGACGCTGATCTACAACGTCGGGATCAGCCCGGGCACGGCGGCGGCTGAGGATCTGCTTCCCGGGTCTCACGTGGTGGACACGTGGGGCGTTCCGGTGTTGATCGGCTCGGGCACGTTCAGCGAGGTTCCGACGTTCGAGAGCGCGACGGCGAACGTGTTCGACATGGAAGACGAAGTGACGACCAGCGCGGCGGACGTGGTCATGATTCCGGAGCCGGCGACGATGTCGCTGCTGGCGCTGGGCGGCCTGGGCGTTCTGGTCCGTCGCCGTCGGAAGTAAGTCGTTCTGTGCATGAAGCTTGACTCGGTCGAGCGCGGGCCGGTCGAGCGCGGGTGCCGGTCCGCGGCGACGGTCCGGCCGTGTCTCGGGTGCCCTTCCGGCCTTGCAGCGGGCGGTCCGAGGTGCTATACTGCATGAATGTCAAGGCGAAGAGGCCTCCCGATGCAATCACATTTCAGGCACAGGACCATGCATATGCGAGACAGAAACGGCTTCACGCTCATCGAATTGCTCGTTGTGATCGCGATCATCGCGTTGCTCGTAAGCATTCTGCTCCCGTCGCTCAAGCGGGCGAAGGAGCTGGCGATGGCGGCGAGCTGCCTGGTGCAGACCAACAACCTCGGCAAAGCAGTGCTGATGCATGACAACGAGCGCGAGCGGCTGCCGATGGCCGGAATGCAGTGGGGGATCGGCGGCTACAACCCGGCAGGATTTGATGACGGCTCCGAACGCCATTATACGTATTACACGGACAATGGGAACCGCTGGCCGGCTCCGATGGCGGCGCAACTGGGCCAGTACATGGGCCTGTCGTTCCGCACCGACAGCCGGGAGCACATGATCGAAGACGTCAACCGTCCCCAGGTGGAACGGGCCTTCGGGTGTCCGGCGCTTGCGGAGCCGCAGCGCGGGATCATCCAACTCGGCCCGCACGGCGGCTGGCCCCATCGCATCGTGGAGCCGAGCGCCTACGGGTTCAACGAGGGGATTCTCGGGCATCGCTCGCACGAAGCGCCGGAGGGGCACATGGACGAGATCGACGGCCCCGGGAAGACGCTGCTGGCCCTGGAGGCCAAGCCGTGGTCGGAAGAGGGGGGCTTGGTGTTCTACGATCGCGGCTACGGCACGACCTTGTGGTACTGGTGGGAGCAGGCCTCCGCCAACCACTGGGGGACGGGTCTGGACTTCGAGCGACACGACAACCGCATGCACGCCGTGATGGCCGACGGCCACAGCGAGGCGATCGAGATGGGTGAGTCGGAGGATGAGCCCGCCATCGAGGTGTGGGAGCGGATATGGGTTCTGCCGTGATGACTGGAGCGGCGGTTGACCGAGGCCCCGGCGACGACGGAGAGTGACATGAGAAGCAGACGGATGAATGGACTCCGTGTACGCGCGGCCGGAACGGGGCTCTCCGGGCGCCCCCGGCCGGGGGCCTTTGGCTTCACGCTGATCGAGTTGCTGGTAGTGATCGCGATCATCGTGCTGCTGATCAGCATCCTCCTGCCGACGCTGGATCGGGCCAAGGAGTTGACGCGTCTGGCGAAGTGTCGCAGCAATCTGCACAACTACGGGGTGGGGGCGCAAGCGTTTGCCGTAGAGCATGACGGTTTCTACCCCGGCGCCCTGCACTCGAACGAGTGGGCAAGCACGATATTCGCGGGCGTGCGTTTGGGGGAAGACGTGTTTCACTGGGAGGACGAGAACGGCAACAAGCGCGCGTATGGCGGTGGCGGATATCCCGTCGGGGGCGACCAGGAGTTCGACATGCGACGGGATCTTCCTTTCGGGGAATGCCCGGACCACCGCGCCTGGCGCAGGTACGGGACGAGCTTGACGACGTACCAGGAATACGGCATCGTGCCCGGGACGTTGGGCTGTCCGTCCACCGAGGAGCACTTGACGCCGTTCTACAACAACTGGCATGGGGCGTGGCTCCGGTCGGACTACTTGTTTGTCGGCGGCTGCGAGTCCAACACGACGAGTACCGGTGTCGCGGATATGCCCGGCTGGATCGGGAACTCCGCCACCAACTACGCCTGGAACCACGACAGTTCGGTTCCCCCGGCGGCCGCGAAGCTGAGGGGCACGGGCGGGTCGGAGGCCGTGCTGGGGATGGACCTCGTCAAGATGAAGATGGGCGGGGGCACGAGCACGCGCTGGAATCACGAGTCGAGGGTATCGCCGGACCGCCCGGGGCAGCAGCACCTGGTCTGGGGAGATGGCAGCGTAAGTACTCGTCAGGACGGCTATTACGAGGAGGAACTCAGCCCGAGCAACTTCTCGATCAACAGCTTGCAGCACGCCAGCCCCAACGAGAACCACTTCTACTACTGGAGCCAGTAGCGGCCCGCGCGGGAAGGGCCGGCGCTGCGGCGGGCGGTCATTGTAGCCGCGGTGTCGGGGAGACGCTCGGGAGCGGCCGAGAAACGCCCCCGGCGATGTCGTCGTACAAGGCCTGGCGGCCAAGTCATTTACGAGGCGGGGGATTTTCCCGCTCATTTCACGGCTCGCCCGACCGTTTGATGGGTTAAACTGGGTGAGGGTCGAAATTGCGACCGCTCCGGTATCCCGAAACAGGTCTCACGCCGAGGCACCAAGCATGAAAGCAAGATGGCTACTCCTGACGGTCCTCGCGGCGGCTTCCAGCGCTGTCGGGGATGTTCCCGAGCTGGAACTGCGGCCCTGCACAATCGAGCTGGTGGACGGCACGGCCGTTGAGGGCCGAATTGCCCATCAGTTTGGCCTTGACGGGCACTTGGTCGTCTACTCGCCGCGTCTGGCGACGGTGCGGTCGTTTCCGAAAGACTGCATCCACGCGACCACAGTGGCCGGCAAGCGCGAGGAGCTGAACCCCAAGCGCGAGCTGACCGACGAGGACCGGAAGCTGCTGGGGCCGGTGGCATGGCCGGACGAGCCCCCGGCCGGAGGCGGCAAGCCGGCGTACACCACCGAGACGTGGGACAAGCCGAGGCAACTGCTGGTCTGGGCCAAGCCCGGGCGGAGCGGGCAACTGGAGAACCCGAAGAACTGGCTGCTCAACGGCCGGGAGATGACCGAATGGCCCCGGCCGACCGGCGAGCATTACGGCTTCGTCTTCTTCGAGAAGGGGAACGTGGACTTCCTCTTCCCGGCTGCGAGCAAAGACTACAAGGTTCGCCCTCGGGGGACGAATGCCCGCACGCGGCACATCACCGTTGAAGCGGGCGCCAACGCGGAGATCTCGATCAACGTCTGCACGGGGAACCTGTGGATCAGCGAGCACGGCTCGTTCTACGGCGGCGGCGGGGCGAACCTCGGCGGGGACAAGCACACGTTCTTCGTCAACGGGCCGCCCACGGCGACGGAGCTGCCGGAGACCACGGAGCAGTTCGCCGCCTTGATGAAATCCGCCAAGAGCTTCGCGCGCAAGTGGGTTGTGCGCAAGGACGACCCCGCGGCCTCGATGACATTGATCGGCAGCTTCGGCTCGGGCGACGAGACGCACTGGCTGCGCGGCGTGACGATCCTCGAGGAGAACAGCGTCATCTCCATCGGCCCGCGTTGCGTTCAGACCGTTGGCTACCAGGCGAAGCTGATCCTGAAGTCCGGCGCGGTGCTGGGCAAGAACCATAGCCAGCTCTACAAGGGCGACATGTGGATCAAGGGCGATCTGTGGGCGGGCACGCCGGATGAACCGCTGAAGCGCAACTGCTACCTCGGCATCAGCATCAAGGACAGCCAGGGCCGCATCAAGGACAACGCGCGTCGCTACGGCGCGCAGGGACTGATGGTCATGCCCGGCGCGGGCATGCGCGTTCACACCAGCGATCCGGATCACGCCCGGCTGGTCATCTCGTGGCACGGCACCGAGCCGGGCGGAGATGATGGCGGCAGCGGAGCCCGCATCGACCAGATTCCCGAAGCCGAGCGGACGATCAACGCCACGTTCTACGGCGACACCGTTCTCAATGACGTCGTCTTCCGGTGGATCGGCAAGGGCGACATCCGCCTGCTGGAGCCCGAGGTCCGGGAGCGGTGGAAGCGCGTGGCCTTGGAAGAGCCGGTGACGTCCGAGCCGGAGCACGTCTTCGCGTCGATGCCGAAAACCGAGGATCTGAGCCGGCGGGTCGCGAAGTGGCGGAAAGAGCGGGAAGCGCGCACGGCCGACCGTGTGCCCTCCACCGCCGCGGCCGGGCAGGGCCACGCGTACCTCCGCATCGTTCCCTCGGGGGGTTCCTTCGCGGCGGGCGACACGGTAGAGGTCCGGCTTGACGTGCTCGGGGGTCGGGAGATCCGCCACACGACCGACGGGAGCGAATCGAAGGAAGGCGATGTGTACGAAGGGCCGTTCGAGCTGACCGAGACGACGACGGTCAGGGCGGGGGCGTTCCACTACCCCGGGCCGCACTTCTACCGTCAATGGGGACAGGTCGCCGACACCTTCAACTTCGTGGAAGGGACCCGCAAGCCGGACTCGCCGGCCGAGACGGAAGCGGGGCTGGCCCTGCGCGTCTATGATGTCAAGGGCTTCGAGCAGTTGCACGGCGAGGCGGGCGATCCGATCGATTCGAGGACGGTCGAGAGCTTCGCGCTTCGGGTGCCCGACGGACGCATGAAGAACGGCGACGGCTATGTCTACACCGGGTACGTCGAAGTGGACGAGGCCGGCATCTACCGCTTCCACACGGAGACGGAAGGGGCCAGCCGGCTGTACATCGGCGATCGGCTCGTGGTCGACAACCACCGCCGCTACCGCTACGACTGGAAGCCGACGGCCAAGGTGCCGCTGGAATCCTGGGGTTCGCTGAAACTGGAGCCGGGCAAGCACGCGATTCGCGTGGAGTACCTGCGCGGCCGAGGGTTCGCGTGGTGGAAACCCAGCGAGGATGAGACGTTCGAGGTCAGCTACGAAGGCCCGGGAACGGAGAAGCAGCCGATCCCGGCCGAGCGGCTGAGCCACTGACCATGGCAGGAACAGGACACATGGTGACTTTGGATGCCGTCGCGGCCCAAGCCGGGGTGTCGCGCGATACGGTGTCCCGGGTGCTGAACGGCCGGACCAAGGAGATCTGGCCGAGCATGGTGCAGCGCGCCGAGAGAATCCGCCGCATTGCCCTTGAGATGGGGTACCGTCCGCACGCGGCCGCCCGCGCGATGAGCCAGGGTCGCTTCGGCACCGTGTCGCTCCTTCTGAGCACCGAAGCCGGCCGGAGCACCTTGCCGATCACCATGCTCGACGGCATCCAAGATGCCCTGTCCCGGTCCGGGCTGAATCTGATGATCGCCCGCGCGCCCGACGAGAAGCTCACCAGTAAGGGATTCGTTCCCAAGGTCTTGCGGGAGCTGATGGTGGACGGCCTTCTGATCAACTACAATCGTACGATTCCCGAGCGGATGATGGAGCTGATCGAGGGGCACCGCATTCCGGCGGTCTGGATCAACTGCAAGCGTGAGGCCGACTGCGTGTACCCCGATGACCTCGGCGGCGGTCGGCTGGCAACGGAGCATCTGCTCAAGCTCGGACACCGGAACGTGGCGTACATGGAGTTCTCCCAGGCCGGTCCGGGCATGCGTCACTACAGCGAGACGGACAGGCGGGCGGGATACGAGGCGACCATGCGAGAGGCGGGGCTACCCCCGCGTGTGCTGAAGCCGGAGGCGGGCGATGCCGACATCGACCGACTTGACGTGATCGGGCGATGGCTTTCGGGCCCCTCTCGGCCCACGGCGGCGATCGCCTATGCATTCGGTTCGGCCGTGCAGCATGCGGCCGCTCTGGCGGGGCTCGGCGTCCCGTCGGATCTATCGGTCCTGTCGTTTGCCGATCAGCCGAGGAGGCCTTTCGGCCGCCCGGAAACAACGGTGGTCGTGCCGGCCGCCAAGGTGGGGCAAACGGCGGTTGAGATGGTCTTGGCGAAGCTTTCGAACCTGGATGAGCCGGCATCGCCGGTCATGGTGGAGGAGTCCCTGAAGTCGGGGCTCACGACGGGGCCGCCGAAACCGGGCCGCGTCAAGGCCTGGAATAATTGAGTGGAGAGCACCCCAGTCCGATTGGTACGGGCTGGGAGGAACCGGGGAAGGAGTTGCGAAAATGCGTAGGTACCTAGGTGCAATCATTGGGCTGCTGCTTCTGGCGGGCGGCGAGGCGACCGCGTACATCAACCCGAGTCTTCAGCCGATGAAGCTTGGCAGCCGCTACGAGGCGGTGATCGGGACGGTGGTCAAGGAGCGCGATCTCGACGCGGGCACCATGAAATTGGAGGTGACCGACGTGTACTCCGGCGAGTTCACCCCGGAGACCATCTCGGTCAGCACGGTCGAGGCGACTCGGGACGAGCCGATCTTCCTCGATGACGGGCATCGGATCGTTGCCTTCGTTTCATCCAAAAGGCGGCCGGCCGAGGTGCTGTTCTACACCGGGGGCGGCGTCTGGCAGGAGGCGGAGATCGTCGACGACGAACACACCCAGTGGAAATGGACCGTCGTGCACGACGAACAGACCGTGGGCAGCTTGTTCGGCACCTACAACGGCAACAACGCGCGCTTTCTGGACATGATGGCGGATCTGCGCGAGAACGCCTTTTACTTCCCGCCCGAGCCCTTCCAGAAGTTCTCTCAGATGGTCCTGGGCGAGTTCGACGAGCCCCTGCGGGGCGTGGCGCTCTACGACGTGGACGGAGACGGCGACGTGGACGCCTACGGATGCAGCGCCGCGGGCAACCGTCTGTACCTGCAGGAAGGGCGGATGGAGTTCACGGACGCGACGGCCAAGCTCGGCCTGGACGGAATTGCGGGCGCGAGCTGCTCGTTCTCGGACGCCGACGCCGATGGGCGGGCGGATCTGCTGGCCGACGGCGCGATTTACGCGCAGGCCGACGACGGAACCTTCGAGAAAACGGATTGGCTCCCCGCGGAAGCGGACGCGGAGGTGAAGAGTTCGGCCTTCGTTGATATCAACGGCGACGGGTACCCGGACGTGATCGTCTCGAAGGTCGGCGGCGGGCTGCACGCGTACCTGAACCCGGGCAAGGGCGGCAAGGCGTTTGAGGACGCGACCGAGGCCCTGGGCCTGAACGAAGAGGCGGTCGCCGGCGGGACGGGCTTCTTCTCCTCCGGCGACTGGAACGGGGACGGACGGATGGACTTGTACTACGGGTCGGCCCCGGGAATGCTGCTGACGCAGACGGAGGAGGGCGCCTTCGCGCCCATGCGGCTGGGGATCGATCTTGCGGCCTTCGATGAGGGGCCCGGCATGACGGGTGCGGGAGCCATAGCGCCCTTGTGGAGCAACACGGGAATGAGCTTGCTCGTTCCCTCCGACGCGTCCTTCACGCTGCTCGCCGCGGAGGACGGGCGCCTGCGTAACGTGATCACCGACACCAACGAGCTGGAGAACGAGCCGGCCGAGCGTCAGATCAGCGTGCTGTGCGAGGATCTCGACGCGGATGGATATGTGGACATCTACACGGGCACGCGCTCCGGCGGGGCCAACTACCACTGCAACCGCGGCTACGGCTCCTTCATGCGTGCGAACAAGTACGCGCCTGGGAGTTTCCCGGAAGCGTTCCGCAGCGGCGCGTGGGGCCTGGCGGCCGGCGACGTCAACGACGACGGCGCCAACGACATCCTGTTGGGCGGCGTGGACGGGCGGCTGGTGCTCTTGGTCAACGAGACCCTGTCTCTCCGGAGTTCCGGCGTCGCGGTCAAGCACCACGGCGAGAAGCGGTATCAGACCACGATTCTGGCCGTGACCGTGCGGGGCCCGGTGGGCGTCACGAACGCCAAGGTCGAGTTGTTCGACGCCAAGGACCGGCCGGTTGCGATTCGCACCATCGGCACCAACGTGAATGTCGGCAGCCGCGGGTCCGACCGGATCAACCTGGCGGTTCGTGAGGACGGCGAGTACAACTTGAAGGTGACCTGGTCCGACGGCGCGACGCGGGAGATGCCGATTGAGATCGGGGAGGAACAACGCATTCCGGTGACCGTCGAGCGGCCGAGCGCGGCGGCGGGTTGCGGCGGCTAGCAGCCCGTTGAAGAAGCGGTTCCCGCTGAGATGGGCGGAACGGCCTGTGCGTCTGCGTCGCGGAAATTCGATCCCGGCGGGATCCGTATTTCCGCTTCTGGGTGCTCGCCCGTTCCGCTCGATCTGGCGGCGGAACCCGTTCGTCGACGGACTGCCAGGCGATTCTGGCCGTTTCGATTCCGATACAAGCGAAGTCCTGCCCCCTGGACTGCCCCATAGGATGACACGATGCTGCTGAACCACAATGTTGATCTTCACTATCATGCCGGCAGCGAGCGGAGCGGGGAGACGTCGCTACGGTTTTACCTGGATCACGCCCGGATGACGGGGCGGCTGCTGGTCGGCGTGACGGACCATCTGGAGCGGTATGATCCCAAGCGGTTGCGCAATCCGTACGGGCCCGGCGCTGATGGATGGGCGAACTACCGCGCGGAGCTGGATTCGCTGAAGCCGGAGTTTCCCACGATGCGGCTGCTGCTGTGTCCGGAGGTTTCGCTCGAACGCGCGGATGAGCTGCTCACGCCGGAAGTGGCGGAGTTCGCCGACGGGTTCATCCTGGAGCCGCCGCGGATTTACGACTGCACGGACATCGAGACGAACACCAAGAGCTGGACGGCCGGCGTCGGACGCATCGCCGAGATCGGCCGGGAGATCGGCAAGCCCGTTCACATGGCTCACCCGTTCCGCGAGGCGGCCAACAACCGCGTGATCGAGAACCCCATCGAGCCGTGGATTACCGACCTGCCGGTGCGCCCGGAGTGTGACTTCAGCGATGAGGAGGTCAATCGCTTCTTCATGATGGACGTGCGGGCCCTGGGTCGGGCACTGGTCGCCCACGGCCTCTCCACGGAGGTCAGCGGCGATACCGTCGCCCGCATCGATCGGATCAGCTTGCCGTCCTGCCGGCAGATCCTCTACGCCGGCTACCGCATGCTGCACGAGGAGGGTGTGGACCTGGTCCCAGGCAGTGACCACCACGTCGCGACCGATGTGATCGGGCGGGTCGGCACTCCCGTTCCCGCCTCCGTGCTCGATTGGCTGGGAATCACTCCCGAGAACATGAGCTACCTCGATACGATCTGCCCGGAGGGGATGCAACGGACGTAAGGAGAATCGCGATGACGCAAGGCCAATGGATAACTGCCGTTCTGTGCGTGCTGTCTCTGATGGCCTTCGCCGCGGGTGCCGCCGCGGACGAGTTGCGGCTCGAGCCCTGCACGATTGAGTTGGTCGACGGCACGGAGATCGAAGGCAAACTGGCCGTGCAGTTCGACATGCCGGAGCACCTGATTGTCTACTCGCCGCGGCTGGCGACGGTGAGAAGCTTCCTGAAGCGGCACGTCCATGCGGTAACGGTGGACGGGAAGCGTCAGCAGTTCAACGCCAAACGCGAGTTGACGGAGGCGGATGAGACGCTGCTCGGAGAGCTTGCCTGGCCGGATGAGCCGCCGTCCGAGGGTCTCAAGCCGGCCTACACCACCGAGACATGGAAGGCGCCGCGAGAGCTCCTCGTGTGGGGGGCGCCGGGCAAGAGCGGCAAGTTCTTCGACGTGGGCAAGTGGCTCGAAAACGGTCGCCCGCGAACGGAGAGCTTCACCGAAAGCGGCGAATATCAAGCCAGGCATCACAGCTTCAGCGCGATCCTTTCGCCTCGGACCGATGTGCTGGTGCCCGTCGCCGAGAAGCGCTATGAGGTACGTGGCATGGCGCACTGGAAGGGCCGTCCCTATGTGGCGCGGCACATCACGATCGAGAACAACGTCACATACCAGCACAACCTTGGTGGCGGGTTCGGTAATCTGTGGGTGCATCCGCGGGGATCGTTTAACGGCGGCGGCGGGGCCGCCTTCCGTGGGGGCAAGCACACCTTCCTGCGCGTCGGCGCGGTGCGCCCGTTGGGCGATCCGGTCAAACTGGCAAAACTAGACGGGCCCACGCTGGGGCGCAAGTGGGAGCTGCGCAAGGACGATCCGAAGGCCTCGATGGAGATTATCGGAACGGCCGTCTCCGGTGACGAAACGCATTCGGTCCGCGGGCGGCTGATTCTCAGCGAAGGCAGCACCATCCTATTCGGCCCGAGGTGCGTCTTCAGCGTGGGCAAGGACGCTACGCTTGAATTGCATTCGTCGGCCGTGTTCATGATGAACGGCAACTGCACCTATCGGCCGGACGTTCATGCCCACGGGCCCATCCGAATCGGCACGCCCACGCGCCCCATCGAGCACGATGTCATCATCGGATTGGGTTTCAAGGACCGTCACGACGCGCTGAAAAGCAAGCACCACGGTAGCGACCCGAAGCATGGAATGAGCGTTCGGGATCTGCGCATCTGCAGTACGAATCCGAAGAAGGCGCGCCTGGTTTTGCAGTATCACGGACGGGACGGCGATGGCGAGAAGCCCATTCCGAGCAAGGACAAGGATCCGGAAAGGCACGCGATCTATCAGAACCTGCCGAGGAAGATCAGCGTGGTATTCCGGGACTCGGTCGTCCTGAACGGCGTGGTGTTCAACGACTTCCTCAAAGGTGGCATCAAACTGGCCGACCCCTCCGACCGCCGGACGTGGAAGAACGTATTCTACGGCGAGCGGAACGCCGGCACGCCGGATGAGTTGTTCGGCCGCTAAGGTCGGTCCCCGCCGGGGCGAGCCGACGGCCGGCGGGGTAGATGTCCTTGCGCTGCGAGTACCGAGGCCTTCCCGAAACGGTGTACCGTCTGTCTGGAGCTTCGGCTCGACGCCGCGCGAGCGGACAGCACATGATCCGGCGGCGGGAGACCGTCCTGGCGGGGTCTTCTCCCGGCACGTGGACAGAGGCCCCCGCCCTGCGTGCGGATCTTCGAGCGGCCGGAATGAAGGGGTAGCGGCGGCAAGGGCGCGATGTCCGAGCTACGCAGGGGCGGTCGCCCGCGGCAAAGCTAAGCCGCACGGCTTTTCAGGAGCGGAGAGATTGGGGCCTGTCGGTCCGTGCCGAAATCCGGTAGCATCTGCCGCTTCATTGGAGCGGTACGCAACGCATCTGTCGTTTCCAGCGAGAAGGTTCTTCCATGAGCAAGACGCATGAGTTGATAGTCGATTGCAACAGTCCCAACGCCGACGACGCCAACGCGGGCACGTCGCGCGAGCCCTTGGCGACGATCAACGCCGCGGCCCAACGCGCCGAGCCGGGAGATACGGTGTTGGTCCGTCCCGGCGTCTATCGCGAGTGGGTGCGCCCCGCGCACGGCGGCACGGCCGATGCGCCGATCGTGTACCAGGCCGCCGAGCGGGACAGCGTCATCGTGAAGGGCTCGGACCTGTTCGAGCCGGATTGGGCTCGCCACGCGTCGCTCGACGGCGTCTGGACGGCCGAGCTGCCCGAAGAGCGCTTCACGTACCGCAACCCCTACACGACCGGCGAGAGCATCTCCGGCGAGGATCACAACCCGACGGCGCGCCCGCACGAGGGCCCGGAGTTCCCCCTGACCCTTGGGCAGGTGTTCGTCGACGGGCGGATTCTGACACAAGTGGAGTTCCACGAGCAGCTTGCGGAGCTTCGCGGCACATGGATGGTCAGCCCGGACGCACGGGAGCTCTGGCTGCATCTTCCGGACGGCGTGGCCGAGCCGGGCAACGCGGCGATCGAGTTGTCCGTGCGCCATCGCATCTTCTCGCCGATCCGTCGCGGGCTGGAGCACCTTCACGTCCGCGGGTTCGTCTTCGAGCATTGCGCGAACCAGGGCAGCTTCCCGCAGGCCGGGGCGGTTTCGCTCCGAAGCGGCAGCCACTGGGTGATCGAGCACAACACCGTCCGGTTCGCCAACTCCATCGGCATCGACATCGGCATGGAGTTCTGGAAGCACGAGCAGATCCCGGACGTCGTGCCTGAAGATCAGCATGCGTTCATGCCGAAGGATAACGTGATTCGCGCAAACCGCGTGACGGACAACGGGCTTTGCGGCATCGCGGGCATCGGCACACTGCGCACGCGGATCGTCGGCAACGTCATCGAGCGGAACAACGCTCTGGGTCACACGCCCAACCGGGGCAAGAAGATCTGGGAGGAAGAGGGCGGCATCAAGACCCACGGCATGGCCTACGGACTGATCGAGGGCAATCTGCTGCGGGACAACGACGGCCCCGGCATCTGGATCGACAACGGGTTCACGCATGCTCGCGTCACGCGGAACGTCGTGATCGGAAACCTCCGCATGGGCATCTTCATGGAGTTGGGATCGGGCCCGGCGCTGATCGACAACAATTTCGTGGCTCACACTCGGATGGGCGACGGCTTCTACTCGCACGACGCCGCCCGTATCACCGTGACCCACAACACGTTCTTCGGCAACGCCAACTGGGGCCTCTGGTGCGCCTGGGCGACGGACCGCCGCTTCCGCTGCCACACCGATGAGACGGGCGAGAAGCATTACGAGGAGAGCCACCACACCGATTGGCGAATCCGGAACAACCTGTTCGTGGGCAACCGGGCGGGCACCATCAGCTTGCCGCTGGAAATCCCCGGCAAGGTGGAAAACAACCACTCCGATCACAACCTGTTCCTCGGCGGTGGACTGGGCACGGATCTGTCCGAGGAGATCATCTACCCGCTGTTCCAGGTCAACCACGTGCACAAGAAGCGCACTCGCGAAGATGTGGCAGAGGCGATGGTCAAGGCCCTCGGCGAGGCGGGCTGGACGGCGGAGCAGATGCCCAATCCGGAGTTCTACAAGCAGCATCTGCTGTTGTCGCTCGAGATGTGGCAGGCCTTCACGGGCAACGACGAGCACTCGCAGTGGGGCAAAACCGGCCGGCCGAACCTCTCGGCCAGAACCTGCGTCGTCGAGTTCACGCCCGACGAAGAGTTGCCACGCGTACCGGACGACCCGGACGAGCGCATCACGCACGACTTGCTGGCCAAGCCGTACGCGACCGGCGCGGCCAAGCCGGGGTGCATGCAGTCCCTTCAAGTCGGATGGAACCGCACCGTCCTCTGGCCGCTGCCAAGGCGCTGAGCCGCGTTCGCGCTGCCGCGGCGGCCGCAGGTCGGCCATGGCAGAAATCCGCTGGAGACCTTGACTTGACAGGCGCATTTGGCCATAATTCAATGTTATGGATGTGAGTTTTGCAATGCTGCAATGATTCGGGTACTGCACAAAGCATGCGATGTTCTGGAGCTTCTGGCCGCACGGCCGGAACAGCCCGCCGGCTTGGGCGAGATCGCGGGCAAGCTGGGGCTCAACGCATCGACCTGCGCGAATATCCTGAAGACGTTGATCGCCCGTGGGCTCGTTGAGCAGGTGGGGCCGCGCAAGGGCTATCGACTCGGCGGAACGGTGTATTTCCTCGCCCGCGGCGGCCCGTACCGCAGAGATCTTGTCGAAATCGCCCGCCCTCTCGTGGCGGGTCTTTCGGCAGAGCTGGGGGAAATGGCTCTTCTGGCGACGTTGCAGCACGGCAAACGGTTTATCCTGTGCATCGTCAACCCCGCCCGAGCGGTCCAGGTGCGGGATGACGTGCCCTACCTGAACGACGTGTACGAGACCGCGACGGGGCGACTGCTGCTGGCCCACGAGACGCCGGGTGAAGTCGATGCCTACGTGGCCGAGCACGGCCCCCCCGGCCCCGCGTGGGGCGGCGCGGAGACCCCCGAGGCGCTGCGAACCGGGCTCGCCCGCATCCGCGACGAGGGCGAATGCGTCGTGACCGATGGGCCGGAGGTCGCCCAGGCGGCCTTCCCGGTGTTCGAGGACGGCCGCGTGATCGCGGCGATCGGCGTCGGCGTGCCGTTGCTGCGCTTCGACGACGAACATCGCGGGCGGATTCTCGTCGCCGGTCGGGCGGCGGCCGAACGGCTTGGCGATGAACTGACAAGGCCAACAGAGCGGCAGGCGTCGCCCGTCGGCTGACGCCTCCCCATTGGAGTACAAAATGGCTCAGGACGTATCCAACACGCTGAACGCTACGGATTTGACCCAAGAGATCAAGGACTTCGCCCGCGCTGAAGGCGCGAATCTCGTGGGGGTGGCGCCGGTATCCCGCTGGGCGAAGGCCCCGATCGAGCACAGCCCCCAGGGCATCTTCCCGGAGGCCAGGAACGTCATCGTCTGCGCGTGCCACTTCCTCGACGCCCCGGCCGAACTCGGCGCAGAGGAGGATCCGCGCTACCCCGGCCCGGCCATGACCCAGATGAACGTCTCGGCCATGCTGCATGACATCGCATGGAAGGTCGTCCGGCGGCTGGAGCGGCTCGGGCATCGGGCGATGTTCGTCCGCCAGAGCGGACAGTGGCGCTATCGTGCGGCCGAGCTCTCAGACGGCAGCGGAGACCGCGGCTGGGTCGGCGACATGTGCCATTACTACGCGGCCGTGTGCGCGGGTCTCGGCGAGGTCGGTTGGCAGAACATCTGCCTGACCCCCGAGTTCGGGCCGCGGCAGCGCTTCGTGAGCATCATCACCGACGCGGAGTTGACGGCGACGCCGATGTACGACGGACCTGCGCTGTGCGACCGCTGCAAGCTCTGCGCGAAGAACTGCCCGACGCGATGCTTCGACGAGGACGTCAGCGGCGAGATGCGCCACATCGAGGTCGAGGAGCGTCGGTACGAGTTTCCGGACCGCAACCTGTGGCGCTGCGCGACGGGCGAGAACTTCATGCTGGACGTGTTCCTCGACGAGTGGCGGGGCAAGCACGTGGACGAAGCTCTCATGAAGGAGATGGAAGAGCGCGCCGTCAAGGAGCGCAACGAGTGGATCACCGGCTGGAAGATGGGCATGTGCCTCAAGCATTGCATGTCCGCGCCGCGTCGGCACTTCGACCGCGACTACTGCAAGGCCCCGCGCCGCCGGCGCGACGTGCAGGCGGATGCATCCGCCCGGACGCTGGAGGCGATGGCGACGGATCTGAAGTCGCTGTCCGAGCGGGTCGGCGTTGACATGTTGGCGACCGTGCCGGCGGAGGACTTCGCCGCGGCCGGCGTGGAGCTGACGGATATCCTGCCCGACGCGGCCGGCGCGGTCGTGCTGGGCATGGGCTATCCGGAGAACTGCGAGCTGAACGTCGACTACCACGCGGCGCGTGCGGAGATCATGCTGGGCTACCTGATGCAGGAGCAGTACGGCTTCTCCGCGCTGCCGCGGAGCGGTGTGGACGAGGAGCAGGCCGCCATCGTGGCGGGCCTGGCGCGACGCGCGGATGAGGTCGCCCATGAGCACCACGGTGGCAAGACGGCGCAGGTCAACTACTCGCTGCGCATGGACACGGAATACGGCAAGGCGGTGTCGGAACGCTTCGGGCGGCGGCAAAGATGGCGCGTGATCCTGACCTCGGCGCCCGTGCAGCGGCAGATCCTCGAGCCCAAGCCGCGGTTCGAGCGCATCGAGACCGAGCCGGCGGAACTGACAAAACGCGTTCGGCAGGTCGCCGAGGCGGCCGGCGCGGAACTGGTCGGCATTGCACCCGCCTCGCGGGTCGATGAGTTGGTCCCGCAGCTCGCCGAACGGTTCGGGCGAGAGTCCGAGGGCTACTTCGTCGTCGAGGATCAGGGCTGGGAGATCGACCGGCCGTGCCTCTGGGGCGGGCAGGGATGGCCGTTCAATCCGAAGGCCCGACCGGAGCGGCTCGAGCCCAAGCGGCCGAGCGATCATCTGCCCGACGCCAAGTCCGTCATCGTTCTCGGCCTGTCGTTGCCGGAGGCAAGCATCGATGAGGTGGGCAAGCCGCCGGCGGGCAAGGCGGGCCATTACCACACGGCCGTGCACGAGGAGGCATGGAGCCAGCTCGCCACCATCCAGGGCGAGGTCGCCCGCCTGCTGGCCTCGGCCGGACACGCGGTCGCCCCCACGCGAGACCTTTGCGGATTGGCCGGGAGAATCGGCGGGGCGGGCGAGGACCTGCTGGCGTCGCGATTCGCGGCCGTGGCGGCCGGTCTGGGCGAGATCGGCTGGAACGGTATCGTGCTGACGCCGCAGTTCGGCGGGCGGCAGCGCTTCGTCTGTCTCGTGACCGACGCCGAGCTGACCTGCGACGAGGTCTACGCCGGCGAGAAGCTTTGCACCGAGTGCAAGGAATGCGTGCAGGCCTGCCCCATGGCAGCGATCGCCGGCGACGAGGTGCTGTCCGTGGCCATCGAAGGTCGCGAGTTCCGCTGGGGCCGGCTGGACCTGCTCCGCTGCGACTTCTCCAAGCGATACAAGCTGATTCCCGAGTCCGGCGGCATGTACAGTCATGCCCGGAATGACTACACCGTACCGGATGAGATTACGCCCGAGTTCGTCTGCGAGGCCGTGCGCGACAGCGACCGCTTCCAGCGTCCGGGCTACACCCCCGCCGTCGAGAGGTGCTTCACGGCCTGCACGGCCCAGCGGCGTTGAGGAACAAAGGAGAACCCCATGCACAGATTCGTGACTGCTGTAGTCGCGCTACTCGTGCCTTTCGGCACGTCCCTCGCCGGCGGCATCGAACAGGTGCCGTGCGAGGTGGAGCTGGTGGATGAGCGGCACGTCGCCGGCAAGCTGGCCTATCAGGACGATTCGCTGGTTGTGCTGTACTCGCCGAGCGGCGGGACGCTTCGCAGCTTCCCCAAGGCCCTGCTGCACGCGATCTCGGTCGGCGGCGAGCGCACGGAGATCAACGAGACGCGCGAGTTGACGGATGCCGAGGCCGAGCGGCTCGGCCGGCTGGACTGGCCGGACGCGGTGCCGACCGAGGGCCGCAAGCCGGCATATACCGGGGAGGAATGGGAACCGCCGTACCGGCTGATCATCTGGCGGCACCCCGGCAAGAGCGGCGTACTGCACGATCCGGACAACTGGATCGTGGTCGGTGGGGAGGGCGAGGAGCTTTGGCCGCCCGTTGCCAGCATCGACCGAAGGGATTTGGAGGTCTCCTGGCTCGGGACCGGAACGGACATCCTCGTCCCATCCGCGGACAAGCCCTACCAGTCCAAGTTCAGTCTCCGTCCGGCGGGGATCATCAAGTGCCGCCATGTCGCGGTGGAACGGAACGCGAAGTTCAACCCCTCGACCGTTCCGGTCATGGAGGGGAATTTGTGGGTGGCGCGCTCCGGGGCGTATCGCTGCCGGTACACGACCGCCATGTGCGGCGCCAGGAATACCTTCTTCTTCAACGACCAACCGCGGTTGACGCCCGATTCGCCGGGCGCCAAGCCCGTGCGCGGCGGGCATATCATCCCGGTGACCCAATCCTACGGCATGGCGCAGTACCTCACGGTCAACAAGGCCGAAGGCGCATCGGTGGAGTTCCGCGGAACGGTTGCCAGTAGCGATGACTTCCAGATCAAGTCGGGCACGGCGATCGTCGCCGAGAACGGCCAGTTCTGGGCCGGGACGCGTTCGGTGCAGCGCGTCCGCCCCGGCACGACGCTCCGCCTGATGTCGGGGGCCGAGTACGGCAAGGCGCACACGGCGCCGGGAAGCGGCTACGGCTTCCGGTACAGTCAGGGCTCGCTGGATATCATCGTGGCCGGGCGGATCGAGGCGGGCTCGGAGGAGCATCCCATTACCGAGGAGGTCCGCTTCGGGGTCAGCTTCAAGGCCCCCGTGGGCTTCAGAGATGTCGAGAAGCGCGTGCCCGGCGCGATCTTCACCCCCTCGGCCGAGGTCGTGGTCCACACGGCCGCCCCGGACAAGGCGAAGCTCGTGATCGGCTGGCATGGGCGCCACAACGCGTGGTTCGAGTCCCGGCTTGACGGCTACAAGGAGATGCCCGAGGAGATCAGCATCGCGTTCTGCGGCGAGCCGGTGCTGCGGAACGTCCGGTTCGAGGACCTTGCCAAGGGCGGCCTGTTCCTGGAGAATCCGTCGGCCGCGAAGCGATGGGAAAACGTCACGTTCGGCGAGAGCTGCCAGGGCGAGCGGGACGAGCTGATCGTCAAGTGGCCCGACGCGCTCCGCGAGCCGATCGTCTCGGACAAGTGGTACCGCCGAGCGTCCGCGGAGGAGTGAGCGACAGCGGAAAGGACAGATGATGGGCGCATTGCGCTGGGTTCTTGCGGCGGTGATGGCCTCGGTTTGCGGCTGCGGCCCGGCCGTGCCGCCGGGCGGCGGCGGGTCCGCTGACCGGCGGGAACCGGACGCGGCATACGTGCGGCGTGCCACGGGCGAGGGCGGCGGCCGGCAGCTCATTGTGAACTGCCGCGGCGAGAAGGCCGACGACGCCAATTCGGGCACGTTGCAGGAGCCGCTTGCGACCATCAACGCCGCCGCCCGACGTGCCCGGCCGGGAGACACCGTCCGGGTCATGCCGGGGGTGTACCGGGAGTGGGTCCGGCCGGCCCGGGGGGGAACGGCGGATGCTCCGATCGTCTACGAGGCGGCTGATCCCGGCAGCGTCGTGGTCAAGGGGTCGGATGTCTTCCAGCCGGAGTGGGCGCGCCACGAATCGCTGCGGAACGTCTGGGTCGGCGACCTGCCCGCGGAGGGCTACACGTACCGCAACCCATACCTCACGGGCATCAGCATCTCGGACAAGGACCACAAGCCGGTCGCCCGCCCGCACGCCGGGCCGGAGTTCCCGCTCACGATCGGGCAGGTCTTCGTCGATTCCTCGCGGGCCCAGCAGGTGGAGTACACGGACCAACTCGACACGTTGCCGGGAACCTGGATGGTCAGCCCGGACGGCGAGCAGCTCTGGCTGCATTTGCCCGAAGGCGTGCCCGCGCCGGATCAAGCGCTTGTGGAGCTGTCGGTCCGCCATCGCATCTTCTCGCCGATTCGCCGCGGGCTGGAGCATATCCACGTCCGCGGGTTCGTCTTCGAGCACTGCGCCAACCAGGGCAGCTTCCCGCAGGCCGGGGCGGTCTCGCTGCGGAGCGGCAGCCATTGGCGGATCGAGAACAACACGATTCGATGGGCCAAGTCCATCGGCATAGACGTGGGCTTCGAGTACTGGAAGCCCGAGCAGATTCCGGACGTCGTGGCCGAAGATGAGCGCATCTTCCGTCCCGCGGACAACGTGATCCGCGGCAACACGATATCCGACAACGGATTGTGCGGCATCGCCGGCATCAACACCTACCGCATGCGCATCGTCGGCAATGTCGTGGAGCGGAACAACTACCTTGGCCATGTGCCGAACCGGGCCAGTAAGCATTGGTGGGAACAGGGGGGCATCAAGACGCACGGCCTGATCGACGGCGTGATCGAGGGCAACCTCGTGCGGGACAACGACGGGCCGGGCATATGGGCCGACAACGGCTTCGTCCGCGCGCGGATCACGCGCAACGTCGTCCTCAACAACCTGCGGATGGGCATCTTCGTCGAGATGGGCTACGGGCCCGTACTGGTCGACAACAACTTCGTCGGGCTGACCCGAATGGGCGACGGGCTCTACTCCCACGATGCCTCCAATGTCACGGTGACGCACAACACCTTCTGCGGCAATGCCAACTGGGGCTTGTGGTGCGCCTTGGCCACGGATCGCACATACCGGCACACCCGCGAGGACGGCACGGAGGTCCGCGAGCCGGCCACTCATAGCCACTGGCGCATCCGAAACAACCTCTTCCTGGGCAACCGGCGCGGAGCGATCGGGCTGCCGCTGGAGATTCCCGGCAAGGTGGAGGACAACCGCTCCGACTACAACATGTTCCTGGGGGGCGGGGCCTTTCCCGACGGAGCGCACAAGCGGATTCATCCTCGCTTCCAGGTCAATGCCAAGCGGGGCTCCACCGCGGAGGATGTCGCCGCGGCCCTGACCGAGGCGATGGTCGCCGCGGAGTGGCCGCCGGAGAAATGGCCCAATATGGACTTATATCGCCGGCATTTGCTGCTTTCGCTGGAGGCCTGGCGGATGTTCACCGGCAACGACCGGCACTCTACGTACGGGACGGCCGCCGGTCTGGACCCGTGCGCGCTGTCGTGCTTCCTCGAGATCAGGCCGGGCATGGAAGTTCCGACTGTACCCGATGATCCGGACGAGCGCGTCACGCACGACCTGTTCGGCCGGCCGTACGTTCCCGGCGGGGCGAGGCCCGGCTGCATGCAGGGCCTCCGCAAGGGATGGAATCGATTTGTGCTCTGGCCGCTTCCGCCGCCGACTGACAAGGAATCCGACACAGCCGCGGCCGGCGGCTGAAGCGAGCGACATCGGGCTCACCCGCCGCCGCGACGCGATGGGGGGATGGTCACGCGACGATCCGTGAAGGCGAAGATCTCAACCGAAAGGAACGGACATGAGCGAGTTCACTCGAGCATTCCTCGTTGTTTCATTGCTGCTGAGCTGCGGCTGCGGAGCCGGAACCATGGCGCATAGCGTCGTCTATCCCGAGGGGTCCGGGCAGTTCAACGTGCGAGACTTCGGCGCGACGGGCGACGGCGAGACGGACGACACCGCCGCGTTCGCAAAGGCCATCGAGTCCGTGGACACGCATTTCCAGGTGATCTACGTGCCGGACGGCACCTATCTCGTCAGCGACCGAATCGCCTGGGGCAACTGGATCACCCTCCAAGGGCAGAGCCGCGACGGGACGGTCATCAAGCTCAAGGATGACTGTCCGGGCTACGACGGCGAGCCGAAGGGCGTGGTCGTCACGGGCGCGCGCGGGCCGTACTACGGCCGCGACGCCCGCTGCAACGCGGCCTTCAGCAATTACGTCCGCAACCTGACGATCGACGTCGGGCGCGGCAACCCGGGTGCAGTGGGTGTCCGCTTCACCACGCACAATCACGGTGTGGTCGAGGACGTCACGTTGCGCGCCGGCGAGGGAGCGGGCAAGGTCGGCATCGACCTGTCGGACACGGAGTTCGGCCCGGGTATGGTCCGCAACATCACCGTCGAGGGCTTTGACGTCGGCGTCAAGACGCCCGGCATGCCGTCGAGCTGCGCCTTCGAGAACATCACGCTCGAGGGCCAGCGGGTCGTCGGGTTCGAGAACCATCTGCCGGTGTCGGTTCGCGGGCTGGTGAGCCGCAACGAGGTCCCGGCCGTGCGGAACAGCGGCGACTTGGCCCAGTTCGTCCTGATCGACGGCGAGCTGACCGGGGGCGCTTCCGACGTCTGCGCCATCGAGAGCGACGCGTCGCATTACCTCCGGGATGTCCGCACATCCGGCTACCGGGCCGCCCTGCGGGATGGGGACACGGTGGTTCCCGGCGCCTCCATCGACGAGGCCGTGGCCGGACGCGCCGAAGCCCTGTTCGGGGAGGCCGAAGGTCACATCGGCCTGGACATCAAGGATCCGCCGGAGACGTTCCGCGAGCCGGTGGACCGATGGGTCATTCCGGACGCCTCGGCCGAGGACGACACGCGGGCCTTGCAGCAGGCCATCGATTCGGGCGCGAAGACGATTTTCCTGCCCGCCAACGTGGAGTACAAGATCAGCGACACGATCGTCGTCCGCGGCGCGGTCCGGCGCATTCTCGCGCTGAAGCACCACCACGGCAACCTTCGCGCGATCGACCCGAAGAAGAACTTCTCCGACAAGCCCATGCTCCGCGTCGCCGGCGACGGCGAGCCGGTCACAATTGAGTCGGTATTCCTGAACGCCGGATGGGCGGGGCCGAGCCGGATCGAACTGGCCACGTCGCGCACCGTGCACATCAAGTACGGCTGGTTCAATGGGCTGACGACACGGCCGGACTCGACCGGCGACCTGTTCCTCGACGAGACGGGCGCCGACCTGCGACTCCACCCCGGACAGAACGTCTGGATCCGCCAGTATAACCCCGAGAACAACCCATTCCGCATCGAGCAGGAAGGGCGCTACAAGCTGCCGCGTACGTACGTGATCAACCGCGGCGCGAACCTGTGGGTGCTGAGCATGAAGACGGAATCGCCGGCCGTGCATGTGGTCACGCTCGACGGCGGGCGCAGCGAGGTCCTGGGCGGGTTCTTCCGCGACCACTTCCGGCCGGACCAGTACCGGTGGTTCGGCGATTCGCCCGTGGAGGGCGTGGAATTGACGAAGGCAGTGCCGTATTTCATCACGCGGGACGCCTCTTTGAGCGCCTCGTACGTCCAGTTCGGCGGCGACAGGACCCGCGCCCTCCAGGCGATTGAGATCCAGGCCGGCGAGGAGAAGCACCTTCGCATTCGCCCCGCGACGGCCGCCATGGGGCTCTATCGAGCCCGGCCGGAAGACGGGCGATAACGCGGCCCTCGGCCGATGCCGCGGGCCGGCGGACCGGGCTCGCAAGGCGGCGTGCGCCGTGCCGCGTGGAAGGCCGGAGTTTCTGCCGGGGTGTGGTCGGAATAGTGTGGCGCTGTCCGGTTATTCCTACTATCATCTGGTCCATGGCAGATTGGTACCGCCCAACTCATGGCAAAGGAGTGTCCCCGTGGACCGAGACAAGCTGGATCAGAAGCTGCGTGGAATTCTGGATCAGGTGCGTCATCGGATCGTCGAGGAGGCCTCGCCGTCGCTGCAGGAGTTGAGTTCGATGGAAGACGTGATTTGCGACGAGCTCAATCGCTCCAAGTCGCAAGCCCTGCAGGCCTGGTGCGACGAGGCGCGGGATGATTCGGGCTCTCCGTCGTGCCCCCACTGCGGCGGCCGGATGCGGCACAAGGGTCGTCGCGGCAAAACGGTCGTCGCCGAAGGCGGCCCGGTGACGCTCAACCGGACGCGGTGGTGGTGCGACGCCTGCAAGGCGTCTTTTTCCCCCTCTGGACAACGAGGCGACGGTGGGGGGCCATCCGGTGACGCCGCGGGTGGGCAAGCTGGCGGTGGATGAGGCGGCTGAGCGTCCGTACCAGCAGGCGGTGGATCACCTGGCCGGCTCGCACGGGATCCGCGTGGGCAAGGAACTGCTGGAGCATCTCGTCCAGACGGTCGGCGACTGGTGGCTGGAGCAGGATCGGCGGCAGATGGAAGCCGCCCGCGTCGCCCAGGCGTCCGCTCCGGCGGAGGAGCAGGCCGAACGCTGCCTGATCTTCGCCGATGGGGTGATGGTCCACAGCGACGGGGCCTGGCACGAAGCGCGGGTGGGAACGGTCCGTTCCGAAGGGGCGGAGTGCGGGGTCCGCAAGAGCAGCATCGCGTTGCTGGCGGATGTCGAGTCGTTCGGTTGGCGGCTGTGGCACCATGCCTGCCGGATGGGGTACGGGGTCGCTTCGGTCCGTGCGTTCATCGGCGACGGGAGCCACTGGTTGTGGACCCTGGCGGATCGTCACTTCGCCGGGGCGGTGAAGATCGTGGACTTCTGGCACGTCTGCGAGCATGTCAGCAAGTGCGGACGGGCGTTCTTCGGCGAGGACGGCGAGCAGGCCCGCGCCTGGGCGTTGGCCGTCTGCGGGACCTTGCGAGCCGGGGATGTGGAGGCGGCTCTGGAGGAGGTGGAGCGGCTGAACCCGCGGTCGTCGACATGGCTGCGGGAGGAGAAGCATGAGTTGGTGACGTATCTTCGGAACAACCGGGAGCGGATGGACTACCCGGCGTACGAAGCGAGGGGCCTGCCGATCGGCAGCGGAGAAGTGGAGGCCCAGTGCAAGACGTTGGTCCAGCAACGGTGCAAGCAGGCGGGCATGCGTTGGCATCGCAGAGGGCTGGAGCCGCTGTTGCGCGTCCGCGCCGCGGTCCGAGATGGGCGGTACGAGCGCGCCTTCGGCCGCTGGGGCGGGAACCTGGCAGCCTGGCAGCAGGTCCGGAAGCGCATCCGCAGGTCCGCGGCATGAGAAAACGCCACCACCAGCCGACCGCACCCTCGACGACCTGCCGACCGGATTGCTGGTGAATGTCGGCGCCGACTATGATGAGGTGTATCTGTCCGACGACGGCGAGAGCGGCCTTTGGGCGGATTTCGATCGCTGAGCGGGCCTTGGGCTGGCCTGCGCGTTGAAAGAAGGCGACGGCTCAATGCTGCCGGCCCGGCCGTCGCGGACCCCGGGAACTGCCGCCGGGCGTTACTCGACCACGAGCTCCCGCGGCAGGTCTCGCGGGTACTCCTGAAGCGGCACGATATCGCTCGTCGTCACGTACCAGTCGAGAAGCTCCTGCTCCAGCCGGTGCTGGACGGCTGAGTACTGTTCGGATCCGTACACGTTGCGGAGTTCCAGCGGGTCCTCCACGAGGTCGTACAGTTCGTCCACGCCGGACGGCCGGCGTATGAGCTTGTGGGTCATCGTTCGGATCATGACGCAGCGGCAGACCGTGTCGGGGCGCTCCTGTTGCATGCGACACTTCGCCCCCATGCGGTATGTGCCGCCCGCGGCCTCGGCCCTCGCCTTTCGCGGCGCCTGTCGGGGCGGGTAGCCCTCAAGGGCATGGATCTCCCGGCCGGGGAACCCGTCGTAGCCGCCCTCGGCGTATACGGCACGCCCCGTGTCGCCCGTCGCCCCGCGCAATTGCGGCAGCAAGCTGTGACCGAACTGCGTGTACGGCAGCGGTATGCCCGTCAGATCGTGGATCGTCGCCGGCAGATCCTGCAACTCGACCAGCTCCTCTACGACATGGCCCTCGGCCACGCCGGGGGCGCGGATGAGCAGCGGCACCCGTGTCAGGACGTCTTCGAGCCCCGACGGCCATTTCTCCACCAGGCCGTAGTCGCCCGCGTAGTCCCCGTGGTCTGAGAAGTAGACCAGGGCGGTGTTCTCGGCCAGGCCCGAGGCGTCCAGATAATCCATCATCCGCCCGAGCATCCAGTCGGCGTAGGACACCATGCCCAGATAGGTCGCATTCACGCGGCGCATGATGTGCGGATCGATCTCCTCCGCCTCCCGATGCCGGAAGAAGTCGCGCTTCACGGCGTGGTAGCGCGGCTTGCCGGGCGGCTCCGGTGGACGCAGTTCGGGCACGTCCTCATGCGGGTACATGCTATGCCACGGGGCCGGGGCGCAGTACGGCTCGTGGGGGTACAGCAGGGGTAGGTAGACCGCGAAGGGCTGATCCGGGTGGTTCCGGCGGCGCTGCTCCATGAACTCGATGGCCCGGTCGATCCTGCGGCAGTCGGTGCATTCCTCGGCCGTGTACGACGTGGGCGGCCGCAGGTGGATCTCGTCGCGCGGGTCGTCCTCGGGGAACAGGCGGCCGTCCGTCAGCCAAGGCCCCGGCGTGTCGCGCAGTTCGCTGACGGACAGCGGGAAGGTATCGGGCGCCAGGCAGTCGTTGTGGGCGCCGTCCCAGTACACGTAGTAGCCCGCCTCCTTCAGCGAGCGCAGAAGGTTCGGCTCGTCCGGCTGCAGCGGGTAGAACAGCGTTCTGTGCCCGCGCACGTGCGGATACCATCCGGTCAGGAATGAGCACCGCGAGGGGCCGCAGACCGTGTGCTGCACGTGGCATTGGTCAAAACGCACGCCTTCCGTCGCGAGGCGGTCCATGTTCGGCGTCTGGACCAAGGGATGGCCGTAGCATCCGACGCTTTCGGCGCGCATCTCATCCGGATTCAAGAAGATGATGTTCATGCCTGCTTCTCCGGCTTGCCCACTCGATCACGATCTTCCGGCAGGGCGGACCTCGATGCCCTTGATGGCCGGGCCCATGCGGACCTTCTCGAGCTGAATGCGGATCGTGCCCTCGTCCGCACGCGTGCGGCACTTGAGGCGCTGGGCCGTCAGGCCTCCGTCGGCGCGGCGGTACACGTCCACGTTCGAAGCGACCGTCTCACCGTTGACGACCACGTCGAACAGCCGCTCGCCCTCGCGGATCACGTGATCGTTGGACTCGGCCAGGTGCAGGACGATCTCGTACTCACCCGGCGGCACCTCCTGAAATTCGTAGTCGAGATCCTTCGACGACCATCGCTCAATCCGGTAGACATCCTGCGGCGCGGAGCCGACATTCTCCACCAGCCGGTCGAGCCGGTATGCCGCGCTCCAGCGAATCGCCTTGCGGTCCGACTCCCAGATGACCGGGTCCTCGTCGATGACCTCGTGCCCCCCGCAGTTGATCCGGCGGGCGTACGGGCCGAGGTGTCCTTCAATCACGTCTCCGAACGGGCCGGCATGACCGGCCTCGTCCCGCAGTCGAAGCCGGTAGCGGTACGTTTTGTCTCGGCTGACGTCCGTGTCCGCCCACTGACCCGTCCCCAAGTCGGCCGCCACGGCCACCGTGGCCACCGTGCGGAACTCGCCGGCATTGCCCGCGGCCCGCTGGATCTCGATCTCGGCGACGTCCGGCGCCATCTTGCCGGACCAAACAAGAACGAGTTCCTTCGCCTGACGCACGCAGACGCGCACGGAGAGGTCATTGGGCGGCGGCGTATCCGGCGGCACGTCCACGGTGACATGCGACGGCTCACCCATTCTGCCGGCGCTGTCCGTCGGCACGATGGCATATACCGCCTTCGTGCCCGGCCGTGGCGTGTCGGTCCAACGGCGCTGCGAGGCATCCAAGCTTGCCGCCAGGTTGGCCTCGACCACGAGCCCCTCGCGATCCGCGCCCCGATAGACACGGTAGCCCGCAACCTTTGCATCGTCCCGCGCGGCCGGCCATTGCAGCGTCACCGCGTGGCTGTTCACCTCGACGGCTTCGGGCGCGGCGGGCAGCTCGGGCCTGCCCGTGTCCGGGACGATCAAGGCCGTTACCTCGCCGGGCGGGGCTTGCGGGAACGCGAGGCCTTCGGGGTCGGTGAACTGGACGTAGAACTCGAGCGGCCCGGCGGTCGCGGCCGGCGGCAGCGTTGCGGAGATCCCCTTGTCCTCGACAAGCTCGTCGGTCCGGAACTCCTCCTCGCCGGCCAGCCGCCAGCGCACGACGCCTGCCAGCTTGTCCGGCCGGTATGTTTCGGGGAGATTCACGGTGATCGGCAGCGCCCCGCCTGACAGAACCACCTCGGGAACGTCCACGGTCACTCCGGTCGCCGGGGCCGCCTGCAACTCGCCTTCCGTGAGGGTTTTCACCGCGTCCCGTGCGGCCCGAACGACGGACTGGCTCTTCTCGACGGCCAGCAGGTTGCACAGGTGCAGCACGGCGCGGCGGTCGGCGATCCTGGCCAGTCCCTCGGCCGCGGTCCCTCGCACGGCGGCCTCGGACGGCAGCGGCCTGCGCGGCGTCCCGCGGAACCACAAGTTAGCCACGAGGGCTTCGAACGCCGACGCATCCGCGAGCCGCGCAACGGCGAAGCACAGGCATTCCCTCAAAGTGTACGGCTGGTGGTACTCCGTGACGAACCGGCTCCCGGCGTCCACATGAGGGTCGTTGAGTTGCCGTAGCAGCAATGGAAGGGAGGGGGCATCCTCCAGGCAGCCCAGGATGATCGCCGCGATCATGCGCGGCCGCGTCGCGTGCTGGCGGGGCGTTGTCAGGATCCGTTGGAGCAAGGGCCGGGCAAGGTCCGAGTCGAGGTCGCCATGGTGGTGGTACATGGCCAGCAGGGCATCGCCGTTGACGGCCTGGCCGTGCTCGACGAACCAGAGCTGCTCCTCGATGACGGACCGCGCGATCTCGGGGCGGTCCATGAACGGGATCAGGACGCGCATCGCGGCGCGGCGCTCCTTGCCGCTGTGGCTGTGGACACGATCCCGAGCCATCGCGACGAGATCCTCCATCTCGTGTTCCTTCGACGAGGCGCTCCAGTCGTCGATCAGCTTCAGCATCGGGTCCTTGCGCACGATCCGCGTGAGTCGCTCCATGAGCGCGGGCCACTTGGCGTGACCGGTCACCGTCATGATGTCCTCATCCTCGCGTTCGACCAGGTGCTTTTCGCGCCGGCGACACAGTTCCGGCCATTCATCTAGCAGTGCGAGGGGGCCCCGCTGAGGACCCTCGGCGAACGCTTCGGCCAAGCTGCCTCCGGCCAGCTTGAGGGCCCGCTCGACCAGCGCGGCCTCACCGTCCAGCCGCACCCGCAAAACGACCTCCTCCAAGAGGTCGGGTGGCGAGGGCCTGCGCAACACGGTATCGGGCAGGATCTTCCCGAATCTCGCGGGTTGCAGGAAGTCTGCCGGCTCTTCCTTCGGCTCGGGCTCCGTGGCCGATTGACCGTCGGCGGCCGCCATGCAAATGCAGAGGATTATCTGCAAGGCCGCCGGTTTGAGGATGCGATGAGGCGTGGATTGCATGCGCTGTCCCTTGTCCCGCGGTTTCAGGTTTGCTTTTCAGTCCTCGTCGGTGGTCTTGGTCGAGGCGGTATCGGCCGCCTCGGAGCCATCGCCGGCCGCGTGGACCCTCAGGTCCGTGAGCGAGTAGCGTGCGGCCTCGTTTGTCTTACCCTTGACGTGGATCCCCCGAGCCGAGATCGGGATAAAGCCGCTCTCCTGCTCGTGGAACCGCGACATCGGGATGACCACCCGGGTGTACTCCCTGTCGAACTCGAACGCCTCGAGGTCCACCGACGCCACGCCTTCATAGCCGCTGCGGTTCCAACTGACGATTTCCACGGTCAGGTCTTCCGTATGCGGCCGGTCGCAGCGGATTCGGAAGGACACGGCCCGGTAGCCCGAGATGTCGAACCCGATGTCCTCCCC
Organism: uncultured Planctomycetaceae bacterium; assembly: GCA_964531695.1. Lineage (GTDB taxonomy): Bacteria > Planctomycetota > Phycisphaerae > SM23-33 > SM23-33 > JAGXKT01. The sequence goes on along the minus strand of CAZHEH010000023.1, from coordinate 20,963 downwards.
GGGCAGTCCCAGGCCCTCCTCCCAGGGCTTGTCGGGCTTTGCGCGCCAGCTTTTCTCGCGGCTGTCCGCGACGAAGTCGACGGCAGGCCGGAGGGCGAGCAGGACGCCCGTGGCGCCCTCGGTGCGGCCGCGCGCATCGGTCGCGTACACCGCCACGCCGATCAGGCCCTGCTTGCCGAGGTGGGATCGTATCAGTTCGTGCTTCTGGTTGAAGGCCGAGTACGGCAGTCCGCGCTCGATCAGGGAGGCGGGAACCTCCCACCGAAGCCCGTACACCCCGTCGCCGGCGTCGCCGTCGGCATGCTCGCCGTCGTCGGCCAGCGGCGCGCGGCTCGGGCCGCCCAGCCCGCGCAGGTCCGCGAAGACCTCCTCGCAGGGACCGTCCACGCGTGCGGTGAGTGTGACGGTGGCGGGTTCCGCCTTGCCCTGCCGCGGCGTCAGATGCAGCACCCGCGGCCGGAGCGCGACGTCGTGAATGCCGAATCGCTGCCCGCGCACCAAGCCGACCCACAGGTGCCCGTTGACGACGGCGTAGAACCGCCCGCCGTCGGCCGAGGCCCGTACCGATGCCCCGTCACGGACGAAGGTGTCGACGTAGAGATCGCCCGTGAGGTTGACCCGCGTATCGAAGCGATCTTCGGAGACAATCAGCCCGAGCCGTCTCGGCTCGTATGCGAACAGCAGCTCGTCCGCATCGGGCCCCCAGGTCGTACCGCCGGCCGCCCATGAGCGCACGTCGCCTTCCAGCAGCGTTCGAACGCTTGCCCCGCCCCATTGGCCGCGGATGTGGAGCAATCCCTTATCGAGTGTCGCGATGAGCATCGGCGCGTCGCGCCAGGGCGACGTCTGGGTGTCCGCCCGGATGATGTCGCTGCGGCCGACACCCAGCCACTCCGCCCCCCCCAGCCGCTCGACGACTTGGGCATAGAAGTTCACGACGTCCGGGGCTTCCTGCGTGCCGGCGATCAGGTACATCGCGCAGAGCTTTCCCTCGGGGAAGAGTTGGAAGAGGAACTGCCGCACATGGTAGTCCCTGTCGGCAACGTACCAGCGATCGCCGCCGTCGTAGCTGCGCGAGACGCCGGCGGCATGCTCCCCGTGCACCGCGTAGAGCGTCCGAAAACTGTGGTCGGCCGGGTACACGTAGATGCGGTTGACGCAGTCGTGGGCCAGGCCGGTCTCCGTGGAACCGACCTGCCGGACCGTACGGCCACCGTCGTCGGCTCGCCATACGCCACTGGTTTCGCTGGCCAGGTAGAACGTGTCGCCGTCGACCGGCACGAAGGCCACGTCGTTGATCTGCCCGAGCTTGTCCGGGCCCGTCTCGGCCAAGAGCTTCCATGTGCGTCCGCCGTTGGTCGACCGCACAAGCCCCTCGGGCGTCGTCACGGCCGCGATGTCCGGGTACACCGGGTGTGGGAATACGCCGCGGGCCTCGGCCGGAAGTGCCACCCGGCGCCATTGCACGCCCCAGTCCGACACATCCGTGGGCGGGCTCGGCTCGGCGGCCCGGCTCGCCACACCGAAAAGCAACCGGGCCTCCTCCGGTCCGTCCATCGCTTCGTCGAGACGCTCGCGCCTTCTTCGAAGCTTCGACTCGGCCTGGCGTTGCCTGCCGGCGAGCTTGCCGAGCTCGCGCTTCGCGTCGTGGTGCTTACGCTCCGCCCGCTTCAGGGCCTCCTTCGCGTCTTTCCACTGCTCCTCGGCGCCGTCCCGTGCCTCGTCCGCCTTGTCCAGCGCGTCCTCCGCGGCTTTCAGGGCCCTCTCGGCCTCTCGGGCCGGGCCGTCCGTCTCACGCGCGCGCTGAAGGCGTTTTTCGGCGTCTCGCTTCTCGCGCTCGGCCACCTTGTGCGCTTCTTTGGCCGACTCGTACTGACGCTTCGCCTTCTCGGCGTCTTCCTCGGCCGCCTTCCGTGCGTCATTCGCCCGCTCATGGCGCTGCCTCGCCTCGGCGACTTCCCCCGCGAGCTGCTCGAGTTGCCGCTTCGTCTCGGCAACGTCTTCTCGCGCTTCGGCGAGTTGGTCGGTGACCCAGGCGATTCGACGCTTGGCCTCCATGACGCCGGCCTCGAGAAGCTCGGCCCGGCTCTTGGCTTCACCGGCGGGCGCGTGCTGGGCCGATGCCGTGACGGCGCCGCAGAGGCAGATCAGCCCGGCACACAGTCCCCAAAGAGCCCCCGAAGGGCGATGGCGAAGCCCAAGTGTGGACGCGTGGGCCATGGCCTACTCCTCCGTGTGGCGGCCGGGCTTGCCCAGAACAATCCGCCGGGCCAAGTGCCCCGGCTCGCCCTCCCGCGTTCCGGCCAGGGGGACGTAGCCGCCGTCGTCCGGGTCGTATTGCTCCTCTTCGGCTTCACGTTCGGCGCCGTCCGCCCCCTTGTCCTTGGGAGCGACCCAGGGGGTCAGGGCGGATGCGCCGACCGTGCTGCCGCAGTCCTCCAGAGTGGCGTGCTCGCCGAGAGCCCGACGGCCGTCCCAGCGTTCAACGGTGGGCCGGCCTTCCGGGGGCTTGAGCTCAACGATCGGGTCGGGAATGTCGTCGCGGCTTTCCGGCGCCAGGGCCGCAGAGCCGGGCTCGTCCGCTGCGCCGCCGTAGAGCTTCTTGAACAGACGCACCGACTCGCGCCCCGTGACGAGCCAGTCGCCCCTCGGGAAGATGCCTTCGATGCGGCGTTCGTAGGGGGCCTCCTGGCGACCGATGAACTGCGCTACCTGAAACGTTGACCAGTTGTAGGCCTCCAGCAGCGTTACCGCGCCATCCTCCCGGCCGGCGTCGGGGGCGCCCTCGCCGTCGGCGCGGCCCGTCTCGATCGCCTGGAGGAAGAATTCCGCCAGCACCGGCTCGTTGCTTTCGCGTGGCGCCGTGGCCGAGACGTACACCCGTCCCTCGCGGGCCAGATGCTTCAAGCTCATCCCGGCGCTGGAGGTGAAGTTCAGTACGACCTGATCCTCCGCCGGGACCTCATTCAGCAGCCGCGCCAGCGCGTCCGCCGTGAGGTCCGGGCCTTCCAGGACGATGGTGGGGGGGTCGCGGACCACGCCGCCGTGGGCGATGAGCACGAGAACGAACTGGTCCTCAGGCCCGACCGTCTCGGCCGCGGCTTCGATCGCTGCGGAGACCGTCTCGCTCGTGGCGGTGCCTTGTATGAACGTCGCGTCGAATCCCTCGTCCGCTGACAGGACGGTGACGTTCCCTTCGGGCACGCCGGCCTTCTCCGTCAGGTACGAGTGGAATCGCGTGATCCAGTCGCGGTAGCGGCGGGCGTAGACGCGGCTGCCGGGCAAGCCGCCCACGATCAGCGCGTGGCACTCCGGCTCGCGACCGGCCTCGTCGGCCGGCTCAGCGGCCCCGACTGCCGCCGTGAGGGCCACGGCGGGCAACAGCATCGTCAACAGGACGCGTCTCATGGTCATCCGGGCGTTCTCTAGTGGCTCAGCGCGTAGATCACGACGTTAATACCCATCTTGATCGCCGCGAGATTCTTGTCCATGCCCCAGTAACGGCACATCCAGCCGCAGTGGAGGTCGCCGGGGGTAGCATAGGTCATGATCCGGTCGGTCTCGGGCTCGAACAGGGCCGCCGCGTTGGACTTCTCGTACCGAACCCCCTGCATGTGCGGGGAGCCCTCCGTTCCGAAGTCGTAGTAGTTGTGGAAGATCTCGTGATCGAGCGGGATCTCGCGCGGAGGGTTGTCCGGGTAGAGCTTGGTCAGAAGCTTCAGGTACGTCTGGAAGAACCGGTCCTCGCGGCCGAACAGTGCGCAGTCGTCCGCAAGGATGAACCCGCCGCGGTTGAGGTACTCCCGGAGGTTCCGCTCCTCCTGCTCGGACAGCTCGAAGTACCCTTCCGAGGTCATGAACACGAAGGGCTGGCGGTACATCTCCTCGATCTCGCGCAACCGAACGACCTTGGGCTTCTCCACCACGTTGATGTTGGTCAGTTCCTTGAGCTTCCTGCGCAGGATCGTGTCGCCGACCGGCCCTACGTTCCACTTGTCCGGTGAGTGATCGAGCACGGCGAACTCGAGGCGGGCGAAGATGAACTCGCCCGTCTCGACCGTGGGCTCGGCCTCGGCCGCGATCGCGGAACCGCCCATTGCCCGCCATAGCGGCGACAGAAGCAGGCCGCCGAGAGCGGTCGCCCCGCCGGCGAGGAACTTGCGCCGCGACAGGTCGCGAATGCGCTCCACGCCGCCTTGTAGCTCCTCGGCCGCTCGGCCCATCTCCAGGTCGTGGTCGCGATGGATAATGTCACGTTCGGGTTTCATCATGTCACCTTCCTCTTGTCCGGGTCAGGCCAGATTCCCCCGCCGGCGGATCAGCCATTCCGTTGCCAGCAGGCCGAACATCGCCAGCAGCAGGACCGGCATGTTCCAGATCGGTTTGCGCATCGGTTCGGATTGCGGAGACGGCAACGCGGCGGTCCGCTCTTGGACCTGCTCGAACAGTCTGCCGACGTTCTCGGCCGCGAAATAGTCGCCGCCCGTCGCCGTCGCCATCCTGCGCAGTATATCCTCCTTGAGGCCGGCATTTCGAAACTCGATGACCGGCTTGGCAACCCGGAAGCCCGTACGGGCCGGGCCCAGCGCCTCCCATCTCTCGCCTTCGACCTCGACGGTCACGGAGTGTTCGCCCTCGACGGAGGGGTTCAGCACGGCCTCGTATGTACCCTCCTCGCCGAGTACCCAGTTCATGCGGAGCCGCGTCACCTCATCAAGCGGGTTGGTCACCACGGCCGTGACGACGGCGTTATCGACCGGCTTCATCGCCTCATCGGCCACGCGGGCCCTCAACGTCACGGGTTGCCCCCTTGTGTAGTTCTCTCGATCCGTCTCGATCACCAGCCGGGCTTCGGCGCCGACGGCGAGCCAGCGGATCATCTGTTTCCAGAACTTCTCGTAGAACATATCGTCGGCCGGTCGGGACATCTGCCAGTACCACGACCCGCCGGAGGTGAACGCAGCCGCACGGCCGGCCCCGGTTCGATGTACGGCCAGGACGGGTGCCTCCCGGCCGTCGAGCTCCCGGCTCATAAGCAGCGTGGCGCCGGGCTTGAGTTCGCCGACGCGGGTCAGCCCGATCAACTCGGGCATCTGCCGCCATAGCTGGAGATTGGCCACCGGATCCTCGACGAGTTGCATGGCCAGATGGTTCAGGCCGTCCTTGGAGAAGCGGGGCTTGAACTTGTCGCGGTCGTAGCCCTTGCCGCCGGGGACGACCTCCACGGGCAGGAGGTTGCCGAGGGGGGTGTCCGCGTAGCCGCCGGCACCGAAGGCATTGACGCCTCCCAGCATCAGCAGCCCGCCGCCGCGTTTCTCGACGAAGTCCCTAAGCATCTCCTGTTGCTCGGGCGTGAAGAAGTCCGCCTCGATGTCGCCGAGGATGACGGCCTCGAAGCTGTTGAGCAGCTCGGGAGTGTCGGGGAAGCCGCGGCGGAGACTCTCCCGCTCCGTGGGCTCGCCGGGCGCGGGCCGGATGGTGTCGTCGGCGCCCTGAATCAGGAACCGATCCTCCGCCAGCCGCAACATGGTCACCACGCGGAATTCCTTGTCACGGTGCATGGCGCGCCAGAGGAAGCGGAACTCGTTCCGCGGGCTGCCCTCGACGTACAGGACCGGCAGCCGCTCCTCGTACAGTTCGAGCACGAAGGCCGTCTCGTTGTTGTCCGTGATCTGCTCGCCGGGCGCGGGCGGGATGCGCACCTTGTAGGTTGTGGCCCCCTTCATCGCCATCACAGGCGTAAAGGCGATTCGGACCTCGCTGATGTCGTTGTCGGGGTCCGGCCGCACCGTCCTGCGGGCGACCGGATGCTCACCGCGGAGGACCTCGACGTCGAACGGCTCGTTGAGATCCGTGTGGCGCACCGTGACGCGCAGCTCCGCGTCCGTGTTCCGGCGGACCCGCCGCGGGGCCGCCAGCCGGAGAACCTCGTAGTCCTTGGGGAGTTCGGCGCTGCCCACGCCGATGACGTACAGGGGAACGCCCCGGCGGGCCAGCAGCCGGGCGGCGGCGAGCGGGTCGCCTCCGTCGTTCCCGCAGCCGTCCGTTATGAGCACCGCGCCGATCATGGGCAGATGCCGCATCTCGGCTTCCACGTCCCGCAGCGCCGCGAAGAGGTTTGTGGCCGTCCCGTTCGCCTCGAGCGGCACGGAATCGTCGATGCGCCGCACCGACCCGTCAAACCCGTAGAGCGGCGTCTTCATGCCCTGCCGCGTTCCCGACAACAGCCCCTCCGAGCCGAACGCGAGGCGGTTGGCCACATCGATCCGCGACGCCGCCGCATCGTCGACTCGCGCGTCCCGGATACTCATCGATCGCGAGCAATCCACCAGAACCGGAAGGAAGTGCGATCTCTCCGTGTCCGGCCGGTCGCTCTCGAGCGCCGGGGCGCTGAGCACGACGACGGCCAGTACGATCACCCCCCAGCGCAGCGCCAGCAACCCCCGCCGCCGGCGTGTCGAGACGGCCGAGGACGTGCGGCGATACAGCCACCACGCCAGGCCCGCCAAGGCGAACAGCAGTAACAGCCGCAGTTCGATCCGCATCGAACTCAGCCATACCAGTCGCCCGCGGGCGTACTCGCCGGCCGGGTACTTGAACAGGAACTCAAACACTGTGCTCATCGCCGCAATGATCCCTTCGAAGATCCGAGGTCAACGGGCGTCCGGGCTCGCCAACGCCTTGAAGTATTCACTCACGAGCGGCCGGTAGGCCGGCGGGCACTCCTCGCGCCGGGCCGCCTTGAGCCGCGCGGCATCAACGCGGGACTCTCGCAGTTGCGCCAGGTATGTATGCACGTCCGCCACCATCTCCATGATCTCCAATGCCTCGGCCGAGTCGGCGTCCAGTCGTGCCTCCAGGCCCGCGCCGTCGGCGATCGCGCGCTCCAGCGCCGCCAGGCGCTCCTCGGACACGAGTTCCACGTCCTTCATCTCCCACACCCAACTCTTGATGCGGAATGCCAGCCGGCTTGCCGCGCGCTCGCGATCCGCACCGGTAAGCGGGGCGGAGGAGCCATCCGGCTGCCCGAGCCCGGCGCCGCCCTTGCCGCCCGCGGCGGCGGTGACCTTCACGTGCTCCGGGGCGGCGTCTTCCCCGTGGCTGCCGTCGCCCCGCCCGCCCTTGCCGGCGCCTTCACCGGAACCGGACTCGGAGCCGTCACCGGCCTGCGATTCCCCCGCGCCTTTGCCGTCGCCCTTGCCGTCGTCGGCTTGCGATTCCCCCGCGCCTTTGCCGTCACCCTTGCCGTCGCCGGCCTGCGATTCCCCCGCGCCTTTGCCGTCGCCCTTGCCGTCGCCGGCCTGCGATTCCCCCGCGCCTTTGCCGTCGCCCTTGCCGTCGCCGGCCTGCGATTCCCCCGCGCCTTTGCCGTCACCCTTGCCGTCGCCGGCTTGCGATTCCCCCGCGCCTTTGCCGTCGCCCTTGCCGTCGCCGGCCTGTGCTTCACCGCCCGCGTACGGCGTGCCCGTCAATGCGGACAGGCCCCGACCGATCCGACGGGCCTCCAGCTCGGCTCGCGCGATGGCCGCCGCCGACCCGGGCGTGAGATCCAGCCCGGCCGCGGTGATGTCTTCCAGGAATCCCTGGAGGGCCTCTTCCGCGCCGATCATCTCATCGGCCGCGGCTTCGAGCTCTACCTGTTCCAGGCGGACGACGGCGTTGCGCATCTTCTGGTCGGCGCCTTCCGGACCGCGCAAGGCCGTTCGCTGGGCCGACCGTAGCGCCTTGACGGCGGCCGTACGCTTCATCTCGGCCGCGGCCGCCGCTGCCTGGTTGATCTGCGTCGCCAACTCGCCCAGCCCCTTATGGATGCGAACCTGGGCGATCCGCTGCACCTCGGCATCGCGCTGCAACGCGGCCGCGGACATGTCACCGACCGAGTCCGCGAGCTTGTCCGTCTCCCGTCGCAAGCTGCCCTGTCGCTGATACAGTTCGCGGGCGGTCAACTGCAACGCCTTCAAATTGGCGGCCAGTCGCTCGAGGATGATCGGATCGAGGCCTTCCATGGCCTTCTTCATGTGTTCCAGGGCCTTCTCGGCCTCGCGAAGCCCCGCCGCCTTGTCGCCCGATCGCATCTTGCCGGCCGCCTCGAAGGCCCGCTCCGCCGCCTCGCCCAACTGGTCCGACATCCCGCCGAACCTGGAGTCGATCCCGCTGAGGCCCTTGGCCGCGCTGGCCATTTTGTGGGCGGCCTTGGCGACGTCTTCCTGCTCATCCGCAAGTCCGCCGCCCCCCTTGCCGTCGCCGGAGGGCTCGCCGCCGCTCTTCGATCCATCGCCCTCCGCGGGCCCGCTTTCCCCGCCGGACTTGGAGCTGCCGGACGGGCTGCCGCTTCCTCCTCCGCCCTTTCCGCCGGCGGAGCTATCAGTCTTCTCCTTGTCGTCGCCGGGCGGACGCTCGCCGTCAGGGGGCGAATCATCAGAGCCGCTGCCTCCTCCTCCGCCGCCTTCCTTAGAGGTGTTCACGATCTTCACGGCGGGCGGCTCGTCGTCGCCCGAGCCGTCGTCCTGGCCGGAGCTTGCCCCGCCGCCCTTGCCGCCGGCCGCGACGTAGAGGGTCTTGGTCTTTTTCACAAGCTCGGCCTGCCGGTCCTTGAGCTTCTTGCCGCGCTCCTTCATGTCCTGGGCCTCTTCGCGGGCCTGAACGTCGCGCTGATAGCCCGTGGTGATGGCTTCCTGCCCGGCCACGAAGAGGGCGTCCTGATCCAGCTTCTTGCCGGCCAACGGGTCGGCCTGCTCGATCTCGAACAGGATGTCCGCCAGGACGGAATCCTCCTCCGGCGGCATGACTCCGCCGACGGCCGTGCCGTGCTGGATCGGATCCTGCATCTTGTAGTCCGAAATCTGCCAGTTCAGCGCCGCCTCCCCCATCCTGGTCAGGTACAGCGCCTTGTTGAGATGCACGAATCCGCCGTGTGCGTCGGCGTTGAGCAGGGCGTCGCGCCCGGCCTCCAGACTCTGCCGGACCTGATCCGCCGCGACCACGGTGCGGGGCACGTCCGGGTCCGGTTGCATCATCTCCTTGGTTTCGACGAACGCCCCCGGCTCCTCGGCCGAGGCGGACCAGGGCGCCAGCAGGGCGAGCGTCAGCAACATATGGACTGTGATGCGGGTCATCATTGATCCGTACCTCCCTGAATGTATTTGATGGACCGGCGCAGCTTCTCGCCGAGTTCCCGGCAACGGCGTACGTACTCTTCGCGCGACAGGGCCTCTTTCTCCGTGCGGAGGTTCCATGCCGCCGCAACCCACTTCGAGAGCGGGTCGGCGAAGGTCGTGGGCTTGGACAAGTTCCAGAATTCCTCGCCGCCGGGCGTGACGGCCATGAAGGCCCACTCCTCGTACGGCCGCAGATAGAGGAAGTGCACGTCGGTGACGGCGGTTTGGCCCTTCCGGTCGCGGGCCTCGAGATACCAACTGAACATGTCTCCGACTTTCAGGTCTCCGCCCTCGAAGCTCTCCAGCTCGAGGGTCATCGAGGCCTTGACGGCGGCGGCGCCTCCGGCGGGCAGGCCGCCGCCGCTGGCATGACGCTCCAGCGTCTCCAGCTCCAGGGGCACGCGCTGCGGCAAGCTGGCCGGGTCCGCCCCGTTGATGTAGACGAGGTTCACTGCGTCGAGCGCGATGTCGTCGTCGGCGTGCGCCGAAAACTCCATTTCGCCGAGCGGCGAGGTGGCCACGTCGCTTCGCGGCTCGTCGAGACGCACCGACGGAGGCAGGTCCGCGAGGGCTTCCACCACGTAGGAGCCGGTTTCCAGTTCCTGGCCGTGGTCGTCTCGCAGGACCATGCGGAAGGCCGCGGTGTCCTCGACGTCGAAGGTGACTCGGAGCGTGCGGCCGTCGCCGGGGACCAATTCGCCTTCCTTCTCGGTCTGGTCCTCATTCCAGCGCAGCATGCCGGAAGATAGACGGTTGTTCGCCTGAACGTCGATCGTCACGTGGGCCTGCCTCAGAGCCCGGACATTAGCGCTCGGATCCACCTTCTCGGACGGCTCCGCGTCGAGGTAGGACGGATGGTCCGTCACGATCCGGAACTGCTCGATCGCCAAGGGGTCATATACGCGGATCCGGCGGGTGGCGCTGCTGGACGCACCGGCCGAGACGCGGAACTCCAGGTCCTCGTTCACGTCCGTGAGCGTGACGCCGTAGCCGAAGATCTTCTCGATCCCGTGCATCGGGAGCCGGTCCCAGGGCGCGTCGCCGCCGGCGGCGGTCGAGCGGAATAGGATCTGCACGGGCTCTTCCGGACCGGCCGGGTCTCGGCTCAGGATGGCCTGGATCGACACGGCGCTTCCCCATCGACACTCGATCGGGCCTTCCAGCGGTTCGCCGCGATACAACAGATCGGCGACCCGCAGCGGCGCCTCCTTGTCGGCGACGCCCCGAGTGTCTCGGATGTTGCCCTGCAGCGCCGCGGCGGACGTGGGCTTGTTCCAGAACGGGTTGAACACGCGGATCGCGTGCTCCTGCACGTGCTCCGGCGCCATCACGCTGGCCACGACGAACACGCCCGCCAGCACGAGCAGCGCGACGCCGTACTTGTGAAGCTTCCGCAGGGAGGCCCGCAGCCCGGAGCGGACGTCAAACGAGCGGGCGCGAACCACGGCCGAGTCGATAATGAGCTGAATGAGCTGTCGGTGCCGGCGCCATTCGTCGCTGTTGGGCCCGAACTCGGCGGCCGCCATCATCGCTCCCTCGAAGCCGGGGCTGCTCGCCTCGACGAACAGGGCCACGTCCTCGTCGGAGACCTGCCGGAACCAGGGCCGTACGACCTTCCACACGAAGAACCCCGCGCTGCACACGACGACGGCGCCCAACATGAGCAGGCGCGTGACGGTGTGCAGGTCGAACAGGATGTTCGCCAGCAGCGCCACGGAGAACAATCCGAGCGTCTCCAGCAGCCAGGCGGCAAGGCCGGCCAAGCTCGTGCTTCGCCGCCATGCCCGGCGGACCCGGGCCAGCTCCTGTGCTACCTGTGCGTATTCAGTCACCCAGCGTCTCCATCCTCGCGTCCGCGGCGGTACCTCAATGACGAATCGTACGGTTGGCCATCGCCAACTCGGCTACCATCAGCAGGGCGAAGCCCAGTATTACCCACATCCACAGCCCGGTCCGCTCGCGCTCCCGTCGCGCGCGGGCGACCTCCCGGCTCTCGTCCGGGGCCGGTCGGAGCGCCTCTACGATCTCGTTGGGATCGACCCAACGGACGTCGAATTCCGCGCCGTCCACGTTGACGGCCACCTTCCGCTCCCCGCCTTCTGGCGTTTGGATCGTGTAGATGCCCGGCTCTTCCGCGACGGCGTCGGAAGCCGGCAGGCGCCGGCCGTCCGGGCCGGTTGCGTCTCCGGGTGGCAGCTTCTGACCCACGACCAGCGAGGTCGGATCCTGCGCGCGGGCGCCCAGATACCGGACGAGCTCATGGATGTACGGAACGAACAGGACCCTCATCGGGAAGTCGGTCCAGGTCGGATCGGCCGGCGCTAGCGACAGCATCGAGAGTCCCTTGCCGCGCGGCTTCTCCAGGAGTGCGGGCCGGCCGTTCTGAAAGCGTGCCAGCACGTGCGCCGTCTGGCTGCGCGTCACGTCCCAGTACCGGTGGAACCGGGCCGTCGTGAAGTTGCCGTGGCGCGGCGCCGCGAACGCCTCCAGGGCGGGGTGGTCGGTCTGGACCTCGCCGATACGCATCGGGGCGGCCGTTCCGGTCGGCTCGATCACCTCGCGCAAGCCGCAGGGCGCCAAGTCCCGGAAGTCGCGCGAGAACGCCTCGCCGTCGACATGTCCGGCCGGCAGGAAGAGCAGGCCGCCCCCGCGCATCACGACATCACCGAGCGCGTTGCCGACCGCGTCGGCCACGGTCGAGACGTCCGCGAGCAGAACCACGTCCGCCTTCCGCACCTGGGCCGCCGCCTCCCGGATCTCCTCCCCGTCGGAGGTCGTTGCGTCCAGCACATGCACGTCGAAGGCGTTGGCTTCGCCCACCGAAAGCGCGGTCTTGAGGAAGAAGGCCGCGTCCCGGCGGCGGTCCGAAGACGGGTGCCCGTTGAGAATCACCACGCGCACCTTGGGCTGAACCGCAATGGTGAAGTAGTTCTGATTGTCCAGGGGGCTGGCGTCCGGTCGTTCGATGCGGACGGCTCCGGGGTTGTCGCCGTCGGCAAGCATGCGTCGGAAGCGGACGTTCGAAGCCCGTCCGGCCGGGAGCGGCACCTCACGCGTCTCCACTGTCTCGCCGTCCATCACGAGCGAAACGGGGACGGCGTCCAGGTCGGCCGGGCCGTCATTCGCGACCCGCACGGCGATGGGGCAGGCCTTGGCCGTGCCCACCCGCGCCTCCGGGAAGTCGGTCTCGGCGATGTGCACGTTGTCGTTGACCTGGTCGGACAAGTGCTCGACGGTCAGTGCCACGTCACCGGGAAGGCGCCAATCGCCCCGGTAGCGTGACCAGCTTTGCCGCGGAAGGTCGCTGACCAGCACGATCTCGCGCGTGGCCGTCTGCTCCCGCGACATCATGTCGGCGGCCTTGCGCAAGGCCCCGACGAGATCCGACGCCCCATAGCCCAACTGGATGCCCTTGAGTTGCTCGCGGGCCTCGTTCGGCGAGGCGTCGAAGTCGGCCAGCACCTGCGGCGTTGAATCGAAGGCGACCACGGCCGTGCGCGTGCGGTCGTCCGTGGAGTCGACGAGCGCCGCCAGCTCCCGGTCCCATGCCTTCCGGACCGGCTCGCGGCGGATGGACGCCGAGCGATCGATCAACAGCAGTCGGGATCGGCTGTCCGGCCCGAATGCCCGTGCGTCGGCGTCCCTGGCGAACAGCGGGTTCGCGAAGGCGACCGCCAGCAACGCGCACACGACGCACCGCAGGGCGATCAGCAGCATTTCCTCGAAGCGCCGCCGGACCAGCGACGCCCGCGCCGTGCGGACGAAGAACCGCAAGGAGGGGAAGACCACGCGCTGCACACGGTCGCGCGTTAGCAGGTGGATCAGAAGGGGCAGGGCCGCACCGGCCAGGCCCACCAAGTACAACGGATTGGCGAACGTCGCGCTCGGCATCAGACCCGTTTGCTCCTCTTGTGCAGGTATTCACTCAGCGCCAGTTCCAGCGGCGTCTTGGTATCGAACAGCTTGTAGTCCGCGCGCACGCGCGCCGCGCCCTTCTCGTAGGCGGCCAGGAACCGCTCCAGCTCGCTGTTGTACTTGGACCGGATCGCCGCGGGCGAGACCAGCAGCTTCTCGCCCGATTCGGAGTCCACGAACTCGGTCATCCGCTCGTAATCGAGGGCCAGCTCGGCATTGTCCATCACATGCAGCACCAGGACGTCATGTCCCTGGAAGTGGAAGTGCTGCAACGCCGACAGCACCTGTTCCGGGTCGTCCAGCAGGTCGGAGATCAGGATCACCATCCCGCGCCGCTTGAGCGCGTCGGCCATGTCGTGCATGGGGGCGGCGACATTGGTGGTGTTGCCGGCCTGGCAGTTCTCCAGGGCCGACAGAATGCGCTGCAGATGGCTGTGATGCTGCCGGGCGGGCAGCATCGTGCGGATTTCGGAGTCGAAGATCGTCAAGCTGACGCTGTCGCGCTGACGCATCATGAAGTACGCCAGGCAGGCCGCCAGGGAACTGGCGTAGTCGAGCTTGCTCATCGGGCTTCGCGGGCCGCGGAAGTCCATAGACGCACTGGCGTCGAGCAGCAGATGGCAGGCGACGTTGGTCTCCTCCTCGTACTGCTTGACGTAGAAGCGATCGCTCCGCGCGTACACGCGCCAGTCGATGAACCGCACCTCGTCGCCGGGCGTGTACTGGCGATACTCGGCGAACTCCACCGAGAACCCGCGGAAGGGGCTGCGGTGCAGCCCCAGCAAGAAGCCCTCCACCACGGTTTGCGCCAGCAGCTCCATGTTGCTGATGCTGGCCAGAAGGTCGAAATCCAGGTATCGGCTGTTCGCCACGTCCGCTCTCCGTTCGTCTCGGCGGGCTAGGACATCGTCGATTCGGGCGCGGGGGTATGCTCGAGTAACTTGTCGATGATCGCGTCCGGCTTGATGCCCTGCGATTCGGCCCGGAAGTTGGTCAGCAGGCGGTGGCGCAGCACGATGTGCGCGACCGACCGGACGTCGTCCAGCGAGACGTGCGGACGACCGGACAGCAAGGCCCGCGCCTTGGCGCCCAATGCCAGGTAGTGCGCCCCACGCAGCGACGCGCCGTGCGCGACGTATTCCTTGACGAAATCCGGGGCGTCGGGGTGCTTCGGGCGGCTGTGTGCCACCAGCGCCACGGCATAGCGAAGAACCGGCTCGACGACCGGCAGCTCGTGGACGATGCTCTGGCATCGCAGCAGCTCATCCCGGTCCAGGCATTTGCGCACGACATCCGGCTGTTGCGCCGTCGTGGCCGACACCACCATCTGCTCCTGATCGCGCGGAAGGTAGTCGATCAGCAGCGTGAACATGAAGCGATCCTGCTCCAGGGCGGGCAGCGGATACGTGCCTTCCTGCTCGACGGGGTTCTGCGTCGCCAGCACGAAGAAGGGCTCTTCCAAGCGGTGCGTGTGGCCGCCGACGGTGACCTGGTGCTGCTGCATCGCCTCCAGCAACGCCGCCTGCGTCTTCGGCGGCGTGCGGTTGATCTCGTCGGCCAGCAGGATGTTCGTGAAGACCGGACCTTGGCGGAACGCCATGTGGCGCTGCCCCGTGTCCCGGTCCTCCTCGAGGACCTCCGTGCCCGTAATGTCCGAGGGCATCAGGTCCGGCGTGAACTGGACGCGCCGGAACGTCAGGTCCACGGCGCGCCCCAGCGTGGAGATCAGCAGCGTCTTGGCCAGGCCCGGCACGCTGATCAACAGGCAGTTGCCCCCGGCGAAGAACGCCGTGATGACGTCCTCCACCACGCGGTCCTGCCCGACGATGACCTTCCGAACCTCCTCCATGATTCGCTTCTTGGCCTCGCCCAGTCGGGCTACGGCATCCGGGGCGTCCGTCGTCTCGGTCTGAATCGTCTGTTCAGCCACGGGTGCGTCTCCTTGGGTTGGTGGCTCAGGATTGCGGCGCGGGCACGGCCGCGATAAGCCGCTGAATCACGTCCTCAACCGTCACGCCGTCCACGTCGGCTCGGAACGACAGCCCCATGCGGTGCCGCAGCACGGGCGTCAGGACTTTCTGCACGTCCGTCAAACCGGCCGTGTCTCGCCCGTCCTGGGCGGCCAGGGATTTCGCGCCGAGGCAGATGTACTGGCTCGCCCGCAGGCCCGCGCCCCAGTACACGTAGTCGTGGATGAAGTCGGGTGCGTCGTCGTGCGTCGGGCGGCTGGTGTCCACCAGCGCCACTACGTACTTGATCAGGTGCTCGGGCACGGTCACGTCGCGGACGGCCGCCTGGAAGCTCAGCAGCTCCTCACCGTCGATCACCTTCTCCAAGTCCGGCGCGTAGGCCTGCGTGGAACGGCGGACCGCCTCGACCGTGTGCGCGTCGTCCAGATGCTCCATGCCGATCGAGAACATGAACCGGTCCTGCTGCGCCTCCGGAAGAGGATAAATGCCTTCCTGCTCGATTGTTACCTGCGTGGCTAACACGTAGAAAGGCGCCGGCAGGGGGTTGGTCTTGCCGCCCAGACTCACCTGCTTTTCCTGCATGACCTCGAGCAACGCGGCCTGCGTCTTCGGGGGGGTGCGGTTGATCTCGTCAGCCATCAGCACGTTGCAGAACACCGGGCCGGGGACGAAACGAGTCACCCGGTGCCCGGTGGCGCGGTCTTCCTCCAGAATTTCCGTGCCGCTGATGTCCGCGGGCATCAGGTCCGGGGTGAACTGGATACGCCGGAAGTCCAGCGACATCACGTTGGCCAGCGACTCCACGATCAGGGTCTTGCCGGCCGCAAGCGGGCCTTGGATCAGGCAGTGCCCGCCGGCGAAGACCGCCGTGAGGATCTGCTCGACCGCCTCGTCCTGGCCGATGATCGCCTTGCGCAACTCTCGCGTGATGGCGTCCGAAGCCGTTCGGATCCGCTCCAGCACCGCGCCCGTCTTGGCCTCGCCCGTCTGCATGGAATCCGCTGTCATGTTGTTCCCATTCTGCTGTGGCAGGGGTCAGGTGAGTCCCGCCTGCGGCCCAGGTACTTCCGCCCGTCGTCCGGAGTGGCCGAGGGGGCAAACGTCAACTTACGCATGCGCCGCCGCGGCCGTCATTGCATCTACCGCTACACGCCCGACAACTGTTCGCCAACCGGTCTGCAACGCATCACGGAGGCCGAACCCATCCCCACAAGGGCGATTGTCGTATCGCTCCGGGCTTGCCGGCTGTATAGATTGAACCCAGCGCGATGCGAGAGGATTCGCGGCAATTGTGAGGAAACAGGTTCTTCTATAAACAAATTTATTATAGGAGTTTATGTTCCTCATTCGGCCGGGGGCGACGCCGGGACCGGCCGAAGGGCGTGCGAGAAGCCGCGGGAGGGCCCGGCCGGGCAGGCGGCATCTCGGGGGGAATGCCGGCGCTCAGTTCGGCCGGGGGCAGGACGGCTTTCAATGCCGGATCGGCAGTCGGGCTCCCTCCCGAAGGTAGAGCGGGATGCGCTCCAGCGGCGCGTCGGCCGTGAGGGTCCGGCCTCCCTCGATCCGCTGATCCGTCCACGCATCCTGCCAGGACGCCCCGGCCGGGAGGTAGACCTCGCGTGAGGTGGCGTTGCTGTGGACAACCGGCGCCACGAGCAGGTCGGGCCCGAAGAGGAACTGATACTCGGCGTCGTAGGCGGCCGCGTCCTCGGAGAAGTCGAAGAAGACCGGACGCATGACCGGCGTGCCCGTCTCGCGGGCCCGCCGCATCTGCGTCATGATGTACGGGCGGAGGCGCTCGCGCAGGAACAGCAACTCGCGGAGGATGGCATAGGCGCGATCGCCGAAGGACCAAACCTCGTTTTCGCCGCAGCGGTCCGGCTGGTGGGACACGCGGTCGCCGTGCAGGCGGAAGAGCGGACAGAACGCCCCGTATTGGAACCACCGGACGATGAGCTCGCGGAACCAGTCCGCCTCCGGGTCGCCATGGAAGAAGCCGCCGATGTCCGTCGTCCACCAGGGGATGCCGCTCATGGCGACGTTGAGCCCGGCATGCACCTGTTCCCGCAAGTCCTGCCACGAGCTGACGATATCACCAGACCACAGCGCGGCGCCGTACCGCTGGCTGCCCGCCCAAGCGCTGCGACCAAGCGTGAGAATCTCCGTCTCGCCCTCGCTCTTCAGTCCGTCGTGAAAGGCCTGCTGATGCCACAAGCCATAGAGGTTCGAGACCTCCGCGCCGGCGCCCGCGCTGTAGCGAAGGTTGTCCACGTGCAGCGGCTCGATCGGCGGCTCGCATGCATCGAGCCAGTAGGTCTTGATGCCGTGGCGATAGTAGCCATCCCGGACGCGCTGCCAGATGTACTCCCGGGCACCCGGGCTCGACGGGTCGTAGAATTGAACGTACGCCTGCCCCCCGGCGGTATCGTTCAGCATTTCCTTCTGCGCCGGCACGCCGGCGTGAGTCGAAACGAGGAGCCCTCGGTCGCGCATCTCCTCGTACGTATCCGCGTTGCGGCTGACTGTCGGCCAGACTGAAACCATCAATCGGACGCCCATCTCCTCGAGTTCGCGGACCATCGCCTGCGGGTCCGGCCAGCATTCCGGGTCGAACCGCCACTCGCCCTGTTTTGTCCAGTTAAAAAAGTCGATAACAATTACCGACATCGGCAGCCCGCGCCGCTGGACGTGCTCGCGGGCGACCTCCAGCAGTTCCTCCTGTGTGACGTACCGAAGCTTGCACTGCCAGAACCCGGCCGCCCATTCCGGCAGCATCGGGGCCCGGCCGGTGAGGTCGGCATAGCGGGCCAGGATATCGGCGTAGCTGCGCCCCCCGATGACCAGGTAGTCCACCTGCCGCGTCTGCTCGGCGCTCCACCGCGTCCGATCGGGCGAGAGTTCGACGCGGCCGACGGCCGGGTTGTGCCATAGCAGTCCGTACATGCGGCTGGACACGAGGAAGGGGATGCTCACCTCGGTGTTCCGCTGGAGAAGGTCCACGACGCAGCCCTTCTGGTCAAGCTGCCCGTTCGTGTTCTGCCCGAGTCCGTACAGCCGCTCGTCGTCGTGCCCCGAGAAGGACACGGTTGCCCGCCAGACGTCCCCCTCCACGCAGCGCCAATCTCGGTGAGGGCGGTAGTCGTCGCGCCACAGCTCGCCGAGCAGCTCCTCGCCCGTATCGGTGCGCAGGAACCGGACGGTGCCCCGCTTAGCATCCACCCGCGCCTCGATGAGCCCGTTGCGGATGACGCCTTCCTGCTCGCCGATTTCGATCTCGACGGGGGCCGACTCGGGCTCCAGCAGGGCCCAGCGGTCGTCCCGTACCTCGGCATTCGGCGCTACCCGGCAGCGGAGCACATCCGGCCCCCACGGCTCAACGTACAGCGTCTCCCGGTTCTGCCGCCAGATCAGGCGACTACCGCTTTGCTCGAATCGTCCCATGTCTGCTCCTATTCCGGGCGATACCGCCGGCCCCTTCACAGTAACCGCAAACAGCCGGGCGTCAACAGTTCGCCCGTCCGGCGGCAAGCGGCCGAGCACGTGGCCCGGCCGGCGGTCGCGGTAGCGGGCGATCGTCCGAGACGAAAAGAAAACCGGTCGAAACGCAGGATTAGGGTCTTGACGAATTCCCGAAGCGTGGTATGCTACACGTGTAGCACAACACGTGTAGCAATGGGCTCGCAGCAACGAGTTTGGTGAGACAGAAGGAGTCGTTTCCTGGCGCCGAAGCGTACATTTCGGACGCAGACGGACTTGGCCGTTGCGGCCGGGCTGCACCGCGTCACCGTAACCAAGGCATTGCGCGGCGACCCGAGCATCAGCGAGGCCACGCAAGAGCGCGTGCGCGAGCTGGCCGCTGAGATCGGCTACCGTCCGAACGCATCGGCCCGCGCCATGCGGGCGGGCAAGTTCGGCACCGTCGCGCTGGTCCTCTCAGCCCATCCGGGGCGGAGCTACCTGCCAGAGCGAGCGTTGCGCGGCATCTGCCAGACGCTCAGCGACCGCGAGCTGCAATTGACGATCGCCCAACTGCCGGACGAGAAGCTCACGGACGCCGGCTTCGTTCCGCGGCTGCTCCGCGAGTACTGCTGCGACGGGATGCTGATCGACTACACCGACCACATCCCGGATCGGATGATCGAGTTGATCGAGCAGCTTCGCCAGCCGGCGATCTGGCTGAACCGCAAGCAAGACCACGACTGCGTCTATCCCGACGACCTGGCGATGGGCCGGGAGGCAACGCGGCGACTGCTGGCGGCCGGGCATCGACGCATCGCCTACGTGGACTGGGGTGCCGGCTGGAAACAGCTCGATCAGGCCCACTACTCCCAGCGCGACCGCCAGGCCGGCTACGAGGCGGCGATGCGCGACGCCGGGCTGACGTGCCGGATCGTCCGGCGCGAGGATTCGACTATCGACTCGTCCGCAGAGGAGCTGATGGCGCTTATCGGCGATCTCGTCACGGGCGCAGACGCGCCGACGGCGTTCGTGACGTACTCCTGGCCCTTCGGGCGGCGTATCGCGGCGGCCGTGATGCGACGCCAGCGGCGCGTGCCGCAGGACGTCTCACTGGTGACAATCAGCGAGCAAAGAGAGCGGCTGGACGACGGAACCTACGTGGATACGGAGATCGTGCCGACCCACGCGTACGGCGTAGCGGGCGTTCAGGCCGTTCTGGACAAGCTTGACGAGCCGCAGAAGCGCCTGGCACCGCGCGCCGTGGCGCCCGAGCCGTTTGCCAAGGGCCAGTCCGTCGCGATGCGGCGGCCGAGCGGATAGCGAGAACACGAGCCAATGGAGCCGGCGGCAAGGCGCGGGCCTTGCCCGATCAGGTGAGACTGGAAGGAAAGGAAGTGGATGAAGGACGAATGGAGATGATGGCTGGCAGCAACTTACGCAGCACCCGCCCATACGGGCGGCCGTATGACCGCGACGGATGGTCTGTCGCGGCTATTGGAGAACGGTTCTACGAACAAGGAGCAGCACGATGAAGAAGGTAGCACTCTTAGCAGTAGCAGCATTGTGTGTGGCCGGTACGGCCCAGGCAGCGCCCGTCGCCGACCTCTCCGCGCCCAGTACGGTAGGCGATTCGGTCACGTGGGAAGCGGAAATCATCTTCGAAGACGCGTCGGACGGGCATTTCGCCGAGGGCGATGTCCTGAACAAGGGCAGCTTCGTCGGAGGCATCAGCGAGGGCGGCGAGGAGTTGCACTACACGATCGACGGCATCGTCGCAGGGACCTACGAGCTGGCCACCTGGGGCAGCAACAGCAACAGCATCAACGTCTTCGACGGCTCAGACGATTTGCAACTGGGCACGGCGGTAGGTCCCAGCACCGGCGGTTGGGGCGATTTCGACGAGCCCGGGACCATCGAATTCACCGCCGGTGCCGGCGGTGACATCGCGATCGGTGACGACTTCGACCTCTGGGTCAATGGCACTTCTAGCAACCTCGACAAGTTGCGCCTGACCTTCATCCCCGAGCCGGCGACGATGTCGCTGCTGGCGCTCGGTGGCCTCGGCGTGCTGATCCGTCGGCGTCGGAGAGCATGAGCGTACAGGCCGTAGGACGTAGTAATGTGATCTAGAGCTGATTCGGTCGGATGCGGGCCGCCCCTACGGGCGGTCCGCCCGGCCGGCTGCCGGACGCTTGCGAAAGGACCACCCGCCGCGTCCCATAGGGCAGCCACGGCGGGCCCTTCCGAGAGGAAGGGTCCGTCGCTTATTGCGCCGGCCGACGCCCCGGGCGGTCGGACACCCCCGTGGCAGCCCGCGGGTGGCGTCCAAGCGGGTCGCGTCCTGGCGGATGCGACGTTTTGCGTGCTGGACGGCGATACCTTCAACCGTCTAATGTGTTCAAGGTAGGCAATCACGCCACGAGGAGACTTCCGACATGATGCGACGCTACTGGATCCCCTG
>CAZHEH010000022.1:0-58706 GCA_964531695.1 uncultured Planctomycetaceae bacterium | reverse complement strand
CAGCCGCGAGTTCGAGCAGATGGAGATCGAGTTCTTCTGCCACCCGGACGAGGCCGACGCCTGGTACACGCACTGGCGCGACCTGCGATACCAGTGGTACGTCACGCACGGGTTGACCAGCAGCAAGCTCCGCCTGCGGGACCACGACCCGGACGAGCTGGCCCACTACGCCCGCGCCTGCGCAGACGTCGAGTACGAGTTCCCGTTCGGTATCAGCGAGCTGGAGGGCATCGCCAACCGGACGGACTTCGACCTCAAGGCCCACCAGGGCGAGTCCGGCCGGGACATGACGTACTTCGACGACGACCTGTGGACGCGGGACGCCGCGAAGTTCAGCGCCGAGGAGTTCGGCGGGGACAAGAAGGCCGCCAAAGCCGCGGCCGCGGAGGCCAAGCAGGGGCTCCCGTACCGCTTCACGCCATATGTCATCGAGCCGTCGGGCGGCGTGGACCGCGCGACGCTGGCCTTCCTCTGCGAGGCGTACACCGAGGACGAGCAGCCCGACGAAAAGGGCGACATGCAGCAGCGCGTCGTGATGAAGCTCCACCCGCGGCTGGCGCCGACGAAGGTGGCGGTCTTCCCGCTCGTCCGCAAGGAAGGCATGCCCGAGCGGGCCGTGCAGATCCACGAGGCGTTCCGGGACGCCGGGCTGGCGAGCTTCTACGACGAGAAGGGCGCGGTCGGCCGGCGGTACCGCCGCCAAGACGAGGCCGGCACGCCGTTCTGCATCACCGTGGACGGACAGACGCTGGAGGACGGCACGGTGACCGTGCGCGACCGGGACTCGCTCCGGCAGGATCGCGTCGCGGCGGATAAGGTGCTGGAGTTCGTCCGCCGGCGGATATAGGCAAAGGCGGCGGACGAGCTCTTCTGCTGCTTCAGGTCGTGGTTCGTCCCGGCGCTTTCGCCGCGGCTCATGCCCTCGGCGTAGCGCTGGGCTCCCCCGGGAGGGGCCCAAGAGCTGGCGTCCGGTGCTTTTCGGGGAACCGGCGGGGTTTGTGCGCATCCAAAGACATGTCATGCAAGGGCGCCGGAACGCGAGAATGCTGCCTGTACTCCTTGCCTCGTGCCTCATCGCGGCCGCGGGTTGCGGCACGGACGAGCCGATGGAGCCGATCCATGTGGCTTCGGATGCCCCGCCAATCGTGGCGGTGCCCGTTGCCGAGGAGTTCTCGTGGGGCGGGGCGACGATCCGTGCAGGCATGACCAAGACGCAAGTGCTGGATCAGATTGCAGTTAGCGGCCTGTCGGAATACGGCGGGCAGTTCGGAATCCGCCGGCCGCCGGCCGAGATGCAGACGCGGAATGAGTGGGTTTTGACATACGGCAACGCGACGGGCGCCGCACCGGGCGGCGGGGCGGTGAGAATCTTTTTCGAGAGTGGCGAAGTAAGCGGGATTGTCCATGCGGCGGTTTTCGCAATGCGAGCCCCGTGTGCGGGCAGCCGGTCATCACCGGCGGCATAGGAGATAAGGACCATGACTTACGGACATCGCTTCCTGACGGGCCTTTTCGTGATTGCCCTGGCGTGCGGCACGGCCGCGGCGGACGGCTTCATCGTGCCGGTCGAACGGCCCGAACCCGTGCCCTTCCGCGGCTCGTGGGCGGTCAAGTACCACCACGTGGACATCAAGGTGCGGGACCAGGTCGCCTCGGTCAGCATCGACCAGGCCTTCGTCAACACGGGCTCGGGCATGATCGAGGTCGAGTACTACTTCCCCGTGCCGCCGCACGCCGCCATCGACTCCATGACGCTGCTGGTCGACGGCAAGGAGTACGCCGCCAAGCTCCTGAAGGCCGAGGAGGCGCGCAAGATCTACGAGAACACCGTGCGCCGGCTCAAGGACCCGGCCCTGCTTGAGTACGCCGGTTACGGGCTGTACAAGACCAGCGCCTTCCCGCTCCAGCCGGGCAAGCCGGCCAAGGTCCACGTGACCTACAAGGACGTTTGCGGCAAGGACCGCGACCTCGTCGAGGTCTGGTATCCGCTGAACACCGAGAAGTTCTCGGCCAAGCCGCTGGAGTCCGTCCGGGTCGAGGTGGACATCAAGTCGGAGGCGGACATCACGGCCGTGTATTCGCCGACGCACGACCTGGACGTGCAGCGCAAGAACCCGCGGCACGTGCTCGCGACCTACGAGGCGGAGAACACGCTGCCCGTGACGGACTTCCAGGTATTCTACAAGGTCGGGAACGAGGACGTGGGGGCCACGCTGATTTCCCACCAGCCCGAGGAGGGCGAGGACGGCTACTTCCTGCTGCTGGTGAGCCCGAACCCTCGCGGCGAGGCGAAGGCGGTGCCGAAGGACGTGGCCGTCGTGCTGGACCACAGCAGCTCGATGCGCACGGATGACAAGATCGACCAGGCCAAGGATGCGGTCCTCTACGTGCTGGAGAACCTCAACGCGGACGATCGGTTCACGGTGGTGGCCTACAGCGACGGCGTCGAGTCGCTGTTCGACGGTCTCGTGGGCGCGAGCACGCGGAACGTGCAGGAGGCGGTGGACAAGCTCGACGCCATCGACGCGCGCGGCGGCACGGACATCCACTCCGCGCTGCAGTGCGCAATGGAAGCGCTCCAGACGGACAAGGACGCGGACCGCCCGGCCTACGTGTTGTTCCTCACCGACGGCGTGCCGACCATCGGCAACGTCAAGGAGGCGGATATCCTCGCCGACACCATCGAGGCGAACGCCCGAAAGGCCCGCGTATTCACGTTCGGCGTGGGGTACGAGCCGAACGTGCGGCTTCTGGACAAGCTTGCCAAGGACAACGCCGGGCGGAGCGACTACGCGAAGCCCAAGGAGCCGATCAAGACGAAGATCGCCTCGCTCTACAACAAGATCAAGAACCCGGTGATGACGAACCTGAGCGTGCAAATCCACGGCGTGACGCTCCGGCAGACCTACCCGCGCGAGCTGGGCGACCTGTTCGACGGGGACCAGATTCTGATGGTCGGGCGGTACCGCATGGATGTCGGCGCCAAGCGCGTGGTCAACGCCGACGGCTCGATGCCGGCCCAGCTCATCGTCAAGGGCATGTACCAGGGCGAGGAGCGGGCCTTCGAGTACGGCATCGGGCTGCGCGGCCCGGGGCGGGACATCCGCTTCGCGTTCGTCGAGAAGCTCTGGGCGGCGCGGCGGATCGGCTTCCTGCTGGACCAGATCCAGCTCAACGGCAAGAGCGAGGAGGTCGTCGACGAGATCATCCGGCTGAGCATGGAGTACGGCATCATGACGCCGTACACGAGCTTCCTGGCCGACGAAACTACGGAACTGAGCCGGGGCGACGAGCTGCGGGCCCGCGGACTCCGTGAGGCCGATGGGCTATCGGACATCGCCGGGCGCGACGCCCAGATGCATGCCGTGAACCGCAAGATGATGAGCGAGGCGGAACGAGTGGCGCCGACCGCGCCGAGGCCCACGGCCGGAGGCCGGCCGGGCGTGCCGGGCGGCGGGATGATGGGCTGGGAGGACGCGGCCGCCTACGACGCGGCCGAGGCCGACGGCGAGAAGGCGGCCGAGGCCCCCGAGACAAGCGTGGAAGGCGTCCGCCAGTTCCAGACGCAGGCCGCGTATCGGCGGGGCAAGCTCTGGGTGGCCGCCAACGCCGCGGACCTCGACCCCGAAGAGGACGAGGACGAGATCAAGGATGTCGAGCGCTACAGCGAGGAGTATTTCGAGATCGTTCGCGAGAACACGGCGGGCGAGAACCAGATTCTCGCGTCCCAGCAGACGGACGAAGAACTGCTGATCGTCCTTCGCGGGCAGGCCTACCGATTCCGTTGATACACCGGCCGGGGATGGACCCGCGCGTGCGGCGGGGTGAGGCGCGAGACGCCTGGCCCCGCCGCCTCTCCTGCGCGGACAACGGCATTCACCACAGGGGCGCGGGGAACGAGGAGTGGACGTGGAGCGGTCCCGCCTCCGAGTTCTTCGTGCTCCCCCTGGTGAATGCACTCAGTCGGCGGCTTCCGCCGTCGGATCGTCGGAGTCCATGAGCCAGACGGACGCGAGGCCGAGGGTAGCGCCCATGCCGACGAAGACGAAGACCCAGAACATCCCGAAGGTCTCGGCGAACCCCGCCGCGGCCATCGGCAGCAGCGTCAGAGGCGTGGTCAGCGTGTTGGGGAAGCCCACGTAGGACGGGCGGCGATGGGGCGGCGCGTGAGTGATGAGATACCGCCAGCCGCCGATCATCGTGCCGCTGATGGACATGCCGAGCATGCCGAGGCCGAGCACATACGTCACGAGCGGAAGGGTCACGGCCTGCCGAAGTCCCGGCACGTGCAGGGCGAAGGTCGCCGGCAGTTCCGGGGCCAGCAGTGCCAGCGCCACGGCGCCGAGCAGCAGACCCGCGGAGCGGACCATCGTAATGCGGGAGCCGCGCCGATCCACGACCCGGCCCCACAAGTAGCTCCCGACGACGTTCGAAAGCTTCAGCACCCCCACGAGAATGCCGCCCAACACGGCCAGGCCGCCCGCGCCGGCCCGTTCGTAGCCCAGGCGCTCGGTGCCGTAGGGGATGAACAGCGCCAGCCCGACATAGTTGATGCGGAACGCCACGCGCGCGCCCAGATAGCAGCGATAGTTTCGGTCGGTCCGGAGCCAGCCGAAGCCGCGGCGGATCGCCTGCGGGAAGCTCGTACGCCGCTGCGCGCTGACCCCGGGCCGCTCACGAGAATTGCACCAGATGCCCATGTCGATCGCGACCAGCAGCGTGCCGATGGCCGAGAGAATCACGTACGGCGTTGCCGCGCTCCAATCCTCCACGGCCAATATGGGCTGGATGACCAGGAACCCGGCCACAACGGACCCGGCCCCGCCGAGCATGTTCCGCGTGCCGAGGAACGAACCCAGGCGATGGGCGGGAATCAGCCGGCCGGTCATGTCGAGAAAGATCAGATGTCCGAACGCCGAGGATACGCAGAACGCCCCATACACCGCGAAGAACATCGCCAGCCCGCCGGTCGTCACGCCAAGGGCGAGGCGCCAGATCGAGCCGATCAACCCAACCAGCAGCCCCACGCGCACCACTGTCGTGATGATGAACGCCGGGCGGCGGCGCGGCAGGTGCTCCAGCAGAGAGCCCACCAGCAGTTGCGGGGCCATGACCACGAGCTTGTTGACCACCGGCACGGCCGCGGCCCATACGGCCGAGCCGGTCACGGCGTAGATCAGCCCGCCGAGGATCATCTCCGGCTGGAGGAAGCTCTGCGCCAGCCCCCCGAAGCCGCCGGACGCAACCCCCATCGCATGATTGTGGCGGGCGAAGCGCGCGTTGTCGCCCAAGGCGCGCAGGTTTCGGTATCCGGTGGATGAGACTCGCGACGACATAAACACATGCGGAGGCGCGGTCGCGCCTCCGCTCTCTTGCGGGCATTATACCGGCCGTGGCGGTATGCGGAGTGCGGAATCGAGGCCTGCCCGGCGACCTACTTCGTGCCGATCCCCGCCTCGCAGGCGTCGAGGGTCGCCGGGTCGGGCCGGCCTTCCTCGCAGAAGGTATTGTCCCGCCACGTTTGCCAGTAGGGGAGATTCTCGTTGTGGCGGACGGGCGTGCCGGCCGAGCCATAGACCACGTTGCCCTCCAGCAGGAACTCGCACGACGCCTCGTCCATGAAGATGCCGTTGTTCGGCGCGCCGATGGCCTTCGGGTGCCGGGGGATGTCGTGGATGAGGTTCTTCCGCAGCACGCTGCCCGGCTGCCGGCCAAGGGTGTAGATGCCGCCGCCGTCGGCCATGCGCAGCATCACGTCATGGATGTGGTTGCGCTCGATGACGTTGCCCTCGCAACACGTCCGCTTGAGGATCCAGATGAAACCCGCCGAGATGCCGGTGTACGGCAAGTCGTGGATGTGGTTTCGCGCGACCGTCACCCCGGCCGCGAAGGTGTAGGCGATTCCGACGCCGTCCTCGAGCTGTGCCGCGCAGTGATGCACGTGGTTCCGCTCGATTCGAATGCGGGTGGGCACCATGCCGGGGAGGATGTCCTCCTCGCGGTTGTGCTCGTAGGGGCAGCGCCAGTACTCGCCGACGAGAATTCCGTTGCAGCCCGTGTCGACCAGCTCGTTGCCCGCCAGAACCGCGTCGCGGCAGCCCTCCCGCAGGTGCACGCCGGTGGCCCCGGTATGGGCGACCCGGCAATCCTCCAGCGAGCAGCCGTGGGCGTATTCCCAGCAAACGGCCGCGGAGACGGGCACGCAGGCGAAATCCGCGAACCACGGGCCCTTGTTCCACTTGTGCTCCGGCGGAGGCGGCGGGAAGACGAAGCCCGCCTGGATCGGCCGGTGGCCCTCCGGCGGCATGTGCCAGGCAGCGTGTTCGAAGCCCAGCCCCCGGAAGGTCAACCCCCGGACCGGTTCGTGAATCGTGCCCGCGATGCGCGCGAGGGTGGTCAGATACGGGGCGACGACTTCGGCGGTCTGCGGGTCCTCGCCCGGCCGGGGCATGTAGGTCAGCTCGCCGGTATCCCGGTCCAGGTACCATTCGCCGGGCTGATCGAGGAACTCCAGGGCATTCTCGAAGTAGAACGGCGCCTCGGCCCCCGGGCGCTGGATGCCCACGAAGTGCGGGCCCTGCGTCCGGGCGACGTTGTGCTCCAGGTCGACCTCCAGCAGACGCTTCCGTGTGACGACCCAGTGGGAATACATCACCGCCTCGACGTCGCGCACATTCCGCCACGCGGCCAATTGCCCGGGCTCAAACCAGAGCTTGTGCTCGTCGTAGTCGCCTTCGAACTCCGCGGCGACCAGGTGCCAGTATTCGCCGGCATTCGGCGTCCGGGCGCGCGTGGCGCGCTGGCCGTTGACGAAGAGCTGCCGGAAATACCATCCGCCGCGCGCGACGTCCGGCAGCGTCGTTCGCCACAGGCCGTCCTCACCAACCCGCCAGCCGGTGATCCGCCGCCCGCCGCTGAGCACGGGCGCCGCGTTCTCGGCCGCGGCGTACGTTACGCTACGGCCTGCCGGCGCGGAATCCCGGAAGTCGAAGGTCAGCGTGTCGGCCAGTTCGTGTCGACCGTCGGCCAGGAGGACGGCGAGGTCATCGTCCGCACCGGCCGCCAGGGCTTCGCGCACGGCCTTCTGCGCGCGGGCGACCGTGGCGAAGGGTGCGGCGGACGAACCATCGTTACTGTCTTTGCCGACAGGGCTTACGTTGAACTCAATCATGTAGATCTCCTCGCGATGCGCCGCGGCATGGTTGACCGACGGTCGCGGGTGTGCTAACGGAACCGGCTCCAAGCGGTGTAATCTAGCAGCTTCACCGGCATCCGCAAGGTAAGGGCGCACCCGGAATGAGCTACGACCTGGCGTTCATCGGCCACATGTGCATCGACCGCATCGTTCCCTTTCAGGGCGACACGCAGGAGGCCCCCGGCAGCGCCGTGCTGTGCGGCGCCATGGCCGCCGCCCGCACCGGCCGGGAGATCGCCGTCGTGTCCAAGATGTCACCCGACGACGACTGGATGCTCCAGCCGATGCGCGACGCCGGCGCCGACACCTTCCTGATTCCCGCCGAAGAGACGACCTTCATGGAGGTCATACATCCCACGGCGGACGTGGACGTCCGGCAGATGTTCCAGCGGAGCAACGCCGGGCGGATCCACGCCGATGAGATCCCCGATATCGACGCCCGGCATGCGCACTTCGCGGGCGTCACGGACCAGGAGTTCGACGTGCCGCTCATGGCGGCCGTCAAGGCCCGCGGCTGGACCGTCTCGACGGACATGCAGAGCTTCGTGCGGCAGGTGGACCGGAAGACGCGCGAGATCGACTTTGCCGACGTGCCGAACAAGCGCGAGATCGTCGCACTGATGGACAAGCTCAAGCTGGATATCGTCGAGGCCCGCCTGCTGACCGGAGAAGACGACATCGCCGCCGCGGCGGAGAAGATCGGCGGTTGGGGCTGCGACGAGGTCGTTATCACCCAAGGCGAAGGGGTTCTGGCCCGTGTGGCGGGGAGGACCACCTACGAGAGGTTCTCGAACCGCAGCATCATCGGGCGGACCGGGCGGGGCGACACGACGTTCGCGGCGTACCTGTGCCGGCGCTTCGACCACGACGTGGCGGAGTCGCTGAGATTCGCGGCCGCGCTCGTCTCGCTGAAGATGGAAACGCCCGGCCCGTTCCGCGGCACGCTCGACGATGTCCTCCGGCGCATGGCCGAGGCCCATTGATGGCCGAGGGTCGGCGCCCGGCCTGATCCGGAGATCCGGCCGACCGTGCGCCCGCCGCGCAAGGCCGCCCTCGCCCTTCGCCGATCAGACGGATTCCTGCATGGGGACGATAAGCTCGGCTTGTGTGAGCGTTTGCGTCCGGCCGTAGACGTCCACGTCCAGGTCTTGGCCCTCGACGAGCCGGAAGGTCGTTTCCTGCGGGGCGATGGCGAGTTGGATCACCCGCCCGCGGTAGACCAGTCGGAAGCGAAGGCCATTCCATCCCTCGGGGAGGGACGGCGCGAAGCTCAGGCGCGGCCCGTCCGTCCGCAGCCCTCCGAAGCCGTTGACGGCGTTGAGCCGCACGCCGGACATCGCGGTGATGTGCAGGCCCTGCTCGGTGTTGCGGTTGTAGTTGTCCAAATCCAGCCGGGCCATGTAACGGAAGAAGTCCTTGGCCATGTCCATCTTGCCCACCTCCGCGGCCAGGATGGAGTGCACGCCGGGGGAGAGGGACGACTCGTGAATGGAGCGCTCCTCGTAGTACTCGAAGTTCGTGCGCTTGGTCTCCAGGTCGAACTCCGTGCTGTAGAACAGGAACAGGAGCAGCAGATCCGGCTGCTTGATCATGTTGTAGCGGAAGATCTTCTCGTAGACCCAATTGGCGTAGATCGGGATCTGCTCAGGCGGCAGGTTCTTGACGTCGACCTCGGGCAGGTCGAAGTAGCCGGCATGCTGTTCGTAGAGATTACGATCGGCGTCGTAGGGGATGCGGACGTTCTCCGCGATACGGGCCCATTCGGCCGTTTCGTCGTCGGTCAGGCCGATCTTCTCCCGCACGGCCGTGAGCTGCTCGGGGGCGTCAGCCGACATCTGCTCCAGGACCTCGGCCGCGTACTGAAAGGTCTTGCGGCAGAGAAAATTGGTGTAGCAATTGTGGTTGACCATCGTGTGGAACTCATCCGGTCCCATGCATCCGTAGACGCCCCAGTCGCCGGAAGGGCTCCACTCGCCGCGGCTGGCCATGTGGCGGCAGACCTCGAAGAGGACCTCGGCGCCCATCTCGTGGAGGAAGGCGGTGTCGCCGGTCAGCCGCTCGTAGAGCCACAGGGCGTACGTGATTCCCACGTTGACGTGCACCTCCAGGTCGCAGTGCTGCCAAGTCCCGCAGCATTCCGTGCCGTCGATGGTGGCGAAGGGGAAGCGGGCACCCTCGCAGCCGAGTTCCTTCGCGCGCTGGCGGGCCTCGGGGAGGTAGATGTACCGGTACTCCAGCAGCGACCGGGCGGCCGCGGGGTCGATAAAGACATACGCGGGAAGCACATACGTCTCCGAGTCCCAGAACATCCAGCCGTAGTACACCTCGGCCGTCATGCCCTTGCAGGGAATGTTGATGCTCGGGTCGCGCCCCTGATACGTCGAGTACATCTGGAAGAGCCCGAACCGCGTGCCCTGCTGGAGGTCGTCTTTGCCGTCGAGTTCGATGTCAAGCGTCTGCCAGCGCTCGGCCCAGTAGTCCTTCTGCTCGGCCAGGATCGTGTCGAAGGCAAGGCCCTCGTGCTGCTTGACAACGGCCATCCAGTCATCTCGCACGGCTTCGAGCGGCTTCCCTCCGTCGCGCTCCCAGTGGAAGACGCAGACGCGGTCCACGTTCGTGACCTCGCCCTCCGTCAGCGGGACCTCGCTCTTGAGGCCGAGGAACTTCTCGCCCTCGACCTTCCGGGGCGAGTCGAGCCCATGCACGCGCGTACCGGCCGCGAGCCACTGCCGAGTCCGCTGGGTCTGCGCCGCGAGCATCATCGACGCGCTCTCGTCGCATATGTCGCCGCCCTGCACTGTCCAGAAGTTCCTGCCCTCGCGCTTGCCGTCCGTCTTGACCTGCGTCCACCCGGCCGCGATCTCGTGTGGCACGGAGAAGTCCAACCCGGCCAGAAACTCGACTTCGCCCGAGAAGTTCAGCGGCTCCAGCGAGATGCGCTGCGCGCCCACGTTACGCCGCCTCATGCTCAGCACGCGCGTGAAGGTCAACTTGAGTTGCTTGTCGCCCACGTGCCAGACGAAGCCGCGGGTCATCACGCCCGACCTCATGTCCAGCGTGCGGACGAAGTCGCTGAACTTGCTGGCGTTCAGGTCGAGCGTCTCGCCGTCGAGCGTGATGCGGGCGTGGAGCCAGTCCACGGTGTTGACGCCGAAGCCGCGGACGGTCTGGAGGCCCTTGAAGACCTGCGGGTGTTGGATGTCCATCTGCTCGGACAGCCCGTTGACGTAGTGGCCGATGAGCCCGTCGCCGCTGTAGCCCTCCTCGAAGTAGCCGCGGCAGCCCATGAACTCGTTGGCCAGCGAGAAGACGGATTCGGCGATCCGTCCGCGTTCGGGGTCGAAGCCCTCCTCGATGATGCGCCAGGGATCGACCTTGAAGTACCGTTCTGCGACTTTCGCCATGGTGGGGCTCCGGTTGGGGTACTGCGGTGTCGGGCGGCTTGTGGGGCGGGATGCGCCTGCGGCGCCCGCCCTCTTGGACGAAGGCGTGGATGATACCGGCCGGGTCGGGCCCTGTCCAGCGAGCCGACGCGCGAAGCACGCGATGGCAGCCCGTTGATGAAGCTGTCCCTGCCGCGATGGGCGGATCGGCCCGTGCGGCGGCGTCGCGGGAATTCGAGCCCCGCGGAACCCGCGCTCCCGACCCTGGGTGCCCGGCCGTTCCGCTCGATCTCGTGACGGAAGCCGTTTTCCAACGGACGGCTAGAATTAGCCCGCCGAGGCGAATGATGTTGACAGGATTCGCCGCCCCGGCTCTAATGGCTTGTGACCGGTGTCCGCGCCTCTCGCGCCCGGCCGTGCGGAACTGCTTCGCAGGCGGGCGCAACTGCCCACGAGGTCGGCACCCTGGATTACTGAATACGGCGACGGGTGGCAACCGCGGGAAGGGCCCGCGGCTCTGCCGGCTTGGACCCGTTCGCATAACCGCAGCCCGAACCGATACGGGCTTTGCACGCGCGGAGGAGCACCATGATCAAAGCGCGCCTTTTCACCCCCGGTCCGACGGACGTTCCGCCGGAAGTCCTCGTCGAGATGGCCCGACCGATGTTTCATCATCGCACGCCGCGATTCCGCGAGATGTTCGCGGAGGTCAACGCCGGGCTGAAGAAGATCCTGAGGACGGAGAATGAGGTCCTGACCCTCGCCGGCTCGGGCACCGCCGGCATGGAAGCGGCGATGGCCTGTGCCATTCCGCGGGACAAGAAGGTACTCGTTTCGAACGGCGGCAAGTTCGGCGAGCGGTGGGTCAAGATCGCCAAACGGTACGGCATGGACGTGGACGAGGTGACACTGGAGTGGGGAACCGCGCTCCAGCCGGAGACGGTCAAGGAGAAGCTGGATACGGGCGAATACGGGGCGGTCGTCACGGTTCACAGCGAGACATCGACGGCGACCGCGTGCGACCTGAAGGCCATCGCCGAGGTCGTGGCGGACACGGACGCGCTGCTGATCGCCGACTGCATCACCTCGGCCGGCACGCTGCCGCTGGAGACGGACAAGTGGGGCGTGGACATCGTCGGGGCCGGAAGCCAGAAGGCCTTCATGCTGCCGCCGGGGCTGGCGTTCCTCGCCGTCAGCGACAAGGCCTGGAAGCGGATCGACGAGATCGACGCGCAGGCCTTCTACCTGGATCTCAAGGCCTACCGCAAGTCGCTGGCCAAGGACGACACGCCGTACACCGGCCCGGTGAGCTTGATCCGCGGACTGAAGGTCAGTGTGGACATGATCAACGACATCGGCATCGAGACGGTCTGGAAGCGCACGGCCAAGCTGGCCGAGGCGGTGCGCACGGCCGCCCCGGCAATGGGCATGCGGGTGTTCTCGCAGCAGCCGAGCGACTCGGTCTCCGGACTGCTCTACCCCGACGGCGTGGACGACGGCTTCCGGAAGGAGCTTCAGACGAAGTACGGCGCTTCCATCGCCGGCGGGCAGAACGAGTTGAAGGGCAAGTGCTGCCGGATCTCGCACATGGGCTACGTGGACCCGATGGACACGATCGGCCTGATCGCGGCGATGGAATACACGCTGGCCGACTGCGGCGCGTCGGTGGAGATCGGCAAGGGCGTGGCCGAGGTGGTCAAGGTGCTTCGCGACTGGGAGTAGGTTCCCGGATTGCACGAGTGCTGAGCCATTCTTGATGGCGGACATCCCGAACCCCATCGGGACGACTTTGTGCAGTCGTCCTTCCATTACAAAAGAATCATCCTCAGCCGCCGGCAACGGGAGTCGGGCGAATCCGCGCGGCCCGCGGCCGGCGAGAGGACAGGGAGCGAGAAATGAAGATCCTCGTGGCGGACAAGCTCAGCCAGGTCGGCATCGACTGGCTGAAGGAACAGGAAGACGTTGAGGTCGGCCTCCCGGAGAACCGTCCGGTACCGGCCGAAGAGCTGAAGCAGATGATCGGCGAGTATGACGGCGTGATCGTCCGCTCGGGCGTGAAGATCCGCGCCGACATCCTCGAGTCCCCCGGCCGGCTCCAGGGCATCGCCCGTGCGGGCGTCGGCGTGGACAACATCGACGTGGAGGCGGCCACGGCCAAGGGCATCATCGTGATGAACACGCCGGGCGGCAACACGCTCTCCACGGCCGAGCTGGCGTTGGCGCTGATGATGGCGCTGTCGCGCAAGCTCGCGCCCGCGAACGCCTCGCTGCGCGGCGGCGCATGGGACCGGAAGCAGTACAAGGGCACGCAGCTCGCCGGCAAAACGCTCGGCGTGGTCGGCATGGGCCGAATCGGCCGGGCCGTGGCGGAGCGTGCGGCGGCGCTGGAGATGCGCGTGCTGGGCTATGACCCTTTCTTCGCGGGCGACCCGGGCGACAGCATCGAGATGGTCAAGGATCTGAACGAGCTGTGCAAGCGCATCGACTACCTGACCGTGCACGTGCCCAAGAACGCCGAGACCGAGGGCATGATCGGCGCCGAGCAGCTCGAGGCGATGAAGCCGACGGCACGCGTCGTCAACGCCGCTCGCGGCGGCATCATCGACCCCGACGCGCTGTTCAAGGCCGTCGAGGCGGGCAAGATCGGCGGTGCGGCGCTGGACGTCTATACGGCCGAGCCGCCGGAGACGGAAGCCGAGAAGAAGCTCATCGAGCATCCGAACGTCCTGGCCGTGCCGCACCTGGGTGCATCGACGGAAGAGGCGCAGGAGCAGGTGGCCCTGGAAGCCGCCCAGCAACTCGTGGAGGCGCTTCGTGGCGGTGAGGTCCGCAACGCGTTGAATGCTCCGGGCTTCGACAAGGCCATTCCGCCGCAACTGCACCCGTACCGCGAACTGGCCAGCCGCATGGGCACGATCCTCGCGGGCATCAGTTCCGGGGCGATCCAGAAGGTCGAGGTCATCTACCGCGGCAACATCGCGGACATGAACGTCCAGCCGCTGACGACCTACTTCCTGGTCGGCCTGCTGACGCCGCACATGGACCAGCCCGTCAACGTCATCAACGCCCCCGTGCTCGCCCGGCAGCGCGGCGTCGAGGTCGAGGAGACCACGTCGGCCCGACTGCGCGAGTTCGCCAACGTCATGGAGGTCGTCGTCGAGACGGACCGGGGCCGGCGGACCGCCAAGGGCACCATCTTCGGCAACCGCTTCCCGCGGGTCATCGCCATCGACGGTTTCCGCATGGAAATGCGGCCGGAAGGACACGTCGTGGTGATCGCCAACGAAGACAAGCCCGGTGTGCTCGGCCGGTACGGCAGCATCTTCGGCGCCAACAGCATCAACATCGCGGACATGACCTTCTCACGGAAGGAGAAGCTCGGATTGGCCGTCGTCGGAATCAACCTCGACCAGGAGCCGGGCGAGCAGGTCATGGACGAGATCCGCAACCTGGAGTTCGTCAGCGAGGCCTTCTACATGCGGCTGCCCGAGCTGCCGCCGTACGAGCAGGAGGAGTAGGCCCGAACGCTTCGCGCCCGCGGCCCGGCCCGCGGCGCAAGCCCCTCGAGGAAGACCCCGGCGGGATTCGTCCCGTCGGGGTCTTCTCTTGGGTCGGCGCCGAGCCGTGAGGTCAGTCCGACGCAATCTCCCGCACGGCCTCGGCAATGGCCTGGTAATCGGGCTCCCGGCCGAGATCGCCCACGACCTCGATGTGCCGAATCGTCCCCGCCGGGTCCACCACGAGGGCCGCTCGGGCGAGCAGGGCGTTCTCCCGCATCAGCAGGCCGTAGGCGGGGCCGAACTCGCGGTGCTTGTAGTCCGAGGCCAATACCATGTTCCGGATGTCGTGATTCGCCGCCCAGCGATCCAGCGCCGACGGCAGGTCCATGCTGACCGACACCACGTGCACGTTCCGCGGCCAGCCGCGAGCCATGCGGTCGAGCTTCGCCGTCTGCGAGGCGCAGACGGGCGTGTCCAGCGAGGGCGCCACGGACAGCACCAGCACGTCGCCTTCCCAGGCCGACACGTTCACCTCCCGCATGTCGGACGTGATGAGGCGCGCCTCGGGGGCCGCGTCGCCAACCTCCAGCCGGTCTCCTGCGAGCGTCACCGGCTCGCCCATCTTCGTCACGTCGGCCGCGGGACCGGTGTAGTGTACGGACCGCGTGCCGCCGTTTCCGTGCCCGTCGTGCCCCTCGGGGGCGCAGCCGGCCATCAGGGCGGCCATCGTGAGCAGCGTTGGGATGATCCGTGCCTGCTTCATGTCCATGTTCCTTTCGGGCAGGGGTTTCCGAAGCGTCCGTGCGAATTGTAGGCGCGCACGGGCGTCATGTACCAGAGCCGCAGTAGAAGCTCACGAAGGCGCACGGGATGACCCTGGCGATTGCGGGGAACTGCTCGAGGGTCCCGGTGAGCAAGGCGTAGGGGCCTGCTCGAACAAGCTGGAACCTCGTTCGATGCTTTGCTATGGCTTCGGCTTGCCCGGCCAGTCGAGCACGGCCCCGGTGTCAGCGCTGGTCGCGTGTGCGGCGTAGCGGCCGAGGGAGCCGTGGCGGATCGGGGCGGGGCGGGGCTTGCACTTCTTCCGGCGCCGGGCGAATTCCGCCTGCGTCACCTTGGCGTCGAGCTTCCCGCCGGGGATGTCGATCTCGATCCGGTCGCCGTCCCGGAGCAGGCCGATCTCGCCGCCGGCGGCCGCCTCGGGCGAGATGTGCCCGATGCACGCCCCGGCCGTGCCTCCGCTGAAGCGACCGTCCGTGATCAGCGCGCACTTGTCGCCGAGGCCCATGCCGCTGATGTAGCTCGTCGGGGCGAGCATCTCCTGCATGCCGGGTCCGCCCTTGGGGCCTTCGTTGCGGATCACCACGACGTCGCCGGGCTGCACCTCGCCGGCGAGGATGCCCTCGCACGCGGCGTCCTGGCCCTCGTAGATCCGAGCCGGTCCGCTGTGCGAGTACATGGCCGGGTCGACGCCGGCGAGCTTCACGATGCCGCCGTTGCGGGCGATGTTGCCGTAGAGCACCACCAGACCGCCCTTGCGCGTGAAGGCGTGGTCGAGCGGGCGGATCACGTCTTGCGCGTCGAGCCGCCCGGTGTTCTTCGTTGCTCGCTTGGCGGGCTTCCGGCCGCGGTACATCGCGCGGACCTCGTCGACGCCGCGCCCGGTCGCCTGCCAGCCGTTGCGGTAGAGCTTCTTGCCGGCCGGGCAGAGCTTGGCGCTGCGGAGAGACCACTTGTCCAGGTTCCGGCCCATGGTCTCGCCCGTTACGGTTATCGCATCCTCGCGGATGAGCGTCTTCTTGCCCTCGCGCAGCTCCCACAGGATCGTATGGATGCCGCCGGCGCGGTGGCAGTCCTGGATGTGGTAGATTCGGCCCTCGGGCGTCGAGGAGGGCGCCAGGCGGCAGGTGTTCGGCGTCCGCTTCGAGATCCGCTCGATGTCCTTGAGCGTGAACGGCACGCCCGCTTCGTTGGCGACGGCCAGCATGTGCAGCACGGTGTTGGTCGAGCCGCCCATGGCCATGTCCAGCGTGAAGGCGTTCTCGAAGGCCCGCTTGGTCATGATCCGCCGCGGCAGAAGCTTGTAGGTCTTCTTGCTGCCGTCGCGGGCCCAGTCCTTGGCCATCTTGACGATCCGCTCGGCGGCCGTGTCGAACAGGGACATCCGGGCCGGGCTCGTCGCCAGCGTCGTGCCGTTGCCGGGCAGGGCGATGCCGATGGCCTCGCACAGGCAGTTCATGCTGTTGGCGGTGAACATGCCGCTGCACGATCCGCAGGTGGGGCAGGTGTTGTTCTCGTACTCGGCGACCTGTTTCGCGGTCATCTTGCCGATCTTTCGCTGGGCGACGGCGTAGAACTGGTCGATCAGGTCGACGTCGCAGCCGGCGACGCGCCCGGCCTCCATCGGTCCGCCGGATACGAAGACCGTCGGCACGTTCACTCGCACCGCTGCCATGAGCATGCCGGGCGTGATCTTATCGCAGTTGGGAATGCAGAGCATCGCGTCGAACGAGTGGGCCCCGAACATCGACTCGACGCAGTCGGCGATCAACTCGCGCGATTGAAGCGAGTACTTCATGCCGGAGTGGCCCATGGCGATGCCGTCGCAGATGGCGATCGTGTTGAACAGGATCGGCGTGCCGCCCGCGTCGCGAACGCGCTGCTTGACGTACTCGCCGACGGCGTCGAGGTGCGCGTGGCCCGGCACGGCATCGGTGTAGCTGCACACCACGCCGATCAGCGGGCGCTTGATGTCCTCGTTCGTCAGCCCCGTGGCCTTCATCAAGCTGCGATGCGGCCCGCGCTCCGGTCCCTTCTTGATACGGTCGCTTCTCATGGCTGGTCCTTTCCGTCGCCGACTGCCATTATGCGCGTCCGGGCAGGGGAGTTCCATAGAGGCCCGGCGCGCGTATGGCGAATCACGAAGCTCGAATGACGAACCGGTTCCAGGGCCCCGACCGTACGGCCGGGAGGGGCGTCCGCTCGCCTCGCTCGCGTCCGCGGCGTGTTCTCATCCTTCCAAACGACCAAGGGCCGCTTCCTGTGGAGGCGGCCCTTGCTCGACGGAGAGGGCGGGATTCGAACCCGCGGTACCCAAAAGGGCACACGGCATTTCCAATGCCGCCCGATCAGCCACTCCGGCACCTCTCCAGCGAATCCGCGTTGTGCGACCCGACACTATACCATGTCGGGCACCGCAGACAAGCGGCGCCGCGACCCGT
Organism: uncultured Planctomycetaceae bacterium; assembly: GCA_964531695.1. Taxonomy (GTDB): domain Bacteria; phylum Planctomycetota; class Phycisphaerae; order SM23-33; family SM23-33; genus JAGXKT01. Next base: position 41,407 of record CAZHEH010000022.1, on the reverse strand, counting down.
CGGCCGCGAGGGCCGCGCGGGACAGACGCCGGGGCCGAGCGCGATTCATCCCCATTTGCCGGGGGCTTTTTGCACAATTGGCTTGATTCCCGTGTAGGCGGGTTGCAGTATGGCGGCGACAACATCGGGCCGTGTGAGCCCGAGTCGGTCGACGCGGCGGGCATGGAGCACGCCTCGCCGCGACGGCCGGAGTAATCATGCGTCGGCTGTTATATCTTTCAGGGAAGGAGCGTTCAGATGGCCAAGGCGCAGAAGCCGATGACGCAGACGCAGATCATGGGGGAACTGGCCGAGCGGTGCGACCTGAGCCGCAAGCAGGTCAAGGAAGTCGTCAACGAACTCGTCCAGATGGCGTACGAGAACGCCGACCCGGGTTTCAAGATTCCCGGCCTCGGCAAGCTGGTGCTCGTACACCGCAAGGCGCGCATGGGCCGCAATCCCATGACCGGCGAACCGATCAAGATTCCGCCCAAGACGGTGCTGAAGTTCCGCGTCGCCAAGGCGGCCAAGGACGCCTGCGAGCCGAAGAAGTAGAAGCTCGCCCGTTCGCGCCTGTCGATCCAAGGAAGCCCGCGGGAGACCCCCGCGGGCTTCTCGACCTTTCGGACTGCCGAGCGTCAGATGTACCGCGGCAGCAGATCCGCGTGCGCCTCGAACAGCTCGTCGCACAGGCGGCGGATCTCGTCGATGGACAATTCGGCGCCGGTGTGCGGATCCAGCATGGCTGCCTGGTAAACGTAGTCTCTGCGGAGAGTTAGCGCCGCCTCGATCGTCAGGAGCTGCACGTTGATACTCGTGCGGTTGATCGCGGCGCACGCCTCCGGCAGGTCGCCCACGTGGCAGGGCGTCACCCCGTTTCGGTCGGCCAGGCAGGTCACCTCTACGCACGCCCGGCGCGGCAGGTTCGCAATCAGGTCGGTATTGAGCACGTTGCCGCCGAAGCGATACGGCGCGTCCGCCTCCATCGCCGCCATGATGCCGGATGCGCATTCGTGCGTGCGCTCGTGGGTCAGTTCGCCGTGCAGGAGTTGCTCGCGCCGTTCGGACCATGCCTGCACCAGCCGCTCGCAGCGGCGCGGGTACTCGTCCAGGGGGATGTTGAACTCCTCGATCAGGTGCGGCTTGGCCGCCTTGATGAACCACGGCGTGTACTCCGCGGTATGCTCGGAGCTCTCGGTCACGTAGTAGCCGAACTGCCGCATGATCTCGAGCCGCACCAAGTCGCCCACGACACCGGATTCCGGCAGGATCGATCCGTCCGCCTTCATCCTTCGGTCGGCTTCGTCCATGACGGCTTTGACGCCGTACCGCCTGACCTCGGCCGTCAGCTCGGCAGCGCGTCGCTTGATCTCCGGGTAGAGGTCCCGGCCGCCGTCCGTGATTTCCAGCAGCCAGCCCTGGTGGTTGATGCCGGCGACTTTCCATTGGAGCCGTTCGACCTCGTCATCCATGCCGAGCCGGCGCAGCAAGCCGGGCGCGCAATCCCGCACGCTGTGGCAAAGGCCGACGGCGCGGACGGCGCTGCCGCGGAGCACTGCCCCGGTGACCATCGCCATCGGGTTCGTGTAGTTGAGCAGCCACGCGTCCGGGCACTCGCGCTCCATGTCCCGTGCGAATTCGAGCATCACGGGAATCGTCCGCAGGGCGCGGAAGATGCCGCCGATGCCGAGCGTGTCGGCGATGGTCTGCCGAAGCCCGTACTTCTTCGGGATCTCGAAATCGCGGATGGTGCCCGGGTCGTAGCCGCCGACCTGGACCGCGTTGACGACGTAGTCAGCGTTTCGCAGCGCGGCCGGGCGCTGCTCGGGGCCGCAATGCGCGGTGATCCTCGCACGCCCCCCGTTGATGCTCTCGTTCAGCCGCCCGAGAATCCGCCGGGAGTCGTCGAGCCGCTCGGCGTCGATGTCGTACAGCGCGATCTCGGCGTCATTCAACTCGGGGGTCAGCATCACGTCGCCGAGGACATTCTTGGCGAATACGGCGCTGCCCGCGCCGAGAAAGGCGATCTTCGGCATGTCGTTGTCTCCTGCCGGGCCGTCGCGCGGAAGATGGTCGGCATACGCGCGACCGGGCCGAGAGCGAGGGCCCGACCCCGCGCGGGTCGGAGGCCGTCGCGCCCCGGCGGTTCGTTACTGTCCGAGGTCGGCCAGAACCTTGTCGCACGTGTCGAGGTGGTCCTGCACCCATTGCTTGTTGAACGGGTGGACCTTGTCCGGCGGCGGCGGCCAGCGACCGTCGGAATTCGCCGCGCACGTCAAATGGAACCACGCATCGCGGATTCTCTGCCGGTCGGTGTCCGTCCCGGCCGCCTCCTCGGCCGCGTGCACCCGCTCGCGCAGCTTGTCGATCTTCGGGTCGTACTCCAAGCTCTCGGGCGTCTCCCGCCAGGCGGTGGACCATGCACGGTGCCAGGCGAGGTCGTCCTCGCAGTAGTACTTCTCCTCCAGGGGCGGCAGTTCGTTGCAGATGTGGTCGAACGTGACCATCTCGCCGCCGATGTCCTCGACCTGGCGCAGGAAGAAGCAGAGCTTTTCCTTCGCGTCCGGCATCTTCTCGAAGACCCGCTCGGGCTGGCTGTAGTACTTCAGGAAGAACCACCCGCTGGTGCCGATATACTCGGCGTCCTCGGCGAAGATGATCAGTGCCCCCTGGTGGTCGCCCTCGATCTCTCGGGAGTGCTTCTTGATCGGTTCGAGATACGCGTCGAAGTCGTACATGCCCATCAGCCAGCGCAGCGCGGGTTGGCAGATGCGGTCGGTCCGCGCGAAGCCGTTGAGCCCGGGGACCACGTCCTTGAACGGGAACCGCAGGGCCCGGTCGTCGCCGGAAAGGTCGTACCACGGCAGATCCAGCCCGTAGCAGGCGTGCTTGTCCGGGTTGTACTCGATTCTCCGGACCTCGTCGCGCGTCGAGAGGGCGTAGGCGTCGAAGTCCAGCGTGATCTGCTTGAAGCCCGTCTTGGCGAACGCGTGCGGGACGTACTGCCGCCAGCCGCACTCGGGGTTCCAGCCGCTGACGACCTTGCGGCCGAGGTGCCGCTCGTAGGACTCCTGGCTGAACGTCAGCGCCCAGATATCGTCCTCCTCCGGGAAGTTGGACATCATCAGGTGGGCGTACGGCGAGCCCATGAACTCGCACTGCCCGGCCTCGATGGCGGCGTTGAGCTTGGCCAGCACGTCCGGGCAAAGCTCGGCGATGCGGTCCAGCGTGAAGCCCGAGCCCTCGAACACGAACTTCATGTGCGGGAACTCCTCCCGCATCGTGTCGAGGATCAGCTCGTAGCTCTCCCGGATGACGAACTCGTACTTCTCCGGCAGCAGGTACGCGTAGTTCAGGTTGGCGTGAAAGATGCAGCAGTATTCCATCGGTTGCTCCTTGGCTACTCAACCGGAAGCTTGCCCGGCCATCGGACGGGGGCGGTCTTCGCGCCGGATCGTGCGCCCGGCCGCTACGAGCCGGACAGTCTAGCTTCGTGCGCTCAGGATGCAAGGAGCGCGTGGGCGACGATCGCTACATCGCCAGATGCCCCGCGCGGGGTGGGGGGCAGGGGTCTGCCTGGAAGCTGGCCACACGTCCAAGGGCGTTCATCACGCGCCGGGGCTTCGTGATCGAAGGTGCCCAGAGCTGGAAATTCGCTTGCCTTGTTACGCACTTTGCCATAAACGAACTGTGGCTTGCGAAGTTCGTCCCCGGAGGAGCTGCGCGTAGGCCCGAGAGCCGTGCAAAGGAAAGGAGAAAGTCCCATGAAGTGCATCCGTATCGCCCCGGTTGTTGTATGTCTCGTTTTGTGCACTGCTTCCACGGGTGCGGACGAAACCGGAACCAGTGCCGGCGTGTACACGAAGGATATCTTCGCCCCGGAGATGCACAGCGCACCCACGATTCAAGGCCCGAACTACTCCGCGGCCGGTGAGCCGCTCGACCCGTTAGGTGACTGGTCGCATTCCTGGGGTGGTGCCGGCTACGGCGAGATTGAAGGCAGGGCGCAGTCCTGGGCGGAAGTGGATGAACTGAAGTCGTACATCCATCTGTACCTCGACAAGACAACGACAGATCGCGTCAAGTACCACTCATCTACCGAGTGCTCGTACAAGAAAACTGTCCAGTTCGAGAACCCCACCCAGCCGGAGATCTGGTGCGGCGAAGGTTCCGACCATCGGGTCGAATTGGAATTCCGCGTTACGGGGAACATCCAGGAAAACGACATCTCGGGCGCGGGCATTCGCTCGGACGTGGACCTGGACATTTGGAGCGACAACGAGAATCCCCCGGAGTTGGAGGAAGTACCGGGGTGGTGGCCCCTCATTGGGGACAATTACGCTGGCGACAACGACGTGGATAGCGCCGGGAACTACGATAAGACCGCCACCTATGAGTACTGCTGGCTGGATGAGAACTGGAATGATGGCTGTGACTACAACGGCGAACCCATCCCCTTCACGCTGCGGCTGCGACTCACGGCCGAAGAAGGCGATATTGATGCACTGGCCGAGGGCGAGACGACGATGGATTTCACCAGCACGTGCGTGTTGGAATCCGCCCGTCTCTATGAGGATGCGGGCGAGACGCAGACGCTGCTCGTGGAGTTTGACGGCGACGGAAACGTCACCGGCGGAACCCAGCAGAGCGACTGGATCATGACCCCCGAGCCGGGCAGCGTCGTCCTGCTGGGGCTGGGCGGTCTGGCGCTGCTGCGGCGCAAACGCTGAGGTCGAACTTCTGAGATAAACCCTCGGGCCGGGGCCTCTGGACGCTCCGGCCCGTTTCTTGCGCTTCGGCTATGGCACCTTCACCAGTGCCGCCCAGTAGCCGGTCTCGCGCGGCGTGACCAGACGTACGCGCCCGCCCTCAGGTTTGACCTGCTGCGTCGGCTGCCATGCGCACGCCGGGATGTCCAGCCACCGCAGGGAGAGCGGGGCGTCATCCGCCGCGGTCGAGATGTCCAGCTTCACGTTTCCGCCGTCCGTGAAGAACACGGCATACGCGACACCCGGCTCGGCCGTGCAGTAGGCCTCATTCCAGCTCCGCTTCTGGAGCAGATCGTTGTGCGGCTCGCACCGGAAGATGTCGATTTCGTCGAGCAGCATCCGCATGGATCGAATGTGGGCCTGGGCCGTCTCGGACAGCCCGAGGCCGCTGGCGGGGCGGTGGAAACGCGTGCCGGCCAGGCCGCCGATGATGTTCCGCCAGAAGCGCTCCTGCCCGTCCCGCTCGTTTCCGTAGCCGCCGGTATTTGCGCCGTAGATCTTGACCGTGTTGATCGGGCGGACGCGGCCACTCCCGGCGATCTGTTCCCGGAACCACTGCATGTTCTCCCAGTGGCGGGAGGCGGGAGAATGGTTGTTCTGCGAGATGTCGCAGAAGCTGTAGGTCTCGGGATGCTTCCAGGTGCTTTCGTGTTCCGGCATCGCGATGTCGTGAGCGTCCCACATCTCCGTCGTGTGGACCTCGACGCCCGCCTCGCCGGCCCTCGCCTTGACGTACTCGGACCAGTACGCTCCCCAGGCAGGATCGCCGCACGTCTCGTTGTCCATGCAATACAGCACGTTGCCCCGCCGCAAAGAGCGGCGGAGCATCTCGTCCACATGGGCCTTCTGGTAGCACAGGACGCGATCGTTGCGGTCCAGAGCGGGGACGGTGTAGAAGAAGCGGCTCTCGTTGTGCGCGGGGTGAGTGTCGATCCGCTCGACGAGGCGCGAATCCTCGGCGGTGTAGTTGATGTTGTTCTTCGGGTTGTACGGGTTCTCCTGCCAAGGGCCGCGAGCGAAGTCGAAGCGGTCCCACAACTCGATCTGGACGATCACGTCCCGCTCGGCCGTGAGGGAGAGAAACCGCTCGAAGCGCTCCCAGTGCTCCCCGCTTGGCCGCTCCAGGTCGTACAGTCCGGTCTTCTCGTCGCGCTCGAAGGGCCAGACGTTCCCGGCGTCCCGGCTGGACATCGTGCAGCGGACGTAGTTCCCGCCGCAGGCCGCCAGAAGGTCGAGCTGTCGCTCGACGTCCGGCTCCTGGTACAGGTTGTCCTCGACGCTGCCTCCCAGAAGCACGACGGGCTTGCCCTTGTACTGCCAGTAGAACGGGTTGGCGTCGTACGGGCGGATTCGGTCGTGGCTGTCCATGTCGTTGCTCAGATCGCGGGCGCTACTCCACGACGATCACCTCGTGCAGCTCGAGCTTAGGCAGCGTCAGCTTTAGCTCGCCGCGGGACCAGCTCCACTTGACCCGCCCGCCGCGCGGCACGACGCGGACGGTTTTCGGCTTCCGGCCCGGACGGATGGTGATGTCGAGCGTGCCGACCTCCGGAACCTCGTCGAAGACCATCACGTGCGGATCGCCGTGCGGGCCCGATGTGTTGACCAGGTTGACCATCAGGGCCCCGTCCTTGCGCATCGCGGTCACGTCCACGCGGTGGGAACCGTCGACCTCGACGATCGGCTTGCCCATCAACTCGACACACAGGTCGTGCAGCATGTCCCGCCAGACGGTTGCCCGGCGGCGGCTGTAGAGCGAGCCGAAGTCGGCATACACGGCCGCGATTTTGCCCTTGCCGCATCGGGCGATCGAGGCGGCCGGCCAAGAGGGGAAGCGGGGGTCGTTTTCCTGGTGGAATCCGGCGAACGGTTTGGCCTTGCGCCCGAGCTTGACCTGTTGGAAGTCCGTCTTCAACCCGCCCGTGAAGCCCCCGTGGGCGAGGTACCGGAGCTCCTTGCGCGGCTGGCCGACGCGCTTCACGTCGAGCTGCTTGGCGAATCCGCGGAATGCCCGCGCGCCGATGACCAGCAGGTTCCCGCCGCCCTCCACGTACGCCACCAACTCGCGGCGTAACTTCGGGGCCAGCCATTCCCACTCGGGGACCACGATCAGGGGGTAGTCGGCCAGCCGGCCGTCGAGGTGATGCTCCATCGCGACCTCAACGGGGAGCTGCGCGTCGACCAGGGCATTCAGGATGCCTTCGGTCGACTTCGTTTCGCCGTTCCACGGCGAGAAGACCCTCTCGGTCATCCGGTAGAAGCTCTTGCCCGGATATAGCAGGGCGATCTGCGGAACCGGCATCGCCTTATGGCAGACCTTCTGGCGGGCGCGGCAGAACTCGGCGACCTCCGCCATGATGTCCATCGTCCAGTCGTTTATGGACGCGTCGTCCTTCTGCCGGAAGTACGCCTGGAAGCCGCCGCCCAGCGCGAGCACCACGGCCGCCTCCTGCTTGAGTTGCAGCGGCGTCTTGGTGCTTTGGTGCTTCTCGTCGAAGTACGTGACGAAGCTCCAGGCCATGAGGTCCCAGGGAGTGCCCTGGCCGGCGAGGCAGCGCCCTTCCCATCGGGCGGACCGAACGCTGTTCACCCACGAGTAGTCGCCCGACAGGAAATCCACGCCCGCAGAGACGGGCTCGGGCATGTGCGAGCTGAAGGCCCAGTTGCTGGCGATCTGGTAGTCGGGGTCGTGGGCGTGCAGGGCATCGAGGTACCGTCGCAGATACTCCCGGAATCCCTCCCGGCAGAAGGCGAGGAACTTGTCGTAACCATCCTCGCCCGGCTTGGGCGGCTTGGCCTGGCCGGTCTTCTCTCGCCAGGCCTTCCGGGCCCACTTCGAGTAGTCCGGATCGCAACCCCAGCACTCGCCGTCCAGCCAGATGCCGTCCACGTGGTAGGCATCGCGGAGTTCCTTGAGCTGTGGGATCAGCAACTCGTCCACGTACGGGCCGAAGACGCTCATGGCCCGTGGGTGGCGCTTGCCGCCGGCGTCGCGGGCGGACCATTCGCGGTGCACCTGGGCAACCTTGGCGTCCAGCACGCCGGAGTAGTGCATGAACAGCCCGACGCCCGCCGCGGCCGTGACCTGCCGCCAGATGCGGAGCTGGTCCTTCACGAAGCCCGGAGCGGGGTGGCCGACCTTCGTGGGGTAGCTGGCGATTCCGGTGTGGCCTTTGCAGTCGACCTGGATGTAATCGGGGCCGACGAGGTCGATGATCCGCTGCACCATCCGCCGGGTGACGTTCTTGCCGACCTCGGTGCATCGCTCGTTCATGTGTTTGTCGAAGTGGATGCCGAGGAAGCAGTCTTCCCGGCGCGGGCGCTTGGGCAGGTCCTTTTGCTTGGCCATGTCGAGTCCTCGTATGCGGGTTCGTAGCGGGGCGCCGCGCGGGCCGACGCGCCGGCACGGCGAACCTGCACCAGTGTGCGTCTGGAAAGCGCGGACGCAAGCGAAAACGCCGCTGGGCTACCGCGAAGGGTCGGAGGGCCGGGTGCCCGACTTGCCCTCGGCCAGATTGTTGTAGAACCGGCGGGTCGGGTACGCGAAGTCGATGTCCTTGCACTCGGCGAATTCCGCCAGCACGGCTTCCCAGATGCGCCCGGCCGAGCTGCGACGCTGCTGCGGGCGAGAGAGGTAGCGGACCGTCAACGTCACGCCGGAGTCCGCCACGGAGGTCCAGACAATGGGCGTGAGATTCTCGTAGTAGATCAGGAACTGCCGGGCGGCGCGGCGGATCTCCTGTGCGGCGTGTTCGCTCTTGATAATGGACTGTTCCTTGGCCACGCGCGTCAGGATCTCCTTGGCCTTCTCCCAGTTGCTCTCGAACGTGATGGTGATCGGCAGCTCGTTCCAGATGAAGTTGAAGCCCTGCGTGTAGTTTGCGCACGAGTGCTTCCAGATGTAGTTGTTCGGAACGTGGATGACCCGGCCGGTGCTTTGATCGGCCTCGACCCAGTTGCCGATCTCGTTGACCGTGAAGTGGAACAGGCGCAGGTCGATCACGTCTCCGGCGTGCTGTCCGATCTGGATGCGGTCGCCCGTGCCGAACGGCTTGGCGGCCATGATGTAGACCCACCCGGCCAGGTTGCTCAACGGATCCTGCAACGCGATGGCCAAACCGGCGGACACCAGGCCGAGGTACGTGGCCAGCCCCGCAGCGCCGCCGAGCCACACGCGGACCAGCGCCACGACCGCCAGGGCCCCCAACAGGTACGAGATCGTCTTGCTGGCGATATACTTGCGGGCCACGTCCGTGGTCCGTCGCGTGGCCAGGGAAACGGCGACCCGGCGCAGCAGGAAGTAGGCCGCCAGAACCACGAGAGTCACGACGATCTTGTTGAACAGCTCGGGGCGGATCTGGAGGTACTTCTCGACCAGCTCCGTCAGGTTGTGCCACAGCTCGACCATGTTGCCTGTATCGGCGAAGCCACCGGAGTGTCGATAGCTTCAGCACGCCGGCGACGGCCTCTCAGCCGTCAAGGACGTACACGCGCCGGCCCTCGATGCGCAGCCGACCGGCGGCAAACAGACGCACCGCTTCAGGATATGCGGCGCACTCCTGCTCGAACACGCGGCCCGCCAGCGAGTCCGCGTCGTCGGTCTCCCGCACCGGTATGCACCGCTGGAGGATGATCGGGCCCGCGTCATACTCGTTCGTGGCGAAGTGGACGGTGCAGCCGGATACCTTGCACCCGGCCGCCAGCACCGCCTCGTGAACGTGGCGCCCGTACATGCCCCGTCCGCCGAAGCTCGGCAGCAGGGCGGGGTGGATGTTCATCACGCGGCCGGCGTAGCGGTCCGGAATCGCCCAAAGCGACAGGAAGCCGGCCTGAAGGACGAGGTCGACCTCGGCGGCGTCGAGGTGCTCGACGATGGCGCGGCTGTAGCCGTCGATATCGGCCGCGCCGCCGGCCACGAACGAGCGGTACTCCACGAGATGCACGAGCAGACCCCGCTCGCGGGCCCGCGCGATGCCTTGGCAGGGGCGCGAGGCGACGACGACCGCGACCTCCGCGTCGAGCCGGCCGGCGTCGATTTCGTCCAGCAGGTTCGTCAGCGTCCGCCCGCCGCCGGACAGCAGAACACCGAGACGCAGGGGATGTCGGGGGTCGCCCATGGCCGGCCATTATACTGCCCGCGGCGCCGAGACCAACCATTGTCGCAAACGCTCACCCACCGCGTCGACGCCTACGCACCAACGGAATCGCCAATCCGCACGCCAGCAGCGTCAGTGTCGCCGGCTCGGGGATGATCCGGCTCGGGTTGCCGTCAAGATGCCGCTCCCGTTCGACAGCCACGCCGTACGTCATTGCGCGTGCAGGCGTTGCCTGCACGCCCTACCTGCTACAGGCCAATTACACATCAGGCGGCTCCCCCTCGGCCAGAACCTTGAACTGGCCGTTCGGAGCAAGCTCCAGACCATATGTCCAAAGGATCTGGCTGACATCAACAGATTCGCTCGCCTCCGTCTGCATAGGGATGAGGATTCGAGCTGATCCGCCACTCCAGATCGGCCGGCCCCGCTCTTTGTATTTCCTGACGAGCCTATGGTCATCGCCTAGCCATTGCCAGGCCATCGCCGAACCCATGGGTGCAACCGTGAGCCATACCTCTTCGAGTTCGACATCGCATATGCCGGAGGCCCATGACTGGCTCATGGAGAACGACATAGCGTCCATCTGAATCCGCGCCGTTGGTTGACTGCTCCCAAGGAGCATCCCGTGAACCAGTATCTCCTCGGTCACATCCCGCACATCCCGATCAGCTACGTCAGCTTGCCGCATCGCCAGAACAAGGTGGGCTACCGTCGGCGCCTTACAGGGATGAGGCGGCGACTCGTAGCGGCCCTCCCATACCAGCCATTCCTCGCCCCCCAGCCGGGTTGTTGCTTGCCGGATTCCCTCGAATCGCACACCTCGACCGTCGAACGGTTCGAAGGGCGGGATGCACACAATCCCGCCTATGAATACGCTATTCCTACCATCCGTGCACCCAACAAGTATCCCTGCCAAGATCACCAGGTATGCAGAGACGGTCCTCAGAGTCATGGCCATACTCCTAGTCTGACGCTTTCATTCCTACCGAAGATAACAGGGACAGCCACCTATTTCAGACACGACACTCGGGCGGCGCGTTCGGCCACTGCCGGTCGGCCGGCCGAGGAAGCGCGGACGGGAATAGGTGACTGTCCCTATGAAGTCCGTCATGCCACCACCCATGGGGGACGCCTGCCACCTGCCACCCACCCATAGTTATCAGGTACGTCACCTACCTATCTGCTATTGCTCGCGGTGGCGTTGCGCAGCATCGCGGCAGTTTCATCGCGCCCGAACCCCTCGGCAAGGGCCAGAGGCGTGCGGCCCTCGGAGTCGGTGACATCTGGGTCGGCCCCATGCGCCAGCAGCTCCGCCACTGTCGCCTGCATTCCGCGCCAAGCGGCGATGTGGAGCACGGTCATACTGTCAGTGTAGATAACATTTGGGTCCGCCCCCGCCTCAAGGAGCATCGCAACCACAGGTGCGCGGTCAATAGCCGTTGCCAGAGGCGTTTGGTGCGTCTTGTCCTTGGCATTGACCTGCCCGCCTGACCGAATGAGGAGTTGGCATGTTTCCAGTCTACCCGCTCCGGCAGCGTAGTGGAGAGGCGTTCGCCCCAACCCATCACGCGCGTTAGCCAACGCAGGCCGATCGCGTAACGCTTCCCTCAAGCCGGGCCGATCACCCAAGCCCGCCAAGATGAAGACATCACGTTCATCGGTAGCGCCGGCAAGCACCGCGATTGTTTCCTCCGAGCGGGAAGACAAGGCAAGGTGGAGCGGTAGCTGTCCCTCATTGTTGCGTATACTGGCCTCAGCTCCGTTTTCCAATAGGTACCTCGCCATGTCCGTGAGCCCGTATCCCGCTGCTTCATGCAAAGGAGTATAACCGCGGTAGCCCCTGCGGTTGACGTCGGCTCCATTCCTGATGAGCAAGGCGACAATGCCTCGTTCGGCGTTGTCGACCGCTGCGTGCATCGCGCTCATGCCTTCCGCATTCAGGACGTCTGGATCAACTCCCCGTGTCAGTGCTGATCGGACCGCCGCCGCATCCCCCCTCGCAGCCGCCTCAACGAACGCCTCGCGCTCCTCCGGACCTGTGCACGAGCAACCACCCAGGAGGATGCCAAGTGCGATACTCACCCAAATCACAAATGCTATGGATCGTTGCATTTCACCACCTCGCTCTCATGACGCCTATTCACTCTTCGGTATCTGGACGCGGATCGTTCGGGACTCCCAACCAGTCTCCTCGTGTACCTTCGCCGTCATTGGATGTCACATGCTCCTTCGCCTTGTCCCACAGCTTTCTGGAGTGGTCATTGTCGGCTATGGGCGACTGAACTCCTGGCTCATCCGTAATCCAGACATGCCGTTCTATCACCACTGTCTCTTCGTGGGTACGTTCCAGCCGCCGGCAGCCCGATCTGGAGAACACCCACTTGTCGCATTCGAAATCATGCGACTTAATCGTCACGCGCTTCGCATACCGGGCTATCGGGGGACACAGAACCTGTTTCTCCTTCTTCGGCTTCCGCTCGCATTTCTTGGGCACAAGGTCGCGGCCCAGCGGCCGCCCCCCGTGCTGCAGGAATGAGAGCTTGCCAGGAGGCCTGCCCGTACTCGTGGAGACGAAGCGATGCTGCAAGGTCAGCTTCGTCTTCAGCCCGCAGATACTCGCGCCAGGTACACACCCACCCGGCCGTGACGCCTGTCCCGCCGAAGCCGCCAGGCGAAGGCGGATACGGCTTCAGCGGGTTCGCCACGCCGTTCGTGCGGACCTCCAGCGTCTGTGCCGGGGGCGCGCAGGTCGATCGGCCTTGGGCGAAGCCCCGAGATGACGCGTTCCCCATCACGGCCTGGGATTATCCCGCGCACGGCCGGAATCGGCAAGGGCAAACGGCGGATCGGACAGCGGCTCTCAACGCGGAGATCGCGCAGACCGCAGAGGACGGCGGAACGCGGCGCGGCGAACAGCGTCTCAACGTCGAGAGCGCGGCGGAAGCAGACAAGGGCGGAATGGGGAGCCGCCAGCGGCCGGGATTCAATCGCCCCGCTGGGGCTCCTCGGCGCTGCGGCGTGAACTTTTCCCCGCCCTCCGGCCTTCGACTCGTCCCGGCACGCCGGGACTCGCTCAGGACTCACGGGCGGGGCTACCTTCTTACGGCCCCCACGGGGCCTTCGCGGCGCTCGGGCTGCCGGGCGTGCAGACCACCTCCACGCCGGGTTACCTTCTTACGGCCCCCACGGGGCCTTGGCGGCGCTGCGGCTGCCGGGCGTGCACGGACGGCGTGTCATCCGTGCACGCGCGCATCGCCGCCTTGGCGTCACCCCTGCCGGGGTTCGCCGGGGGAGCGGTCCGCGCCGTGCCGGGGTTGCCACCCCGGCCTGGAATCGTCTCATCCCTCCGGGATTGTCGAAGGGCCGTGTGTTGCCGAGGTCGCCGGCGGCAATACCGTCGCTGCCCTCCACGGGCGTGAAGACACGCCGGGGGCAAGCGGCCAACCCCTCGCCGACCCTTCGGGCCGCAGCGCGGACAGATCGCAGGCGGGACGTCCTTCGACAAGCTCAGGACTCACCTTCGCTGCAAACGGCGCCGCGGCAGCGGCCGCAGAAGGTAGCCCCCGTCGTGAGACCGGGGGCCGAGAGCCGCCGCCCCGAGCTGGGAGCCCCGGCAGGGGCGACGGAAGCGGCGTTCCACGGCTCTGTCGCCCCGTGTGGGCCACGCCCTACCTGCTATGGCACTTACCGTTTGCGGGGTCCGATTGCCATGCCGCCGGCGGCTTCGAGCATGCGAGCAATCTCGATGCGCTTCCATCGTTGGGCTCGGTATAGCGGTGTCGTGCCGAAGTTGTCCTCTATATTCACGTCCGCGCCATGGGCAAGCAGCACCCGGACGATCTCCGCGTTATTGTCCCATACGGCCTCGTGCAAGGCTGGTTTGCCAGGGCGTCCCCCGTGCGGCCTAATGGAAAACACGTTGACAGCCGCACCCCGTTCAGCCAGGAAGGCCACGGCCTCGGCCTCGCCGGCGCGCACGGCCAACAAGAGAGGCGTATACCCATACCTGTTGCGGCGCTCGATTTGCTGGCCTTCCTGCAGCAGGAAGGCCAGCATCTCCACGTTGCCGAACCGGGCCGCGGCGTGGAGTGCCGTGTCAGCCGGCTCATCACCAAGGTCCAGTTCCGCGCCGTGTTCCATAAGCAGCTTGCACATCGCCACGCTGTCCACATCATGCAGCGGTCGGCTTCCATGCCTGTCTGCCGTGTTCGCGTCCGCACCCGCCTCCAGAAGAACGCGGACCGTCTCAGGGCTGTCGGCGAAGAGCCCATGGTGCAGTGGCGTCCGCCCAAGGGGGCCCGTAAGTGAATTGACCGCCGCTCCACGGGACAGGAGCGTCTCGGCCACATCGGCCCGGCCCAGAAGAGCCGCCCAATGCAGCGCGCTCCACCCGGCAGAATCCCCCGCGTTCACACCCGGCCGTCCGCTGTCCAAGAGTCGATCGAGCTTCGCCCGGTCTCCCCGCAGGACGGCATCGCACAGTTCATTGCCCGTACTGGCGCCTTCGTGGAGCAGGTAGCGGACCACGCCCGCTTTCTCAGAAAAAGCGGCCTCATGTAAGGGGCGGCGCCCTTCAAAGTCCTCGACGTCCAGCTTCGCGCCATGCTCGACGAGAAGCCGACAGGCCTCGACGCCCGCGCCCCCCCTGGCGGCATAGTGAAGCGGCGCCGCACCGACCTCCTCCGCCCCATTCGGATCCGCCCCATGTTCCAGGAGTAGCTTCGCCGTGGGCAGGCCGCGAGGCGTCATGGCGTGATATAGGGCTGTTGCTCCGCCTTCCTCGGTGACTGCGTCCGGATCCGCGCCATGACGGATCAAGAGACCCGCAAGTTCATACCAGCCGATTTTCGTCGCATGCACCAACACCGGCCGTTCGGTGTGCTCCAGCCGCAGATCCGGATCAGCCCCGTCGGCCAACGCCTTTGCTGCCAGCGCCAGATCAGTCTTGAGTACCGCGGCCTGCAGTTTCTTGTCTGCCTTGGACGCAGCATCCTCGTGTCGACATGCCGCCGAGCTTGTCATACAGAGTGCCGCAATGACCGCCAGAAGGCCAGCCCTCGGAGTCCAACTGACCGTTCCCGCGCCACCGGCCGTGAGCCCAGCGCGGAGCGCCGGCTGCCTACCGGTCCCACGGTGCGTCGTGCCATCTGTAGTCGTCGGGGTCGTACGATATGTCATATGTAGTCCCGGTGCGTGGATGGTACTGCTCCGTTACGAGTTCAACATCAAGCTTCAATTGCTTCGTTTGTTTCTCGGCTATCGGGGGACACAGAACCTGTTTCTCCTTCTTCGGCTTCCGCTCGCACTTCTTGGGCACAAGGTCGCGGCCCAGCGGCCGCCCCACGTGCTGCAGGAATGAGAGCTCGCCAAGGGGCCTCGCGTACTCGCGGAGACGAAGCGATGCTGCACGGTCCGCTTCGTCCTCAGCCCGCAGATACTCGCGCCAGGTACACACCCACCCGGCCGTGACGCTTGGCCCGCCGTAGCCGCCAAGCGAAGGCGAATACTCCTTCAGCGGGTCGGCGTCGCCGTTCGTGCGGACCTCGAGGGGCTGTGCCGGGGGCGCGCAGGTCGGTCGGCCTTGGGCGAAGCCCCGAGATGACGCGTTCCCCATCACGGCCGGGGATTATCCCGCGCGCGGCCGGAATCGACAAGGGCAAACGGCGGATCGGGCAGCGGCTCTCCACGCGGAGATCGCGCAGATCGCGGAGAACGTAGAGGGCGGCGGAACGCGGCGCGGCGAACAGAGTCTCAACGTTGAGAGCGCGGAGGACGGGGAGAAGGGCGGAATGGGGAGCCGCCAGCGGGCGGGATTCAATCGCCTCGCCGGGGCTCCTCGACGCTGCGGCGTGAACTTTTCCCCGCCCTCCGGCCTTCGACTCGTCCCGGCGCGCCGGGACTCGCTCAGGCCGCACGGGCGGGGCTATCTTCTTACGGCCCGCACGGGGCCTTCGTTGCGTTACGGCTGCCGGGCCTGCACGGACGGCATGTCATCCGTGCACGCGCGCATCGCCGCCTTGGCGTCACCCCGGCCGGGGTTCGCCGGGGGATCGGTCCGCAGCGTGCCGGGGTTGCCCTGGAAGCTTCGCGCTTGACATGGGCGGGGTCGCGTGTTATGTGAGTATCATATACGCGGCCGAGTATCGGGTGCGGGAGTGTGGGGCTGACAAGTGAATAGGGGTAGTGCGTTCGACTGTCGGCGTTCGACGTTCGGGGTTCGGCGTTTGACGGGGTCGCCCGAGTCGGCTGGGCGGAGGACGAGGCGCGGGGGTTCGGGCGGACGGCCGAGTCTTGGGTTTTTGTCCTCGGTCCTGATGCCTTTTTTCGACTTGACAGGCATCGGATTCGGCGGCCGTGGCGTGCCGAATCAGTAAGTCATTGCCATAGAAAAGCTTAGGATGAACGGCGTTTGGCAGAACCGGGCAGACTGCGGCAGAATCCGGCAGAACCCGGCAGAACTCGGCAGAATCCGGCAGGACCCGGCAGAATGCGGCAGGACTCGGCAGAAGCTGTCAGCCGGTGTCGGGGGCTCGCCATGCTGGTTGGGTATTGTGGCCCCGTAATCCGTCCCGTAACCGGGGGTTACATACCGACGCGGAACGTCCGGCCGTCCACTTCGAGGTGCACGGCGCTGGAGGTGATCTCGACGACCTTGGCGCCCTCGACGGTGTCGCCCTCACCGACCATGCGGCCGTTGACCATCGCGGCCGGGTCGGCCTCCTCGTACCAGATGGCGATGACCTTGAAGTCGCCCTCATCGGGTGCGGTGCGGGGCTCGGGCTCGCCGGCCGGTTCGGGTTCCGGCGCGGTCGCGGGCTCGGGCTCGGCGGCGATCTCCGCCTCCGGCTCGGGCTGCTCGGGTGTGTGGTCCTCGGCGGGTTCCGGATCGTGTGGCGGCTCGGCGGGGTAGGCGTGGCCCATGTCCTCGCTGGTTCCGGAGAACATGTCGGCCGGGATCTCGGGGACTTCCGTCAGCTCCGGTTCTTCGGCGATGGGCTCCGGAGCGCGCTCAAGGGCCTCCGGAGAGGGCGCCACCGCCCGCAGCTCTTCGGCCTGCGGGGCGGACTCCATGGCCTCGATGTTGCGGCGGGCATCCTCGGCGGCCTGCTTCGCGCGGGCGGCCGCCTCGCGCATCCGCGCGTTGGCCCGGCGACGAAGCTCCATGGCGCGGGCGACGCGGTCGGGCTGCTGGTCGACTGGATCGGCGGCGGCCTGGCGTGGCGTTGCGTCGCCGTCGTCCAGCCAGAGGTACGCTCCGTATCCGCCGGCGGCCAGCAGGAGCAGCACCAGGACGAAGGCGAGGGGGCGGCGCGAGCGTCCGCCGCCGGTCGGCGCGGGCGCCGGCAGCGGCACGTCGTCGTCCACGGTGCGATTCCGCTTGTCCTGTTCGGCGCGCCGCAGGGCCTCGTTGACGAGACTCATCAGCCGGCCTCCTTGAGTTCTTGGGCCGCGAGGCGAACGATTCTGCGGTTGATGCGGCCCGTGCGGTAGACGTACCCGGCCAGCAGGGCCTTGTCCCCGATGGCGTTGATGAGGCGGGGGGTTCCCCCGCTGAAGCGGAAGATCTCCTTGACGGCGCCGCCGTCGAACTCGACGACGCCCTGCTCGCCGTCGCCCCGTGCGACACTGAGCCGGTGGTTGAGGTAGGCGGCGGTGTCCTCGGGGGTCATGGCGTCAAGGTGGTAGCGGACGGTGATCCGCTGAGCCAGTTGGCGAAGGGCGGGCTTTGCGAGCTGCTCGCGAAGCTCCGGCTGGCCGACGAGGCAGATTTGCACGAGCTTCTGGCTGTCGGTTTCCAGGTTGCTGAGCAGGCGGACCAACTCCAGGCATTTCGTGGACATGTCCTGCGTCTCGTCCACGATGAGCACGGCATCCTGGCCGTCGGAGTTGATCCGCAGCAGGAAGTCGTTGAGCAGCCGGAGGTAGCCGAGGCGGTCGCGTCGCTTCGTCTCGATGCCGAACTCGTCGACGATCGCGCGGAGCAGTTGCGTCTCGGTGAGCATCGGGTTGAGGATCAGAGCGGTGTGGTAGCGGGGCTCGTCGAGCTCCCGGAGCAGGGCCCGGCAGAGCGTCGTCTTGCCGGTGCCGACCTCGCCGGTCAGGCAGATGAAGCCCTTCCGCTGGCGGATGCCGAACAGCAGGTGGTTCAACGCCTCACGGTGCTGATTCGTCAAGTACAGATACCGAGGGTCGGGCGTGATGTTGAACGGGTCCTCGTGCAGTCGGAAGTAGTCGCGATACATGGCCGCGGCCTCGTTTGGGTACACCGCTACGGGAGGGGGCACGGTGCCCGCCCGGTCGGTACTTCGGCAGCAGCCGCCGGCCACTTAACCAGCAAATCCGGCAGGACCCGACGGCAGGCCGGCCGCCGGGGAATGGAAAGGTGCATAATCTGCGTTATATAGAGCAAAAAGTTCAGTTTTTCCGGGCGTGGATTTGCCGCGGCCGGACGTGCGCCGTAGAATATGGATAGGTCGGGCGGAGGGGGTATCCGCTACGCTCGTTCCTCAGGGAGGCATTGGCACCCCGATGAAGCGGCTGCTGCTCCTGGTACTGCTTGGCGCTACGCTGATGCTCGGCTACTCGCTGGGCCGGCGGACGCCCTCCGCGGAGGCGGAGGACGGCTGGTCGGCCATGCGCGCCGAGGTCGAGCAGGGCTGGCGTAACGCGCTGGCCGTGGGGCGCCGGGCGATGGAGCAAGGCGCCGAGCTGGCCGGCGAGCAAGCCGTGGCCGGGGAGGCCCAAGACGCCAAGCCCGACCCGAAGGGCCGCTAGACGCTTCGTCTCTCGCCCGCCTTCGGCCGGAGGGCCGCCACCTCGTCCTGCGACAGCGGCCGGACGGACTCGCCGCCGCGCAGCACCACCTCGCAGGCCAACTCGAAGAATACCGCCCGTTGGAGCGTCTCCGCGAATGTCCCGCCCAGAGTGACCTGGCCGTGGTTTCGCAGGATGGCCATGTCGTGGGCGGCCATCGCCTCGACGACGGCCGACGCCAGCTCGGGGGAGCCGGGCGCCAGGTAGGGCACCCACGCGACGGGGCCGATGTAGGCGGGGACCTCGATGATGACGTTGAGATCGGGCTCGCCGTCTCGGCAGGCCAGCACCGTCGCGGCTGGGGACTGAAAGTGCAGCACCCAGTTGGCCTCGGGTCGGCGGCGGAAGATGCCGGCGTGGAACCGGGTCTCGATGCTCGGGCGCGGGCCGGCGAGATGCGCGGCGTCGGCGATCGAGCAAACGCTGATCTGCTCGGGTGTCAGGTCGGCCAGCCAGGTCGTCGAGGCGCTGACGATCAGCCGTTCGTCGTCCAGCCGGTGAGAGAGGTTCCCGCTACTGCATCGCACGAGGCCGTGGGCCGCCACCCGATGGGCGGCGGAGGCGAAGCGTTCCAGGGCTGCGGAGTCCATCCCATGCATGTCATCATCCCGGATCTGAGATCTCAGATTCGTGCTCTGCGCAGGCGACTACTCCCACTCGATCGTCGCCGGCGGCTTGGACGAGATATCGTAGACGACGCGGTTGACCCCGCGGACCTCGTTGATGACGCGGTTCGAGATCGTCGCCAACACGTCATACGGAATTCGGGACCAATCCGCCGTCATGAAGTCGGCCGTGTCCACCGAGCGGACTGCCACGACGTTCTCGTAGGTTCGCCCGTCGCCCATCACACCGACGGACCGCACGGGCAGCAATACGGCGAACGTCTGCGCCGTCTTGCGGTACAGCCCCGCGGCCGTGATTTCCTCGATGAGGATGTTGTCCGCCTTTCGGAGCACGTCGAGGCGCTCGGGCGTGACCTCCCCGAGGCAGCGGACCGCCAGGCCGGGCCCCGGGAACGGGTGCCGCCAGACGACGGCGTCCGGCAGGCCGAGAAGCTTGCCCGCCTCGCGGACCTCATCCTTGAACAAGTCCCGCATGGGCTCGATGAGCGTGAAGCCCAGCTCCGCCGGCAGCCCGCCGACGTTGTGGTGCAGCTTGATGTTGGCCGCCTGGCCGGCCAGCGATTGCCCGGACTCGATTACATCCGGATAGAGCGTGCCCTGGGCGAGGTACTTGGCGTTGGGGATCGCGTCGGTCGCCGAGCGGAACGCCTCGATGAAGGCGTTGCCGATCCGTCGCCGCTTTTCCTGCGGGTCCGTCACGCCCGCCAGCGCCGCGAGGAACTGCCGCGAGGCGTCCACGAAGTGCAGGTCCATGCGGAAGTGCTCGGCGAAGGTGCTGCGGACGAGGTCCGCCTCGTTCAGCCGCAGCAGGCCGTTGTCGACGAAGATGCATGCCAGCCGGTCGCCGAGGGCCTTGTGCAGCAGCGCGGCCGTGACGGAGGAATCCACACCCCCCGACAGCCCGCAGATCACCCGCTCTTCCGGGCCCACGTCCTGGCGGACCTGTTCGACCGCGGACTCGATGAACGAGCCCATCCGCCAATCGCCCCGGCAGCCGCAGATGTCGTACAGGAAGTTGACGAAGATCTCGGACCCGTGCGGCGTGTGGGTGACCTCGGGGTGGAACTGCACCCCGTAGAACGGCCGCTGCGTGTGCCGCACCGCGGCGATGGGGCAGGTCGGCGTGGAGGCCAGGGGCGCGAAGTCCTCGCCGAGCTGGTGGATCTGGTCGCCGTGGCTCATCCATACGGTTGTGCGGGCCGGTAGGCCTCGGAGGAGAGCGTCGGGCTCACCGATCTCCAGCGGCGCCCGGCCGTACTCGCGAGCCGGGGCGCTCTGGATGTCCGCCCCGAGCAACTGGCAGGCGATGTGCATGCCGTAGCAGATGCCCAGCACGGGCAGGCCCATGTCGAGGACCTCCGCGCGGCATCGGGGTGCGCCCTTCTCGTACACGCTGGACGGTCCGCCGGTGAAGATCAGCCCCTTGAGGTTGTACTCGCCGAGTTCCTCGGCCGTGACGTCCGGGCGCGCCAGGACGCTGTACACGCCGTTCTCCCGCACGCGTCGCGCGATGAGCTGGGCGTACTGGCTGCCGAAGTCGAGGATGGCGATCGTCTCGGTGCGGTCGGGTTCTGCGGGCATGTCCAGTGTCCCTGTGGGGCTCGGCTGCCGGAAAGCCCTATAGTAGGTCGGTCCGCGTCCGGTCGCAATGGCCGGAACTTCCGCATGGCGGGTTGCGGCTTCCGTGCCTTTCGGGTAGAATCGGCTGCGTTGGGAGGTAAGCGCCATGTGGTCGGGAGGGCTGCCGGCGCGGATGTACCGGCTCATTTCGTAGGCGGTGGTTTCTGCTCACCGCGGCGGATTCGGGATGTCCCGTCCCGAACGGTCGTACCCACCGCAGGAAACGTGCGCGCCCGGCCCACGGCCGGGCGGCCAGCGTTGGAATCAGCGAGGCGACCGATGAGCCGAGGAGCCGGAGCGGTGTGGGCGGTGGTGTTGTGTTTGGCGTCGTATGCGCCGGGCGAGTCGTTTGATTGGCGTTCGGCCGATCCGGACGGGCCGGGCCCGGCGCCGGTAGGGAACTACGTGACGCCCGTGCGCGACCAGGGCCAGTGCGGCTCCTGCTGGGCGTTCGCGGCCTGCGCGGCGGTGGAGTCCAAGGTGAGGATCACGGCAGGGAGCCCGGCGCTGGCGCCGGACCTCTCCGAGCAGCACCTCGTTTACGACCCGAGCTGCGACGGGGGCTGTAACGGCGGCTGGCCCAATGACGCGCTCAACTTCGTGCGGGATACGGGCGTCGTGTCCGAATCCGAGCTTCCGTACCGAGCCGGCGACAATCCCGCGGGCGATCCCAATTGGCCTCTGTCCCCCGGCTGGGAAGAGCGGGTCTACACGATCGACGGATGGAACACGGTCTACGACTACAACGGCGACGGCTACCAGCGCCGGACGGATGATGTGCAGCAAGCCCTGGTGGAGACGGGCCCCCTTGCCGTAGCGGTCTTCGACACGTACCTCTACCTGGACCCTCCCACCGATCCATCGCCGAGCACGCGGCACGTCGGCGGCCACGCGATGTGCATTGTCGGCTTCGAGGACGACGCCGAACTTGCCTCCGGCGGGTACTGGATCGTCAAGAACTCCTGGGGCACGGACTGGGGAGATGACGGCTACGGCTACGTGCTCTACGGCGACGAGCACAGCACGTTCGCCGTGACGGGCGACGCCTACCGGCTTCCCGAGCCGGCCGGCATGGCCATGCTGGCGGCCGGGGCGGTTGCGTTGCTGCGGCGACGACGGCGGCGATGAGACGTTCCGGGCGGGGCCCTCACTTCGGGGCGTTGCACTCCTCGACAATCTCAGGCACTTGGCTCAGCGCCGTCACGCGGAACCGCGGCCGTCGCTTGCCGGGCGGGTTTTCGTCTTCCGGGTCGAACAGCACGGAGATCAACCCCGCCCGGTTCGCCCCGTACACGTCGGCTCGTAGCGAGTCGCCGACGTACATCGTCTGCGCCGGCTGGAGACCGGCCCGCTGGCACGCGATGCCGAAGATGCGGCGGTGCGGCTTGCGGTAGCCGACGTCGCACGAGTAGACCCGCACCGGGAAGAACTCCAGCAGCCCTTCCTCGTCGAGGTGCCGGTCCAGCACCTGTCCGGGGATGAACGTGTTGGACACCAGCCCGAGAACGATCCCGTCGTCCCGGAGTCGGCGGAGCACGTCCCGCGTGTCGGGCTCCACCCGGGCCTGGTCGTGCAGGGGGCGGTACCACATCCACGCCAGCTCCGTCGCCTGGTCGTGCGTCAGATCCTGGCCCATTCGGCGGCTCTGGCCGAGCAGCAGCTCCAAGGCGTTGAACTCGCGCCGCGTCAGGCGGCTCTTCAGCACGTGCCAGCGGATCGTGCGGAACTGCCGCGCATGGAACTGCGCGAACGAAGGCAGCGGCTGGCCGAGCGACTCCAGGTACGCGTATGCCAGCTCGGCGCCTTCCTCGAAAACGCCGCGCGTCTCGACCTTGCCGAACCGCAGCAGCGTGTCACCCAGGTCGAACAGGACGCCCGTGATGTTCCGGCCCGTCGTCATGCAGTCGGTTGCCCTCGGGGTCGCAGAAGGATACCGATCCGCCCGCCGCCCTGCAACGCCCGGCACAACGACCTTCCGTCGCGGGCGGCCATTCGTCCTTGCGTGGTTCCGGGGCATGCGATACCCTACCGAACTCGCCGGCCCGCGGCCCGGTGGGTTCCACCGGTACGCGGGCCCGAAGCGTAAGGGAGAGAACCGAAATGGCTGACTATAAGGACCTCGACCGTAAGGTCATCAAGCTGTCGAAGCAGATCGTGCGGATGTGCACGGCCGCCGGCAGCGGGCATCCATCCAGCGGACTGGCGTTGGTGCATCTGACGACGGCCCTGATGTACCGCGTCATGCGCTACGACCCGAAGAACCCGTGGAACACGGGTTCGGACCGCCTGGTGCTTTCCGAAGGACACGCGGTGCCGGTCATCTACGCCGCCTACTGCGACCTCGGCGGGGTCGTCGGCACGCAGCAGCAGCCCAGCGAACTGAGCTTCGATGACGCCCTGAGCTTGCGCGAAGCGGACAGCGTCCTGGACGGGCACCCGAACCCGGCCGTCGGCTTCCCGTTCTTCGATGCCGCGACCGGCTCGCTCGGGCAGGGGCTCTCCGTGGCGGCGGGCCTGGCCGCCGGGGCGCGCCTCGACGGCAGCGACAAGAAGATCTACTGCATGATCGGCGACGGCGAGAGCCGAGAGGGTCAGGTCTGGGAGGCCGTCGATTTCATCGTAGACCACAAGCTCACGGCCGTGCGCCCGATCTTCTCCTGCAACGGGCAGGGCCAGAGCGACTACGTCTCCCCCCAGCAGCAGGTGGACGCGCTGGCCAAGAAGCTGGAGGCCTACGGCTGCGACGTGCGGGTCATCGACGGACACGACTGGGACCAGGTTTTCGAGGCCCTCACGGCCGAGCCGGGCGAGAAGCCCATCGCCATCTGCGCCCGCACGACCAAGGGCTGGGGCGTGCAGGAGCTCCAGGCGCATAACTACCACGGCAAGCCGCTCAAGGACGACCAGATGGATCAGGCCATGGCGGACCTGGACGCGAAGGCGGCCGAGTTGGGCGTGGCCGACGCCGAGGATGCGCCCTGTGTCGAGCTGGCCGCCCCGGAGCCGGTCGCGCGCCCGGCCGGGGGCGAGATGTCCGCCGGCTCGTTCGCCGACGCCATGCAGGCGTGCGGTTTGGGCGACAAGCTGGAGGCCGGCAAGCTGGCCACGCGCCGGGCCTACGGCGTGGCGCTGGCGGCGCTGGGCGCCGACGAGCGCGTCGTGGCTCTCGACGGCGACGTTCAGAAGTCGACCTTCGCCTCGTTCTTCGCCCAACAGTACGCGGACCGGTACTTCGAGGGCCGCATCGCCGAGCAGAACATGATCTCCGCCGGCGCGGGGCTGTCGACTTGCGGGCGGGTGCCGTTCGTGTCGAGCTTCGCGAAGTTCCTCGTCCGCGGCTATGACCAGGTCGAGATGGCCGCCATCACGAACGCGAACCTGAAGCTCTGCGGCTCGCACGCGGGCGTCTCGCTGGCGGCCGACGGCCCGAGCCAGATGGGCCTGCCGGACCTGGCCTTCTTCCGGGCATTCGCCCGTTCGCATCGCGTGGACGGCGCCCCGGCCGTGCGAATGTTCCTGCCCTCCGACGCCGTCAGCGCCTTCAAGCTCACCGAGCTGATGGCCAACACGGACGGCATGTGCTACATGCGGACGCACCGCCCGGACGTGCCGTTCATCTACAACGAGGACGAGGTCTTCTCGCACGGCGGCTTCAAGCACCTCGAGGACGGTGAGGACGTCGTCATCGTCGCCAGCGGGTACATGGTGCACGTGGCCCGCGAGGCGATGGGCATCCTCGAGGAGATGGGCGGGCTCAGCGCATCGCTGATCGACGCCTACTCAATCCCGCTCAACACGGACGAGATCCTGCGGATCGGCGACGACTGCCGCGGGCAGGTCCTGGTCGTCGAGGATAACTACGTCGGCGGCGTCGCGGATGAAATCGCGATGGCGGCCGCCAAGAGCGACCTCGGCGTGCGGGTCGAGTCCATGTACGCCCGGCGGGTGCCCAAGAGCGTCAAGAGCCCCGAGGAGGCCCTGCGGTTCGTGGACCTCACGGCCCGCGACATCGCCCAGGCGGCCCAGGCGATGTTCGACCAGTCGGCCTGAGCCGGCCGGATCGCGGCGATCGGGTGAGCGCGACGCAGAGCGACGGAGAAACAGAGAGCAACAGCAACCAGGCGGCCGTTCCGCCGCTCCGCCAGTTCCGTTCCTTCTCTGTCGCGCTGCTGCTCCGTGTGGCGTTCGTGTGATGCGGGACAGGTCTTTACCGCGGCTACACGCCCGGATACGCTGGCGGCATGCGCGTTCTCGTGACCGCCGGTCCGACGCGGGAGTACCTGGATCCCGTCCGCTTCCTGAGCAACGGCTCCAGCGGGCAGATGGGCCTGGCCGTGGCGCGCGCGGCCGTGACGGCCGGGCACGAGGTCACACTCCTGTTAGGGCCGGTGACGGCCCGAGCCCCCTCCGGCTGCGAGATCATCCCCTTCGTGTCGGTGGACGATTTGCGCGAGGCCCTGGCCAGGGGCTTCGACGCCTGCGATGCGCTGATTATGACGGCCGCGGTGGGGGACTTCCGCCCGGAGCGGGTCAGCCCCACGAAGCTGCCGCGTTCCGGCGGGCCGGTCACGCTGCGTCTCGTGCCGACGGAGGATCTGCTGGCCGGGGTATGTCGCCGGAAGCGCGGCGGGCAGGTTGTGGTCGCCTTTGCCGTGCAGGATCCGCCGGAGGACCGGGCGGCCGAGCTGGCCCGCGCCGAGCTGGCCGCCAAGTGCGCCGACTACGTCGTCGTGAACACGCCCGCGGCCATGGGCACGGCCGACAGCCGGGCCTGCATCCTCTCGCCCGACGGGGAGACGCTGCCCTGGGCCGACCGGCCCAAGGAGGATCTGGCCGAGGAGATCGTGGGGCTGGTGGGGCCACCGGTGTGAGGCATTGCGGCACGGCCGAACACCGAACGCCGAACGTCGAAGCCCGCGGGGCACAAGGATGGAGCCGAATCCGTGAGCCGACCGATAGAAGTAAGGATACGCCGCAAACCCGGCTGCGAGGACATCGAGCTTCCGCGTTACATGTCCGAGCACGCGGCCGGGATGGACGTGTGCGCGGCGGTCGATGAGGACGTGACGATCGCCCCGGGCGAGATCAAGCTGATCCCGTGCGGGTTCTACATGGCGCTTCCGCCCGGCTACGAGGCGCAGATGCGGCCCCGCAGCGGGCTGGCGCTGCGGCACGGCGTGCTGCTGCCGAACTCGCCGGGGACGATCGACGCGGACTATCGCGGCGAGGTGTGCATCATCCTCGGGAACATCGGGCGCGAGCCGTTCACGATCACCCGCGGCATGCGGGTCGGGCAGCTCGTGATCGCCCCGGTGACGCGGGCGGAAGTCCGCGTGGTGGATGCGCTGGATGCCACGGTCCGAGGCGACGGCGGCTTCGGGCATACCGGGCTCAGTTGACGCACGGGTGACAGAGGACAGGCCAAGGGAATGGCGAAGAAGACGAGCAAGGAAGCGAAGGGCTCCGCCGCGACCGGCGAGCAGGAGGCCGTGGCGGCGCCGTGGCGTCGATACGGGCGGTACGTGCTGATCCTGGGTCTCATCGGCGTGACCGCGCTGGCGTGGGTCAGCTTGCTGACCTACTCGGCCACGGATCCTCCGTCCGGGTGGGTCTATCCGCCGCCGGAGGACATCGACAACGCCGCGGGCATCGTCGGCGCCCACGTCGCTTACGCGCTGCGCTACTGGCTCGGCGGCGGGGCGTACATGGGGCTGCTCTTCGCGACGATCGCGGGGTTCGTCCTCGTCTTCGGCGGGCGGATCGAGGCGTTGCCCTGGCGGATCATCGGCGTGGGCTTGATGATGGTCGCCACCAGCGCGGGGGTGTTCCTGGTGGATCCATCCGTGGGTCAGGACCTCGCCAGCGGCTCGGCCGGTGTGGTCGGCGTGGCGGTGGGGGACCTGCTGCTCGGCCGCTTCGCGCAGGTCGGAAGCTGGCTGATCGTTCTGATCTCGCTGAGCATCGGCATGATGCTTGCCGCGGACAACCTCGTACTCCGCCTGCCGGCCGCCGGTCGCCGGGTCTGGGATAAGCGGTCCGCCCTGGCCGAGACGCTCCGACGCCGCTCGGGGGCCCAGGTCGCCGAGGCCGTCGGCGTGTCCGGCAAACCCCGCGCCGCGGCGGCCGTGCCGGCATCGGCTCGCAAGCGCGCGCCCGCCCGGGAGCCGGACGAGGCAAAGCCCAAGGACGCCGAGACCCCGAAGCAGCGGCCCGGCAAGGCCTCGGATGACGAGCAGAAGGCCCGCCGGGTGCGGCTGCTGCCGTTCGGGCGTTCGAAGGCGGAGAAGGACAAGCCCGCGTCGCGCGTCCCGCCGGAGACTGCCCCGGCCCCGCCGGCGTCGTCGGCGGGCGCGGACTCGTACCAGGCGCCCTCGCCGGAGTTGCTGGCCGAGCCGACCGGCGGCTACATCGAGTCGCAGGAGGCCCAGGCGCTGGAGAAGCGGGCGGTGCTGCAACAGACGCTCAGCGACTTCAACGTGGAGGCGAAGGTGGTCGGTCACATGACCGGGCCGGTCATCACGCTGTTCGAGCTGGACCTGGCTCCGGGCGTGAAGGTCTCGCAGATTTCGAATCTTTCGACGGACATCTCCCGCGCGCTGGCGGTTCCGGGCGTGCGCGTGGTCTCGCCGCTGCCGGGGCGGGATACGGTCGGCATCGAGGTGCCGAACATGGACAAGGAGATCGTCCGGCTGAAGGAGCTGATGTCGCTCGCCCCGGGGGCCTCCGACAAGATGCGCTTGCCGCTGTACCTCGGCAAGGACGCCGGCGGTGGGCCGATCGTGGCGGACCTTGCGGATATGCCGCACATGCTCATCGCGGGCACGACCGGCTCGGGCAAGAGCGTGTGCATCAACGCCATCATCGTGGCGTTGGTCATGCTCCGGACGCCGGAGGACGTTCGATTCGTGCTGGTCGACCCGAAGATGGTGGAGATGGCCGCCTACGAGAGCGTGCCGCATCTGCTCTGCCCGATCGTCAACGACATGCGCCGGGCCGAGGAGATCCTGGAGTGGGCCGCGACGAAGATGGACGAGCGGTACGAACTGCTCAAGGAGGCCGGGGTCCGCAACATCGACAGCTTCAACAAGCTCGGCGCGAAGGAGATATACGAGCGATTCGGCGCCGAGAGCGACGAGGAGCGTGCGCGGATCCCCACCAAGCTGCCGCACTACATCATCATCGTGGATGAGCTGGCCGACCTGATCATGATCTCCAGCAAGGAGGTCGAGAACCACATCATCCGCATCGCGCAGAAGGCGCGGGCGGTGGGCATCCACCTGATTCTCGCCACGCAGCGGCCGAGCGTGAACGTCGTGACGGGCCTGATCAAGTCGAACATGCCGTGCCGCATCAGCTTCCGGGTGGCGTCGCGACAGGAGAGCCGCATCGTGCTGGACCAGAACGGCGCCGACGTGCTGCTCGGGCGCGGCGACATGCTCTTCCTGGAGCCCGGCACGAGCAACCTCATGCGGGCCCAGGGCACGTACGTGGAGGACTCCGAGATTCAGGGGGTGGTCAAGGCCCTCAAGAAGTCCTGCGGGGAGCCGCAGTACAGCCAGGAACTGATGCGTCTCGGCACGTCGGGCGCCTCGCGCGACGGCGCGGAGCAGCGGGATGAACTCTTCGACGATGCCGCCGAGATCGTCCTCGGCGCCAAGCGGGGCAGCGTGTCGCTGCTCCAGCGGCGGCTGAGTATCGGCTACAGCCGGGCCAGCCGGATCATCGACCAGATGGCGGACGCCGGCCTGCTCGGGGACTACAAGGGCTCCCAGGCCCGCGAGTGCCTCATGACGCTCGAGGACTGGCAGGAGTTCAAGGCCTCCGTCGATGCCGACCAGTCCGGCGACAACGCCGGAAACGGCGAGCCGACCAGCGTCTAGCAGCCCGTTGAAGGCGCTGTTCCCGGCGCGATCGGCGGAACGGCCCGCGCGCCTGCGCCGCGGGAACTTGATTCCGGCGCGCCCCCCGTGTTCGCGCTCGGGCGCTCGGTCGTTGGGCTCGATCTCCCGACGGCGCCCATGGCTCAACGGACCGCGAGCCCGCGCGGTTGCCGTCCGCCGGGCCGGGCGTAGAATGGCGACATGACCGAGCCACGGACCGACAGCCGCGAGGTTTCGATCGGCGACGAGGCCGATACGCGGGAGATCCGTGTCGGATGGGTCGCCGGCGGGGACACGCTATCCCGCCTGGAGTCCATCCTCCGCCCGTCGGCGGTTGGGCTGATGGATGAGCTGGTCCGCGTCGTGCTCGTCCGGCCGGAGCGTCCGGCCGATCCGCCCGTGCCCCAACCGGTAATCCAAGAGCTGACGTACCGTCGTGGCGGATGGTGGCACCTCCGGCGCCGGGCCGTGCGGCGCATGGCCGAGGAGTTGGGCAAGCAGCGCGTCGAGCTTCTGCACGCACTGGACGCCTCGGCCGTGCCCCTGACGCGCGAATTGGCCCACGCGACCGGACGGAGCTACGTCGTGTCGTGCTTCGGGGCGGCGGGGCGGCTCGGGCGTCTGGACGCCCGTTGCCGGGCCGTCATGGCCGGCTCGGACGACGTCCAGCGCCGGCTTCTGGAGCGGCGGGTCGCCCCCGCCGACCGCGTGTTCCTTTCCCGTCCGGGCACGGTGCGCCTGCCGGATCCTCAACCGGGCCCGGCCGAGGGTCTGCTTCCGTCAGTCGTGGCCTGCGGCCCGCTGGATTCCTTCGCCCCATGGGACGCGGTGTTGCGAGCGTTCGGCATCCTGCACGGCGGCGGGGAGGGGTATGTGTTCTTCATCGTCGGCTCGGGGCGGGCGGAGCGGCGGCTGCGCCGGCGCAGCGCCTATTTGAACCTCCAGAGCGAGGTGACGTTCGTACCCGCCCAGCACGGCCGGCGGTTGGCGGGCATCCTGCGGGATGCGGATCTGTACGTCAATCCGGTCGCGGGCGAGAACGTGGACGTTCAATCGCTGCAGGCGCTGGCGATGGGGGTGCCCGTGCTCAGCGTTGCCGCCGCGGCGTCGGACTTCCTGCGCGACGGGCGAACCTGCGTCGAGATTCCGCGCGGCGACGCCGAAACGATGGCCGGCGCCGTGGAGCGACTGCTGGGCGACCCCTCGGAGATGCGCCGACTGACCGGCTCGGCGCTGGACTACCTGCGCGAGCACCACAACCCCGAAGCGGCGGCCGCCCGCACGGCCAAGCTGTACCGCTCGGCGCTGTCTGCCTGAAGCCGAAAGCCCGCCGCGGAGGACGCGGAGCAACGCGCAGTTCGCGCGGAGACGGGGCCGCCGCCCCAGGACGGCCTCGGTCGGTGGGCGGCAGGGCGCGCCGAGGCCGCCCTCGCGCCCCTTGCGTGCTTTGTGCACTGCGTGGAGAGTCGGCTGGGTTCAGCGGCCGATCCCGAACGGCTTGAGCATCTCGGCCAACTCGGCCTGCTCGGCCTCGCCCAGCGGCGTCATCGGCAGGCGCAACTCGTTGCGGAGCATGCCCGCCATGGACATCGCCGCCTTGATGGGGATCGGGTTCGTCGCCAGCGAAAGCATCCCCTTGAACAGCGGGAACAGCCGCAGGTGCTGCTCGCGGGCGGCGGACATGTCGCCGGTGTCGATCGCGTCGCACAGCTTCCGGACCTCGGCCGGCAGCAGGTTCGCCACGACGGAAACCACGCCGCAGCCGCCGACGGCGCACAGCCCGAGCGTCATCGAGTCGTCACCCGAGATGATGGCCATGTCGCACGCGGCCGCGACGGCGCTGGCGGTGTCCAGCTTGCCCGTGGCCTCCTTGACGGCCACGACCTGCTCGATCTCATCGTACATGCGGATGATCGTCTCGGGCGCCAGCTCGATGCCCGTCCGCCCGGGGATGTTGTACAGCATGATCGGCAGGCCGACCTCGGCGACCGCCGCCATGTGCTCGTGCATGCCCTGCTGCGTGGGCTTGTTGTAGTAGGGGTTGACCTGGAGCGTCGCGTCGGCGCCGGCGTCGCGGGCGTGCCGCGTGCGGTCGACCGCCTCGGCCGTCGAGTTGCTGCCGGTGCCCGCGATGACGGGGACCTTGCCGCCGGCCCGCTCGACGACGAACTCGATCACCTTGTCGTGCTCGTCGTTGTCGAGAGTCGGCGACTCGCCCGTCGTGCCGCAGGGCACGAGCCCCTGCGTGCCGTTCTCTACCTGGAAATCCACCAAACGTGCCAGCGCGTCCCAGTCCACCTCGCCGTCGGCGAAGGGCGTGGCCAACGCGACCATCGATCCGGTCAGTTCCATTTAGCACCTCAGTGAGTCCACGGCTTGCACGAAACCGGCACATCGCCGTCCGGCATGTCAGCCGTCTGTGAGCACGGCGTTTCTGTGCCAAGCTTCCGGCCTCGTACAACACCATAATCGTCGTTCGAATGCCAGCGGCTGTCGAGTGGCATGCCGCCGGCGGGAAGCAAGGCGTCCCTGTCATTTCTGTTGCCACGTCATATTGGCCCCCGGTACAGCAACCATCACATCGGCCGGGTCCATACTCATTTGCTGGGCGGCTTGTGCGGCGATGCAACGGCAGATATCGTGCCTGGCGGACGTTTTCGCCGCTTCCGGCAGGGCTTTCCAGGCCGCCTTGGCCTTCGGAGACGGGTGGTCGTCCGTCACGAAGCGTTGTTGTAGCGAGATGGTCACAAGAAGCACGTCTTGTGTCGGCTTCACGTTCATGTCAGCGACCTCGGCGACCAACTTCCGCCCGTCATCCAGCTCGACAATCGCCGAATCGTTCCAACCGCCGCGGGGGCTTTTCGAAAGCTCCTGGGCCCGAAGATCACCATACACGTGCCGTATGGGTTGGTTGAGGTCGTCACGGAAGTACTCAAATTGCGGGAAGCTGTGGATGCGGTCGGCCAGTGACAGGCCGCCGTACATGCCGCCCGCACCGACAACCAGCCCGACGATCAGTGGAATCAGCCATGTATTCGTCATGGGTACTCCTTTGGTTTCGCAGGGCGTTTTGTTTGCGCAATCCGAAACATATGCATCTTCTGCGGCGCCTAAGCCGACGGCCGTTCGATCAGCCGCTTCATTTCCGCCACGGCCTGCCGCAGTCCCACGAACATCGCCCGCGAGATGATGCTGTGGCCGATATTGAACTCGGTGAAGCCGTCCATCGCCGCGACGGGCGCGACGTTGTGGTAGCTCAGCCCGTGCCCTGCGTGGACGATCAGCCCCGCCTCGAGCCCCGCCGCCAGGCCGGTCCGCAGCTCGGCCAGGGCCTGCCCGGCCGCGGCGCGAGGGTCATGCCGCCCGGTCGCTTCCATGCAGGCGTTGGCGTAGCCGCCGGTGTGCAGTTCCACGGCCGGGCAGCCGGCGTTCTTTGCGGCGCGGATCTGCCGCGCTACCGGATCCACGAAAGCGCTGACCACGATGCCCGCCTCCTTCAGCCGCTGGGTCACCTCGCGGAGCCGGTCGACGTGGGCGAGCAGGTCCAGCCCGCCTTCGGTCGTCACCTCCCGGCGGTTCTCCGGCACGAGCGTCGCCTGGTCCGGCCGAATCTCCAGCGCGATCCCGACGATCTCCTCGTCGAGCGACATCTCCATGTTCAGCTTGCAGCGGACGCTCTCGGCCAGCAGCCGCGCGTCACGGTCGCCAATGTGCCGCCGGTCCTTCCGCAGGTGGAAGGTGATACACTCCGCGCCGCCGAGCTCGGCCTCGGCCGCCGCCCAGACCGGGTCGGGCTCCACCGTCTGCCTCGCCTGGCGAACCGTCGCCACGTGATCGATGTTGACGCCTAGTCCTGGCATATTCTCAACCCCTGTGTTCGGCCCCCCGGCCGCGGCCGCGGGCCGGTGGGCCTGGAGAGGGCAGGTCACTTCTTCTTCGGATCGTTCGGCTGCCCGTAGTACGCCCCGGGTCCGTGCTTGCGGCCAAAGTGCTTGTCCATCAGCTCCCGCGCCGCCGGCTGCGGGTACGGCTCGATGGCAATCGTATCGGTCGCCAGACTGGCAATGTATTCCAATACAGCCGCGTTTTCGACGGCCGCGTCGGCATCCTCGCCCCATGCGAACGGCCCGTGGGAGATCACGAGTGCGGCCGGCATGTGCAGCGGATCGGTCCGGTCGAGCCGCTCCACGATGACCTTGCCCGTGTTCGCCTCGTAGTCCTGTTGGATTTCCTCGGGCGTCAGCCCCCGCGTGCAGGGGATCGGCCCGCAGAAGTGATCCGCGTGCGTGGTGCCGAGGCGGGGGATGTCCCGTCGGGCCTGGGCCCAGGCGGTCGCGTGCGGGCTGTGCGTGTGGGCGACGCCACCGATGCCGTCCCACGCGCGGTACAGCTCGAGGTGCGTCGGCGTGTCGCTGCTGGGGCGGACGTCGCCCTCGACGGTCTGGCCGCTGCTCAGCGATACCACGGCCATTTTGTCCGGGCTCAGGTCGTCGTAGGGCACGCCGGAGGGCTTGATGACCATATGCCCGCCGTCCCGGTCCACGCCGCTGACGTTGCCGAACGTCCCGAACACGAGCCCCGCGTCCCGAAGCGCGAGATTCGCCTGACACACTGCCTTTTTCAGATCCTCAAGCATGATGGCACCGAACGCATTGTCCGCCTCGCCGTCGGGCGAATCAAGTATGGCGCGCCTCGTCCCGGATGTCGGCCAGGTCCTTCATCACGTTGTGAAGGTTGCCCGTCCACTCCCGCGTGCCGAAGGCGTCGTGCAGACGCTTGTAGAGCCCGTAGAGTCGGGCGTAGGTCTTGTGGGCCGCACGGTCCGGGCGGAAGACCTTGCTCTTGAGCCCGGTCATTGCCTTCTGGGCCTGGCGGATGCTCGAGTGGCCGCCGGCCCGCCGGCCCGCGACGACCGATCCGGCGATGGCGGCCCCGAGTGCGCAGGTCTGGGCCGAGCGGGAAATCTTCATCGGTCGGCCGGTCACGTCCGCGTAGATCTGCATGACCAGCGGGTTCTTCTCCGCGATCCCCCCGCAGTTGACGATATCCCGCACCTTTACGCCGTATTCCTCGAAGCGGTTGATGATCGCCAGCGCCCCGAAGGCCGTCGCCTCGATCAGGGCTCGGTAGACCTCGCCCGGCCGGGTGTAGAGCGTCTGGCCGACGAGCAGCCCGGTCAGGCGCTGGTCGACGAGGATCGTGCGATTGCCGTTGTTCCAGTCGAGCGCCAGCAGGCCCGACTCGCCGGGGGCGAGCTTGGCCGCTGCCCGCGTGAGTTGCTCGTGGTCGGCGCCGCCGGGGCGGATGTAGTTGACGAACCAGTTGTAGATGTCGCCCACGGCCGACTGGCCCGCCTCCAGCCCATAGTACTTCGGCAGGATGCTCTCCGGGACGATGCCGCAGAGCCCGGGGATGTCCGGCAGCGTCCGCCCGAGCGGGGCGACCATCATGTCGCAGCAACTCGTGCCCATGATCTTGACCAGCGTGCCGGTGGAAATGCCCGACCCGACCGCGCCGAGGTGGGCGTCGAACGCCGCCACCGCCACGGGTGTGCCCTCCGGCAGGCCCGTCCGACCGGCCCATGTGGCGCTCAGCGCCCCGGCCGGCTTGTCGATGGGCCAGGCCCGCTCCGGCAGGCGGTCCCGCAGCTCGCCGAGCGCGGGGTCGAGTCCTTTCAGGAAGCGCTTGTCCGGATACCCGCCCCAGGCGTCGTTGTACATCGCCTTGTGCCCGGCCGCACAGATGCTCGCCCGGTAGGCGCCCGGCGCCTCGTTGCCCGTGAGGGCGGCGGGCACCCAGTCGGCCAGCTCCACCCAAGTGTACGCCGCGTCAAACACCTTCGGCGCCGCGCGACGGCAATGCAGAATCTTGCTGAAGAACCACTCGCTGGAGTACGTCCCGCCGCACTTGGCGAGGTACTCCGGGCGCAGCCGGGCGGCGCGATCGGTGATCTCCTCGGCCTCGGCCACGGAGGTGTGGTCCTTCCACAGCCAGGCCATTGCGTCCGGGTTGCGGGCAAAGCCCTTCCCCAGGGCCAGCGGACGGCCGTGGCGGTCGGCGGGTATCGGCGTGCTGCCCGTCGTGTCCACGCCGATGCCGATGACCTGCTCCGGGCGGAAGCTCTTGCGGGCCTTGCGCGCGGCCGCAAGGGCCTCCCGAATGGTGACCTCCGCGCCGCGGAGGTAGTCGGCCGGGTGCTGCCGGGCGAGGTTCGGGTCGGACGCGAGGATGACGCCCTCGTCGCCGTGCTCGTAGGTCCACACGGCCGTGGCGAGTTCGCGCCCGTTGGCGACGTCCACCACGAGCGTGCGGACGGAGTTGGTTCCGTAGTCGAGTCCGATGGCGTACTTGGGCATGGCGTGCTCCTTGGCGGGCGAATCGGCGTAGGAGACGGATGATAGGGCGGCCGGGCGCGCGATGCAACGCGCGTCGGGCTCACACGGCCGGGGCGAGGATGTCGAGCACGGCGGCGGCTATTTCGTCGGGCTCGGCCATGCGTCCCGGCCCGGCGGTGCCGCAGGCGAGGCGCCCCTCGGCCGGACCGACGAACCGGACCCCGCGGGCGCGGAGCCCCTCGACGTTCGCCTGCGTGGCGGGGGCGGCCCACATCCGTGTGTTCATCGACGGGGCGGCGAGGATGTCGCACGCCCCGTGCGCGGACAGGGCGAGCGCGGAGACCAGCTCATCTGCGATGCCGCCGGCCATCTTCGCCAGCGTGTTGGCCGTGGCGGGGGCCACGACCATCAGCTCGGCGCGTTCGGTCAGCAGCAGGTGGGGTGGGCGAAGGCCCTCGCCTCGCTGCCACATGTCCGCGTAGACCTCGCGCCCGGTGAGGGACTGGAAGGTCAACGGCGTGACGAAGCGCACGGCCGCGGGGGTCATCGCCACGGACACGCCGGCTCCGTGGCGCACGAGTCGACTGGCGAGGTCGGCGGCCTTGTAGCAGGCGACGCCGCCGGTGACGGCGAGCAGGATCTCGCGTCCGTCCAGCGGGCTGTCGGCGGCGGGGGGCATGCGTGCGAGGCGCTAGGCCTTCAGCTCGTCGGGCTTGGCGATGTCCGACCGGTCGTAGTCGATTGCGATCTTGTCCTCGAGGATCTCCTGGATGACGACTTCGAGGTCGGTCATGCCGGGCCGGCGCTCGACGAGCGGGCGGGTGCCCTCGATCAGCTCGCCCATGCGGCGCTGGATCAGCGCGGTGAGCTTGAACTTGCCGCCAACGCGGTGGATCAGGTCTTCGCTCTTCAATGCTTCGATCATTCCTTCGCTCCCGGCGGGCGGCGAGCACGCGCGCCCGCTAGCTCTCGGTGGGTGTGTCGTCGCGACGAACCACCCGCTCGACCTCGTCGGTCGCCCGCTCGAGGTCGTCGTTCACGACGACGTGATTATACACGCCGCTTTCCTTGGCGATGCGGATTTCCTCGCGGGCCTTGGCCAGACGCCGCCGCGCCGTGGCGTCGTCCTCGCTCGCCCGCCCGAGCAGCCGCCGGGCCAGCTCCTCGTCGCTCGGGGGCACGATCAGCACGAACGTCGCCTCGGGCATCTTCTCGGCGACCTGAAGCCCGCCCTGGATGTCGATCTCCAGCAGGATCGTACGGCCGTCCGCAATGGCCCGCCGCACGGGCGCCGCCGGCGTGCCGTACAGCTCGCCGAAGACGTCCGCCCATTCGAGCAGGTCGCCGCGCTCGATCATGGCTTCGAAGGTCGGCCGGTCCACGAAGCGGTACTCCCGGCCGTCGACCTCCCCGGGCCGCGGGGAGCGCGTAGTCGCCGAGACGCTGAATTCCGCGCCCGTCCGGCGGACGACCTCGCGGTCGATCGTGCTCTTGCCGACCCCCGAGGGGCCCGTAATGACGACAAGTTTGCCGGGCATGGCGGACACGGGTCCGTGGTCGGTCATCAGCAGTCGGCAATCGGCAAGCACCCGCGGGCCGCGACTCGTGGGCAACGGCCGGGGCGACGCCGCGCTTCGGGAATCTCACCGGCCGTCGGCCTCGGCCGGCTACTCGACGTTCTGCACCTGTTCCTTGACGCGATCGATACCGGTCTTGATGTCGACGACGGCCTTGGCGATCTCGGCGTCGTTCGATTTCGACGCGATCGTGTTGGCCTCGCGGAGCATCTCCTGCGAGATGAAGTCGAGCTTCCGACCGCAGGGGTCCTGCCCGTCCATCGCCTCTCGGAACTGCTCCAGGTGGCCGGCCAGCCGCGAGACCTCCTCGGCGATGTCGCACCGCTCGGCGAAGATGGCCACTTCCCGAGCGAGCTGGTCGGCGTCGACGTTGACGTTGCCCGCCCGCGTCAGCTCGTCGACGCGGTCCCGCAGGCGCTGGTGGTACTCGCTGACGACCTGCGGGGCCCGCGAGCGCACTTCGCTCAGCCGGTCCTCGATGGCCTTGCAGTTCGCCTCCAGGTCGGCGCGCAACTGCTCGCCTTCGGTCGCGCGCATCTCGATCAGGGCGACGACGGCTTGCTCGATCAGCCCCAGCACGTCGTCGTGCGTACGCTCGGCCAGCGACGCCAACTCCGGCGGCTCGCACACGCCGGGCAACTGCAACAGCGAGCCGAGATCGATTCGCAGCGTCGGGTCCGCCTCGACTTCGAGGGGCCGGAGCTGCTCCAGATAGCTCTGCAGGGCGGCCGTGTTCACTCGGTAGGCGGCCCACTCGTCCGGAACCTTCATCCGCAACGCCAGCGTGATCGAACCGCGAGCGACCCGCCGGCGCAGCAGCTTCTCCGCGGCGGTCTCCAGGCCCGGGAAGCACTCCGGCAGGCGGAGATTGGGCTTGAAGTACCGGTTGTTGACCGACCGGACCTCGGCCGTGAACTCGACGCCCTCGACCTGTCCCGAGGCGGCGCCGAAACCTGTCATGGAACGCAGCATGGCTTCTCCGCGGTGCTACTCGTCCGTCTCGGTCGGGGTGGCGGGGGTCTCCGGCTCGGAGGTTTCTCCGGTGGGCTCTCCGTCCGTCGGCGACGTGACCGGCTCGTCCCCCTCGCCGTTCTCCTCGTCGTCCGCCGGGCCGTCCTCCGCGCCTTGGTCGTTGTCGCCCTCGTCGGCGTCCTCGCCGTTCTCGGCGTCCTCCGGCTCCGGCGGCTCGGGCTCGGCGCCGGGCGTTCCCGGGTAGAAGGCCGTGGCGACCTCGCTGGGCGTGTAGCCCTCGCGGAAGGCCCGCGCCTTGATGTTGGCCGGGAATTCCTCCAGTTCGATGGCGATTACGTATTCGGTGCCGGTGTCCGCCGTCGGTTCCGTGCCGTCCAGCGTGAAGCGGATCTTCGCGCCCTGCGTGGGGGAGCTGATCTCGACTTCCTTGGGGTTGGGGTCTTCCTGCGGCGCGGGGCGGAAGACCGGCGTCTCGACCTGGCGCTCCGGCGGGCGGAAGGCCAGGTTCGTCCCGATGGCCAGCAACAGGAACAACGCCGTGAGGATGATGGTGACCCAGGTGAACACGTCACCGGTCTTGGTGCCGAAGGCGCCGGAAGCCCCGCCCCCGCCTCCGAACGCGGCGCTGAGGCCGCCGCCGCGCCCGCGCTGAAGCAGCACGACCAGCACAAGCAGGATGCAGATCACGATGAATAACGTGCCGAGGAAGATATCCATTGGCTATTCTCCGCCGTGCGGTTGGACCCCGCCGGCTACTCGCTCAACTCCGCGCCGGCCTGCACGATCGCGGCGAAGTCCGGCGCCTTCAAGCTCGCTCCGCCGACCAGGGCCCCGTCGATGTCCGGCTGGGCCAGCAGTTCCTTGGCGTTCGCCGGCTTGACCGATCCGCCGTACTGAATCCGAATGCCGGCCGCGATGTCCTCATCGTACAGCTCCGCCAGGAGCTTGCGGACCGCGGCATGCACTTCCTGCGCCTGGTCCGGCGTGGCCGTGCGGCCGGTGCCGATGGCCCAGACCGGCTCGTAGGCGATCGTCAGTCGCTGCGGGAGCGTCGTGCCGTCGACGCAGCGGGTCGCCACGTCAGCCAGCCCGCGCCGCACCTGGCGGTCGATGACTTCCATCGTCTTATCGGCGTCGCGCTCCTCCAGCAACTCGCCGATGCACAGGATCGGATAGAGCGCCTCGGACAACGCCTTGATGACCTTGCGGTTGATGATCTCGTCCGTCTCGCCGATCACGTGCCGCCGCTCGCTGTGGCCGAGAATGACGTACTTGCAGCCCACGTCCTCGAGCATGTCCGCGGACACCTCGCCGGTGAAGGCGCCTTCCTCCTCGTACCACATGTTCTGGGCCCCGAGCCCGATGCGGGTCATCCCCAGGGCTTCCTGTACGGTCATCAGGTAGGGGAAGGGCGGGCACACGGCCGTGTCGACGCGGTCCTCCGAGCCGAACTCCTGCACCATCCCCGCGGCCAGGTCGGCGGCGCGCGTGCGGCTGAGGTTCATCTTCCAGTTGCCGGCGATAAACAGTTTGCGATCCATGGTTGCGTTCCTTGGTTGGCGGTCGCGTGGGCGCGTCCGCGACGGGTCAAACGGGCTCCAGCGCCTTGGGGAAGCTGCCCAGCACGTGCAGCTCGCCGCAGTGGTCCCGGGCCTCCGTGAGGGCTTCGGCGAAGTTCTCGTCCTCGCGGTGGCCCTCGGCGTCCACGAAGAAGTAGTACTCCCAGTTCTGCCGCTTGGACGGGCGGGTGTCGATG
This sequence comes from uncultured Planctomycetaceae bacterium, assembly GCA_964531695.1. GTDB lineage: Bacteria > Planctomycetota > Phycisphaerae > SM23-33 > SM23-33 > JAGXKT01. The sequence continues at coordinate 1,983 of CAZHEH010000022.1, read as the reverse complement.
TTCGTCAGGTTGATGCCGTGCCGGCCGAACACGTTCAGCACGGCCACCAGCGCCCCCGCGCGGTGCGCGGTGGCGAACATGATGGCCGTCTTGTCGCTGCCGGTGCGCCGGGCCGGGTGCTTCGAGATCACGAAGAACCGTGTCATGTTGCCCGGCGTGTCCTCGATGTTGGCGAAGACGATCTTCAGGTCGTACAGCTCCGCCGCCAGCGTGGAGCCGATCGCCGCCAGCCCGTGCTCGGCCGTGGCCATCTCGGCCGCCCTGGCTGAGCTGGCCACGGGAAGCAGATCCGCCCGCTGGAAGCTCGTCGAGAGCCAGTTGCGGCATTGGGCGAACACCTCCGGGCGTGAGGCGATGACCTTGATCTCGTCGGGCGGGCAGTTCGCCAGCAGATTGTGATGAATCTCGACCATCACCTCCGCGCAGACATGCACCCGCGCGGTGACGAACGAGTCCATCGTGTCCACCACGCCGCCGCCCGTGCTGTTCTCGATCGGCACCAGCCCGAGGTCGCAGTGGCCGCGGGCGACCTCCTCGAAAACCGCACGGATGTCCGCCAGCGCCCGGTATTCGACCGAAGCGCCGAACTTCCGCTGGGCGGCCAGGTGGCTGAAGCTGCCTTCCGGGCCGAGGTAGCCGATCCGCAAGGGCTTCTCCAAGGCGAACGAGCCGCTCATCAACTCGCGGTAGATCGCCAGGAGCGTCCGTTGCGGCAGGGGGCCGCCGTTCAGCTCGCGGATCCGCTCCAGCACGACGTGCTCGCGGTCCGGGGCGTAGATCGGCGTGCCTTCGGCCTGCTTGGCCTTGCCGATGTCCACCACGACATCGGCGCGCTCGTTGAGCAGCCGGACGATGTTCCGGTCCAGTTCGTCGATGCGCCGGCGCAGCGCGTCCAGATCCGCGTTTTCGGGCGTGCCGCCCTCGGTCATGGTGGTCCTCGTACGGCCCTGGCGCACACATTCTCCGTCGCGTGCGAACCGGTGTTTCTACCCGCGCCCGAGCCAACGGTCAAGGCGCATCTCGCCCACCGCCGACGGAGCGCATATAATACTCGGCGGGTGCCCCGCACCCGGACCCATCACCGATTCGACATGGATAGGAGCTTCACATGAACCCTGCGCTTTCGAGACGAAACACCTTGAAGCTTGCGGGCGTCGCGGCCCTCGCGGCCGTAACGAAGGGCTGCCTCGGACAGTCCGAGCCGAAGCCGGGCATGGCCGGGGCCGCCGGCCTCGAGCTGGGGGCGGTGGAAGGCGGCGAGTACGTCCTGCCTGAGCTGCCGTACGCCCTCGACGCACTGGAGCCGCACTATGAGAAGCGTACGCTCCAGATCCACCACGACCGCCACCATGCCGGCTACGTCAAGGGGCTCAACCGCATGCTGGAGAAGCTCGCGGCCGCCCGACGCGACGGCGACTACGGCGCTGTCAAGGCCCTTTCGCGCGGGCTGGCGTTCCACGGCAGCGGGCACGTGCTGCACACGCTGTTCTGGAACTCGATGACGCCCGGCGGCTCGCCCATGCCGCGGGCGTTGCGCACCGCGGCCGAGAGGAGCTTCGGCTCAACCGACGCCTGCTCGGACCAGCTCGCGGCGGCGACGAAGGCCGTCGAGGGCAGCGGCTGGGGCGTGCTGTGCTACGAGCCGCTCGGCGACCGCCTGCTGATTCTCCAGGCCGAGAAGCACCAGAACCTCACCGTCTGGGGCTGCGTGCCGCTGCTCGTCTGCGATGTGTGGGAGCACGCGTACTACCTCCAGTACGCCAACGACCGCGGCACGTGGGTCGGCAACTTCCTCAAGCTCGCCAATTGGGAATTCGCGGCCGAGCGCCTCGCCTGGGCTCGACGGCTCGCCGGCTGACACGCCCGAACGGGCGGCCTGCCCAGCCATGTGCGTCTGTGGATGGCACGGCTGGCTCGTCCGGCCGTGTGGGGCTGTGGGTGGCATGGCCGGCTCGCCCAGCCATGCGTGTTCGCCGCATGCAA
>CAZHEH010000021.1:0-58909 GCA_964531695.1 uncultured Planctomycetaceae bacterium | reverse complement strand
TGAGGATGTAGCAGACGGCCAGGTTGCGGTTCATGTGCAGCAGGTTCATCAGGCTGTGAGTCTGGGCGGCCGTGCGGTTGGAGGCGTTGCGGAACAGGTTGTACCGCTGGCCCTCGATGACATCCTTGTACTCGCCCTTGGCCTTGAGCCATTCCTGGCGGCGGATCTCGTCGATCACCGCATGGTAGTTGGCGATCAGGTGGGGGGGAAACGTGGACAGGCAGCGTTTCCGTAACCGCATCCCACCAACCGGCACGCCGGGAGGAACGGAAAGGTTGCCTGTCCCCTTTTCCCCCTCACGACCGGGACTACCTTCTGCGGCCGCGGCCGGGGGCGTGACCGTGTCTACGGGCGGCCGGCCTGTCTGACGGAGTGCCATGCCCGCCGGCTTGCCGGAGGCGGAGAATCGCTTGCGGAGCCATGGGATCGCGATAGACTCGTCCGAAAGGTCGATGACGGTCGTCGGCCGAAGGCCATGTGGGAAACCCCGATCCAAGCGGCCTCGCGTGGTTCCGCGGCGGTGATGCTTGCTGCATGCGTCCCCGGCCGCGTCAGAGCGCATCGACGATGTTACGGCATCGCCTGCTTCGGCGTCCCTGCAAAGGGCCCGGTTGCTGGCGCCTGATTGGGCGAGACTTCCCGAGATCACGCAGGAAGCGGACCTCTCATGAGTGATGCGCCACAGATGAGATTGAATGACTACTTGCTGCTCGGCGAAGCGGATCGAACCCGGCTGGAAGATGTGTATGCCCGGTATCGGCGTCTGTATGAAGAACCGGACAGATGCCGCCCCATGATCATTGTGAACACACCCGTTCGGGGCGTCCCTTCGTGGGAGACTCGCCTCGCGGATCCGATGGTGATGCTGCGGTCCGGCCTCGATTCGCTACGACCGCACCTGGAGATCGGGGACGACCACGTGCCCACCGTGCGCGTCGAATTCGGCACCGTGCAGGTCGCGGCCGCGTTCGGCTGCGAAGTCTTCCTGCCCGAGAACAGTCGTCCCGCCGCGGGCAGTCACGTCCTGGCTGAAGCCGCCGATGTCCATACACTGGCGACCCCGTCGCTTGATTCCGGATGGTTTGGCAAGCTCGCGGAGTGGACCCGATTCTGGAAGGAGAACCTGCCGGAAGGAATCCATATCCAGCACCCGGACATACAGAGCGCCTTCAACTCGGCTCACCTGATTCGCGGCAACGATATCCTGACGGACTTCTACGATGATCCGGAGACGGTCGGCGTTCTGCTGGACAAGGTAACCGACTTCATGATTGAGATTACGCGCCATGTGAAGTCGATGATCAGTAATGACCCGGCCTGGTTCTTCGACTGGGGGTCCATGTGGAAGGGCTTCGCCCGAATCAGCAACTGCTCGATGCAGATGATCTCACCGGAACTGTATCATGAGCACGTGCTTCCGCGGGACGTCCGGTTCTTCGAGGCCGTGGGAGGCGGCCGCATGCACTACTGCGGCATCACCGGAGCCGTCATCGACGAGTTCTTCCGTCTCCCCTGCATCACCGGGCTTGACGTGGATTGCCAGAAGCACGATTTCTACGCGCTCTGCGAACGCGCACCTGCGCGATGCGTCCTCACTCCCACGGGTGCGTTCGGCATGAACTCCCCTGTAGTCGCGCGGCTTCTGCGGGGGGACTGGCCAGCGAAGAGAAACATCATCGTCACGGTGGCTGCCCCGTCCGCGGAAGAAGGAAAGGCACTATTGGCCGGATTGCGGGAATCCATCCCATACTAGCCCACGCCATTCACGATTGCTGACGGTCTGCGCGTAACAAGGGCCTCCGAGGCCTTGTAGAATGCGGGTATTCGAGTTCCTGCAACGCACGGGGCAAGGCGGCCTTTGCATGACAGACTGTCCCACGCAGCTTGCCTTCGACTTCCACCCGCGTAAAGCCCTCGTCGCCGATTCTGACGGCGGATTCATCAGCTCCGACGCCGGAGGCGTTGCGGGCTATCGCCACGCCACGTGGAAGTCCGTGGCCTTCAGCGCGCTGCGGAGCGTGCGGACGCCCTCTCGGTCGAGGCACATCCGCTTGACGTTGCAGTTCGGAGCGTGGATCCGGAGCGTGCCGCGGCCCTTGCCCATGGCAAGCTTCAGCTCGAGCGGATCGCCGGCCGGCTCTTCGTTGTGGCAGAACGGCGTGTGGTGGATGAGCCGCCGGTTCGAGATGATGATGCCGGCTACGCCGTCCTCCGTTCGCGCGTGGTCGCGGTCCGGGATGTAGGCCAGCAGCTTCTCCCCCCGCACCGGCTTGTACCACTGTTCGATCCGGTGCTGCACGACCAGCGGCAGCGCGTCCCACGGGCTCTGCCGGCTCTCCTCGACGCGGGCACGAAGCTGCCGATGGTCGATCGTGTCCTTGCCGCCCGCGGACACCAGGAATTGCTCCGCGGCGGCCAGGTTCCGCATCAGCAGGCGACATCGGCCGCGGTCGGTCTCGGTGTTGACCTCGATCTGTCCGGAGATCACACCGGCGCCCGTGCACATGTCGCACAGCCAATACGGCATGGGCCGATCGGCCGGGCGCGGAACGTTCGGAACCTCGGGAAGCTTCGCCAGCAGCGCCTCGCCCGACAATCCGCGGACCTCCGCCTCGCCGGCCACCAATCGCCCGGCCGTGTGCTCATCCTTCAGCGAAAGGTCCTTGCTGAAGTATGGCGTGAAGACGATCACGTGCGCTCGCAGGTGCGCCGACGTGCCGCACTTGAGGCACCTGCGCGGCATCGCGCAGCGGAAGTCGGTATCGAGCAGCCGCTCGGCCGGGAACTCGAAGAGCGCTCCGTGGCGGTCGAGCTTGACCAGCCGGATCCGGTCGGTGTGCCGGGCGGGCGGCGGAGTGTCGCCGCCCTCGATGCGGGCGAGCTCGCGTTGCAGGCCCTCGGCCGCCTCGGCCAAGGCGTCGGCCTCCGGCTCCTCTTCGTCGCGGTTCCGGTAGATCCAGGCCGCGATGGTCGCTTCCGAAACGGGCATGTGCCGCGGCAGGGGGAACGGCGAGCGGCATTGGGCGCAACGGGCGGCGCGCTCCGGTGCCTCCAACGGCACTTCCAGCAGAACGCCGCACCTCGGACAGCGTACTTGCCGGTGCTCCTGCATGCGGCACCTCCTCTTCGCCAACTGCGCGGAGAGCGAACATCGCCCGTCGGCTCGGCTCGCCCCGTGCCCGAGCAACATACGTTCTCTCGGGGACGCACGCCAATCCAGCCGAGGGGGCGTCCGGCAACACCGCGCGGGGGCGCGAACGGGCGTCCGGCCCGCCAGAACCCTACTCTATTCTAAACAACGGAAGCCAACAGACCAAGAAAATGCGCCAAGAATAATAGCGACATGTTACAGTCCGCGGCCGCCCCAGCGGGCGAAGCGGCGCGCGGCCCGGCTTGACCCGCGAAGCGGCATGGGCCTATAATCCGGCCGGTTCGCCCTTCCGGGGACGGTGGCTCAGGAGAATCTCGTGTCTGACATACTCGCGGCCCGGCCGTATCGCGCTGTGCTCCTGCTGGCGTTGCTCATGACCGCGGGCTGCGAGTGGGCCGGCGTGGGCCCTCGGGAGCCCGAGCCGGGCGCCGGCATCGAGGCGGCCGACACCACGAAGCAGGTGCCCCACCCGATCAACCTGCTGCTGCCGCACGAGGTCCGGATCCATCCGTTCACCGGCCGGACGTTCGATGAGGAAGGCGGCATCCAGGGTATCGAGGTGCGGGTGGAGGCGCGGGACGCCTACGGGGACTCGACCAAGGCGTTCGGCCAATTCCGGTTCGAGTTGTACGTCTGGCGGCCGGATCGGCCGGACGCGCAGGGCGGACGGGTGGCCTCGTGGAGCGAGGATCTGCTCGACGCGCGGACCAACGTGAAGCACTGGGACATGATCGCCAAACGCTATCAGTTCCGCCTGCTCGGCGAGCGGTCGATTCCCGTGGGGCGGAAGTACGTTCTGGTCGTGTACTTCGACAGTCCGTTCACCGATCGCCTGAGGGACGAGTATGTCTTCATGGCCGGAGAGTAGCGCCGGCGCGTGGCACCGCGGCCGCATATGGGCGGCGGGGCTGGCGGTGCTTTTGCTCGCCGGCGCCGGCGCGGCGCCGGGCTGCCACGGACGCAGGTTCACGCGCGAGAACTACGAGACGCTCTACGTCGGCCAGCCGGCCTGGGCGATCGAGCGGAAGCTCGGCGAGCCGGACCGGCGCGGCGAGGGCGTGTGGTACTACGAGCGCGAGAAGCCGTACTACCAGCGGGCGGAGGTTCACTTCGACAACGGCAAGGCGACGCGCTTCGAGTGGAGCTACGACCGCCCGGAGGAGGCCCCGCCGGCCGGGGGCTGACGCCCCGCCCGGGGTCAGGTCCGCCGCGCGTTCCACGCGTGCTCGCAGATGACGTTGCCGTCGAGGTCGATGGCGGTCAGCTCGCACCGATCAGACGTCACGCGCACCAAGCAGTAGTGATACGCGCTGACGAAGACCTTCGAGTACGGGTTCTGATGCGGGTCGTCAGTTCTCTCGTACAGGTACGAGCCGGCGCCGCCGGTGGTCACCTCGGTCAGGCCGCCGGGCAGCTCGGACAATTCGAAGCAATGGTCGTGCCCGTTGAACATGGCCGTGGCGTTGTGCCGGGCCAGCGCCGGCACGATCACATGGCGCGCGAAGCGGACGTTCCGCTCTACCGGCTCGCCGTCGTCGCCCAGGCGTCCGTGCCCGGCGGAGGACCACGCCGGGTAGTGGTTGAACAGGAAGACGAACTTGGCGTCCGAGTCGGCGAGTTTCTCATCAAGCCAAGCGGCCCACTCCTGCGCATCGTCGACATCGCCGGAGCCGTCCACGCCGATCAGCAGCACGTCGCCCAGACGTTGCGACCAGTTCCACCCGCCGCCGGGCGTCATGAAGATACGCTCGGCCAGTCCGCCCTGCTTGTCGTGGTTGCCAATGGCCGGGTAGATCGGCGTGCATGCGAACAGCTCGCGCCCGAGCCCGAACAGCGACTCATCCCACGCGGCGTCCTCGAGCCCGTTGCCGACCATGTCCCCGCACAGCACTGTCAGCAGCGGCTCGTGCTCGCGCACGCGCCCGGCCGCACGCGCCCACGCCTGCGGCACCGTGGCCGGGTCGCCCATCACCGCGAAGGTGAACTCGCCCTCCCGCGGCATCGTGCGGATTCGCCCGGACCGCTCCGCCGACTCGACCGCTCCGTCCGGCCGGACGCTGTAGGCGTAGGCCGCGCCCGGCTCCAGCCGCTCGACCGCGAAGCGATGGATCAGGTCCGCCTCCGACCGGAACGACCGCCCGTCGACCTCCAGCACGACGGGCACGAGCATGTTCGTCCGGCAGCTCAGCGTGAAGAACCGCTCGCCGAACGTGTGCAGCAGCGGGCCGGTGCGGATTGTCGCGGCCGCGCGCGTCAGGCCGTGCAGCTCGCCCGAGGCCCGCAGGCACGCGCGGTCGCCGCTGCCGGCGAAGTGCCGCACATCCAGCACCTCCGCGCCGGTGCGGGAGGCGGCCTCGTCCCAGGCGAGGTTCAGCTCGTTCTCGCCCGCGCGAAGCAGTGCCGGCGGAATGCCCGGCACGACGCGGTAGCGCATGTCGTGCAGCGGCTGCGGGATGTCCGCATGGTTCAGTTGAGGCCGGCCGTGCTCGGGGCCGACGAAGGTCAGCGACGCGAATTCTCGCGGGTCCGGCACGTCGAAGGGCAACCGCGCCTCGACCGTGAACGCCCGCTCGCCCTCCGTCGGCGGGCCGACCCAGCGAGACGCCTCGCCCGCGAAGCTCCAGCCGCCGTTGCCGCTGATGGCCCGCACCGCGATGACATGCCGCCCGGCATCGAGGTTCATGCGGAACGTCCAGGCCGGCCCGAGCGTGGGCACGCGGTTGGACGTGGTCAGCGTGTCGACGCCCGGCCGCCCGTCCACCCACACCTGCATCCAGTAGTCGCTGCCGACGTGGAAGGTGACCTCGCCCGCCTCCGGCACCGGCAGCTCGGCGAAGAGGTAGGCCGTTCGGCCGTTGCGCGGGGCCCCGAAGGCCGGCACCAGATCCAGCATGTGTCGCGCGTCCGCGTGAAGGATGACCTTCTCGCACGCCTCGCCGCCGAGCACCAGCGACGTCGGCACGCTCGCCAGCACGTCCGCGGCCGGCACCGGACCGCTGCGCTCGTGCGACTCGGGCTTCCAGGGCCTCCGCCACTTGCCCGCGTCGAAGGCCACCCACTCGGTCGGCCAGTCGAGAACCCGCCGCCGGGGCGCCAGTCCTGCCAGCGCCTCTTCCGGAGAGGCCTTCCACTCGCGGGCAGATCCCTCCACCACCGCGCGCCACTGCCATGTCGCGCCTCGGGTCAGTATCACGTCCGGCGTGGCGGCGGGCGCTTCACCGCTGTCATCGTGCCGCATCTGCATCTCCACCGATGGCCTACGAGCGGGGCAGTGTAGCACGGCCGACCCGACAACGCGCGTTGTTCCACGTGGAACACCCCGTTGCGCACGCGATCCTGCGCACAGCCGCTTCCGAATCGACGCGGAGGTGCGCACCTCCGCGTCCATCCGGCCCGCGCAGCCATGCCCGGCCCGAGGCGCGCCCTTCCGGGCTGAACCCGAGCCCCGCACCCGGCGGCCGGACTGATCGGGATTGATAGCGGACGCTCCTCCACTTCGCGCCTGCCTTGCTGGCGCGAGGCCGGCATCCCGTCGTAATGCCGAGCAAGAAACACGGGATCGCCCCGGTTCCCTCGTACGGGCCGACCCGACGCTCGCCGTCGGAGACCTCCGCAAACCGGCCCCACTCGTCGCAGGTGCAGGTGAAGGTGCGGGTCCGCGCGCCCGGATGGGCGTCGTAGTCATGTTGCCGGCTGCATCCGCAGCGCGACGGCTTGCCGAGAACCGCGCTTTCGTCTATAAACGGGGTCCCAAAGCCGCCCGTCCGGCACGGCCGGCGTCACGCCCGAAACATCCCATGAGCGAAGTCGCGGTCAACCCGGAAGAACGCACGGCCCGCAGTTGCTGGCGCGGCCTGTGGCTGGAGCACCCGGCCGACTGGGAGGTCGCCCGCGCCAGCGCCCTGCACGAGCCGGGGCGGCTGGTCTTCAGCGATCGCCGCTACCACCGCCTGGACGTGAAGTGGCAGCAACTCACGCGGAAGCCGAACGTCTACAAGATGCTCGAGAAGCACCGCCGCCGCACCGAGCGCCAGACGAAGACGCGGGTCGTGGACCTCACCGGCCTGCCGCCGGAGTGGCACGGTGTCGTCCGCGACACGCCGGACGGCCAGATCGCCCACGCGGCGCGGTTCTTCAAGCCGGTCCGCTGGATCGTCGAGACGGTCCTCGTCTGGCCGGACGGGCGCGACGCCGAGCTGGAGTACGAAATCCTCGATTCCATCACGGCCGAGGACCCCGAGGCCAAGCTCCGGCGGTGGCAGGTCTCCGGCCTGAGCGTCGAGCTGGAGCGTGCGTATGACCTGTACGCGAGCACGGCCCAGGTCGGGCGGCTGCACTGGGAGTTCCGCAAGCAGCCGAAGCGCGGCCCGGAGCTGACGGTGGAGCGGCTGGCCATGCCGGAACACTGGCTCAAGGATGCCGTCCGCGACTGGCTCCGGGAGGAGCAGACCGAGGATTACCGTACGCAACGCGAGGGCATCGTCAACGTGAACGGGCACCGCGCACACGAGATGCTCAGTTGGGCCAAGGTCACTCCGATCAACTCCCTGCGCGGCTACAAGCGGGCCCGGTACGAGCGGGCGTGGCTGTGCGACCGCGAGCAGCGGGTCTATCGCGTGGCCATGACCGAGGAGCGCAAGGACGTGGAGATCGAGCCGCCGCAGTCCCTCCGGGTCAAATGCTGCCGGGACGTGCCGGCCGTGGTGGCCTCCGCGACATGAAAAAAAGAAACCCCAAGCCAAATGGGAAGGGAAAGCCCTCAGGCCCCTACCCCGCCGAGCAGCTCCTGACGGCCGTGCCGTACCGAAACAGGGCCATGGAAACCCATGAGCTGCGCGACGGCGGGCTGGTGGCAGAGATACCGATGCGACGGCCGCGATGGCTGGTTCCACCTATCAGTTGGATCCTGCCGTATTCGTCCCATCGCCGGGTGCAACTGGACGCCCCGGGCGTGGAGGTGCTGGATTTGTGCGACGGGCGGCGAACCGTGGAAGAAATCGTTGAAAAGTTCGCGGCCGGGCATAAGCTAACGTTTCGCGAGGCCCAGCTATCCGTGACGATGTTCCTCAAGCAACTCACGCAACGCGGGCTCGTGGCCATCGTTGGCACGCAGTAAGGATACCGACCAGGCATGAAGTCCGTGGAAGTGAAGCGCCAGCACCGCCCTCCGCTTCGCCGGTGCGTAGAACTCGTGCTCAGCGGCGTCAAGTACCGCCTGTTCCGGGCGGCGATCACGGTCGGCATTATCGCGCTGGCCGTGGCCTTCCTCACGACCATGCTCTGCGAGAGCTTGATCACGCGGCAGGTGGCCGAGGCGCTGGATCGTAAGGTCGCTCCGCGACGGCTGTTGCAGTTCTGGGTGGGCCGGCTGTCCGGCACGCCGGACCAGGAGGAACTCGGGCGGCTGCTGGCCCGCGCCGAGCCGGGCGACGCCCGGTGGCAGGAGCTGAAGGGCTGGGCCCGGATGGACGACGACCAGCTCGGCCACCTCGTGGACGTCGGCCGTCGCCAGCAGATGTACCTGAGCTTCTTCGACGAGCTGGACGAGCTGGACCGCCGCGAGGCCTTCAGCGGCGAGCGCGGCCGGGGCACGCAACTGCTGCTGACGCTCCTGGTGGACACCGAGGCCGACGCTGCCGGCGAGGCCCGGCTCCGCAACGAGCGACTCGAGACGATGCGGAGCGTGCTCGCGAGCGTCGGGCGGGACCTGCCGACCTCCATCGATGAATTCAAGCAGTTCCTGCGCGACTGGTGGGCGACCCGTCCGGCGAGGGCGCAAGTGCTGGAGCGGTATGCCCGGGCGGTGCAAACCCTCCAAGAGCCCGGACGGCTCCTGCATGAGCGCGAGCCCACCGAGGCCCTGGCCACCACGCCGGCCGACGCGCTCCGGCAAGCCCTGGCGGCCGAGGACGTGGGGTTCCACTTCGAGCCCGGAGCGCTGGAGACCGTCCGCCGCGAAGCGCGGCTGGCCTACGACGCCCAGCAGATCAAGCGGACGCTCAACTCGCCGCTGGTCAAGACGCGGCTGGCGGAGCGCCGGAACATGGAGCTGCCCGAGGTCGACACCGACACGTTGCTCCGGGAGGTCAGCGGCCGGGGCGGCGCCGAATGGCTCACGGAGCTGACCAACAGCGTCCGCGGCATCGAGGCCAGCGGCCTGGGCACGGAGCGCATCCGTCAAGCCGCCCTGACCGAGACCCAGGACGCCCCCACCGCCAAGACCTTCGACCGCTGGGTCCGGCGACTGAGCGAGCCGGCCACCCCGGAGCAAATCGCCAAGCAGATTGCTCAGGAAGACTTCTCCGACCAACGCCGGGCCGAACTCCAGGCATGGGGAGACCTTACCGACGAGCAGATGGACATGCTCGTGCGGCTGCCCAAGCGGGAGAAGGCCTACGCCGCGTTCTTCGAAGAGGCCGGGGAGGAGCACAAGAAGAGCTATGACAAGCTCTTGGCCGGCGAGATGGACGCAGCCGAGTTCCTGGACTCCCTGCCGGACGAGACGCGGGCGAATCTCCCTCTGCACGGCTGGATGGACGCGCACGGGCCGTTCGTAAGCCACTGGCTCGGGGACACGCTGCCCGACACCGCCGGGCTGCGGCTGTTCCGCCGCTACCTCGAGGCCCGAGAGCGGGCACCCGAGCTTCGGGCCCGCATCGCGGCCGGCCACGCCGAGGCGGTGGAATCCCTGAAGGCCCCCGGCGGCCTGCTGGCGGAGCAGTCGGCCGAGAAGCTGCTGACCGGCGCCGGCCGGAATATCACCGAGCGCCTGGCCGAGGCCGGCTTCCGCATGACCGACAAGGAATACCGCTTGGTCCAGGATCACCTGTCGCTCCAGACCGACGCCGAACGGCTGCGCCGGATGGCCGAGTCCTCCTACCTCCGGGAGCAATTGGCCCGGCGCAAGGGGATGGACGATTCCGGGCAAGTCACGGCCGACATGCTGATGGCGGAGCTCCGGACCAAGGAGGGGGCCAAGTGGCTCTCCGGGGACATCCTGGAGACCGTCGCCTCGTTGGAGCCGCTGGGGCTCAGCCCCGAGCGCGTGGAGGAAGTCGCCGACCGGCAGCTCGAGCAGGCCGAAACCGCGGAGACGGAGGCGGAGGTCGCCGCCATGGCCACCAAGGGCGGCTACCTGGGCTTCTCGACACGAACGCTGTGGCTGCTCGTGGTAAGCTTCGTGGTCTGCGTGGTGGGCATCGCCAACGCGATGCTGATGAGCGTCACGGAGCGTTTCCGCGAGATCGCGACGATGAAGTGCCTCGGCGCCACGGACGGGTTCATCATGCTGAACTTCGTGCTGGAGTCGATGCTCCAGGGCGTGGCCGGCAGCGCGATCGGCCTGGTGCTGGGCGTGCTGCTGGGGCTGCTGCGGACGTGGTTCCAGTACGGCGTGGTCGCGTTGACGACGCTGCCCGCGCTGGATCTGCTGCTGGCGGGCGCCGCCTCGCTGGTCGTCGGCGTGGTGATCTCCGCGATGGCGGCGGTGTACCCCGCCTGGGTGGCCGCCCGCCTGGCCCCGATGGAAGCGATGCGGATCGAGTAGGAACGTTTGGGACTCGCAATGGCTGAGGACAACAAAAGCCGGGAGACGACCGCTCCCCCCCCCGGACCGCCCGAGAAGGCAGAATCCGTGGAGAAGGCCTCCGAGGAAAAGGCCGTCATCATCCGCACGCGCGGGCTGAAGAAGGCCTACCAGATGGGCGAGGTCGTCACGGAGGCCCTGCGCGGCATCGACGTCGAGCTCTACCGGGGCGAGTTCATCGTCATCCTGGGGCCGTCCGGCTCCGGCAAGAGCACTTTCTTCAACATGGTCGGAGGGCTGGACAGCCCGACGGCCGGGCGCGTCTTCATCGACGAGGTCGACGTCGCTCAGCTCAATGCCGTAGAGCTGGCGTTCCTCCGCTGCCGCAAGATCGGCTACATCTTCCAGACCTACAACCTCGTCCAGTACATGACCTGCCTGGAAAACGTCACCGTGCCGATGGCTTTCGCCGGCAGCGACCCGGACACGTCGCGGGACCGCGGCATGGAACTGCTGGACCTCGTCGGGCTCAAGGAGCGCTGGTTCCACAAGCCCATCGAGATGTCCGGCGGGCAGCAGCAGCGCACGGCCATCGCCCGGGCCATGGCCAACGACCCCACGGTGCTGCTGTGCGACGAGCCCACCGGCAACCTGGACCTCAAGACCGGCGACGAGATTCACAAGATTCTCGGGCGACTCAACCGGGAGCGCGGCGTGACCATCCTCTGCGTGACCCACGACCACCGTCTGATCGGCATGGCCGACCGCATCATGTGGATTCGCGACGGCGAGATCGAGCGCCTGGCCGATCGCGACGAGGTCACGATCGAGACCGGCGCCATCGGAGGCGAGGAGAATGAGTAGACATCCCCTCGCGATTGCGATCCTGGGGCTGATCGGGCTGGGGCTGGCGTGCCTGCCCGGCTGCGAGAAGGAAGAGGAACAGAAGCTCGAAGCCGCCGACGTGGCGGCCGAAGAGGCACGGGTTCAGCCGGGCGATCGCCGCGAATCCCAGCAATGGCTCGAGGAGCAGGCCTGGACCCGAGCCGTGCGCTCCGGCGTGCCGGGCGACGCCGACGAGTATGAGGAACGGTTCTACAAGCACCTCGGCGCGATCACCCTGGGCGTGTCGCACCGCTTGGCCGGCTACGAGGAAGGCAGCCGCCGGACCGCCGAGTACGTCGAGCACGCCCTGAGGGCCGCCGGCGTCGATGAGGTCTACATCCAGGAATTCCCGGTTGTCTGGCCCGTCACGACGGAGTGCGAGCTGCTCATCGACGGCGAGACGGCCGCGGAAGAGGGCGAGTTCTTCCCGGCCCGCCCCAACGTGCTCCAGGCGTCCGTTACCCCGGCCGAAGGGCTCACCGGCCGGACGGTCTACGTGGCCGACGGCGAGGTGACAAGCTACCCGACGCTCGTGGACGGGCGGATCGTCGTGATGGACTTCGAGGCCGGCGACGATTGGCAATCCGCCTTCGCGCTGGGGGCGAAAGCGGTGATCTTCGTCGAGCCGGAAAATCATCGCCCGGCGCCGCGCGCGTGGCACCATGTGAACATCCCGGCCAACTTCCCTCGCTTCTACGTGACGCGCGAAGCCGCCGACCGGCTCAAGCTCCGCCAAAACCGGGAGGTGACGATCAAGTCGGCCGTGCGCTGGGAGACGTTGTGGGGCCGGAACGTCATCGGCGTGCTCCGCGGGCGTGCGCCGAAGTACGGCGGCGGCAAGCCCCAGGCCCTGCTGCTCTCGGCCGTGACGGACAGCTACTCGGAAGTCCCGGAGCTGTCGGTCGGGGCGAGGCAGGCGGCCAACTGCGCGGCCTTGCTGAGCATGGCGTACGACCTTCAGCAGAACCGGCCCAAGCGCGACGTGGTGTTCTGCTTCTTCGACGGCGAGGCCCAGAGCCACGCCGGCGCCCGCGCGTTCTACGGCGACATCTACCGGCAGAAAAAGGGCGTGAGCGCCCAGACGCTCGAGGAACGCGTCGGCACCTACAACGCCGAACGGGACTTCTACCAGGCACTGAAAGGGATGTGTGAACGCATCCTCCAGCGGTGGGAGAAGATACAGGAAGCCCGGCGTCTGGAGGAAGCCGGCGAGCCCGTGCCGGGCGATTTGCAGGCCGAGATCGACCGGCTGTATCTGTTCAGCGAAGAAACCTCCGAGCTGCCCAAGCACGACCGGATCCGCAAGCGGCTGCAGCGCGAGACGAAGATCGTGGACAGTCTCGTGCTCGACCAGCTTCGCCCCCTCCGGCTGGAGCTGGCCGAACTCAAGGGCCGCCTGAACAACTTGGAGGAGGAACTGGCCCAGCTCCGGGGGAAGGCCGAGAGATCGGATGAAGAGCAGCGCCGGCTCGAGGAGCTGACGCGGCGGCTGGAGGAACTGACGCGGCGCCGCGACGCGATGGCCGAGCGAGAGCGGGAACTCTCCGTCGAGGACCTGGCCTGGAACAGCGTCGAGCGCGTGCTGTACGAGCAGAGGGACGCGCTGGACGAGGCCGTGATCCGGGAGATCTTCGAGGACACGAAGGACCCGGAGGTCCGCCGCAAGCTCATCGAGCGTACGCCGAATCGGTACCGCGATCTGGCCCGGCTCACACGGCAGCTCTGCACTGAAAGGATGGAGGAACTCCAGCGGGACATCGCCCGAGCCGAGCAGGCCGCCGCGCTCCGCCAGGTGCTCGGTCCCGACGCGGCCAAGATTCTCCTGCACCTGAGCATCAACCTCGGCGACGGGCGCGACCGTTGGACGCTCATACACGGCGACGACACGCTGCCGCTGGGGGAAGACGCCACGGGCAACTACCAGTTCCTCTTCAACGAGAGCGAGGAAATCCGGGAGTCCGCCCCCGACGACCTGGCCCACTTCGAGCTTGCCGCCCTCAAGTCGGTCTTCCCCAACCGCACGTTTGCCCCGGCGACCTTCGCAGACCCGAGCAACGTGGCGCGGATCTTCGGAGTGCCGAACCTCTCGGTGATGACGGCGATGGACCCCCTGCCCCGAGAGGGCCAGCCGGTCGATACGTTGGCGGCGCTCGATGCCGGCCGCATGGTGCGCCAGAGCCGCGAGGTCGCCTACCTCATCCGGCGGCTCGGCAGCAACGACAGAATCGCCACCATGTCGTCCAAGGTCGGCGCCGACGCCCGCTACATGGAAACCGGCTGGAACGTGACCCAGGACCGCCCCTCGGGCCCGTCGGTCAAGCGGGCCGGCGGCGGCAGCGCGATGGCCGACCTGCCCATCCGGGACGCCGTCGTGGTCTCCGTGGCATGGAAGGACGGGCCCTGGAACACCAACGCGTTGGAGCAGGTTCCGCCCGGCCATAACGAGTACCTCACCAGTCGCACCAACACCAACGGCACGTTCTCGCTGCCGGTTCACCTCAAGGGCTACTACAAGAAGTCCATCCTCTTCGCCGGCACGTTCGACCGCGCCACGACGGGCGAGCGGATCGCCGACGAGAAGCCCGCCGCGGGCGGCCGGGGCATCCTGGCCGCCGTCACGAACAACGAGACGCTCATCGCCGAAGCGAACCTCCAGGAGGCAATCGTCCAGTTCCAGTCCAACGGAGTGTCGCTCATCGGGTACG
The DNA here is from genome assembly GCA_964531695.1 of uncultured Planctomycetaceae bacterium. Taxonomy (GTDB): domain Bacteria; phylum Planctomycetota; class Phycisphaerae; order SM23-33; family SM23-33; genus JAGXKT01. The sequence continues at coordinate 44,643 of CAZHEH010000021.1, read as the reverse complement.
GCTTCAACCGCCGCAAGCTCCCGACCGACGCGATGCGCTCCCAGGCGGACGCCCCCTTCCTGGCGGACCGGCACCTGGTCTGCGAGTTGGGCGACGTGGTGAGCGTCTTCGTGCCCCAGGACGCGGACGGGCTCAAGATCTTCAACAAGGCCGCCGCCATCGTCCTGAACAACACCGAGCAGAACTTCCGAGGCACGGGCATCCTGCTCGGCGAGGCGTCGGACCAGTGGACACACCCGGCCACGCCGTTCACCGCCGCCCACGACCTGATCAACGTCAACCACGAGCGGCTGTACAACCTGCTGGCGGCCAACAACATCAAGCAACCGTCCCTCATGGGAATCCACGACCGGTCGGAGGAGCTTTACGATAACGCGATGGAGACGCGGGAGCTGCTTCTGCTGCTCGAGGAGAACCCCGACGCCGAGTTCGACACGCCCACGCATCTTGAGGGCATCCCGCGGGAAAACTGGGCGGATAAGCAGATAGGCGATCTCCTGGCGGCCGCGGCCCTGGCCCGCGGCGCCTACGAGCCGATCACCGGCGTGCTGAACGACCTCGTCACCGCCGTCGTGCTCCTGCTGCTGCTGGCAATGCCCTTCGCCTACGCCCTGGAGCGGCTTCTGGTGGGCACGCCGCACATCTACCGGCAGATCGGCTGGTTCTCCGTGTTCTTCCTGCTGACCTTCGTGGTGCTGTACTTCGTGAACCCCGCGTTCCGAATCGCCTCGACGCCGGTGATCATCTTCCTGGCCTTCACGATCATCCTGCTGAGTTCGCTGGTGATCTTCATCATGGTCCGGAAGCTCCAGACCGAGATCAAGAAGATGCAGGGCCTGTCCAGCACGGTCCACAGCGCGGACGTCTCCCGCCTGAGCACGATGATGGCGGCCGTGAACATGGGCATCTCGACCATGCGGCGCCGCCCGATCCGCACGCTGTTGACGGCGATGACCGTCGTCCTGCTGACATTCACGATCCTGACGTTCGCCTCGTTCGGCAGCCGCTGGGGCGTGCGGGAAACGTACGAGGGGCCGCTGGACGGCCCGCCGCGAATCCTGGTGCGGGAGCAGCTCTTCAGCCCGATCCCCGAGGGCACGTACCGGGCGCTCCGCGGGCACTTCCAGGGCCGCGCCGACGTCGTGCCTCGCTACTGGGTGGCGCCGTCGGCCAAGCAAGCTCAGGCGGCCATGCAGTCCAACCAGTCGCACGAGATGCTCCTGGCGACCGCCGACCTGTCGGGGAAGGTTCGGATGGAGGCGGCGATGGGCGTCGACCCCCGCGACCTGTCGCACCAGCCGGCCCTGGCCCGCATGCTGAGTGTTTTGGAGCTGACGGACGAGGAAATCGAGTTGAACGCCCGGCGCCGCGAGGCCGGCGAGCCGGAGCTGACGAATCGCGAACTGGCCGGGCGTCGGCTGGAGGCGGGCGGCTGCTTCCTGACCGACGCGGTCGCCCGCGAGCTGGAGCTGGGCGCCGCGGATATCGGCCGGCCGTTGGTCCTGCACAACCAGCGGCTGACGTTCGCCGGACTCCTCCAGAAGGCCATGAGCGGCCATTCCACGCTGGACGGCACGCCGATCCGCCCGGTGAACTACCAGACATCCGCCGGCGGGTCGCGGGACGCCCTCAAGGAGACGACGAGCGAGTCGCTGGTCGAAAGCCAGGACGTCAAAAGCGCCCAGTTCGTCCACTACCCGCTGGACTCGGTGGCGGTCATTCCCGCGGCCGTGGCCGCGGAGATGGGCGACCCGCAGATCGCCAGCAAGATCGCCTCGCTGACGGTCTACCCCCGCGACTCGGCGGACGTGCAGGAGGTGGCGGAGTTGACGGCCTCCATGGCGAAGCTTCCGACCTACGCCGGGCAGCGAGGGGGCGTGCAGCGGATGCTGTTTACGTCGCTGACCGAGGCCAGCGGCGTGCGGGACCTGCTGATCCCGGTGGTTCTGGGGGGCATGATCGTCTTCGCCACGATGCTCGGCAGCGTCTCGGACCGGGAGCGGGAGATCTACACGTTCAGTTCGCTGGGGTTGGCCCCGCCGCACGTGGCGGGCCTGTTCTTCGCCGAGGCGTCGATCTACGCCGTCGTCGGCGGCATGGGCGGGTACCTGCTGGGCCAGCTCGTGGCGCGCGTGCTGGGATGGCTCAGCTCCCTGGGCTACGTGGCCGTGCCGACGATGAACTACAGCTCGACCAACGCGATCGTGACGATCCTCATCGTCATGGGCACGGTGATGGTCTCGACGATCTACCCGGCGTTGAAGGCGTCCCGCTCGGCCAACCCGGGCATCCAGCGGCGCTGGAGGATCCCGAAGCCCAAGGAGAACCTCTACGACCTGGTGTTCCCGTTCACGGTGTCGGCCTACGACATCACGGGCGTGGTGAGCTTCCTGAAGGAACACTTCGACAACTACCGGGACGCATCCCTCGGGGACTTCGCCACGACCCGGTGCCGAATCTTCCGCCAGGCCGACAACGACATGCTCGGTTTCGACGCGACCGTCGCTCTGGCCCCCTTCGACCTCGGCGTGAACCAGCGCTTCGTGCTGCTGAGCCAGCCGAGCGACATCGAAGGGATCGACGAGGTGCGGATCCTGATCTACCGCATCAGCGGCGCCAACGGCGACTGGCAGCGGAGCAACCGCGTGTTCATCAATGATTTGCGGAAGCAGTTGCTGATCTGGCGATCGCTGCCACAGGACGTGATGGACAACTACCGCCAGCGGACCCTCCAGGAGTGGGACCGGCTTCCGGTGCTGCGGCTGGACGCGGACAACGTGGCCGAGGACGCCAGCGAGCGCGCCGAGGGTGAGGATGAGGAGGATCTCACAGCGTGAGCACGACCCGCTACGATCGCGAACTCGAGCAGTATCGCAGTCTGATGGAGGTGCCCTCCACGTTCCAGGAGGGCTTCAGTTGGACCTCCCTCGTCGGCGCCCTGTTCATCGCCCTGCTGATGGTGCCGGGCGCGATGTACATGCAGCTCCTGGCCGGGCAGGGCGTCGGCCCGGCGGCCCAGTGGGTCACGGTCATCCTGTTCATCGAGGTCGCCCGCCGCGCCCACAAGCGGCTGAAGCTGCCCGAGATCTTCGTGCTGTTCTACATGGCCGGGGCCGCCATGGGCGGGGCCATGGTGATGAACCAGCCCATGAAGGGCCTGCTCTGGTTCCAGTTCTACCGCACCAGCAACGCCGCCACCGGCATGGGCATCGCCGAGAAGATCCCCGACTGGGTCGCCCCCGGCGACCGCGACGTGCTGGCCCAGCAGACGTTCTTCCACCCGGCCTGGTACGCCGCGATCGGCCTGTTCGTCTTCCGCGAGGTGCTCGGGCGCATCAACTCGACCTTCCTGACCTACGGGCTGTTCCGCCTGGCCAGCGACGTCGAGAAGCTGCCCTTCCCCATGGCCCCCATCGGCGCCCAGGGCATCGCCGCCCTCGCCGAGCAGCAGACCGAGGAAACCGTCCAAGGACGAACGCAGGAGGGCAACTGGCGCTGGAGGGTCTTCAGCGCGGGAGGTGTGCTCGGCCTCGCCTTCGGGGCGATCTACATGGCCCTGCCGGCGATCTCCGGGGCGCTGTTCGACACGCCGATCAAGATACTGCCCATTCCGTTCGCCGACTGGACGCCGAAGACCGGCGGCATCCTGCCGGCCGTGGCGACCGGAATCAGTCTCAACGCGGGCCAGTTCGTCATCGGCATGGTGCTGCCCTTCTTCGCGATGGTCGGCAGCTTCGTCGGCTTCGTGATCACCGCCATCCTGAACCCGATCCTGTACCGGGCGAACATCCTCACGAGTTGGGAGCCGGGCCACTCGACCGTCGAGACGATGTTCTACGACAACGTCGACTTCTACTTCAGCTTCTCGCTGGGCATCGCGATGGCCTTGGCCGTCGTCGGCTTCTACCAGGTCTTCCGCGCAGTCCAGAAGGGCCGGAAGAAGCGCAAGGATGAGCAGGACAAGCGCCTGGAGGAAGGCAGCCGGTACGCCGTGCCGGAGGGCCGCGGCGACCTGCCCGTCTGGGTGATCGTGGGCACCTACCTCTTCACGTCGATGGCCTACATTCTCGTCAGCGGATGGCTGATCAACTGGCACCGCGGCGTGATGGTCGTGCTGTTCTTCTTCGCCTTCCTGTATACGCCCCTGATCAGCTACGTCACGGCGCGGCTCGAAGGCATGGCGGGTCAGGTGGTGCAGGTGCCGATGGTCCGGGAGGCCGCCTTCATCCTTTGCGGCTACAGCGGCGACGTCGACATCTGGTTCCTGCCGGTCCCGTTCGCGAACTACGGGCGGCGCACCATGATGTACCGCCAGGCCGAGCTGACCGGCACGCGATTCTGGTCTATCTGGAAGGCGGACCTGATCCTCGTGCCGATCATCATCGTCGCCACGGTGCTGTTCTCGGAGCTGATCTGGGCGATGGCGCCCGTGCCCGGTCCCCAGTACCCGTTCGCCGAGGAGATGTGGGAGCTGTGGGCGGCCAACCAGGGCATCATGCACAGCTCGACGCTGGGTCGCTTCAGCATGTTCTGGCGGGCGTTCCGTCCGGAATACATGCTCACCGGGCTCGGTGCGGGCGTGCTGCTGTTCGCCATCCTGTGGCTGATCCGCCTGCCGGTGATGCTGGTCTACGGCATCGTCCGCGGGCTCAACCAGACCATGCCCCACGTCGTGCTGCCGCAGTTCTTCGGGGCGCTGCTCAGCCGCTTCTACTTCGAGCGCAAGATGGGCCTCCGCTGGCGACAGTACGCCCCGGTCGTCGCGGCCGGCTTCTCCTGCGGCATGGGCCTGATCACCGTGCTCGGCGTCGGCGTGAACTTCCTGGCAAAGGCCGTGATCAAGCTTCCTTACTGAGCGAGCCATGAGCGAAGAAGTCATCATCGAGTGTCACGATCTGTGCAAGATCTACCGCATGGGCGGGCAGGAGATTTACGCCCTTCGGGACATGGACTTGGCGGTCCACCGCGGCGAGTACCTCTCGGTCATGGGCCCCAGCGGCTCGGGCAAGAGCACGCTGTTCAACATGATCGGCGCCCTGGACCGCCCCAGCCGCGGCACCGTCACGGTCGCCGGCGTGGACCTGACCAAGAAGTCCAGCGACGAGTTGGCCTACATCCGCAACCACCACATGGGCTACATCTTCCAGTCGTTCAATCTCATCCCCGCCCTGACGGCCCTGCGGAACGTCATGCTGCCCCTGCTGCTCAGCGGCATGGAGCACAAGCCCGCCGAGGAGCGGGCCGCCGAGGTCCTCACCGAAGTCGGCCTCGGGCACCGGCTGAACCACCGCCCGGACGAGGTCTCGGGCGGCCAGCAGCAGCGCATCGCCATCGGCCGGGCGCTGGCGATGAACCCGACGATCATGCTCGCCGACGAGCCCACCGCCAACCTCGACCTCCACACCGGCGAGGAGATCATCAACACGCTGCGGGCCCTGTGCGACGACCATGGCGTCACGGTCATCACCGCCACGCACGACCACAGCATGCTGGACAAGTCCGACCGCATCCTCTGGATCAAGGACGGGGCCAAGGACCGCCTGCAGAAGAGGGCGGAGCTGGACATCCGCGTCGGTCGCGTGGAGTAGCCGCCCCGCCGGGGAGTATAATGAAGGGCGGAACGCGGTTGTGGGGGTTTGACCGCCACCGGCGGCGACCGATAGGATGTCCGGCCATGAAGAAGCAGTGCGACAGATGCGACAGCCGGCCCGCCACCGTCCACCTGACGGAGATCGTCAACGGCGAGAAGATCGAGAAGCACCTCTGTGAGCACTGCGCGTCGGAAGAGGGCATCACGATCAAGGCCAATGTGCCGATCAGCCAGCTTCTGGAAGACTTCATCCTGCAATCGTCGGAGCCCGGCGAGGAGGGCGAGCCCGAGGAGCTGCGCTGCGACGTGTGCGGGCTGACCTTCTCGGAGTTCCGGAAGGCCGGGCAACTCGGCTGCCCTAATGACTACGATGTTTTCGCGCCGCGACTCGAGCCGCTGCTGGAGCGGGCCCACGACGGGGCCGGCCAGCACATCGGCAAGGTCCCGCAGCGGGCGGGCAATGCCCAGAAGCGTCAGACCGAGATCCTGCGTCTCCGCGGCGAGTTGCGGTCGGCCGTGGCGAAGGAGGAATACGAGCGGGCCGTCGAGTTGCGGGACCGCATCAAGGAACTGGAGCGCGAATGAAGCTCGCCGACCTCACCCAACACGCCGGGGAATGGCTCCGCGGCACCGGGCCGATGCACGACGTGGTCATCTCGTCGCGCGTCCGGCTGGCCCGCAACCTCGCCTCGCATCCGTTCCTGTCGCGGTGCAGCGACGCACAGCGGAATGAAATCGCCGAGCGCCTCCGCAACGAGATCCTCGCGGCCGGCATCGCGCACAACGTCTTCTACGTGGACGTGGCTGCCGCCGGATCCCTCGACCGGGAACTGCTCGTCGAGCGGCACCTCGTCTCCCGCCAGCATGCCGAGGCCGAGCACGCCCGCGGCGTGGCCATCGGCAGCGCGGAGACCGTCTCGGTGATGATCAACGAGGAGGACCACCTCCGCATCCAGGTCTTCCGCAGCGGCCTGCGGCTGACCGAGGCGGTCGAGGACATCAGCCGCATCGACGACCGGCTCGAGCAGCGCCTCGACTACGCCTTCCACAGCAAGTACGGCTACCTGACCGCCTGCCCCACCAATGTCGGCACCGGTCTGCGGGTCAGCGTGATGCTGCACCTGCCCGCGCTGAAGATGACCGGCGAGATCCAGAAGGTCTTCCGCGCCGCGCGCGACATGCACCTGGCGATCCGCGGCCTCTACGGCGAGGGCACCGAGGCCAGCGGGGACTTCTTCCAGATCTCCAACCAGGCCACGCTCGGGAAGACCGAGCAGCAGATCGTCGACGAGTTCTTCGGGCAGACCATGCCGCACTTCATCGAGTACGAGCGTCGCGCCCGGGACGGCCTGATGAAAAACCGCAAGACCGCCATCGACGACAAGATACACCGCTCTCTGTCGCTGTTGCGGTCCGCTCGGCTGATGAGTTCGGACGAAACGATGTATCTCCTTTCCCTCGTGCGACTTGGAAGTAATCTGGGCCGCCTGCCCGAGATGGATCTCCGGACGATCAACGAACTGTTCCTGCTGACCCAGCCGGCCCACCTCCAACGGATCCTCGACCGCCAGATGGACGACGAGGAACGCGCCGAGGCCCGCGCCGAGTTCATCCGCCAACGACTGCTGAACGAAAACTAGCGCGTTCGTTGACTCGACGACTTCGCCCAAGGTGTTTGGCGAGTGGACACCCAAGGCATCGGGCAACGTTTCGATTGGCGTTTGCCCGCGCGTCGGCACCACATGCCATTGGCCCATCCGCCGGTCAACCTCCGCGCACCCGCCGATCGTTCCCGACGTGCAACACGAGTCACCGAGTGAACGAATTCACAAGTCACCGGACCCCGATGCGGTTCTCCCGCCCGGCCAGCAGCCGACGGATGTTGGCTCGATGTCGAAGCAGGATCAGCCCGGCCATCGCGCCCCCGAATGCCATGAAGGGCCAAAGCCCGGCCGTGCCCCAGCCCAACACGGCCGCGAAGCCCGCCAACAGGGGCACGAAGGCCGCCGCCGCCACGATGCTGCCCAATGAGACGTAGCGGCTCGTCAGCGTCACGAGAATCCACAGCCCCAGCGCCGCGAGCCCCGGCAGCGTCAAGTACGGCCAGACGCCGACGACCGCCCCCAGCGACGTGGCCACCCCCTTGCCGCCGCGGAACCGCAGCCACACGCTGAACACGTGCCCCAGGATCGCCCCGCACCCGGCGGCCAGCCAGGCGGCCTGATACCCACCGGCCGGCGCCGCGCCCTCGTAGAAATCCGGCTGCCCCCGGAGCACCAGGCCCGCCGCCAACGCCGGCAGGAAGCCCTTGGCGAAGTCGAGCAGGAAGCACAGGTACCCCCACTTCCGACCGAGCACGCGGCCGACATTCGTCGCTCCGACGTTCCCGCTGCCGGCCTTGCGGAGATCGACGCCGCGCGACCGGGCAATCAGCACGCCGAAAGGCACGGACCCCACGGCGTAGCCCGCCAGCGGAAAGGCCCCGTAGAGGATGACCGGATGAAGCGTCATCGCCGCCGCCTCGCCTCCTCGTACACGCCCATGAGTTCATCCACGTGCCGCTCCATGGTCAGGTACCCGGCCCATTTCCGGCATGCCTCGGCCGCGGCCGCACGCGAGTCGGGGTCGGCCATAGTCTCCATGGCCGCGGTCGCCCCGGCAAGGTCTCGCGGGCCGGCCAGCACGATGCCGCCCCCGTCCCTCAGCACGTCCGCGGCGCCGTTGTGCTCCGTCGTGATGGACGGGATGCCCCAGCGAGTGGCCTCCAGCACGGTCAAGCTGCACGGGTCGTACCAGGTCAGCAGCACGAAGCAGTCGGCCGCGGCGTACCAGTCGAACACGTCCTTCGTAGGCGGCACGAACACGACGGAGCGTCCGACATCCCGCATGCCCGCGTATCGCGAGTACGCCTCGGGGTTCTCGCGCCCGACGACCACCAGCCGGTCGCAGCACCCTCGCCGCCTGCCGTGAAAGTACCGCGCGAAGGCCGCGATGCACTCGGCCACGCCCTTGAGCGGGAAGTTCGTCGCGACCGTCAGGAACACCACGTCCCCGGGCTCCTGCCCCAGCTTGTAGCGAATGCGTTGGCGGCGGTCCGCCCGCTCCTCGCCCTCGGCGTCGGGCACGTCCACGCCATTGAACACGACCCGCAGCGGCGCCTCCGCGCCGTAGTGCCGTCGAAACTGCCCGGCCACGAGCGGGCTGACGCAGACGCACAGCGCCCGCCCGTCCTCGACGATCCGCCGCTCCAGCGCCGCCGAGAGTCGCCGGGCCGCGTTCAGGCGCTTGAGCCGCCTCGCGACCGGGCGCACGACGGCCGGACGCCGGCCCAGCGATGCCTCGACCGAAGCCGGCACCGCCCCGCCGTGCGGATGGTACACGTCCGCCGCGGGCACCGGCAACATGGCGTGGACCACGTCGTACTCCGCCCGAGTTGCCTGCCGCTCGACGTCCGCGACGAAGCGCTCCAGCTTGCGCCGGCGCGTCAGTCCCGTGCGGCCGAACTCGACGAAGCTGATTCCCTCCCCGCTCGGCTCCCACGACCGCTGCTGGCACAGGATCGTCACGGCGTGTCCCCGCCGGGCCAGCTCCTCCGCCAGCCGGGCGGTGTACGTTTCCCGTCCGCCGCGGAGGGGGTCCATCCGCTCGATGGCCAGTGCGACCTTCAAGCCCCGCCCTCCCCGGACCGGCGCTGCCGGATCCGCGCGTCGTGCCGGGCGATGCGGCCGGCCTTTCGCATCACGGCCGCGTTCCACCGATCGCGGTCCCGCGCCTCGGGGCCGAGGTAGAGCCCCAGGAACTCGTCCCAATGCCGCCCGACCCAGTCAGCCGGCATCGAGTACCTCAGCCCGGCCAGATCCTTGACGCGCCAGCGGAAGCTGCGAAGCCGCGGACGGAACGCTCGGGCCAGGTCGATCAGCCGCAGATGATCGGCCTCCGGCGTTTCCTCCAGGAACACGTGCGACGTGTACAGGTCGCGGTGGATCAGGCCCGTGGCATGGAATCGGCGCACCAGCTCCGCCAGTTGCCGCGTGAAGCCCGCGACGCGCCGTCCGCCGACACCGTGGCGCGACAGGAACCCCTCGCAGGCCTGCTCCAGCGCCTCCCCCGGCACGGCCGCCAGGAGGACATAGCTCCGCCCGGAACCGCCGGGCTCCTGACCCGCCACGGCCCAAGGGATCGTCGGCACGCCCGCCGACAGCAGCGCCTCGATGTTCTCCAGCTCGACCGAAGCCGGGCTGCCCCCCCGCCCGTGCGCCAGCAACCGCCGCCAGCGGGCGCCCAGCGGCTCCCGGCCGTAACGCTTCATGTAAACCGTCCGCGGCATGCCGTCCGGCCCCGGCAGCGACAACGACCAACGCTCCCGGTGGCCCAGGCCCGGAACGGTCATGTCCCGCCCCCGGGAGTAGGCGAAGGCGCCGGCCACCGTGTGCAGGCCCCGCTCGCGAAGCGCGTCGAGCACGGCGGCGTCCGGCTCGCCGGCGACCCTCATCGCGCCACCCCCGCGGCCCGCGGCACGGCCAGGAGTTCCGCCGCCGCGGACAGCACCATCTCCGCCGTGATGCCGGACATGCACTGGTGGTACAGCGGTCCGGCCGGCTGGGTGCACATCTTGCGCTGGCAGGGCGAGCAGTCGACGTCAAGGCGCACGGCCCGCTCCCGCTCGTAGTGGATGTCCGCCCAGCGTGGGTCCGTGCTGCCGAACAGGGTGACGATGCCGACGCCCAGCGCCGCGCCGATATGCCGCGCGCCCGTGTCGTTCGTGATGAGCAGCTCGCACCGACGCAGCAGGCCCTTGAGCAGCCCCAGCGTGTTGTCCCGCTCGGCGAAGCTAAGTATCGGCTCCCGTGCCATCGCCTCGCAGACCTTCGCGGCGATGGCGCGCTCCGAGGGCGAGGCGTTGACGATGACCTGCGCCCCCCACCGGTCGATCAGCGAGTCTCCCACGGCCGCGAAGCCCTCGGACGACCACATCTTGCTCGGTCCGAAGGCCGCGCCGGGGTTCAACATCACGATCGGCCGGCCCGGCCGGGCGCCGGCGGCGTCCAGCTCGGCGTCGGCACGGTCGGCGTCTTCGTCGGACGCGAACAGCTCGATGCGGGGCGAGGCGTCCGGCCCCACACCCACGAGCTGCGCCAGCCGGAGGTAGTAGTCCACCGCGGAGACCGGCAGGTAGTCACCGTCCTCGTCGCGCGGGGGCGCGAGCTTGTCGCTCAGCATCCAGCCGCGTCCGTCCCGGTCGTAGCCGACGATCCGCCGCACGCCGCCGGCGCGAGCCAGGGCGGCCGAGCAGAAGCTGTTCGGCAACAGCAGCGCCAGGTCATATCGGCGGTGCCGCAGGGTAGCGGCGATCCGGCAGAAGTTCGCCAGCCGCGGCGGCCGGCGCGACGTATCGGCCAACACGTCGTTCGCCCAGTCGTTGGGCGCGAGGGCGTCGAGCGAGCCGGGCGCCCCGAGGTGGGTGATGCGCGCCTGTGGATGGGCCCGGCGCAGGGCCCGCAGCGTGGGCGTGGCCATGACGGCATCGCCGATCCAGTTGGGCAGCAAGACGAGGATGTTCCGGCGCTTGCGCTCGGGCATTACGGGATTGTACCAAGCCGCGGGCGGGCGCGGACAGCCGCCGCGACGGCTACAGCCCGCCGCTCAACTCGGCCCAGCTCGTGCGGCGGGCGCCCTCGGGCAGGTCGTCCTCGTCACCGACGACGAAGACCGCCAGCCCCGCGCCGTCGAAGGCCTTGGCCGCCGCCTCCGACAGGCACACGCCGGCGTCCAGCCCCGGCAGGACCTCGCGCAGCCCGGCCAGCGGTCCGATCATCCGCGGGTCGAACCGCAGCCGGGGCAGCTTCAGCCGGCCCTCGCGCGTCATCCGCCAACGACGCTTGGCCCACGGCAGGACCGGGCCGTCGGGGTAGCCGGCCTCGTCGCGCCATGCCCGCACGTCGGCATGGTCCGCGATGTCCTCCTGCGTGAGGTATACGATGTTCGCGTCCTCCGAAATGCCCCGCAGCGCCGTGACGGCCGCTTCGACCTCCGGCTCGCTCGGGCCGGGCAGCTCGTCCAGCTCGACCGCCACGGCCGGGCGATCCGGCGCCCACGTGTAAAGCAGCGCTTCGCCGCGGCATTCGTCGCCCTCGGGGTCCTGGTGATGCACGCAGACCTCGTACCGGCCGGGCGCATCCGGCGCCGCAATGGCGACCTCCGCGAAGCCGTCCTCGTCGGTGAAGGCCGCCTTGACGACCTCGCCGCCCAGGCGGAATTCGAGCCCGGCCTTCTTGACCGGCACGTCAACGCGGCGGACCTCGTCTCGCGTCAGCCGCACGACGACGGCCGCCTGCCCGCCCGCGGGCGCGACCTGGTCGGGCGCCGTCATCGTGTATCCGCCGCCGCAGCCGCACGCGACGAGGCAGAGGGTCGTCAGGACCATGTTCCGCATGTTGCACTCCCATCCCCCGCGGGTTCACTGTCTTAGCCGTTGCGGGGGGCTTTGTCAAACGGGCCCGGCGATGGTATACAGTGCACGCCATTCGGAACTCCCCCGGCCGGAAAGGAACTCGAAGGATGAGAGAGCCCGCCTTCGCCACAGAGGACACCTGGCGCGTCTTCCGCATCATGTCGGAGTTCGTCGAGGGCTTCGAGACCATGGGCCGGATCGGCCCGGCCGTGAGCATCTTCGGCTCCGCCCGCACGCCGAAGAGCCACCCGGACTACCGCCACGCCCGCAAGCTCGGGCGCATGCTGGCCGATCGCGGCTTCGGCGTCATCACGGGGGGCGGTCCGGGCATCATGGAGGCGGCCAACCGCGGCGCCTATGACGCCGGGGGCACGTCCGTCGGGCTGAACATCTCTCTGCCGCACGAGCAGCAGGCCAACCCGTACGCCGAAGTCGCCCTGGACTTCCGCTACTTCTTCGCGCGACTCGTGATGTTCGTGAAGTACTCGAGATCGTTCATCTGCTTCCCCGGCGGGTACGGCACGCTGCACGAGTTCTTCAACTCGATGACGCTGATCCAGACGGGCAAGGCCGAGCGGTTCCCGGTCATCCTGATCGGCCGGAGCTTCTGGCGAGGCCTGGGCCGGTGGATCGACCGGCACCTGCTCAAGGGCGAGCCGGCGAGGATTTCGCCCGGCGACGAGAAGCTCTACACGATCACCGACGATCTGGACGAGGCGGTCGCGCTCGTCGAGGCCGCCCAGGAGCTGGCCGTGCCCGCCGAGGGCCCGGATGCACTGCGGACCGGCGAGGGCACCCTAGTCGGCATGCCCGCGAAGCACACCCGGCGGAAGCCCAAGCGGTAGCGGCAAACCGCTCTCACGAGCGTCGGTCCACCGGGTCGTACCCGCCCTTGGCGAACGGGTTGCAGCGGCAGATGCGCCAGAGCCCCTTGAGCGTGCCGCGGATCGCCCCGCGCTTCTCGACCGCTTCGATGAAGTACTCGCTGCATGTCGGCAGAAAGCGACACTGCCGCCCCACCAGCGGCGAGAGCGTCGCCTGGTAGAGGCGCGCGAGCCAAACCAGCCCGCGGGCCGGCAGACGCAACGCGGCATGTACGACGCCCGTCATCCGCCCGGTTCCTCCAAGCCCCCGCACACCCGCGGCGCCAGATGACGCAGCGACGCCCGGATCCCGTCGACGTGCAGCTCTACGCCCGCGCGCGGGATCACCATGTAGTCCATTCCGGCCGGGAGTTCCTCACGGATCGTGCGGAACGCCTCCCGGCACAGCCGCTTGACGCGATTTCGCCGCACCGCCCCGCCGTGCCGCTTGGAGACCCCCACGCCCGCGCGCGACCACGCCAGCCCGTTCGGCGCCGCTACGAGCGTGATTCGCCCGTCCGTCTTCCGCCGCCCGATCCGGAACACGCGGTCGATGTCCCCTCGCTTCGTGAGGCGATAGCGCTTGGGCGCGCTCTGGTCCATTCGCGGCGGCCTCCCACGGCGGCCATCATATCCGCGCCTCGGCCGACCTGCCAAGCCGCAACCCGCGAGCGGGACGGGCCTTCCGCCCGTGCTCGCCCGAGCGGGTTGCCGTTCCGCTCGGGGATGGTCTACAATTCGGACGGCCGGGCGCATCCGGCACGGAAGGTCGAGCATGGATATTCCCGTCGAACTATCGCGCATCCTGATCACCGAGTTGGGCGAGCAGCAGGTCATCTTCCTGAAGGAGGTCGACGGCGAGCGCGGCTTCCCGATTCTGATCGGCATCAACGAGGCCCTGGCCATCGACCGCCGGCTGAAGGGCATCGAGACGCCGCGCCCGATGACGCACGAGCTGCTGGCGAACGTCATCAGCGCGATGGGCGGAACGCTGGAGAAGATCGTCATCTGCGACCTCCACGAGCACACGTTCTACGCCCGGTTGCACATCGTGCGGGACGGGGAGGAGCTGGAGATCGACTCCCGCCCGTCCGACGCGATCGCGCTGGGCTCGGCCCTCGAAACGCCGCTCTACGTGTCCGAGCAGGTCATGGACACGCTCATGGAGGGCCCGAGCAGCAAGGCCGAGCGGATCGAGCTGCTCCGCCAGCGCATGGAGATGCTCCGCGATCGACTCGAACAGATCGACGAGCAACTCGAGGACAGCGACTTCCTGGAATCCGCGCCCGACGAGGTCATCGAGGAGTTCCGCCGCCAGCGCGACGAGATGCAGCACGAGCACGACGCGATCCGGAACGTGCTGGAGAAGCTCGGCTGAGCGCCGCGCTGCGGGGCCGCTGGTCCGCCGGGGGAAATCCGACTCGGAGCGGGTCTCGCGGGCGTGCGCCCGGCCGGCCCCAACAGCGCCGGCCCACCATCAACCAACCACCAACCACCACCCACGACCTACCACGTACCAGCCACCAACTACCGCTTCAGCGGATAGACCCCCAGCGAGAGAATCATGCCGCTGTAGTCGTAGTAGTGCGCGGCGAAGGCGTCCTCGCTGACGGAGGTCAGGACGATCGCCCGATAGTTGCCTTCGCGGGCGGCCGCGAGCTCCTCCGCGTCCGGCCCGAGCCGGTCGGAGCTGTCCGCGCGACGGAAGTGGGCGTGGAACCAGCACATGGCGTCCCGCGCGGCCTTCTCGGCATACTTGCTGGGAACGTAGCGGCGGTCGTTCTCGCTGTCCCGGTCGGCGGGGTAGAGCTTGGCCTCGGCCTGCCCGCTCTCGTAGACGACCAATCCGCCCTTGGCCGCCGTCGTGTCGGCGCGGTCCTGGCGGGCGACGATCCGCAGGGCCCTCTGCACCCGAGTGCGAGCCAGCATCTCCGCGGCCAGGCGGATCGTCCAGAGATCCGCCAACGAGAGACGATCGACGGCATCGGCGAGCGTGCGGAGCCGCGTCGCGGCCGGTCGGCCGGCGTACGCCGCCACGCGGGGGTGATCCCGCAGGATCAGCAGTCGGTTGATCTCGACCACCAGGTCCACCCGGTCCGTCCCGGCGCGGAGCGGATCGCGCGCGAGCCGGCTGAGCAGATGGAAGTCCCGGATGTTGAACTCGTAATCGCCGCTTCGGGACCACGCGTCGGCCAGCGCCGCGGCATCGTCCAGCAGATCGGACCGGTTCGTGTAGATCCACGTGGTGCTGAGGAACTCCCCGCCGTCGGCGGGTACGTAGTCGAACCGCCGGAGGAACTCCTGCAGGGCGCCCATCGCGGGAGAGTCCGGCGGCACCGCCAAGATGCGCCGTCGCAGCAGCGGCCGTTCCATCCGTGCGGCCAGCACCTCCAGGGCCGATCCGCGGGCGCCGAACTGCTCGGCGTTTATGCCGTCGATCAGCGCACGGTCCCACCGCTTACCGCTCATGCGCTCGACAATGCTGCGCCAGCGATCCTCGTCCGGCCCGTCGGCAGGAACGCTCGCCCATAGCCGGACGGTGCGGGCCAGGTCCGGCGCCTCCGGTGCCGGCTCCGGCGGCTCCACGGGCTCCGCCGGTCCGGGCGGCTCGGACGGCTCCGTCGGCTCGGACGGTTCCGGCGGCGTGGCCGTGCCTTCGGCCGCCCGCGCGATGTACTGCGCCGCCTTTGGCGAATCACTCCGCCTGAGCGCGTCCAGGGCCGCCTCCCGCAACGGTTCCGGCGTCTTGTCTTCGGCCACCAGCGACCCGAGCTGATCCGTCACGGCCTCGTCATCTCCGGCCAGGTGCATCACCAGCTCCAGGGACGCCACCCTCTCCGCCGCGGCGAGCTCTGAGTTCAGCACCCGCCGCATGTTGTACTGCCGCACGGTGAACGGGTGCCACGACGACTCACCGCCGGACTGGCCCTCCAGGTATGCCGCCAGGTTCGTCGGCAGCCCGTCGCCGGGCGCAGCCGAGACGGCCGAAGCGGCTGCGAGAAGGACACACAAAATCAGCATCTTACGGCGATTTCCCATGGATGACTCCCCAACTCGGGTCAAGGACCAAGCCCCAATACGGCGTCGGCACGGGGCCCGGCCCGCGTTCGTCAATGGGCATTCGGGGCTTGATTCACTATTCCGGCTTATCATTCGTCGTCTCGCTTCGTCCATCCACATTCTTCTATTCCGGGGGCGGCATGTCCAGCAGGATGTTCACCGGCCCCTCGGCCGTGCTGTTGATCCGCATTTCGGCGCCGAACACGCCCTTCTCGACCCGGCCGACCTGATCCCCCAAGGCCTCGACGAACGCCTCGAACAGCGGCTCGGCCTCCATCGGTCGGGCGGCGCCATTCAGGGCCGGCCGCCGCCCCTTTCGGGCGTCCGCCTGGAGCGTGAAGTTCGGCACGGCCAGGACCTCGCCGCCGATGTCCCGGACGGACCGGTTCAGCCGGCCCTCGGCATCGTGGAAGATCCGCAGGTTCGCCACCTTGTCGGCCAGCTTGCGAGCATCCTGCCGCGTATCCGACGGCGCCATGCCGACATACACGAGCAGCCCTCCCCCGATTCGCCCGGTGGTCTCCCCGCCGACGGCTACTTCCGCTCGAGCTACGCGCTGGACCACGGCCTTCATGCCCGCGAGGATACGCGGCCGGGCGGGGCCGAACAAAGCTCTTTGCATTTGCCGGGGGCATGGCGAATAATGCGCTGTCCACCGGACGTTACCGAAAGGACCGACCATGGCGCTGGATAACGTCTTCAAGGCATACGACATCCGCGGGCTGTACGGCGAGGAGATCGACGAGGACTTCGCCTGGAAGGTCGGGCACGCCGCGGCCCAGTTTCTTCGGAGCTTGCTCAGCGGCTATGAGCGCGGCCAGGCCGCCAGCAACCGGCTCGTCGTCGGACGGGACATGCGCCCGCACAGCGAGCCGCTCTGCGAGGCCATGATCGCGGGCATCACCTCCGCGGGCATCGGCTGCGTGGACATCGGCCTGTGCGATACGCCGATGATCTACTTCGCCATCAACCACCTCGGCACCTGCGGCGGCATCCAGGTGACGGCCTCGCACAACCCGATCGAGTACAACGGCTTCAAGATCTCCGGCGCGGGCGCCCGGCCGGTCGGCGGGGACACGGGCCTAAAGGAAGTCAAGCACATCGTCAGCACGCTGCGGCGGATGCCCGCGGGCGCCTCGCTCGGGCCGGCCCAGCAGGTCAACCTGTGGGCGGAGTATCGCGACCACGTGCTGCACTTTCTGAAGACGCCGCGGCGGCTCAAGGTCGTCGTCGACGCCTCCAACGGCATGGGCGGCAAGATGTTCCCGGAGGTCTTCAGCGAGACCGACATGGAGCTGATCCCGCTGAACTGGGAGATCGGCGGCGGCTTCGCGCACCCGCCGAACCCGTTGGTCGACGCGAACCTCGCCCAGCTCAAGCAGGCCGTGGTGGAAAACGGCGCGGATCTGGGCATCTGCATGGATGGCGACGCCGACCGATGCATGTTCGTCGACGAGAAGGGCGAAACCGTACGCTGCGACATCATGACCGCCCTGCTGGCACGACACTTCCTCCGGGACAACCCCGGCGGAGTCGTGGTGTACGACCTCCGCTCGAGCAAGGCCGTTTCCGAGGAGATCCGTGCGGCCGGCGGCGCGCCGCGGCGCGAGCGCGTGGGCCACGCCTTCATGAAGAAGGCCATGACGGACGGCCACGGGGTGTTCGGCGGCGAGTTGAGCGGGCATTTCTACTTCGCCGAGAACTACAACTGCGATTCCGGCGCGATCGTCTTCGCCACGGCCGTGTCGGTGCTCGCCGCCCAGGACGAGCCCTTCAGCCGCCTCGTCGCCCCGATTCAACGCTACAGCCACAGCGGCGAGATCAACTTCGAGGTCGAGGATAAACAGGCCAAGATGCGCGAGATCGCCGAAGCGTTCTCCGACGCGAAGGTCGACTGGCTCGACGGGGTCACGTGCGAGTATGAGGACTGGTGGTGCAACGTCCGGCCGTCCAACACGGAACCGCTGCTCCGCCTGAGCTTGGAGGCCAAGGACGAAGCGATGATGCACGAGAAGCTCGACCAGGTGAAGCAGCTTCTCGGCGAGCCGGTGAATCACTGAGACCCGCCGTCGGGGCGGTCTCCGGGCTCTGGTTTGCGGTACGCCGGCTCCAGATCGGCAAGCATGGGGAACTGTCTGACATTTGGCGTCGCCAGGTTGCACTCCTCCGCCTGAACCGTGGCCGCTATGATCGCATCGGCCAGACCCAAGCCGTGTGAAGGCCCGTACTGCGCCTTGAGCAAGCCCGCCCGCGCCGCAACGTACCCGTTTTCCTCAAGGATCGGCGGCCCGTTCGCCGATGCTCCGATGTGCCCCACCTGTGGTATCCGTGCGTCGGGCACGGCCGAGATATGGGGCCACCGCCGAGGGAAGAATCGCTCACGAAAAACCCGGCAAAAACCCTAACGCTCCCCTTGAGGTTTGCACGATGTTAGGTTAGGATATGACGCATGGTGGGTCCGGCGGCCGTGCCGGAGGGTCCCGAGCGGGGCCCCGAGGCGCGGGCTGTACCGCCCTTCGCAAGGGCCCGGCATGCGTCGGCAGGGAGAGGTTGCCGCATGACCCATCCGCCGCTGTGCATGTTCGGTCCGGGCGGCACGTACGTGCGTCCGTGGCCGGCCGACGAGGAGACGATCCGGGCGGCCCAGGACCTCGCCGCGGGCGAGCAGGTTCTGGTGGCCGGTTCGGCAGGCGCTGCCGGTCTGCTGGCGGGCCCGCAGGAGGCCGCGCCACCGGCCGGGAACGCCACCCGCCGGCCGGTACGCACCGCCGCCCCGCCGCCGAGGGAGAGCGAGTATGAAGAACGTCACGCCGAGACAGATGCAGGTACTCCGGTTCGTGCGCGACTACCGCAGGGAGCACGGCTATTCCCCGACCATGCAGGAGATCGGCGACGAGCTGGGGCTGACCAAGGTCACCGTGTTCGAGCACGTCGCCGCCCTGGAAAGAAAGGCCGTACTTCGCCGAGGCGAGAAGCACAGCGCCCGCTCTTTGCAGGTCTGCCCTGATTTTGAATTCCCCGACGAGCCGCGCGACGGGCTGCCGCTGGTCGGGCGCATCGCGGCGGGGGTGCCCATCGAGGCCATCGAGGATCGCGAGATGGTCTCCCTCGACGGGCTGTTCCGCCGACCGGGCCACCTGTTCATCCTCGAGGTCGCCGGCGACAGCATGATCGACGAGCAGATCCGCGACGGAGACTACGTGATCTGCGAGAAGCGAAACGCCGCCCGCAACGGCGAAACCGTCGTCGCCCTGCTGCCCGACGGCGACGCCACACTCAAGAAGTTCTACCGCGAGCAGGACCGCGTCCGCCTCCAGCCGGCCAACCCGGACTTCGAGCCGATCTACGTCGAGCACGTGGACATCCAGGGCGTCGTCGTCGGCGTGGTCCGGCGGGTCTGAGCCGGGCAAGCGTGCGGCGGCGTTCCCCTACTGCTCCGCCTTGGTCGGGCGGGTCATCAGCTCGTGGATGGCGTCCTCCGGCGCCGTCCCGCCGAAAAGCACGTCATGCACGGCCGCCGTGATCGGCATCTCCACGCCGGCCTGCGCCGCCAGCGCCGTCACGCTCACGGTCGTCGCGACGCCTTCGACGACGGACTCCGTCGCCGCCAGCGCTTCCTCGGCCGTGCTGCCCCGCCCGATCGCCTCGCCGAACGAGCGGTTCCGACCCACCGGGGAGATGCACGTCGTCACCAGGTCGCCCACGCCCGCCAGCCCGGCGAATGTCTCCGGCCGCGCGCCGAGGGCCTCGCCAAGCCGCGTGATCTCCGCCAGCCCGCGGGTCAGCAGCGCTGCCTTGGCGTTGTCGCCCGCCTCCAGCCCGTCCAGGATGCCGGCCGCGATCGCGATGACGTTCTTCGTCGCCCCGGCCAGCTCGACGCCGATCAGGTCGTCATTCGTATAAACACGGAAGTACGGCCGCGTGAAGAGCCGCTGCACCTCGGCCGCCAACTCCGAGCTCTCGGACGCCGCGGCAACCGTCGCCGGGCGGCGCCGCACCAACTCCGGCGCGATGGACGGCCCCGACAGCGCCGCCACGGACCGGCCGCCCGCGCCGCCGTCCAGCACGTCGCGCAGAATCTGTGTCGGCCGGAGCAGCGTTTTCTGCTCGATTCCCTTGGCCACCGAGCACAACGGCAGCCCCGCGGGACACGCCGGCGCCAGCCGCTCCCACACGCGGCGGACGAACTGCGTCGGCACGGCGCAGACGGCCAGATCCCGCTCGCCAAGCGCTTCGGAATCCTCCGCCGTCACCTCCACGCCGTCCGGCAGACGGGCCTCCGGCAGGAAGCGGCTGCGCCGCGTGCGGGCCAGCGCCTCGGCCGCGTCCGCGAAGGCGGACCACAGGCGGACGTCGTGTCCGTTCTCGGCCAGCATGACCGCACAGACCGTCGCCATCGCGCCGTCGCCGATGATGGAGATGCGTCGCGTCACGTCGTTGAGGGTATCCGTCGCGCCGGCGGCTGTCCACCGGTCAGCGAATCGCCTGCTGCCCGTGGGCCCGGCGGATTCGCTGGGCGGCATCGAGCAGGTGGCGGTCCGACTTGAGGAACCCGGCCAGGTTGCTCGTCGAGATGCCGACGGCCGCGGCGGCGTCCGACAAGCGGCCCTCGTAGCCGTCGAGCACGTCCAACACGGCCGCCGCGACGGGCCAGAAGCGAGCATCCTTCCGTCCCACTTCCAGCCGGGCTTTGCCGGCGTTCGGCCCGCGGCGAGGGCGAATGAGGCATTCGTCGAGCGTCGCCGGCGGCTCGTCTCCCGGCGCGACCGGACGCCGCACCTCGCAGGCGAGCTTCTGACGCAGCCGCGACAGGGCCCTCCGACGGTTCTCGTGCTGACTGCGTCGCTCCTCGGCCTGGGCCACCACGCCCGTGTCCCGGTGCCGCAGGCGGATCGCGGAAGACACCTTGTTGCGGTGCTGCCCGCCCGGCCCGGAGGCGCGGTAGGTGTCCACCTCGCACGCCGCGAGCAGGTCCTTGTCGGAGGCAAACAGGTCGGTGTCCCGGTCGGCCATGACCCCATCGTACCGGCTCGGATCGACCCGGAACAGCGCCCCGCCGGGCGAGGAATCCCGCCGCCTCTGCCCGGATTTCCGCGTCGCGAGCCCCGAAGCCGTTGTCGGATTCGGCCCCTCGTTGTAGAATAGGCCTCACAGGCGGCGGCAACGGGATTCGTTGCGACCGCCCGGCGCGGAAGCGCCGGAGGGCATGAGCGGCACCGGAGCCGAGCATGGGCACCATGAACGATTGGACAGAAGCGGAGGTTCGGGCGGAGCGGGCGCGCGAGCTGTACGACGACGGGCGCCTGGCGGAAGCGGCGGCCGAGCTCCGAGCCGCCATCGGCGTCAACCCCTACAACCCGTCTTGGCATTTCAACCTCGGCCTCACGCTCGAGGCCATGGACGACCACGGCCGCGCGTGCATGGCCTACGAGGCGGCGCTGGAACTGTCCCCCGATGACATCGAGGCGCTGAACTGCCTGGGCGTGAGCATGAACCGCCAGGGCCGATACGCCGAAGCCCTGGAGCAGTTCCAGCGCATCGAGCGGATCGACCCGGGCTACGAGCCGGCATACTGTAATCGCATCGTCAGCTACACGGAACTCGGCGAGCATGACAAGGCCGAGGTGATGTTCTACCTCGCACGCCTGTTCAAGGACGAGTGCCCGTTGTGCTGCTACAACATCGGCAACAGCTTCTACAACAGCGGGCAGTACGGCCGAGCGATCGACTGCTGGAAGCAGACCCTCCGGATCGACCCCACGCACCCCCAGGCCAACGCCCGCATCGCCGACGCCTACTGGGCACAGGACCGGCTCGCCACGGCCGGGGAGTATTACGAGTGCGAGTTGGGGCTGTATCCGGACGACGCCGACACGCGACTGGATTACGGCGAGCTGTTGGTTCAGCAGAGGCGACTGGAAGCAGCCGAGCGGCAGTTCCGCCGCGTCCTCGAGGACGACCCCGAGCACGCGGGCGCCTATTTCGCCCTCGGCTCGCTGGCCTTGCCCCTCGGCAGACTGGACGAGGCCGAGCGGCTCTTCCAGCTCGTGCTGCGGATCGACGCCGAATACCCCGGCGCGCACGCCCGGCTGGGGCAGATCATGCTCCGCCGCGGGCGGCGTTCCCGGGCGGCCGGGCACTTCCTGGCGGAGCTGAAGCGATCGGGCAACGATGCGTCGGCCCTCGCCGAGTTGGGCCGGCTTCTGCTGGAAGCCGGGCAACTCCGCCACGCCCACGCCGTGTTCCAGCGGCTGACCTGGCTCCGCCCGGACGACCCGCAGGCCCACCACAACTTGGCGGTCTGCTGTTTCCGGCTGGAACGCATGGACGAGGGCATCCGGCACTGCCGCCATGCCGTCAAGCTTCGTCCGGACTACTCCCTCGCGCTCTATAACCTCGCCCTGGCACACTACCGCACGGGCAGCCGGGCCCGCGCGCAGCGGTACGTCTCGCGCGCCATGGCGCTCGCCCCCAAGCAGGACGCGATCCGACGGCTCGCCCGGCAACTCCGCGCGGACGGGTTCTGGGGCCGGCTGCGGCAGACGCTTCGCCGCGCCATCGGCCGCGGCGAAACCCCGTAGCTGGACGCCGACGCCCGCCGCCGTCTATACTGCCCCGCCATGAGCTCAGCGGAGTGGAACATTCTCGTTACGGAGCCGCTCGACGACCGCGCGCTGGCGTATCTCGCCGAGAACGGGACCGTCGCGCGCTCGACGGCCGAGGAAGTCAACGCCGCCGTGAAGGCCGGGCACGCACCCGCCGAACTGGCCTCGGCCGATGCCCTGGTCGTGCGAACCTACACGGAGGTGAACCAGGCCCTTCTTGAACTGGCGCCGAAGCTCAAGGTCGTCGGCCGGGCGGGCGTGGCGATCGACAACATCGACGTGCCCGCCTGTCGCAGCCGCGGCGTCGAGGTCGTCCACACGCCGGAGGCCAACACGCTGGCGGTGGTCGACTACACGACGCGGATGATGATCGAGATGAACCGCCGCTTCTGGCCGATGTCCGGGCCGATGTCGCCCGAGGACTTCCACCGCGAGCGGAAGCAGACCTTCGGGCACTTCATGGCCCACCTGACGCTCGGGATCGTCGGCTGCGGCCGCATCGGCAGCCGTGTCGGGCGGATTGCGGCCGCGATGGGCATGCGGGTGCGGTACAACGACCTGCTGGACATCGAAGTGGACTACGCCGCCGAGGCGGTGGACAAGCCGACCCTATACGCGGAAAGCGACGTGGTGACCATCCACACGTCGCTGAACCCGACCAGCCGGGGGCTGATCGACGCCGAGGCCCTGGCCCAGTTCAAGGCCGGCGCGCAGTTCATCAACGCCGCTCGCGGCCAGTGCGTGGACTACCAGGACCTCGCGGCCGCGCTGAAGTCCGGCAAGCTGAGCTACGCCGTGATCGACTGCCACGACCCCGAGCCGCCGCCGCCGGACTACCCGCTGTTCGGGTTGGACAACGTACTTCTGACGCCGCACATCGCCGCCCGCGTCCCCGCGGCCGTGGCGGCCATGTGCGACGTGGTCTACGACGTCGTCGCCGTCCTGGAAGGCCGCCGGCCGGACTTCCCCGCCGAGGTGGAGGACGTTTCGGCTCCGTAGGCGGCATGAAGTTTGCGCCCAAGAGGACCAGAGAAGCAGAGAGACAACAGGTGTTCGATGCCTACGCCTTCCGCGGGTGCGGCCGGTGGCGGCCAACGGCGCATAAGGGTCGCACCCCGAAGGTCAAACGTCGAACGCGGTACGGAACGCTGTTGATGCCCCAATGGATTCGCATCGAGATCGGCCGTCCGAGCCGCTCGCCGCTGGAGGCGGCCGGCCGCTTTCTCCGCGCGCTTGTGGGCATGGCCTTCGGGCTGATCGTGCTCATCCTGATGCTGCCGCTGATCCTGTTCGCCATCCTGGCCGGGCTGATCTTCGGCTGGCGGATCCGCCGTGCGGCCCGCCGGTTCTACGGCCGCGTGTGGAACATCCACGCCGGCCGCTCCGAGGCCCGCACACACGGCCGCCCGCGCAAGCACGTCGACTCCGTGGCCTACGAGGCGGGCCCGGACGAGGGGGAGTAGCTGCCCGGCGGCCGTCGAATGACCCCGACCCAGTACAACGCGCTGACGACCGAACTGCTCGACGAGCTTCGCCGCATCGTCGGCGAGCGGTACGTCATCGCGGGAGACGCCGAGCGGCTGGAGCCCTACTCCCACGACGAGGTTCCTGACCGGCACTACGCGCACATGCCCGATGCGGTCATCCGGCCGCGCACGGCGGAGGAGATCGCCGCCATCCTCAAGCTTGCCAACCGCGAGAAGGTGCCGGTCACCCCGCGCGGTGCCGGCTCGGGGCTGTCCGGCGGGGCCGTGCCGGTGCGCGGCGGCATCGTGCTGCTGTGCGACCGAATGAACGAGATTCTCGAGGTCGACACCGACAACATGATGGTCGTCGTCGAGCCGGGCGTGGTGACCGCCCAGATCAACGAGGTCGTGGCGCGTCACGGGCTGTTCTACGCCGGCTACCCGATGAGCCGCGAAACGTGCTACATCGGCGGGAACGTCGCCGAGGACGCCGGCGGCGGCAAGGCGGTCAAGTACGGCGTGACGAAGCGCTACGTGCTGGGGCTGAAGATGGTCACGCCCGCCGGCGAGATCGTGGAACTGGGCGGCAAGCTTCTCAAGGACGTCACCGGCTATAACCTGATCGGCCTGATGGTCGGCTCCGAGGGCACGCTCGGCGTGTTCACCGAGGTCACGCTGCGCCTGCTGCCGCTGCCCAAAGCCAGCGTGGACCTGCTCGTGCTCTTCCGCTCCGCGGAGGAGGCCATCGCGGCCGTGCCGAGGATCCAGACCGCCACCGGCATCGTCCCCACCGCCGTCGAGTTCATGGACCGCACCAGCGTCCGCACCGCTTGCGCCTACCTCAACGAGACGATTCCCTACGAGCAGGCCGGGGCGATGCTGCTGATCACCGTGGACGGGGCGGATGAGGAACAGGTCGGCCGGGAGTACGAGCGGGTCGGCGAGCAGTGCCTGGAGTTCGGCGCCATCGAGGTGTACGTGGCGGACAACCGGACGACCTCCGAGCGCGTCTGGAACGTGCGCCGCAACATTCCGGAAGCGTTCGCGGCCGAGTCCAGCCACCAGGGCAACGAGGACCTCGTCGTGCCGCCCGCGGCCATCCCGAAGCTCGTGGCGGGCATGGAGCGGCTGGCGGACAAGTACGGCGTCCGCATCCCCGCCTACGGTCATGCGGGCGACGGCAACCTGCACACGCGGATCGTCAAGAACCCCGACTGGCCCCTGGAGCGATGGCACGACACGCTGCCTCGGGTGCTGAGCGAGCTCTACGACATCACGGCCGCGCTGGGCGGGCGGCTCTCGGGCGAGCACGGCGTCGGCCATAAGCGCAAGCAGTACTTGGGTCGGTTCCTCTCACCCGCCCACATCGAGATGATGCGATGCCTCAAGCGGTCGCTGGACCCGAACGGGATTCTCAATCCGGGCAAGATCTTCGACTGACCGCCCTACGCCAGGTGTCAACCGTTCGCCGTTCGGCGCGAGGGGCATGCCGGCCGTGTCCTGAACCTGCCCCGAGCATCGTGCAACGCGGCGGGCGTTCGGGGTCGGCGCTTCCTCCTCCTCGCGCCTCGGCGCGTCTCGGCGGCTCAGCACCGCTCTACGTGTGGTAATCCGCGTTGATCGTGACGTACTCGTGCGACAGATCGCACGTCAGCGCCGTGAAGCCGCCGCGGCCGAGCCCCAGGTCGCATTCGATGACCACCTCGTCCGCACCGAGCGCCGCACGGGCCTTCGCCTCGTCGAAGGGCCGCCCCTTCCCCCGCGAGAAGACGAGAACGTCGCCGATTCGGACGCGCAATTTGTCCGGGTCGATCGTAGCGGCCGACTTGCCGAGCGCCATCACGATCCGGCCCCAGTTCGGATCCCGCCCGTGCACGGCCGTCTTGACCAGCGGGGAATTCGCCACGGACTTCGCGGCGGTCTCGGCGTCCGCAGCCGTCCGCGCCCGCCGCACGCGGACCTCGATCAGACGCGTGGCGCCCTCGCCGTCCGCGGCCATCGCGCGAGCCAACTCCCCGCACACCTCCGCCAACGCTTCGGCGAATTTGCGGTAGCCGGGCGAACGGCCCGTCAGCGGCTTGCCGCCCACCTCGCCGGAGGCCATCGCGACCATGGTGTCCGAGGTCGACGTGTCCGAGTCGATCGTCACGGCGTTGAAGCTCCCGGCGGACGCGTCCCGAAGGGCCCGGTGCAGCGCCGCCGGCGTCACAGCGGCGTCCGTCGTAATAACGGAGATCATCGTGGCCAGCGACGGGGCGATCATGCCCGCTCCCTTGGCGATGCCTGCGACGGTCACGGGCTTCCGCCCGACCCGCGTCTGCACGACGGCCGACTTCTCCCGAGTGTCCGTGGTCATGATCGCGCGCAAGGCCGCGTCATCGTGCCGCCGGCCCAGTCTGCCCACGACCGAGGCGATGCCGGCACGGACCCTGTCCATCGGCAGCGGCCGCCCGATCACACCGGTCGAGGCCACGAGTATCTTCTCCGGCGCGACCGCCGGACCGCCTCGCTCCGTGAGATGCCGGGCGGTCAGACGGGCCATCTCCTCGGCGTCCCGCAGCCCGCGCCTGCCGGTGCAGACATTCGAGCAGCCGGAGTTGACGACCATCGCCCGCGCCCGCCCCCGGCCGGCGGGCATGACCTGCCGGCACCACAGCACCGGCGCCCCGACGACCTGGTTCCGTGTGGTCAACACGGCCGTCGATACATCGCGCTCGGCCGAGAAGATCGCCACATCCTCCGCGCCATTCGCCTTGATGCCGGCCGCAACACCCGCCGCGACGAAGCCGGCGGGAACCGTTATGTGATGAGTTGCCATCCGAGGCGACCTTTCTGCACGCTTCGGCCCTACACCGTCGCGGAACGGGGCCAACCCCGCCCGCCGGTCGATCGACGGCCGGCCGGGGCAGACTCCGGACACCCGTTCACCGATCGGCCGGGCGCGCGGTTGACCGCGTTCAGTGAAGCCCGGCCGTCTGATCGAGCCCGAACATGAGGTTCATGTTCTGGATCGCCTGGCCGGATGCGCCCTTGATGAGGTTGTCCAGCGCGCTGAAGGCGACGACACGGCCCTTGTTCAGGGTCACCGCGATGTCGCAGAAGTTCGTATTCGCCACGTACTTGGTGGCCGGCATGCCGTCTTGCCGCACCCGGACGAACGGGGCGTCGGCGTAGGCGGCCACCAGCGTGTGGGTCAGATCCTCGGTGGACACGTTGCCCGCCGGGGCCGCGTAGATCGTCGCCATCATCCCGCGGTCCATCGGGCACAGGTGCGGCTGGAAGAGCAACTCCACCTCCGCGTCGGTAAGCCGCGCGAGCGTCTGCTCCATCTCCGGCTGGTGCCGGTGGCCCGTGATCGCGTACGGCTCGAAGCTCTCGTTCCTCTCGGGGTAGTGGTTCTTGAGCCCCGGCTTCCGCCCGGCGCCGCTCACCCCGCTGACGGCGCTGACCAGGATGCCCGTCGGCTGGATGTGCCCGGCCCGCAGCAGCGGCGCCAGGGGCAATACCGCGCAGGTCGGGTAGCAACCCGGATTGGCCACCAGGTCCGCCGCGGCGATCTCCTCGGCGAAGTACTCCGGCAAACCGTAGACCGCTTCCGACAGCCCGTGTGGGTCCGTGTGCGGGCAATACCACGCGCCGTACGTCGAGGCGTCCTTGATGCGGTAGTCCGCCGACCAGTCGATCACCCGCAGACCGGCCGAGCGAAGGCCCGGCACGTAGCTCATCGCCACCTTGTGCGGCACGCAGAGCATCACCACGTCCGGCTCCAGCCCGGTCACGCGGTCCAGCTCGTACAGCTCCTGCTCCAGCGCGACCTGCTTGGTCAGCAACGGATAGAAGCCGTCCATCGGCCCGGTCTCGCCCTCCGGCCCGAAGACGCCGACCAACTCGGCCACCGGGTGCCGCAGAAGCCAGCGGATCGCCTCGAAGCCGGCGTAGCCGCTGCCGCCGACCAACACCACGCGTATCGTCTTGTTTGGACTCATTGCCTGCTCCATGACCCCGTGTCCCACATCCGGCACAGCCATTCCCTGCCCGAACGCCCCAAACGATCGCGCATGCTAGCACATACCCATGCCGGCCGCGATGCCAAACCCTTCGGGCCTCACCCGCACGACCCGCGCAGTTTACCAAGTCGCCGCAGATTACCCTGTTTGCTAAGCGGACAATCCGTCCGCTCGGATAGCCAAACAGGCAATTCCCCCCTTGCGGGCTGGCGCGGGCGCGTTAGAATAGGGTCACCCAGAGGATACGGCCCAACGGAGGCGGTACCATGGAACAGACAATCCGGCGCAAGTGGAAGATGATCCTGTTCATTCTGCTGGGCTTCGCCGCGCTCTGCTGAGCCCGGTCGAACTCTGGCCCCGAGCCGCACGGTCCGGGCCACGACCCGCCGCACGGCCGCCCCTTCCGCGTCCCCCGCGTAGCTACCCGCCCGCTGCTCGACTACCCGCAAAGCCGTCGCCGGAACTCATTCTCGTCGATCGTCTCGACGCCGAGGTCGCGGGCCTTGTCCGCCTTGGAGCCGGGGTCTGCGCCGACAACGACGAAGTCCGTGTTCTTGGACACGCTTGACGTCGCCCGACCGCCGGCGTCCTCGATGGCCCGCTTGGCCTCGTCGCGGCTGTACCCCTCCAACGTGCCCGTGACGACGACCGTCTTGCCTTGCAGCGCTTCGCCGCCTCCGCCCGCACGGTGCGAGGTCATGTCCACGCCGACTTCCTTCAGCCGCCGGATCGCGTCCCGGCCGCGATTGCTGGTCAGGTACTGATGCAAGCTCTCGGCGATGACCGGACCGATTTCGCCGATCCGCTCCAGTTCCTCGCGGTCGGCATCCATTAGTGCATCGACGTCCCGGTACCGCCGGGCAATCAACTCGGCAGCTCGGTTGCCGACGTAGCGTATGCCCAGCCCCGCCAGCACGCGCGCCAGGCCGCGCCCCTTGCTGGCCTGGACGGCATCGACGAGATTCCGTGCCGCCTTCTCGGCCATGCGGTCGAGGTCGATCAGGTCCTCCACCGACAGCTTGTAGAGGTCCGCGAAGTGCTCGACGAGGCCACGGTCGACAAGCTGGTCGATCACCTTCGGGCCGAGGTGGTCGATGTCCATCTGATTCCGCCCGGCGAAGAACTGCAACCGCTCGCGGAGCTGGGCCGGGCACTCGGGGTCGATGCACCGCAGGTAGACGCCGCCTTCATCTCTGGCGGTCGGCCCGCCACACGCCGGGCACTTGTCAGGCGGCGCGATCGGCTCCGTGTCGTCCGGGCGCTTCTCGTGCAGGACCTGCACAACCTGCGGGATGATCTCGCCCGCCTTCTCGATGAGGATCGTGTCGCCCACGCGCACGTCCAGACGTTCGACCTGGTCGAAGTTATGCAGCGAGGCGTTGGAGACCTTCGTGCCGGAGACGTGGACCTCGTCGAAGTGGGCCACGGGCGTGATCGTCCCCAGCCGGCCGACCTGGAAGCTCACCTCTCGCAGCTTCGTCTCGGCCCGCTCGGCCTCGTATTTGTACGCGATGCACCACCGGGGGTGCCTGCTCGTGGCGCCCAACTCGTCCCGCAGGTTCAGCTCGTCGACCTTGACGACGCAGCCGTCCGTCTCGAAGTCGGCCTCGCCGCGCTTCTTCAGCCAGTCGTGGATGGCGTGCAGGGCCGCGTCCGCGTTATCGCAGACGCTCGCGTGCGAGCTGGTCGGAATGCCCCACTTCCGAAGAGTGTCCATCACCTCGCTCGCCCGGCCGGCCACGCGTTCGGACAGTTCGCCGAAGCCGTGGGCGATGAACGCCAGCCCGCGATCCGCCACGACCCTCGGGTCGAGCTGCTTGAGCGTCCCGGCCGTGCCGTTGCGGGGGTTGGCGAAGGTCTGCTCGCCTCGCTCCGCACGCTGCCGGTTGAACTCGGCGAACGCGCCCCCCGGCCAGTACATCTCCCCGCGTGCCTCGACCACGTCGGGCCAGTCATCGCCGCGCAGCCGCAAGGGAATCGAGCCCACCGTCCGGGCGTTGGCGGTAATATCGTCGCCCTCGCGCCCGTCGCCGCGCGTCGCGGCCAGGGCGAGCGAGCCGCCCTCGTACCGGAGCGACACGGCCACACCGTCGATCTTCGGGTCCACCAGATAATGCAGCGTGCCGTCGCCGACCTCCTTGCGGACGCGCTGGTCGAACTCCCAAACCTCGTCCTCGTTGTAGGTGTTGTCGATGCTGAGCATCGGCACGGCGTGCCGAACGGTATCGAAGCCCTCGATCGGCTCGCCGCCGACGCGCCGCGTGGGGGAGTCCGGCGAGACGAGATCGGGGTGCTTCCGCTCCAGCTCCTTCAGCTCGTCCATGAGCTTGTCATACTCGCGGTCGGAGATCTCCGGGGCCGCTTCCACATAGTAGAGGTAGTCGTGGCGGCGGATCTCCTCGCGAAGCTGCTGGATGCGTTCTTCGTCTTTCATGCTTTCTCGGCGGCCAAGGGATGCGGGGATTCAGGGGATTGTATCCTATGGGGCCGGCCGCTCAATCCGCCGCGTGCGCGAACGGCCGCGAGGCGCTGCCGGAACGAGCCGGCTGACCCGGGCGACGCCCGAGACCCCCGCTCCGACATGCCTGCTGCGCCGGCTCGCGGGACACCGACACGAGCGGACCCAACACGTCCCCCGCATCCCCTGTGTCCCTGCTCCGCCATCCCGAACAGCGGCTCGATCAGGCGCGGTGCTCCGGGCGGGGCTTCTGCTCCGGCGAGCTGTGCTTCTTCTTGGGCGGTGCGGAGGCGCCCATCCGCTCCAGCATGTTCCGGACCTGGATGAGCCGCGCATCCGCCTCCTCGGCCAGATAGTAGACTTGGCGCACCCAACGCATCACGAAACCCATCATGGTCAGCAGCGCGATCGCCGTGGCCACGCACACGAACAGAGAATATGAATCCATGGCCGTCTCCTTGCCCGCCGGAGGTCCGTGCCGGACGGGTGGCTAAGAACCGATTCTAGATGTAATCCCCGAGATGCTCCGCGTAAACCCAACGCAGCCGGGCCTGCTCGTACTCCAGCAGGTCCGCGTCGTCGAAGAACAGCGAGATCTCGCGATCCGCCGATTCCGGCGAGTCGCTGCCATGAACCAGATTGTACCTCTGCGACATGCCGTAGTCGCCCCGAATCGTGCCCGGAACGGCCTCTCGCCCGAAGGTCGCCCCGAGCATGCCGCGAACCACCGAGATGGCCTCGATCCCCCGCAAGACCAACGCCAGGCAGGGCCCGGATGTGATGAACGAGACGAGCGGCTCGTAGAAGTCCTTGCCCTCGTGCGGCCCATACATCCGCCGCGCGAGCGGCTCATCCACCGTCACGAGCTTCATCGCCACGATCTGAAACCCCTTCCGCTCAAAGCGAGAGAGGATCTGCCCGGCCAGGCCGCGCTGCACCGCATCCGGCTTGATCACCACAAGTGTCCGTTCCATCGGAACCTCTGAACGCCAGCGTACGCCCGTCGCCGCCGGCCGTCAATGCTCCTTCGCCGGTGCGCTTTCGGTTTCAGCGCCGTCGGCCGGCTCGGGCTCCTCGGACCCGGCTTCGTCCTCGGCCTCGTGCGCGTCGTCCTCCGCCGGCCTTTCCGGCGCGACCCACAGGTCGGGGTAGTGCGTGTCGCCCTCCCAGGTGATCCGAGTCCCCCGGCCGGTCGAGACGCGGACAACGTAGCTGTACCCGCCGCGGTCCTCGCCCTGAGCGGTGACGTAGTCGTCGTGGTTGGACCAGTGATGGTTGTCCCATTTCCGGTCGGGCTTGCAGGTGTCCGCGTCGAGCGTCTTCTTGTCGCTGCCGTCCCACGGCCGGATGATCAGCTTGTTGTGCCCGCCGACGTTGTTCATCAGGGCCTTCCCGTTGGGGGAAATGCCCGGCGAGCAGCCGCGGGCGTACTTGATGTGTCGGCCGGACTCCAGATCGATGGCGTAGAGGTTGTGCCCCGAGCGAGCGGCCATTCGCGTGCCGTCGGCCGAAACGCAGGGCGCGCCGCCGTATTTGCCGGGGGCGTTGAGCTTACGGACCTCGCCCGTCTCGATGTCCACGGCGTGGAAGCGCCCGCCGTTCAGGTAGACGATCTCCCGTCCGTTCGGGTGGAACTCGATCGGGCAGCCGTTGCGGGCCTTGTCCGCCTTCTCGGCGACGAGCTTCTTCCTCTCGCCCGTGACGGCGTCGGCCAAATAGACCTTCCGCTTGTGAAACACGGCCAGGTGCCTGCCCTCGGGTCCGCAGCGGACGTGCTCGCCCTCGCCGAGGTCGAACTCGCGCCAGTCGCCGATAACCACCCGGCGGATATGCCCCTTGCGCGTGTAGTACACGGCCCCGCGCAGTTCGGCGGCGAGGCGGTCCAGCGCCTCGCGCTCGGCCTCGTCGGCGTCCTCGGGGTAGTGCGGCGTCGGACGTTGCAGGTCCGGGGCCTCCCCCTCGCCCCGTGCCATCGCCGGAAGCGACAGCGCCAAACAGCCGATGACCGCCCACCGCACGGGTACGCTTCGATTGTGCATCGCTGGGTACCTCCTGTTCGGCCGCGAGACCGCTCAAACCTGCAACCCGCTCGCCGCGTGCAGGTTGCGTGCCTTCCGGCCTTGCCGCCCCGGCCGGGCGCCCCTCGCGTAAATCGCGCTTTACGGGCCCGCACCAGATGGTACAATACCCCGCTTTACCGACGAATCGGAATCGCCGAAGGTGCTACTATGCCCAAAATGAAGACCAACAAGGCCATCGCCAAGCGCGTGAAGATCACGGGAAGCGGCAAGGTCATGCGGCGCGTGCCGGGCTCCGGACACCTCAAGTCCCGCAAGAGCCCCAAGCGCCTGCGCAACTTCCGCCAGAACCGCCGCGTCTCGCCCGCCTTCTCGAAGCAGGCCAAGCGAATGCTGGGCCAGTAGCCCGGCACGGAAATCAGTCAGGACGGGAGCCCCCTGGGGCGGCCCTCGAGGGCCAGGAACGTCCCGGCGACCGCCGGGAGTCCGTCCGACGCAACAGGAGATCGCACCATGCCACGCGTCAACAAGGGCGCAGCCCGCCATCGCAAGCACAAGAGAGTCCTCCGCCGCGCCCGCGGCTATCGCGGCTCGGCCTCCCGGCATTACCGCGTCGCCGCCCAGAGCACGTTTCGCGCGGGCGTCAACGCCACGCGCGACCGCCGCCGCCGCAAGCGGGAATTCCGCCGGCTGTGGATCACTCGCATCACGGCCGCTTGCCGCCAGCGCGGGCTCCGCTACAGCCGGTTCATCTTCGCCCTGCGCGAGGCGGGCATCGAGTTGAACCGCAAGATGCTCAGCGAGCTCGCCGTGACGGACCCGGCCGCGTTCGACGCCATCCTGGACAAGGCCGTGGCCGCCATCGAGCAGTACGAGAAGAGCGGCGGGGACTTGAACCGGCAGCAGGAGCCGGCCGAGGCCCAGACCGCCGCCGACTGAGCATGAGGGCGACATGCCGCTCGTGGACGAAATCGAGAACCTGCGCACCACGGCCGAGCGCGAGCTGGCGGAGGTGTCCGCGCCGGACGAGTTGGAACAATGGCGCATCCGCTACCTCGGCTCCAAGGGCGCGGTCAAGGCCGCCATGGGCCGGCTCAAGGAGGTTCCCCGCGAGGAGAAGCCCGCCGTCGGGCAGGCGCTCAATCGGCTCAAGGGCGAGTTGCAGGACGCCTTCGAGAACCGGCAGGGCGAGCTCGGCTCGGCCGGGCGCAAGCGGCGGGCCGTCGCGGTCGAGGACATCACGCTTCCCGGCGAGTCTCCGGCGATCGGCCACACGCATCTGCTGACGCAGACCACGCGCGAGATCTGCGAGATCTGCGCCCGCATGGGCTTCGAGGTCACCTACGGCCCCGAGGTCGAGGACGAGCGGCACAACTTCGACGCCCTGAACATCCCCTCGTGGCACCCGGCCCGGGACGAACTGGATAACTTCTACATCGACGAGGGCACCGGCCGGCCGGGCAAGACGATGCTCCGCTCGCAGACCTCGACGGTGCAAATCCGCGTGATGGAGACGCGGCAGCCGCCGGTGCGGATCGTCGCCGTGGGGCGCGTGTACCGGCCGGACACCGTCGACGCCACGCATAGCTGGATGTTCCACCAGATCGAGGGGCTGTACGTCGACGAGAACGTGACCATGGCGGACCTGAAGACCTGCCTCGACCAGTTCTGCAAGGCGTGTTTCGGTCGCGATGTCGCCACGCGGTTCCGCCCGAGCTTCTTCCCGTTCACCGAGCCGTCAGCCGAGGTCGACGTCTGGTTCACCTACCCGGACGGACGCGAGGACTGGATGGAACTCGGCGGCTGCGGCATGGTCGACCCGAACGTGCTGGATGCGGTCGGCTACGACCCCGAGCGCTATACGGGCTTCGCCTTCGGCCTCGGCGTCGAGCGGATGGCGATGGTCCGCCATGGCATCAGCGATATCCGTTTGCTCTTCGAGAACGACGTGCGATTCCTCCGGCAGTTCTGACCGGCTTCCTCCGCCACGGGGCCACGCAGAGCGGCGAGCTGCGCCGGGACCACGCAGCGCCGACCGACCCGCCACGAGCCGCTGCCCGACGCCCCGCCGATCCGGTTCGAGCGACTGAGATGCCGGCACCATGGATCCAGCGCGGGACCGGATACACCCGGGGCTCGTGCAGTTCCGTGCCTTCGGCGTTCTTACCGGCCGAATTGCGATTCTACCCGTGGCGCTTGCGCGCGAAGACGTTGCCCGGCTTCTGCGCAACGGCCCCCTTGATGACGAGCAACGTCATGGACGCCGCGACCTCGGCCGTGGCCAGCCCCGTCCGGCCGCACAACTCGTCCAACCCCAGCTCGCCCGCACCGAGCGCCTCCACGAGCTTGTGCTCCGTCGCCGTGAGCCCCTCCGGGATCGCCGGCAGCGACTCCTCCGGCGCATCCTGCATCTGCGCCCCGACGGACCCGAGTTGCTCCAGCAGGTCATCGAGATTCTGCACCAGGACCGCCCCGTCGCGGATCAGCTCGTTGGAGCCGCGGCTGGTCGGGACATCTACCCGCCCGGGCAGGGCGAAGACGATCCGCCCCTGCTCGTCCGCCTGCCGGGCCGTAATCAGCGACCCGCTCCGCCGCGCCGCCTCCACGACGAGCACTCCGAGCGACAGCCCGCTGATGATGCGGTTCCGCGTGTGGAAGTTCCCCGCACGGACGCCCGTTCGCATCGGCATCTCCGAGAGCACCGCCCCGTGCCCGTCCGCTGCGATCCGCTCGAACAGCTTGCGGTTCTCGCGCGGGTAGGTCTGCGAGAGCCCGCAGCCCATCACCGCGACCGTCCGGCCTCCGGCCGCCAGCGCGCCGCGATGGGCAGCCGTGTCGATCCCCCGGGCCCCGCCGCTGACCACCGTGAACCCCGCGCGGCCCAGCAGTTCGCCGAATCGGCCGGCCTGCTCCATGCCGTAATGCGAGCAACGCCGCGCGCCGACGATGCCCACGGCAAGGGCATCCGTCTCGCGAAGCTCCCCCCACAGGTACAGCACGGCCGGCGGGTCGGGAATCGTCCCCAGCGGCTTAGGATAGGCATCCTCGCCGAGCACGACGATCCGCACGCCGAGCCGTTCGGCCTCGGCGACCTCCCCGTCCACGTCCGCGTCCGTCACGGCCTTGATGGCGGCCGCGGTCTTCTCGCCGATGCCTTCCACCGCCTGAAGCTCGCGCGACGACGCCGCCGCGGCCGTCGCCGCGCTGCCGAACTCCGCCAGCAGCCGCGACATCGTCATCGCGCCCACACCCTCGGCCAGGTGCAGCCGGATCATCCCACGCCGATTTGCTTCGTCCATGGAGAACCCCTTGTCTTGCCCTGGCGCTCCCTTGGGTCGGCATTGTACAGGCGGGGCGACTCGCCGCCAATCCGCGTGAACCGGCCGGTGCGGGCGGCTACAATGTTTCCCTGTATGGGCCTCCGTAACGTGCCGATGTGCAGGGATGAGGCGGGTTCGCCTCGGGAGAGCCGAGATGAAGCAACACATCGCCGCTTTTGCCGCTTGCGCCTTGGCGAGCTGCGTCGGCTGCGCGGCTCCGAGCGACGAGGTCATCTGCGTGGACGGCGTCTGCCGCCCGGCTCGCGAGGTCAAGGCCGCCTATGCCGCCCTGCCGGGGATACACTGCCAGGCCGACTTCGAGCAGCTTGTCCGGCAGGCGGACCGGCCGGTCCTCGTGGGTTTCTACATGGACCGCTGCGAGCCGTGCAGGCGATTCATGCCGACCGTCGTCCTGCTGGCCGAGGAGTACCACGGGCGCGTGGATGTCATCCGCGCGAAGAAAGAAGACTGCCCGAGGGTCATCAAGCAGTGCAACGTCACCGGGTACCCGACGGCCGTGCTGTACGACGAAGGGCAAGAGGTCGAGCGATGGCTCGGCCGCTGGCCGGCGGACAAGTACCGCGGGTCGCTGGACGCCGCGGCGCCGGACTGCACCGCCTGGCAGCCGCGGGACATCCCCCGGCTCAGCGGCGCCGAGTAGCGCGTCACGTCGAAGCTTTGAGGATTCCGTCCTTTATCCGGCACGGGCCGGTCGTTATAATGCGCGGTTGCGTGTTGGTGGGAGAAGCGAACACCCCAGGATAGGTTGCGAGGTATCGGATGGCGAATAAGTCCCGACGCCGCCGGAAGATCGGTTCCAAGAAGCGCCGCGAGCGCCGGAACCGCCGGAAGAAGAAATAGCGAAGTCCGAGGCCCCTCGGGCCGTCGGGCCAAGGCAATCGACAGGCGGGTGCCATTGCATTCCGCCTGTGCCCGCTCAACGGATGCGCCCGGAGCAAGCCGGGCGCGTTCTTATTGCGCGGCCGGAGCGGACCAGACCCCCGCGATCGGCTCGCCGCAGTCGGGGCATGCTCCGTCCGCCATGCGGTTCCGGCGGATGCGGAAGCCGGTGCGTTCGATGAGCATCGCCGCGCAGCCGGGGCATCGAGTGGATTCATCCGCCCGGCCCGGCACGTTGCCGGAGTACACGTGTCGCAGTCCCGCCCTCCGCCCGAGTTCGCAGGCCTTCTCGAGCGTGGGAATGGGCGTCGTGGGCGCGGAGGCCATGTCGTAGTCCCCGTGGAATCGGCTGACGTGCCACGGCACGTTCGTGCCCAGCTCGGCCGCGATGAAGGAGGCGATGTCGCTGAGTTCCTCCTCCGAGTCGTTCATGCCCGGCACGACGAGCGTGGTCACCTCGACCCAGATGCCGGCGGAGACGAGCGACCGAAGGCACGTCAGAACGGGCTCCAACCGGGCCTTCATCAACTCCCGGTACGTCTCGTCCCGGAAGGCCTTCAGGTCGACGTTGATCGCGTCGAGGTACGGAGCGATCTTCTCCACCGCCTCGGGCGTCAGGTAGCCGTTCGAGACGAAGCAATTCGCGATGCCCGCCCCGTGCGCCAGCCGAGACGTGTCGTATGCCATCTCGAAGAATACCGTCGGCTCCGTGTAGGTGTAGCTGATCGAGGCGCAGTCGTGGTTTCGAGCCGCCGTGACGACCTGCTCCGGGCTCACCGCCTGGCCGCGCAGCTCCCGCCCGTCGCGCGGCGCCTGCGAGATCTGCCAGTTCTGGCAGAACGGACACTCGAAGTTGCAGCCCGCAGCCGCGATGGACAAACTCATCGTGCCGGGCAGGAAGTGGAACAGCGGCTTCTTCTCGATCGGGTCGACGTTCAGGGCGATCAGGTCGCCGTACGTGTGCGACCGCAGTTGGCCCGCGACGTTCTCTCGCACGCGGCAGCGGCCGTACTTGCCCGATGCGATCACACAACGGTGGCCGCAAAGGTGACACCGCACGGTGTCTTCGCCCGCCGGTTCGAACAGCATCGCGCTATGGGAGTGTGGCTCGGCCATGATACGCCTCCAACGCAATTGTATTCAGCGCAACCGCAGCGCCCACCCGGCCAGCCACAGCGCCGCAGCCAAGCCGGCCAGCACGGGCCAAGGCCGCAACGGCCGGCCGATCGGCTGCGGCTCGGGCAGCGGCAACTCGTCCACCTGGCGGGCGACGTCCGCAGCGACCGCACCGGCCGGCGCCAAGCCGCGCAACGTCACGGCGTGCGTCCGGCCGCTCTCGTCGGCGTATACGCCCGGCCACGGGAGCGGACCGGCCGGGCCCGCCGCGGGGCTTCGCTCCACCGGCCGCCATTCGGGCCGAGGGCCGGCCTCGGCGGACGACACGGAGGCGAACCCCCCCGCCGCGGCAGGGCTCAGAGAGTCGACCACCCGCCCGAGAAACACGATGAACTCCGGGAACCCGGCCGCGTTGGTGTTCCGCTCGGAAAGGTCGAAGGCCATGTAGACGCGCCGCGTGCCGGCTTCCGCTTGGGCAAGGACCACCGCCCCGCCGTCCAGACGCACCACCGCCTGCTCGCGACGCGTGGCGGGCTCGGCGGGAATCCACGGCCGCAGGCGCCGCACGACCACCCCGCCGAAATCAGCGGCCCGTGCCGGCTCTCCGGCGGACACGTCGGCCTCGGCGAGCGACACGCGCTCCATGGAGTCGCCGCGGCGCCAGCCGTCGGGCCCGGCCGCCGGCGCGGGGTCGAGCACAAGCGCGGGCTTGTCCGCCGACGGGGGCGAATCCGGCAGGTTCGCGATGACGAGGTCCGCCCGCCGCGGATCGGCCACCGGCTCGAGTCCCGGATGAGCGGCCACGAACTGACGAAGTACCGGCTCATCCCGTCCGCTCAGCAGCACGCGCCGCGGCGCGGGATCGGACCGCGTGAGGTATGCCTTCGCCGCCGGATGGGACACAGCGCGGCCGTCAACGTCCGTCAGCTCCGCCACGAGAGCCGACGACCCGGGCGCGTCGAGCATCCGCTCGACTCGTTCGCCGGGCGCGACCGGGCCAACCCCCGCCGTCATGCGGTCGCCGGCCCGCTCGCCCACGCCTCGCACGACAAGCCGCCCCCGCCAAGGCGAGCTCGATGCGTTCAGCACGCCCACCAAGGCGCGCGTTTGCCCGTCGGGGAGCGTCTCGGCGCCGAAGTCCTCGATCACGGCCGGGGGAAGCCGCCCCGGCAGTTCGACGAGCGACGCCGCCGGGCCCGGCTCAATGCCCGACCCCACGACGGCGAAGTGGTAAGCTCGCTGTGCCCGGCCGGAGGCGGCCTGCATCCCAAGCTCGTCCACGGGTACAGGCAGCACGGGCATCGCCGAGATCAGATCGCGCGCCTCGGCCGGGCTGAGCCACTGCGTCGCCCCGCCCAGCACCGGCGGATGCAACAGTTGCACCCGGTCCGAAGGGTTCAGCCGTGCGACCAGCCGCCCCGCGGCCAACCGCAACTCCTCGCCGCCATCCCCGGCCAATTCGCCCGAGCCGTGGAGCCCAAGCGCGAGGTGCCGCCCCGGCTCGGACCGATCGAACACCGGCCCGGCCGCCGCCAGCACCGTCATCGCCGCACCGGCCAGCAGCAGCCACCAGGCGAGCGTCACGCGCCGCGACCGCCGGGCCGCCGAGCGGTCCATTGACGCCAGCGCCGCTTCCCACAGCGACACGCTCGCAACCGCGAGCATCCGCCGCGCGGGGCGGAACAGAGCCCAAACGGCGACGGCCGCCACAGGCAGGAAGCCGAGCAAGAGCCAGGGGAAGGCCAAGTCCATACGCGATTCCGATATGCGGTTTCCGATCGACGACGCGCGATTCCGTACGGCCCGGCGGCGAACATACCTGAAGGGGGCCCTCAGGTCGGCAATCGGCCGGCGCTCAGAGCCGGTCCATGTCCCGCTGCCGTATCACCTTGCGCAAGAGCAAGTATTTCCTGCCCTTGTAGACGGTCACGACGCCGGATACCCGGAGCGGGCCGCGGAGCTTCTCGGCCTCCTCGAGCTGTCCGCACGGCAGCAGGCGCATCGGCGGGCGGCGAAGCGTGTTGTCGCTGCGGAACCGGACCTCCTGCCAGCCCGCCGGCCCGGCCGGAGGAATTCGCACCAGGCGATTCACGATGACCGACGGGGCCACCGTCACCAGCTCGCGTCCCCCGCCCGGCGCCACGGATGGCAGCTCGACCGCCTCCACCGGCGTGTACCCG
Organism: uncultured Planctomycetaceae bacterium; assembly: GCA_964531695.1. Classification (GTDB taxonomy): domain Bacteria; phylum Planctomycetota; class Phycisphaerae; order SM23-33; family SM23-33; genus JAGXKT01. The sequence continues at coordinate 4,609 of CAZHEH010000021.1, read as the reverse complement.
CCCGGGTCGATCGGCCGGCCGGGGCGATCCCGCATCAGGGCCTCGAACATCTCATCCGCGGACGGTCCGACGTCTTCGCCGCGGGCGGGTGTCTCCTCGGCCGGCCGCGTCGTGGCCGACCCGGCATCTTCGGCGTCTTCCGCCCCGTCCGGCATCACATCCTCGGCGACCACTTCCGCCTCGTCGGTCTCGGGCGTCCGCTCCGGTACAACCTCGGCCGGCCCGGCCCCGCCCGGCTCCGCCTCCGGCGCGTCTTCGCTTGCCTCCGGCTCGGCATCCGCAGTGCCCGACGACACCAGCAGCGGGCTCGTCGTGATCAAAAGGAACGGCCGCCCTTGGTAGATCGTGGTCCGCCCGCTGATGCGGAAAATCGATTCCGGTTCGGCGGCGGCGACGGCCTCCATCTTCTCCAGCCGCCGCGACGGCAAGGCCCAGCGCGACGTCTCGCGCCGCCGGCCCTCCTCCGGCAGGAATTCCAAAACGACCCATCCCGTCTCGGGGTCCGGGCGAAGCCGACACTTCCGCGCCACCACCATGCTGCCTGCGGCCGGCAGCTCCATCTCCGTCTCGCGCTCCAACTCGCGGTCCGGTTCGGTCGACGGCACCTCTTGCCGGCGCAGCATCAACTCGCGCAGCTCGGCCTCGCTCAGGTCCTCACCGGACGCCGTCGCGTCGTCGGCCCCGGCCGCAGGAGCAGCCCAAGGCCCCGCCGCCAGCAGGGCCGACAAGATGTATAAGACCCACTTCATGCGTAGGTTAAACGTTCGGTGCGGGCGGGAAGTGCCGCCCCAACTCCTCCGCATTCCGCACCAGCGCCACGACGCCACGGTGCGTCTCCCGCACGGACGCCATCATATCAACCAGCGGCCGCCAGAACTCGCCATAGCACACGATCGGCCGGCGGGCCATGACGCCCTTGGCCATCAACTCCCAAGCATTGGACAGCTCGACCAGCGTTCCGGTTCCGCCCCGCATGACCACATAGCCGCCCGTGCCCGTGCGGAGCAGCGCCCCGACCCGCTCCGGGATGGCGCCCGTGGCGATCACCTCGTCCAGGTACGGGTTGGGATCCCGCGACCAGACGCTGCATGTCACGCCGACCGTCCGCCCGCCGGCTTCCTGCGCCCCGCGGGAGGACGCTTCCATCACGCCGCCGTAGCCACCGTTCACGACGACGTAGCCCAGCCGGGCCAACTCCCGCCCCACGGAGCGGGCCGCCTCGTAATCCTCGTCTCCCACCCGCGGGTCGGCCGAGCCGAACACGCACACCTCGCTGCCGGTAGCTTCCGTCATGATCTCGCGGCCTTCGTCGTTACCCGCCCTGCCGTGTGTAGTTCAGCAGCCCGCCGGCCGCCAGAATCTTCCGCTGGCGACGGGCCAACTCGACGCGGCAGGCGAACTCGAAACCCCGCGTCACGTCCCGAACCGTCACCCGCTCGCCCGACGCCACCGCCTCCGCCACACCCTCGATCATCAGCTCGTCGCCGGGCTCGATGCGGTCGTAGTCCGCGGGCGACTCGAACGCCAGCGGCCAGACCGCGAAGTTCACCAGGTTCGCCTGGTGGATCCGCTCGATGCTTATGGCGATGACCGCACGCACGCCCAGGAACATCGGGCACAGCGCCGCGTGTTCCCGCGAGCTGCCCTGACCGTAGCTCTCGCCGGCCACGATGACCGCCGCCTTGCCGGCCTCCTTCATCGCCAAAGCCCGCTCGGCGAAGGTCGGCTCGCCTTCCTCGTTGAAGCAGTTGAAGACGTACTTGGCGTACTCCGGCACGTTGGAGCGGTACTTCAGCAACCCGCCTGCCGGCATGATGTGGTCCGTGGTGATCTTGTCGGCGACCTGGATGGCGACCTCGCCCGAAAGCGTATCCGGCAGGACCTCCCCGGCCGGGGGCTTGACGATCGTCGAACCCCGGAACACCTCGATTCTCTCCGCCTCCTCCGCGGGCGCCGGCGGCTCGATCATCCCGTCATCGATCGCGAACGAATCCGGCGCGGGAATCCGCGGCGGGTCGATCGACAGCATATCGGCCGCCCGGCGAGGGTCGATCACCTCGCCCGCCAGCGCCGACATCACGGCCGTCTCGGGCGAAACGAGGTACACCATGTCCCCCTTCGTGCCGCTCCGCCCCGCGAAGTTCCGATTGAACGTCCGCAAGCTGACCTCGCCCTCCGCCGGCGAGAACCCCAGCCCGATGCAGGGCCCGCAGCCGGACTCCAGTATCCTCGCGCCGGCTCGCACAAGGTCCGCCAACGCCCCGTTCTCGGCGAGCATGCTCAATACCTGCCGGCTGCCGGGGGCGATGGCCAACTCCACGCCGGAATGCACGGTCCGCCCGCGAAGCACCCGCGAGACCAGCATCAGGTCCTGATAGCTGGAGTTCGTGCACGAGCCAATCGCCACCTGGGCGATCTTCGTGCCGACCAAGTCGCCGGCCGTGGATACGTTGTCGGGGCTCGGGGTGCCGGCCGCCATCGGCTCCAGTTCCGACAGGTCGATCACCAAGTGCCCGAAGCTCACGTCCGCCACGCCCTCGCCATCCGGCTCGCCGACGGACACATCCGTTCCGTGCCGTCGGATCGCCTCGATGGCGCCGGCGTCCCGCTCCCAATGCAGCCGCTTCGTGATGCGGTCGTAGGCCGCGTCCGCGTCGGCGGCCAGCGGCGCGAAGTCGTCGCCGCGATCCTGGGCCTCGAGGAATTGCCGGGTCACGTCGTCGGCCGGGAAGACGCTCGTCGTCACGCCCAGCTCGGCCCCCATGTTGGTGCAGGTCGCGCGCGCCGGCACCGGCAAGCTCGGCACGCCCTCGCCGAAGTACTCCACAACGCAGCCGACGTTGCCCCGCGTCGTCAGAATCGACAGCAGCTTCAGGATGATGTCCTTGGCCGCCACCCAGTCACCCAGCCGCCCGCGCAGCTCCACCCCGATGACTCGTGGGCACGTCAGGTAGAAGGCCCCGCCGCCCATCGCCACGGCCACGTCGAGACCCCCGGCGCCCATGGCGAGCATCCCCATCCCCCCGGCCGTGGGGGTGTGGCTGTCCGAGCCGATGAGCGTCTTACCCGGAGCGGCGAACCGCTCCAGGTGAACCTGGTGGCATATGCCGTTGCCGGGGCGGGAGTGCACGGCGCCCAGCTTCGCGGAAATCGACTGGAGATACAGGTGGTCGTTGTGGTTCTCCGGGCCGAACTGGGCGAGATTGTGATCCACGTAACTAATTGCCAATTCGTTTTTTACGCGGTCCACCCCCATCGCCTCCAGCAGCAGGAAGGCCGTGGTCCCCGTCGCGTCCTGCGTCAGCGTCTGATCAATGCGAATCCCGATTTCCTCGCCGGGCTGGAGGACGCCGCCAACGAGGTGGGCGTCAAGTATTTTCTGGGCCATATTCTGTGGCATGGTCGCTCCGGTCGTCAAAGGTCTCCGCCCCGATAAAGGCCGTCTTGGCCGGGACCGATTAGGATAGCACAAGGGCCGGGGCAGGGCAATCCGAGCGGCCGGCCGGCGCAGGAAAACAGTTCGGCTTGACTCTCTCTTGGGCGGTTGCTATCATGTGTGTTGCGCGTGGTGGCCCGCGGTTGCATCCGGCCACCATGGCCGCGGGGCCGGAGACCCGCCGGAAAAATTTTCTTCCGGAAGGCCGACTGAGGACTTGATCGGCCCGCGCAGACAGGTACAATTGCTAGTTCTGCGACCTTAGCAGGCCGCAGGGACTACACCGGCGCCGCGATGAGGCGGCCGCCACGATGATTGACAAGTGAACAGTGATGTCGTCACGAGGATGTGGCCCGTGAGGACCGGCAACGTCACAGCCGGGCCGCACGGGAAAATCCTACCCTCGGGTCTCCCTCTTGCGACGGAGGCCCGGCTCGGAATCCTCGTGACGTGCCCTTAAGAGGATTTTGAGTTTTGGCTCTCCCGATTCGTCGGGAGGACCTAGTCGGAGCACCCCGAAACAGCTCCGACGAAGCAGGTTCATCCTTCTCGACCGAATCCCGATCCGGTTCGCCGGCATCGGGAGAGGACGATAATTAATTGAAGGGTTTGATCCTGGCTCAGATCGAACGCTGGCGGCGTGGCTAAAACATGCAAGTCGAACGCGAAAGCTTGTCGGCCGATCCTTCGGGTGAAGCCGGCTGCGAGTAGAGTGGCGGAAGGGCGAGGAATACATGGGTAACGTACCCCAAGGACGAGGACAGCCCCGGGAAACCGGGGATAATACTCGATGTGACCACATTGACTACGGACTTGGTGGTAAAAGGACGGGGATCCTTCGGGACCTGTTGCCTTGGGAGCGGCCCATGTCCTATCAGCTTGTTGGTGAGGTAACGGCTCACCAAGGCGACGACGGGTACCGGGGCTGAGAGGTTGACCCGGCGCATTGGGACTGAGACACTGCCCAGACTCCTACGGGAGGCTGCAGTAACGAATATTCCGCAATGGACGCAAGTCTGACGGAGCGACGCCGCGTGTGGGAAGAAGCCCTTCGGGGTGTAAACCACTGTCAGGGACTACCAAGCAACCGGGGCGAATACCCCCGGAAGTTGAGGCGTCCCAAAGGAAGCCACGGCTAACTTCGTGCCAGCAGCCGCGGTAAGACGAAGGTGG